>NZ_AGTR01000038.1 GCF_000235625.1 Marinobacter manganoxydans MnI7-9 | reverse complement strand
TGGCAACAATCTCTCCGCCTTCGCTTTTCAGCTGCAGGCGCTGAAGGGTCAGGTCAATATCGATTCGAACAGATGCGGGGTGCGTCAAAACCGGCCAGGCTCCCTTGGAGGTTAAGAGGGAAGCCTAACCGAGAGAGAGGAATTCAGGCAACCGAGACCTTGCTGCCAGCTGGCGGGATCAGCATGGCGTCTTCGGCCTGCATGCCGGCTGCCAGGAAAGGCACCAGGCGGGCAGCAATTTCCTGGACGGTGGTTTCCACGCCCAACTTGTTCTGAAGAATATCGCGAAGCGCATCGCTGCTGGACATGGTAAACGCCGTTGCCCCCAGCATGAACTGGATACGCCAGTAGCGATCCACCGAGGAAAGCTGAGGCGTTGCTTCCTTGAGCAGGCGCATGAACCGGCTGAAGGGCTCGCTGTACTCTTGCTCAAGGAACTTGCGCAGATGGCCCTGTGACTGGGTATAGGCAAGCCCAAGCAGGCGCATGAAGATCGAGATACCCTTTTCGTTACGCTGGGGCATACGCACCGCACTCTCGGTAAGCGCCCAGAGCGTCTGATTCAAGGTTGGAGGCTTACCGCTGCACCGCTCTTCCAGCTCATCGAACGCGTTTTCCAGTGTGGCGGAAAACGGTGTCAGAAAGCGCGCAAACACCGCATGAATCAGTGCGTTCTTTGAACCAAAGTGGTAATTGACAGCGGCCAGATTTACTTTAGCCTTACTGGTAATCATTCGGAGCGAGGTTTCCGAAAAACCCCGGTCGGCGAACAGCTCTTCGGCTGCATCGAGAATCCGGTCAACGGTATCAGACTGCGCCATTTTGTTATCAATGCCTCTAGCAAACGTCTGTTTGAAACATACGTTTGAAGCGCATCTGTGTCAAGTTCTCGGCTCAGGCTCTGCGGCGACTTCTTCCCACCCCTGATCAATCGCTTCCTGATTACCCTCGAAAAAGGCTTTCTGAACACGGCTGTACGCCTTCTCTGCCTCCAGCAGGTAAATCAGGTAAAGGCGCACGTGCTCCCGGCGAGTCAACTGGCGTGCCAGGACCCGGTTCTCCGACAGTCGCAACAGGTGGCCAAAACGCGTGTTCTTCAGCGCAGGGTTAAAATCCGACATCCTGGCACATTGCCAGATAAGGCCATCAGAGCCCTCCAGGTGGGCAACGTGCTGCCTTGCCTCGCGGAGCATCCGCTGCCGGGTCATAAGCAGATCAAGATAGGAAGGTTTTGTTGTGTAGATTCGGCGCACCGCCGGAATCCCGAGCAGCAGGATGATCACAAACGCACCGAAACCGCCGCCTGCAATCCAGGCTGGCACAAACCCGGTCAGCCCACTCAGAAAGATGGCTGCCGCAATCAAGGCACTGAATAACCAGAGGTCTCGGCCCCGACGCGCCTCGGCCATCGTAAAGTTGTCCGGCCAACCGTTCATCGCCAGCAGCTCAAAGTCCATCAGCAGCACCCGGTCGCATTGACGAAGCATCAACCGGAGTTTGCGTTGCCGGGATTCCGCCAGAATCCTCTCGGGCTTGCTGCTACCAGCGTCCCGATGCTGATCACCGCCCGAGGCTTCTTCGGACCCGGTTGCGGTATCCGGCGCCTGATCAACGGGCAGCGTTTCCGCGCCTTTTGCGGCATCCGCACCTGCAGCCGGCGCAGAAGGCTGGCTTCCCGCCTCCACGGGTGCGGGCACAGGATCGGCCGCCCGACCAGGGCGCAGCACGGGGGCCTGCGCCGGACTGTTTGCCCGGGTGGCGGCCTTACTCTGATTTTCAGCCATGGCAGATTGTCCGAATTCAGGGGTTATGAAGGGTATCGACCATGATGCAGGATACTTGAATGTTTACCCCGGTATACCGACATCAGTCGGGCCTTGGCATCAGTCAGCCCGCTCGCTATCCTTGGCGCACCTGCCGGAAAGGCGCCCCATACCACATTGAATGAGGTCAGGCTTATGTTCACAGGCATTGTCCAGGGCATTGCAACCATTGAAGACGTCACCGCAGAGCCCGGGCTCAGCACTTTTGCCATTCGCCTCCCCGCAGAAAAGGCAGATGGCGTTTCCATCGGCGCCTCGGTGGCAATCAACGGAACCTGCCTGACCGTCACACGCCAGGAAGACAGCGTGCTCTATTTCGATGCCATGCAGGAAACCCTGAGACTTACCACGCTGGGTGAGCTGACTACCGGGGACCAGGTGAATTTCGAGCGCGCCGCCCGCATTGGGGATGAAATTGGTGGCCACCTGCTTTCTGGCCATATACATACGGCGGCCAACATTGTCGAAATACGGCGTACGGAAAACAACGTCACGCTATGGTTTGAGGTGCCCGAGGAATGGGCCCGCTACATCTTCCCCAAAGGCTACATCGCCATCAATGGCGCCAGCCTGACTATTGGCGAGGTACGGGGCAACCGGTTCAACATCCATCTGATCCCGGAGACGCTGCGGGCCACAACCTTTGGGTCCTGTGAAGAGGGCCAGCGGGTGAATATTGAAATAGACAGCCAGACCCAGACCATCGTGGATACCCTGGCCCGGCTCGGGTATGACCGCCCGGCGCCAACATTGTAATCTGACAGGTTATTCAGCGGTTGCCAGCCCGAAACACCACGAACTTGGGGCTGGCGTCCAGCTGCTCCACTGACGAAAAGTACCGGCGCAGGCTTCGGTGATAGCCAAGGTGTCGATTTCCTACCAGGAGCAGGCGACCGCCCGGCCTCAGGTGTTGCGACGCCTGCTCGAATAACCGAAGTGCGATGTGATCACCGACCACACCACCCTCGTGGAACGGCGGGTTCAGTAGTATCAGATCAAAGGCTCCCGGATCGGACTCAATACCATCGCGTTGGGAGAAAGCGGCTTTGGCATCCGGAAAGGCTTTTTCAACATTACGACGGGCACTGAGCACGGCCTGGCTTGAAACATCGCTGAAAACCAACTGCAGATCCCGTCGCTCCGACAGCGCCGCCAGGCCCAATACGCCGTTACCGCAGGCCAGATCAAGCACCGAATCGCCAGCCCTGGCCGTCGACACCTCGTTGACCACATGTGGCAACATCAGGCGGGTGCCGATATCCAGCTTTTCCCGGGCAAACACCGCCGGCAATGCCTCTATGCCCACATCACCTTTTCGGTCGCCCAATCGGTAACCTTTCCAGGTCGCTGACCAATCCGCGAGAGTCGCAGCGCCCCTGTTACATCGAATCACCCGCGCTTTCTTTCGCGCCGGCAGCACCTGCTCTGTCCGTACAGCTTCGGCGAACACATCAACGCTTCTTGCCGGTAGATGCTTGATCATGCCGCCTGCCAGCAACACGCCGGAATCCGCCATCACGCGATTGAGCCAGCGCAGCAACCAGGCCAGATAGTCGGCCTGGCGGGGTATTCTCAATACCACCAGGTCAAACGGGCCCTCGGGCGCATTAATCCAGCTGAAAACAGATTCAGGTGGCGTGACTTCCGGATTCAAAGAAGCATTATGTGCCAGGGCAGCTGGCAACACAGCACTGTCGGCCACCACGGTCGGAGAGAGCGCTGCCAGCCCCAGTGAAAGAGCCCCGAACTGATCATCCACCACCAGAACACGGGGCTCACCCAGGGCTGCCGCCGCGCAAATGGCTTCCTCAAGCAGAAGCTCGTCCGCCGCATCCCATGCCCTCAGCGTCGGATCACCAGTGCCTGGCCGGGCAAGAATCAGTGAGCCTCCGGAGAAATCAAGTTGGGCGGTTGTCATTTCGGGCATGCTGGAGGCCTTTTGTCACAAAAGCGCCATTCTAGGCTGTTTATTCTAGAAATTAACCCTAACGTGGAAGGTGTTCACGCTGAACATCCCTTTTCCGGTTGGCTCCGTTGTTCTGGACGCGAACCTCTTGCCCCTCACCCCAGGGGCTTTTTTCGTTCAGGAACGTCGAAAAGCGCGATAAACGGTAAAACGCTGATTCTCCCGCAATCGTTCAACCGGGCCGATACAGCGCTTCATCAATGGCTCGTAGGGCAGAAAACTGTTCGCCACCAGGCGCACCTCACCACCCGGCGCCAGATGGCGCACTACCTCCCGAAGAAAACGCTCAGTCATCGACAGGTCTGTTCTGACACCAGAGTGAAAGGGTGGATTACTGAGAATAACGGGCCATGAACCCTCGATGCCCGGAAGGCCGTCCGAAGCCATGATCCGCCCGGAAACGCCATTGCGCTCATAGGTGGCCCTTGCACAGATAACGGCCTGGGACTGAACATCAATCCCGTCGATCGTCAGCCGGGGAAGGTCCTGCCGCTCTTGCCAGCGATGGAGCCAGGCACCGAGGACACCCGCACCACAGGCAAAATCCAGAACCGGGCCAGACCGCAGAGGCGCCCTGTCCAGCGTTTCCATCAGCAAGCGGGTACCGTCGTCCAGCTCACCAAGACTGAAAATACCGGGCAGTCCGGCAACATCCAGGTGAACCGACTGGCAGTCAATCCCGGTCCAGGTCATCCACTCCCGAAGCGAGAATTCTGGAAGAGGTTCGATATTCTCAGCACACCAGACCTGGCAATGCCGGGCGCTATCGGTCTTGGTAGCCTGCGGCGCCACGGCCTTGAGTTGTTTCACGGCCCCGGCAATGCCTTCTTTCTTCTCACCTACCAGCACCAGTCGAGCGCGGGGTGCTGCCAGCCAGCGTGCCAGGGCAAGACGCAGGTCAAGCTCCGCCCGGGCCTTGGGAAGAAAAACCACGAGTGTGTCAAAGGTATCGGCAGCCAGAGCAGGATCGTCGTAGCCAAAACAGATCTGCCAGCCGTCGCGCCCGCTGAGTGAGGCACACACACCGGCATGCTCACTCATTGCCATACCGCCAGCGGGCAAATCCGTCAGCAGCTCACCAGCGGATACGCCCAAAAGGGCCAGCCTCCCCTGCACAAGGTGGCGGTTTCGCAACAGGACTTCATGGGAATTGGGCAATGACATTGATGGGCTTATCCCGAGTGGGTAGTTCAAAGACGGGATATGCTAACCGGAATGAGCCCTCGCGTCTCCCTTGAAAGACGGAGACCGGAGGGCCTTCAGAGAGGAAATACCATCAAATCTTCAATCACTTGTAACGGGCAACCGTTCCAACCCTCAGGGCGTCCTCCGGTGACATACCCCAGTCCTCAGCCTGACCGGCATCAGACGATTTCCGCCCCCGACCCCGTGACTCCGCGCTGGCCGTGGCATCTTTCCTCTGGTTCAGAACTGTCAGGGCTTTTTGCATCAATTCTTTCATGGTCACACTCCTCGCTTACTGCAGTATCTACTCTAGCAAAGCAGGAGGTGACCAACTGTGATGACGCCGAGGGTCAGGAAGTGACGCCCTTCACGAATTTTTGACGCAATTTTACATTCTTCACTGCATGATTTTCTGGCGTCCAGAGCGTACCGGCCTCTGAACCAGCTCATCGATGCTGTTCTGCCGTACCCGCTCACGATCTTCCTCGCAGGCTACCGACAACCCCATATCCCGCAGAACCCCATCCGAGACATCGTAGACAAAGCCATGAACCGTGAGCGGCTGACCCCGCCGCCAGGCTTCCTGAACAATGCTGTTCTGGCAAACATGCCCCACCTGCTCAACCACGTTGAGTTCGCACAGACGGTCGACCCGATCCTGAACGCCCGGCAGGGCATCGAGTACTTGCTGATGCCGGTCACGGACATCCTGAACGTGTCGAAGCCAGTTGCTGATCAGTCCAAATCCTTCATTGAGCAATGCCGCCCTGACGCCGCCACAGCCATAGTGGCCAACCACCAGGACATGTTTGACCTTCAATACTTCGATGGCGAACTGCAGTACCGACAGACAGTTAAAATCCGTGTGGACAACCACGTTGGCCACGTTCCGGTGAACAAAAAGCTCCCCCGGCAGAAGATCGACGATCTGGTTGGCGGGCACGCGGCTGTCTGCGCAACCAATCCACAGGTATTCCGGTGCCTGCTGATTCGACAGGCGGGTAAAAAACTGCGGATCCTGGGCCTTGATACCGTCTGCCCAGGCCCGGTTTTTTTCCAGAAGATGGTCAAGCTGACCCATTATCCCACTCCGTTTGATGATTCCCGTCCGGCGATTGAACGGGAATACGCATCCCAAAGCAATACTCAGTTGGTCTGCACTTCCACCTCCGCATGAGGCTGATGCATGGTGCTCTGGGCCAGATCCAGCAACTCACGCAGGGCCACAGAGAACATGGCGTACTCCGGCTCCCGCACACCCTTGAGCTCGGAAAGCATGGATTTCCAGCGGTCGATCATCTGCTGATGGCGGGACAGCCACGCCTCCACGCAGGCCGGCACGTCTTCCGGCTTGTCTGCCAGCTTCAAGACACCGGTGGTTAGCGCCCGCTGCTGCCAGTCGAGATCTTCCCGGAAACTTTCCCGGGCCAGGGCCTGCCAGTGTGAGCCGGGCTGCAGCGATGCAATGGCGCTCGCGAACCAGTTCAGATCCAGGCGGTCACCCAGCTCATAGTAGAGATTGGCCACCGTCTTCAGTGGCATGCCAGAGGCTTCGTGGGCCTCGATGATACCCAGAGACGAGTACAGGTGGCCGGTACCCGAAACCACGGACGCCAGCTCTGATGGCAGCCCGGCATCCACCAGAGCCTGATGCCGTTTCTCCCAGGTGGTTTTCGCCTGATCACCAAGATACTCGGGCAGCCCCGCTGTAATCGCCCAGACGCTGTCGGCAAAGCGCTCCATGTGGTGCTGAATGCTCAGCTCCGCCCGACGGTTGCGTAACAGCCAGCGCACCGAACGGCGCATCAGGCGCATCAGGTCCTGCATCAGCTCCATCTGTAGCTGGGCTGAGACATGGAAATCCAGGGCTTCAATCCTGTCCCACCAGTTATCAATGCGGAACACGTCACGGGCGATAATCCAGGCCAGAGCAATAGAGGCGGCATCGGCACCCGTAGACTGGTTCAAACGCTCCACAAAGGTAATACCCATGTGGTTGACCATGTCGTTGGCAATCTGTGTCGCGATGATTTCACGCCGCAGCTGATGCTCTCCCAGCTCCTTCGAGAATTTCTGGGTCAGATCCCTGGGAAACACCTTGTACATTTCACCGGCCAGAAGGGGATCGTCAGGCAGGGTGCTGTCGATCAGGGTCTGCTTCAGGTCGCCCTTCACATAGGAAATGAGTACCGACAGTTCCGGCCGGGTCAGCCCTTTCTTGTCCAGCTTGCGCTCGGACAGGGTCTCGTCATCGGGCAGGAACTCCAGGGCACGATTGAGCTTGCCCTCGCTCTCAAAGGTATTCATCAGCCGGCGATACTCTTCCAGCCGGCTCGCCGCATCCTCGCTGGCAATACTGATGGCCTGGGTCTGACGGTAGTTGTTCTTGAGCACCAACTCCGCGACGTCATCGGTCATCTCCTCAAGCATGATGTTGCGCTGCTTGTTGGTGAGATCACCCATGGCAACGGCCCGGTTGAGCAGGATCTTCATGTTGACCTCGTGGTCAGAACAATCCACACCGCCGGAGTTGTCGATAAAGTCCGTGTTCAGGCGTCCGCCCTTGAGCGCAAACTCAATGCGACCGAGCTGGGTAAGCCCAAGGTTGCCGCCCTCACCGACCACCTTGCAGCGAAGATCCGAACCGTTGATCCGCAGACCGTCGTTGGCCTTGTCGCCCACATCACTGTGGGATTCACTGGCGGCCTTCACATAGGTGCCAATGCCACCGACCCAGAGCAGGTCGACCTGTGCCTTGAGGATATGCGAGATCAGCATGTTTGGTGGCACCCGATCCGATTTGATACCCAGCAGTTTCTTCATTTCCGGGCTGACCGGGATAGATTTCGAATTCCGGCTGAAAACCCCGCCTCCCTTGGAAATCAGCTTGCTGTCGTAATCGGTCCAGGCGGATCGCGGAAGTCCGAACAGACGCATACGTTCCTTGTAGCTCTTCTCCGGATCCGGTGAAGGGTCGACAAAGATATGCACGTGGTTGAAAGCAGCGACCAGCTTGGTCTTCTCTGAGCACAACATGCCATTGCCGAAGACATCACCACCCATGTCGCCAATGCCGATGGCGGTGAACTCATCCAGCCCGGGGTTGATGCCCATTTCCCGGAAATGCCGCTCTACAGAGACCCAGGCACCCCGGGCCGTGATGCCCATTTTCTTGTGGTCGTAACCATTGCTTCCGCCGGAGGCGAAGGCATCGCCCATCCAGAAACCGTATTCCGAGGCCAGACCATTGGCGATGTCCGAGAAGGTTGCCGTACCCTTGTCAGCCGCCACAACCAGGTAATGGTCGTCGTCGTCATGACGGATCACCCGTTCCGGCGGCGCAATGCCGGCATCCACCAGATTGTCGGTGATATCCAGCAACCCCCGGATAAATGTCTTATAGGCTTCGATGCCCTCGGCCTGGAAAGCCTCCCTGTCCGACGGATCCGGCAGGCGCTTGGCCACAAAGCCACCTTTGGCGCCGACCGGCACGATAACCGCATTCTTGACCTGCTGGGCCTTGACCAGCCCCAGAATCTCGGTGCGGTAATCCTCAAACCGGTCTGACCAGCGCAAGCCGCCGCGGGCGACCTTGCCACCCCGCAGGTGTACGCCTTCGACGCGCGGCGAGTACACGAAAATCTCGAACATCGGCATCGGAAGGGGCATGTCCGGGATCCGGGCAGGATCGAACTTCACGCTGATGTAGGGCTTGGGGCCGCCAGCCTCGTCTGTTTGATAGTAGTTGGTACGCAGGGTCGCCTGCATGAGCTCCAGGTAGAGTCGAAGCACCCGGTCTTCACTCAGATTCTCAACGTCTTCGAGGCCGGCATTGAATTCGATCTCCAGCTTCTGCTGGGCTGCCTCACTCTTCCCGGGGCTCTGGTAACGCTCCGGATTGAAACGTATTTCGAAAAATTCCAGCAGCAGGCGGGTCAGTTCAACGTGGTTCACCAGCGTGTTGGAGATAAAGGTCTGACTGTTGGAAAAGCGTATCTGGCGCATATACCGGGCGTAGGTCCGCAACAGCGCGATTTCCCGCCAGCTCATGTAGGAAGAGAGCAGCATCCGGTTGAAGGCGTCGTTTTCCGCTTCTCCGTACCACACCCGGCGGAACAGCTCCTCAAAGATCGGACGGATACGATGAATATCGACAACAGTCCCCTGGTGAGCCTGGAGCGTGAAGTCGTGAATCCACACCGTTTTGTTGTGCCGGTCGATGACCTCGAAGGGGTGTTCGCCGATAACCCGGAAGCCGAGGTTGTCGAAGATCGGCATCACATCGGAAAGCGGCAACGGTTCGTCCGGGTAGAAAAGCTTGAAATGCAGCGTGCTCTCGTCTTCTTCCAGAGCCCGGTAGAAGCTCATGGCAAGGTCATGATTGTTCGCCGATGAAGCGATATGCTCCAGATCGATCGCCGCTCGCCTTGGCGAGAACATATCGGTGTAGCTGGCCGGAAAACCGCCCGCCCACAAGCGATAGAGCTCATTGCCCTGCTCTTCGCCCCAGGCCTCACTCAGGGCTTCAGACAACCCATCACGCCAGGACTGGGCAAGCTCGATAACCTTTTCCCGGATCTCCTCCATGGGCAGTTGGCGGTTCTCGACCTGGGGTACCCGAATGGTGAACTGGACCCGCGCAAGGACCGACTCGGAAAAGTGGGTGACAAACTCGACGTCTTCCGCTCCCAACCGGTCAACCAGCACCTGCTCGACTTTCAGCCGTAGTTCGGTGTTGTAGATGTCCCTCGGAAAAAACGCCAGGCAGGTCACGAACTGGCCATAAACGTCTTCCCTCAGGAACAATTCGATCCGGCGACGCTCCTGGATGTACAGGATACTTTTGGCCACCTTGAGCAGCTCGTCCTGCTCGATCTGGAACAGTTCGTCCCGGGGATACACTGTCAGGATCTGCTCGAGTTCTTTACCGGCGTAGTCGTCACGCAGAAAACCGGACCGTTTCATCACGCTCTGAAATTTACGGCGCAGCAGGGGAATCTCGTCCGGCCGTTCGTTATAGACACGGGCGGTGTAAAGGCCCAGGAACCGCCGTTCACCGACCACCTCGCCTTTGCTGTTGAATTTCTTGACTGCGATGTAGTCCGGGTAGGCGGGCCGATGCACCCGCGAGCGCTGGGCCGATTTGGCGAAGATGAAAATATCATCGCTTCGGGTCATCTCGTGGCGCGTGCGCTGCGGCAGTTCGTTCAGGCGAACCCGGTCCGGGCGCTCGTTATTGACCCGGAGGATACCCAGTTCGGAATTCTCTACCCGACGCACCACCATGCCACTCTTGTCCTTGGCAAAGTCGTACTCATCGTAGCCAAGGAACGTAAAATGGTCCCGGGCGAGCCATTCCAGAAACGCCCTGGCCTCTTCTTTCTGCTCCTCGTTAATGCCCGCCGTGGTGTTGTCCAGCTCACCGAGAATCTCGTTCACTTTCTCGGTAACTACCGGGAAGTCGCTGACAGCGATCCGCACCTCATGAAGCACGTTCTGCAGGGTATCTTCCAGATCACGGAGATCCTCGGGATTACTGTGCCGATCAATCTCGAGGACAATGAACGCCTCGTAGTCCGAACCGGAGGCTTTCTTTTTAGACGTGTGCAGCTTCTCGAGTTTGCCATTCTGGTCGCGGTTCACCTGCAGGATCGAGTGCTGGATAGAATGGGTACCGATCTCCCGGTGGTTGATCGCAATGCGCAGGGAATCGATCAGAAACGGAATGTTCGGATGCAGGATAAAAACAACGGTGTGGGTCGATTGCCAACCGTCACTCTCCAGGTCGGGGTTGAAAACAGCAACCGGAGTTTCCTCGGCAGACCGCTTCTGCAGAAACTGCCAGGCGGCCAGAACGGCGCCGTAGGTATCCGCAAATCGTCGACTGACCAACTCTTCAAGGGGAATATGAGCATAATGCTGCTTGGCAAATTCGCTGATTTTCTTGGCTTCGGTTTTGGAAATCTTCTTAGCGAAAGCGTCAGCCAACTGTTCAAAGAATTGATCCTTGCTGGCCACTGTCAGCGCATTCATGGTCGACCTCAGTTAGTGTGAAATAAACGTAATCGGCGTATCGTCACATAAGCATAGTCAAACCCTTGATTTTTGCCGGCCAGACGCCAAAACTTCGGCAACTACCTACGCACGATACGGGTTTCTCCGGAAAATCCTCAGATACAGAGAGCAGTCATTTCCAATGTCGCTACAGCATACGTTCGGTGAGTTACGGGAACAGTTAGCCAAACGGATAATCGGGCAGGAAAAACTGGTGGATCGTCTGCTGATCGCGCTTCTTGCCGACGGCCACCTGCTTGTAGAAGGCGCCCCGGGGCTGGCAAAAACCACGGCGATCAAGGCGCTTGCCGACCATCTGGAAGGCGACTTTCACAGAATCCAGTTTACGCCAGACCTGCTGCCCTCAGACGTTATGGGCAGTGAAATCTACCGCCCGGAAACCGGGCAGTTCGAATTCCAGCGCGGCCCCATCTTCCACAACCTGGTGCTTGCGGATGAAATCAACCGTGCGCCTGCCAAGGTGCAGTCTGCCCTTCTCGAGGCCATGGGTGAACGCCAGATCAGCGTCGGGATGCGCACGTTTCCGCTGGACCGGCTGTTCCTGGTGATGGCCACCCAGAATCCCATTGAGCAGGAAGGTACCTACCCGCTGCCCGAAGCCCAGCTGGACCGCTTTCTGATGCACGTGGTTATCCACTACCCGTCGGCGGAAGCGGAGAAGGCCATCCTGCAACTGGCCCGTAACGATTATCGTCACGGCCTTCCGAAAACGGACCTTCGCCTGACGCCAGACCAGGTGTTTGATGCCCGCGCGGAAGTCGCGAACATCTACATGGCGGAACCCGTAGAGCAATATTTGTTGGCCCTGGTGCTGGCAACCCGCGACCCGGCGGCACTGGACCCGGAACTGGCCCGGTGGACAGCCTTCGGCGCCAGCCCCCGTGGCACCATCGCCCTGGACCGCTGCGCCCGGGCGTTGGCCTGGCTAGACGGCCGGGATTACGTAACACCCGACGATGTCCGAGCCATGGCCTTCGATGTGCTACGACACCGCATCCTCCTCACGTTCGAAGCAGAGGCCGAAGGCATGACCGCTGACACGGTTATCGAACGGCTGATCGAACGTGTTCCGGTGAGCGCCTGAAGCCATCGACGGAAGCAAGACACGGGAGCCGTCAGGCATGGGCAACACCGACGCAATAACGCACATCGGCCTACCGGATCTGATCCGCCTGCAGGCAGACGCACGGGCACTGAAACTGCCCTCTGCCCGCCCGGTTCGGACGCGTCAGGCCGGCTTGCAGCGCTCGCCGCAACGCGGCCGGGGCATGGCGTTTGCCGAGGTACGGTTGTACCAGCCCGGGGACGACATCCGTAGCATCGACTGGCGGGTAACGGCGCGGCGTCAGGAGCCCCATACCAAGCTTTATGAGGAGGAACGGGAACGGCCCGTTCTTCTTCTTTGCGATCTCGGCCCAAGCCTGTTTTTTGCCAGTACCGGCGCCTTCAAGCAGGTTCGTTGCGCACAGATCGCCTCCATTCTGGCCTGGCTGGCACTCTGGTCGGGCGATCAGGTAGGTGGCATTGTCTTTAACGACGAGGCCCTGAGAGTGCTTCGCCCGGCGCGGCGGAAGAAATCAGTGCTGCGACTGCTGGATACTCTCGATGAACTGCAAAGAAGGGATAATCGAGGGCCGGAACAAAACGAGCCGTCCGGCCAGAGCCGCCTGGACATGGCACTGACCGAGGCTCGCAGGGTGGCCCATACCGGTAGCCGGATTTTCGTGATCAGCGATTTCCTGGATATCTCAGAGGAGACGGGCACCCTGCTCGGCGCGCTCGCCCGCCATAACGGCGTTAGCGCCCTGAGGATCGTGGATCCATTGGAAAAAGAGTTGCCGAAAAGCGGACGCTTTGCGGTGGCCGGCCCGGACGGACCGGTGTGGTTCGATGCCGGAAACCTCCGGTTCCAGAAGGCCTGGCACGAGAAAGTCACCAACCATGAACACCGGCTGGCAGAGTGTTTCCGTACCTCCGGCGTTACCATGGCAGAAGTGTCCACGGCGAATGACCCCGCAGCGACCCTCAAATTGCTGCTGGGACCCGGAGGCCGCATAGGATGAACCCGCAGGATCCACTCAGCCAGCTTCGGGACATTCACCTGCCTGAAACAGGGGGCCTCTGGCCTCCGGCGCCAGGTTGGTGGGTATTGGCCATTTTGCTCATTGCTGTGCTTGCTGCCCTGGTCTGGCTGTTTATCCGGCGGAGACAAAGAAACCGGTGGTTCCGCTCCGCTCGGGCCGAACTCGCCAGACTGGAACGATCAGCAGCCACGACCCCCGCGTGGTTCACACAACTGAACACCCTGCTGAAGCAGGCCGCCCGCGAGCGCTACCCGGAACAGCACCCGGAAGCGCTGACCGGCGATGCCTGGGTGGAATTCCTGTTAAAGACCGCCCCGAAGGACCGGGTTGCGTCCAGACCGGTCGCCGAAGCGCTGGTTCACAGTGCCTGGCGACCTGAGGTTTCAACCAAGCCGGCCGACGCCCTGGCGTTCGCCCGTTTGTGGCTGGGAGGTCAGAAATGCTGAATCTCGCCTGGCCCTGGGCTCTGGTTCTGGTTCTGGTGCTCTTGCCCCTGATTCTCAAATGGCGCAAGCCCGGAGCGCAATCGGTCGACGCGCCCGTGTTGCCGGTTGGCCACTGGCTGTCGGACCTGCCCGGTGTCAGTCGTCGTGGCAATGCCGTACCGCTCTGGCAGCAACTGTTGCTGTTCCTGATGTGGACGCTTCTGGTGGTTGCTCTGGCACGGCCGCAGCATGTGGGCGAGCAGGTCCAGATGCCCGTTTCCGGCCGGGATCTCATGCTGGTCGTCGACATCTCCCCCAGCATGGATGAACAGGATATGGTCCTTCAGGGCCGGAGTATTAATCGATTGCAGGCGGTCAAGCGCGTGCTTGATGACTTTATCTCCCGCCGCCAGGGTGACCGGTTAGGTCTGATCCTGTTCGGCACCGAGCCCTACGTACAGGCGCCGCTCACCTTCGATCTGGAGACGGTCAGAACCCTGATGCGTGAGGCGGGCCTTGGCATGGCCGGGCGCGCCACGGCCATTGGCGACGCCGTGGGCCTGGCAACGAAACGCCTGAGAAACCGGCCCCAGGATCAGCGCGTTGTGGTCCTGCTGACTGATGGCGCCAATACTGCGGGCGAAATCACCCCAGACAAAGCTACCGAAATCGCCGCGGCCGCCAGCATTCGCCTGTACACCATTGGTATTGGCGCCGAGTCCATGGTCCAGCGTGGGCTGCTGGGTTCGCGCCGGGTCAACCCATCCAGGGATCTGGACGAAAACCTGCTAACCCGCATGGCCCAGCAGACCGGCGGGGAGTATTTCCGGGCGCGCAGCCTGCCCGAGCTGGAGCTTATCTACGAGAGCATTGATCGACTGGAACCGATCGAGCTTGAAGGCAAGTTCTATCGGCCGGTAACCGAGCTCTATGTCTGGCCTGCCGGGCTCGCGGTCATTCTGTGGCTGGCGCTGTTCCTCGTCCGCCACGGGCGGGAACTTGTTGCTGAAACCCGCCGGAGCAAGGAGGAGGAAACGCATGTGGGCTGACTTCCATTTCCTGCGCCCGCTCTGGCTGCTGTTAATCCTGCTGATACCGATACTGTATCTTGCATTCCGGCAACTCCGCATGGGCGACAGCGGATGGTCCCGGCTTATTCCGGCCCGCCTGCTCTCGCCCCTGATTCGTCACAACGGCAGCTCGGGCCAGTCGAACAAGTCACCTCTGGTTCCGGCCTCTTTGGCTCTGATCATTCTGTCCCTGGCCCTGGCCGGACCGGCCTGGCGGGAGGCACCGACACCGCTGAAACAACCCGGCGACAGCCTCGTGATCGCACTGGACCTTTCACTGTCCATGCTGGCAACGGACGTGGAACCTGATCGACTGACCCGGGCCAAACGGAAGATCCGGGATATTCTCGAACTTCGGGAAGGCAGCCTGACCGGCCTGCTCGTCTTTTCCGGCGATGCCCACGTGGTGACACCGCTGACCGATGATGGCCGTACGATTGAGGGCATGCTCAACGTGCTGGACCCGGTGATCATGCCGGCGACAGGCAACCGGGCCGATCTCGCCGTTGCCCGCGCAAAGGCATTGCTGGAACAAGGCGCACCGGGCGAAGGTCGCATCCTGTTAATCACGGACAGCATCAATGACGACTACGAAGGTACCATTCGGGACACGCTTTCCGGCACCGGATACGCGCTCAATACCCTGGTCGTCGGCACCGAGAACGGAGGCCCCATTCCCCTCGCCCGGCGCGGTTTCATAAGGGAGAACGGCGACATTGTCATCAGTCGTGCTGAACCCGAAGCGCTGGCGGCACTCGCCCGCAGCAGCGGCGGCCAGAGCCATGAGCTGACCCTGGACGACACCGATATTGAAGCGCTCGACCTGAGCCCGCGGGACAGTGACGACTGGCAGGATTCCGAGGACGGCCTGACGGTCAATCGCTGGCAGGATGACGGTTACTGGTTGCTCTGGCTCGCGCTGCCGCTGGTTTTGGTGGGGTGGCGCCGGGGGGCTCTCAGTGCGCTTGCTTTGATCCTGCTGCCGGTCTGGCCGCAGCCGGCAGCCGCCATAAGCTGGGAAGAACTCTGGCAGAGGGAAGATCAGCGAGCTCCCGCCTTGATTCAGGACAACCCGGAATCAGCCGCCCGCCAGCTTGAAGACCCGGAATGGCGGGGCTCTGCGCTCTATCGTTCCGGCAAGTTCGACAGCGCCGCCGAAGCGTTTGCGCGCAATCAGGGTCCCCGTGCCAGTTACAACCGGGGCAATGCCCTGGCCCGTGCCGGAAAACTGGAAGAGGCCCTGGCTGCCTATGATGCGGCGCTGAACGCAGCGCCCGACATGGAAGACGCCCTTCACAACCGGAGAATTGTCGAGGAACTTCTGAATCAAAAACAGCAGAACCAGAACGGCAATCAGGATAACAACCAACAGGATTCCCGGGACTCCCAGGGCGACGGCAGTAATCAGCAACAAAACCGTCAGGACCAGAACGGAAACAGTGAAAGCGAGAATCCCGGCAGTCAGGGGAACAGTCGGCAGCAGAACCCGGAAAACAACGAGTCTTCTTCCGACACGGAGAATCAGCAAGGCGGCCAGACGGCTGAACAGAATCAACAGCAGGCGGGCGAGCGCGGAGATCCCGAGCAGGCTTCCGGGGAGCAGGAAACCCCGTCCGGCCAGTCCCCGGCACCCGCCCCTATCTCTGAAACGCCGCTGACCCAGAGCCAGGAGCAGTGGCTCAGGCGCGTCCCTGACAATCCGGGCGGATTATTACAGCGCAAGTTCCTGCAGCAGTATGAACAACGCCAGACTCCATCCGATGAGGGCGATACACCATGGTAAAACGGCTGATTACACCCGCCGTCTGTCTTTTTCTGCTGACGGCACTCTTAACAGTAATCTGGCTGCCGGCCCAGGCACAGACACAGTCACAGCAACTGACGGTCGAGCCCGACCGGACCCGCCTTTACGAGGGTGAGGTCCTCACACTGACCGTGAAGGGCAGCATGGAGATCGATATCAACCTGGGCAACCTGTTTGACTTCGACATGTCCAACCTGCCCAAGCCGGATATCGAGAAAGTGGAACCGGATTTCGAGATTCTGGCCCAGAACCAGCAATACAGTATCCGCACCGTGAACAACCAGATGGTGGGCGAGATTACCTGGACCTACCAGCTCGCACCCAAAACCACCGGCAAGCTGACCATCCCGGCGCTCACTTTTAAAGGGGCAGTGTCAGAGCCGGTAACGGTGGAAGTGGTGGATGGCTCACCCCCGGATCAGGCCGCACCCGGCCGCGACAGCTTTATCGAGCTGTCTGCCGACAAAGATGAAGTGTATGTGCAGGAGCAGTTGATTCTGACCGTTCGGCTTTTCTTCCGGGGCAACCTTATTCGTGGAGAGCTGTCCGAGCCGACCCATCCCCATGTCATCATTGAATCCCTGGGCCGGCAGCAGGAATTCTCCCGCTATCGCAACGGTGTGAGATACCGTGTTGTGGAACGCCGGTATGCGCTATTCCCCCAGCGAGCGGGGACCCTCAACCTTCCTCCAGTGCGTTTCGAGGGCCAGGCAAGAGACGCTTCCGGTAGCCTCCGTTTTCTGCGGGACAGCGAGGAGCTGTTTGAGGTGCCGGTCAAGGATGTACCACCACAATTCAGTGGTAAAACGTGGTTACCGGCAACCGGCGTAGCGCTTGAAGAGTCCGGGCTTCCGCCGTCTCTGGAAGTCGCCACCGGCGAAAACATTACCCGCGAAATCCGGCTGACGGCAGCGGGACTGCCCGCGGAGGCCCTGCCGCCCTTGCCTGATGCCGTACCAGACGGGTTGAGAAGTTATCCCGAAGAGCCGGAACGTCAGACCGAAACCACACCCGCTGGCCTCACATCCTCACTGAACCAGTCCGTAGCTCTGGTGCCTGTTGAGGCTGGGCAGATGACCCTGCCTGCCATTCGCATTCACTGGTGGGACACGGAAGCGGACCGCGAACGTGTTGCCGTGATACCGGAGAAAACACTGACCGTAAAAGACCCGAATGCCGTTGCCGCCGGCGAACCGCCGCAAGACGCTGATGTAGAGTCGGCCCCGGAACCGGACGTTGCCGCCACTGAAGCATCGGTTGAAACCGCCTCGGCCGAAACCGGGCTCTGGCAGTGGCTCAGCCTGGTGTTGGGGCTTCTCTGGGCCGGCACCCTGTTGGCATGGTGGTGGTCACGCAAAAGCCAGACAGTCACGCCGATCTCGACCGACGACAGGCATGAAGATGCTGCCTTCGACCGTCTGATCAAGGCCGTGAGGGATGGCAGAGCAGTAACACCGGAACTTCTGGTGGAATGGGCAAACCTGCACGCCCCCGGCCACGGCTTCCGTTCGGCGGCCGACGTTGTCGATCATTTTGGCGACGAGACACTGGCAACGGAACTCAGACGGCTCCAGGCCAGGCTCTTTGCGCCCGGCCACGAGAACGACACCTGGGATGGTCGGCCATTGGCAAGGGCTCTTGAGCAGCTCCGGAAGCACAGGCGGTCGCAAACCAGCGCGGACCTGCCTCCGCTCTACCCAAAAGGCCTGTCCTGAAGATTAATCGATCAGTTGCTGATCGATCACAACCGCTACCGGCGCGTCCTGGCTTTCGTTTACCGCCACGGGCGTGTCGGTGCTGCCCTGCCAGTCACCCGCCTGTGCGTTGACACTGCCGGAACGACTGAGACGGGCCGTCACGACGACCTGGTCAACACTGGAAATGGTGGCCTGGGGTGACATCGCATACCGGTCGTCCAGGCGAATTTCCACCGGCAACTGGTCTGCTGTCAGCCGCGCAACGGCCAGCGGAGGCCCCTGCCGGACATTGGCCTGACGCGCAAAAAGAAACAGCGTGGTATCCGCCGGCACCTGGTCCTGCAAGTCCTCGGCGAGCGTCACTCGAACAGTAACCCCGACACCGGATGCTTCAGGTTCGGCCACCCGCGCCGGCGGTTCCTCACCCAGACGGGTGTAGGCTTCACGAATCCCTTCCTGTATGGACGCGATCTGCGGGTGGTCCGGTGCAACGGTTTGTATTCGCTCCCAGAACTCGATGGCTTCCCGGTAATTCTCCTGGCTGAAGGCATTGATACCCAGCAATCCCAGGGCATTGACTTCATCCGGGTTCAGGTCACGAGCCTGTTCAATGGCCGCGGTGACCTCTTCCGTCATGGCACCCTGGCTACCGAAGAACAGCGCCTGGGCAGAAAGACCATAAGCGACGGCTTCTGCCCGCTCATCGTCACTGACATTGTTGGCCAGTTGCCTGAACGCCCAGGCCGCATCATCATAGCGCTCCAGTCGCATGTAGGTGCGCCCCAGCATTGCCCAGCCATCCGGATTATCCGGGCTGGCTTCCAGCCGTTCCCGGAGCTGTCCTGACAGTTCAATCATCTGGGCCTGTCTGAATCCGTCGGTGGCGCCCATCTCCTCCATGGTGATGAACTGCTCAACCCGGTCCATCGCCCCCCAACGCTCATATAGGTAAACGGTAGCCGCCGGGATCAGAAGAATCGCCACCAGCGCCACTGCCATGGCACTTTTTCGGCCACGGATTACAGGCCGCGCCTGTTCCTGTTCCTGTTCCTGTTCCGGCACATCGTCCAGCATGCTGCCGGCGAGCTCTCCCTTGAGCTGGCGGTAATTCTCGTCATCCAGAATACCGGCCTCGTATTCGCTATCGAGTTCCTTCATCCGGGAGCGGTAGGCCATCAGGTTCTGGTTTTTCAGATCCGTCTGTTTTCTCGCACCCAACTGATGGAAAAAGACCGGGTACATCACAAACATAAGGGCAAGAATGATCAGTACCGTTGCAGCAATCCAGAAAGTGTCAGTCATGGAGTTTCAATCACAGGTTCAGAATTAAGAATGAGGTGGCGACCAGGGCATTCCGGGTAAAGCCAGCGTCAGGACCATCTGTCCCGGTCTGCCAGCATTTTGTCGACCCGGGCTTTTTCTTCGGCACTCAGCGCTGGGCTTTCCGGCCCGGCCCGCCGGGAGCGGATGACCACACCGGCCACCACGAGAAGCCCACCCAGCACAGTAATGGCCGGGGTCGCCCAGAGTAAAAAGGTCCGGCTATCGAATTCCGGCTTGTAGCGGACAAACTCACCGAATCGGCCTACCAAGGACTCAACGATCTCCTCGTTGCTGGCGCCGTCTTTCATCATCCGGTAGACCGCATCGCGCATATCCTTGGAGATAGGCGCGTTGGAATCGGCGATGTTCTGGTTCTGGCATTTCGGGCAGCGTAATTCCGCGATCAGGTTTTGGTAACGCTGCTCCTGAGCCCGATCCGAAAAATCGTATACGTCGGCCACCTCGGCTGCAGCGGCACCGGAAAGCAGAAGCACCAACATCAAATAAACGATCCGGACCATCAGCCATTCCCCTGAGCGTCATTGAACACAGGCAGCAGCGTTTGTTCCCAGACCGCCTTATTGACCACACCCACATGGCGATAGCGAACCACGCCTTCGGCATCAATCACGAAGGTTTCCGGCGCGCCGTATACCCCCAGATCAAACCCGAGTGTGCCCCGGGGGTCATAGATGATTTTCCGGTAAGGGTCGCCCAAACGGTCAAGCCACAACAGCGCATCCTCGCGGTTGTCCTTGTAGTTGAGACCAATGATGTTGACGCCTTTCTCTTCGGCCAGCCACATCAGGTCGTCGTGCTCGTCCTTGCAGGCGGGGCACCAAGTGCCCCAGACATTCAGCAGAGTGACCTGGCCACGAAACAGGCTCTGATCGAGCACGACATCAGCGTTGTGCAAATCTTTCAGACTGAACTCTGGCACCGGTTTGCCAACCAGAGCCGATTCCAGTTTGGTCGGATCCTTGCCGATACCCGCGAACAGCACGACACCAACAACAAGGGCAATCAGCAGTGGCAGAAAGAGCAGGAACCGCTTCATGAGGTAACTCCAGCGGACGTCGCAGAACCTGGCTCAGGCGCGACAGTATCGGTCTGCACCTTCGTGTCAGCTCCCTCCCGGATGCGGTAGCGGCGATCAGCGATAGCCAGGAAGCCGCCGGCTGCCATAAACAGCGAGCCCAGCCAGAGCCAGCGAACAAGCGGCTTGTATTGCAGCCGGATGGCCCAAGCCTCGTCGGTGATGCGCTCACCAGTGGCCACGTAGATGTCCCGGAACAGACCGGCGTCGATATCGGCCTCGGTCATGACGCTCATCCCCACGGAGTATTGGCGCTTCTCGGGATGAAGCACGGAAACACGCTCGCCATCCAACATGACATCGAAGGTGCCATATTGAGCCGTAAAGTTAGCGCCCTGGCGCGCGCCGATATCCCTGAATACAAAATGATAATCGCCGACGGTCGCGACATCGCCCGGCACCATGCGAACATCACGCTCAATGCCGTAGTTGGAAACCACCGTAGCCCCCGCCATGGTAATGGCCAGGCCCAGATGCCCGAGCACCATGCCGTAATAGCTGCGGGACTGCCGCTTGAGGCCGTGCAGACGGCCTTTTCGGGACGATGATTTTTCCCAGAGATCCCAGAAAGTAGCAACGGTTACCCACATGGCAGAAAACACGCCGAGGAAAGCCCAGGGCTTGAACCCACCATAGCCGATCAGGACCGCCGTGGTGGCAACGATGCTGATTGCCAAGGGCCACAGCAGTTTGCGCGCCAGCCAGCCACCATCGGTTTTCTTCCAGCGGGAGAAGATACCAGCGCCCAGCAACAGGCCCGTTGCGACGGCCAGTGGGCTGAACGTCAGATTGAAGAACGGTTCACCGATCGACAGTTTGCCCAGTTCCAGATAATCAAGAACCAGCGGATACAGTGTGCCGACCGCCACCAGAATCGTGGCGGAAACCAACAGTACGTTGTTAAGAAGCAGGAAAACCTCTCGGGAAAACGAGCCGTAGCGCGACCGGACGTGAACCACCGGCGCCCGGAACGCATAGAGCGCCAGGCTTGCGATCACCGTTACTGCCAGCAGGCCCAGCAGGAAGGTGCCCCGCTCCGGGTCCGCCGCAAAAGAATGCACAGAGGTGAGCACGCCGGAACGGACCAGGAAAGCGCCCAGCAGACTTAGTGAAAAGGTGACAATGGCAAGCAGTACGGTCCAGCTCTTGAACACGCCGCGCTTCTCGGTAACGGCCAGCGAGTGCATGAGTGCAGTCCCCGACAACCAGGGCAGCAACGATGCATTTTCGACCGGATCCCAGAACCACCAGCCGCCCCAGCCCAGCTCGTAGTAGGCCCACCAGCTCCCGAGGGCGATACCCAGAGAGAGAAAGGCCCAGGCAACCGTGGTCCAGGGGCGCGACCAACGGGCCCAGGCGGCATCGAGGCGGCCATTGATCAGCGCAGCAATGGCAAAAGCGAAAGCAACGGCAAAGCCGACATAGCCCATGTAGAGCATCGGCGGATGCACGATCAGCCCGAAATCCTGGAGCAGGGGGTTCAGATCTGCGCCATCGGCGGGCACATTGGGCAACAAACGGTCGAACGGATTGGAGGTAATCACGATAAACAGTAGGAAGCCGACGCAGACCATGCCCAGCACCGAGAGCACCTGGGAGATCATCACCGCCGGCAGGCGACGGCTGAAAATAGCGACCGCCAACGTCCAGCCCGCCAGCATCAGTATCCAGAGTAGCAGCGAGCCCTCGTGACCGCCCCAAACAGCGCTGAACTTGTAATACCAGGGCAACAGGCTGTTACTGTTATTGGCCACATAGGCCACCGAAAAGTCGTCAGTCACGAAGGCATGGGTCAAGACGGCAAAAGCAAGCCCCACGAAGACAAACACGCCGGACGCCAGCGGCCTGGCGAACGCCTGAAGATTGTTTCTGCCGGTCAAAGAACCGGCCAAAGGGACTACAGATAGAAGCACTGCCAACAACAGTGCGAGAATCAGTGCAAGCTGTCCGAGTTCGGGATACATTAAAGGCCTCCAGAAACCAGGCTGTTAGATAAATCGGTTAGTAGGACACGGTTTCCGCACTGCCACTGGCTGCATGCCGACCCTTCGAGGCCTTCTCCAGCGCATCCGCGACTTCCGGCGGCATATAGTTTTCATCGTGCTTGGCCAGCACTTGATCGGCCACAAAGCGGCCACTTTCATTCAGCCTGCCCATGGCAACCACACCCTGCCCCTCGGCAAACAGATCCGGAAGGATACCGGTGTACTGAACCGGCACAGACGCGTTGAAGTCGGTCACCTTGAACTCAACCATCAGGCTGTCCGGATCACGCAGAACCGAGCCCTCCTCGACCATTCCACCGGCCCGGATTCTGACATCCACCGGCGCTTCGCCGGCGGAAATCTGGCTGGGGTCATAGAACAGATTGATGTTCTGGCGCAGCGCATAGGTACTCAGACCCACCGCGATGCCCAGCCCCACCAGCAGGAACAGGACGATTGTCAGTCGCTTTTTTCGGATTGGATGCATGAGCTATCTGCCTTTCAGTCTTGGGAAACCTTGACGCGGGTGAAGGACGCTGCCGAAGCCGATGCGGCCTGCTGGTCCTGCCGGCCTGCCTGGAACTCATAACCGCGACGGCAGGCCTCAATAGCGGCGTTGCGGCGACGCAGGGACCATACCATAAGGCCAATCATCAGCAGGAAAAATACGGCGTAACAGGCCCAGACATAGGGCCCGTGACCTTCCATCACCATAAATGCCGAAAAGGATTCAAATGCCATGCTTCAGCCCCTCCCGGCCAACACATAATCTTTAACCCAGCGCGTTCTCTGCTCGCGCAGAAGAATCTCGGTCTGCATACGCAAACAGGCCAGCCAGCCGAACAGCAGGTACAGCCCGAGTACCGAAAGGAGCAGCGGTACCCACATTTCCGCCGGCATGGACGGCTTTTCAGTCAGTTTGAACGTCGACGGCTGATGTAACGTATTCCACCATTCAACGGAGTACTGGATAATCGGTATATTCACCACCCCGACCAGAACCAGCACCGATACAGCCCGCGCCGCGGATTTTTCGTCGTTGATTGCCCTGTCCAGGGCAATGACACCACCGTACAGGAACAGAAGAATCAGCATCGAGGTCAGCCGGGCATCCCAGACCCACCAGGTACCCCAGGTGGGCTTACCCCAGACCGCTCCGGTAAACAGGGAAAGAAAGGTCAGTACCAGCCCCACCGGTGCGACCGACTTGACGAATACATCCGCCAGCTTCATGCGCCAGACCAGAGTGACGACAGCCGCCACCGCCATCATCACGTAGACCGACTGGGCGAGAAAGGCCGTGGGGACGTGGATGAAAATAATGCGGTAGCTGTTGCCTTGCAGGTAATCCTTGGGAGCATAGGCCAGCCCCCAGACAATGCCTGCCATCAACAGCAGGATGCCACCTGCCAGTAGCCAGGGCATCAGCCGGGCTGCAATCCCGAAGAACCATTTGGGAGAACCCAGCTTGTGAAAAAATTGCCACATCAGATGGTTACCGTCCTACCGTTACCTTGTTTTACCCGTTGAACAGGCTGATACGCAGCGCCGCTGCCGATGCAAAGGGTGCCAGGGTCAGTGCCAGCACCAGAAACGCGCCCATCAGGGCCAGATAGGCTCCCGCGGGAGCGCCCTCTGCGGCCGAAGCCACCGTACCTGTTCCGAAAATCAGGACGGGAATGTACAGCGGAATGATCAACAGGGACAAGAGCACCCCTGCCGACCGTAATCCAAGCGTCAGCGCCGCGCCGATTGACCCGATCAGACTCAGCACCGGTGTACCGATCAGCAGCGTTAGACACAAAACTCCGATGGAGTTCCCGTCAAGATGGACCATTACGCCCAAAACCGGCGTTAGTACCACCAGCGGCAAGCCTGTTAACACCCAGTGCGCCGCTGTTTTCGCCAGTACCAGCAGAAACAGGGGCTGGGGCTGAAGCACAAGTTGCTCGAGCGTGCCGTCGTCAAAATCATGGCGAAACAGGTGGTCCAGCGACAACAACACCGATAGCAACGCCGCTACCCACAGGATACCGGCCCCGGCCTCCCGCAGAAATGACACTTCCGGGCTAACCCCCAGGGGAAAAAGGGTTACGACCATGACAAAAAACAACAGCGGATTGAGCAGATCCTGGCGCTGCCGGAAGGCCACCTTCATATCCCGGGCAAACACGGTCTGCATTGCCGCCAGCGCACCGACGGTGTCTTGCCGCAAAGTCAGTGCCGGCCTGCAATCAGCATTCATCGGTCGACCCTCCGCCCAACACAATGCGTTGCATACCGGGCAATCTGAGATCGTGATGGGTCGTCACTACCACCGCACCTCCCTCGGCAGCCCGTTGTTGAAGCAGCTGTTCAATGGCGCTGACACCGCTGGCATCAATGGCGGTAAAAACTTCATCCAGCAGCCAGAGCGGCTCGTCGGCAATCAACAGGCGCGCCAGGGCAACCCGTCTTTGCTGCCCCGCCGAAAGATTGCGACAGGGCACATCCTGGAACCCGGTCAATCCGGTGCCATCAAGCGCCTGACGCAGAACGGGATCTGGCAGCGGCCGCCGCCCGGCCGTCAGTGCCCGGAGATTCTCCATCGGTGTCAGCAACGGCTTTATGCCAGGCCGGTGGCCAAGATACAGGGTATTGCGGATGAATTCTTCCCGCTGGGCAGACCTGGACTTGCCGCACCAGAGCAGATTGCCGGACCAGGCGTCGTTCAGGCCGGCCAGCATTCGCAGCAGCGTGGTCTTGCCGGAGCCGTTCGGCCCCTCGACACGGGCGACCGTACCGGGCAGTATGGAGAACGACAGGTCACGGAACAGGATCCGTTCATCCCGCTCGCACTGCAGATCGACAGCCTGTAATAACGGCTCAGACATCAGGACCCCGTAACCAGGACGATGCGCGTGAAGACGGCATCGGGTGCATTCGTGACAGCGGCGACCATGAACATTGTTCGCGCATGACCTGCCGGCGCGGCGTATTATAACAAAAGCGCCGGCGGATTACTCTTGTCCAACATCAAATCAGTGACGATGAAACTACCCAACGGACAACAGCCCCCGACACCTCCAGCCCAGCCTGCAACACAGACGTCCCGGCCTTCAGTCTCAACCGAAGCGGCCCGGGAGCCCGTGGCCGCATCAGCGCGGCAACTGCTCGATCAGCTGCAGCTGACGAACCGGGAAACCACCCTGGCCCGGGTGGCCGAGATCATCAACCGTCAGGGCGGTAACAGCGCGGACCTGTTACTGGACATTCGCGGCAAGTCTCTTCTGGTTCAGGCGGCCGTCGGCAAGACTGAACTGGCAACCGGTGACTGGGTAAAAGTGATGCGGGCCGGCAATGAGCTGCAGCTGATGGGCAAACTGGCACCCGCACCCGAAGCCGGTATCGCCCGAGCGCTGGCCCAGCGACTGCCCTGGCAGCAAACCCTGGATGCCGGACTGGCAAGACTGCTGGGCACTCTCACACAAGGCCTCCGGCAAGACCCGCTACCGGGCCAACTGCCCTCATCTCGAGGCCCCCAACCTCTGCCGGAGGCCGCCAGGCAGGCTATTGAACAAATGGTGGCAAGGCTGCCTTCGGGGAACAGTCTGACTCCCGGTTCTGGCAGCCAGGACACGACATCGCAACAGGTCCGCCAATGGCTTTCGGAAAGTGGCCTGTTCGCCGAGTCGCGACTGGCCCAGGCACCCTCTGCCCAGTTGCCCGATCTCAAGCTGGCGCTCGGTAGAGTGATCACCGCCTTGCTTGTCCAACAGGGCAGTGCACCGGAACACTTCAACCGGCTGACACCCATTTCAACGCCGGAGCTGATGCAGGCGCCACTGCAATTTCCGCAACCACTGGCCACACCCCAGGCCCCCGGCAGTGGCGAAGCGCCCAGCGTCGGGCAGATGCTCCGCCTGCTGGCCGGAATGCTCAACCGGATCACCGTCAACCAGTTGCACAGCCAGGTACTTACTGCCCGTGGTGGCGGCGATGCAGCAGGGCCCGCACCTGCCTCTACCCTCGTACTCGATCTGCCATGGCTGACGCCACAGAATGAACCGAGGCTGGCGCAGGTCCGGATCGAACAATATCCCGAAGACCGGGAATCGGAAACCCGATCCGCGAAAACCACCACAGCCGAGTGGCGGCTTTCACTGACCATGGACCTGGATGAGGCTGGCTCCCTGCATTTCGATGTTGCCCTTCGCCAACAGGCAGTGAGCGCCCGGGTCTGGGCAGAAAAACAGACAACCCTGCGTCAGGTGAACCAGGAGCTTCCCGCGTTGCGACAGAGCCTAACCGATCTGGGCCTGGAAGTGACAGACCTGGATTGCCGCCGCGGCACGCCGCAAAGCAGCGTCACCCGACTCGAACACAGACTGGTGGATACACGGGCATGACATCAGAAACAGAACAGCAAAGCAGGGCCGCCGTTGCGCTCAAGTACGACGGTGAGAAAGCGCCCACCATCAGCGCCACTGGCACCCACGAGCTGGCGGAGGAGATCATCCGAATCGCCCGGGAGCACAACGTTCCCCTTTACGAAAATGCGGAGCTGGCCAGCATTCTGGCCCGCCTGTCACTGAACGAAGAGATTCCCGAATCGCTCTACCGGGTAATTGCGGAGATCCTGGCGTTTGCCTTCCACATTCGCGGGCTCACCCCAGAAGATCGCAAACCCGGCGCACCGGATGATTCAGTGAATCAGTGAGCGCAGCGCCCAGGCCTGCTGCCAGTTGTCGCCACGCCTTGGCGCCACCGTGGTTTCAAAGTAATGACGCAGCCGGCGCCGATCCTCCGGCTGGTCCTTCAGGGCCGAGCCGATGATGTGGTGCATCAGCTGCTCAACCGTGATGCTTCCGCCACCGTAATACCAGGCGTTGAGGCTGGCCGCGTGAGCGACCGACACGGCTTCCGCGGCGGAAAGAGCCGAACCGGCGAGTCGGTCGGTACTGCGTCCATCAAGTGTCTGACCATTGCGCAGCTCGTGGAACATGGTCACCAGTACCTCGATGACCGATTCTTCAAGTGCCACCTCTATCCCGGCCCGACTGTTGGCCCTGCCAACCTCCCGGAGAACCACATCCATCTCGTCGGCCAGATTGCGGATCGGGCGTATTTCCTCGAAGTCCATGCGCCGCTTCAGGGCGGCGCTCATCCGGTGTACACCCTCATCAATACTGTTGGACGTGGCGATGACGTTAAAGCCTTCCCGCGCAAGCACCACACCGTCCTCGCCCGCCAGCTCGGGAATCACCACCACCCTGTCGGACAGCACAGAGAGCAGCGCATCCTGCAGCGCCTGTGGGCAGCGGGCGATCTCTTCAAACCGGACCATTTGCCCTTCCATCATGCCCCGCAGCAAGGGGCTGGGTACCAACGCCCTCAGGCAGGGGCCCTCGGTATGCAGTACCGCTTCGTTCCAGCTATACAGCAGTTGCCCGACGCTGCTCACCGCCCCACCCTGCAAGGTTAACGTGGAGCTTCCCGAAATGGCGGCGGCCAGCAACTCCGACAACCAGGATTTGGCGGTACCCGGCTCGCCGACCAGAAGGCAGCCGCGGCTGGTGCACAGGGAAATGATGATCCGGACCACCATGGCCCGGTCGGCAACGAACTTCCGCTCAATGCCGAGTTTCTCATCCCCCATGACGAACTTTTCCACCGCCCGCGGCGACATCTGCCAGCCTGGTGGCACCGGGCCATGATCCATACTCCTGAGCTTGTCCAGCTCCGCGGCGTAGACTACCTCCACGGGCTCCCGCTGGGCCGCCTTGTTAACAGATTGCTTGTTGCTCATTCCTGACTCCTGCGGCCGCCCCGAACTTCCGGTGCCATGCGCTGCCTCGGGAGAATCCGCGGCAGTTCGGAAAGCGGAATAATGCCTTCAATCACATGGTCCAGGGCGCTGTCCCGCATGGTCACCAGGCCGGCATCAAGAGCTCGCCAGCGCAGCTCCCCGATGGGCGGCTGGCTGGAAATGGCGTTCCGGATGTCCGAATCGACTTCCATGTACTCGACAATTGCCACTCGACCCTGGGTACCCCGACCATTGCATTTGTCGCAGCCAGCGCCTTCAAAGCAGCCAAAATCCGCCGGGGGGCCATCCGGAAACACCTCGGACAGAATCACCGGATCCGGCTCTGCAGACTGACGACAATGCTTGCAGATACGCTTGGCCAGGCGCTGGGCAATAACGGCCAACAGCTCACCAGCGATGGAGTTCGGGTGGATGCCCAGATCGTACAGCCGTTGCAACGAATCCACCGCGTCGTTGCAGTGCAGCGTCGACAGGACCACGTGCCCGGTCTGGGAGGCCCGGATTGCTTCCAGCGCGGTTTCCTGGTCGCGAATCTCGCCCACCAGAATCACATCCGGATCTTCCCGGACAAACGCTCTCATGGCATCGGCGAAACCAAAGCCAATTTCCGACCGCACCCGGGTCTGCTGGATGTTATCGATGGAGTACTCGATGGGATCTTCCACCGTTATCACTTTCCGACGGCCATCATCGGCAAGGGTCTGCAGCCCGGCATACAGGGTAGTGGACTTGCCGGAGCCGGTCGGCCCCACCACCAGCACCAGCCCCGCCGGGTTATCCAGCAGTCGCTGATAGCGGGCACCGATCATGGATGACATGCCGAGTTCGGCGATGGTCATGGCACGCCCTGTCTGGGGTAGCAGGCGTATAACCGCATTTTCCCCATGGAGCGACGGCTGGGTCTGGATCCGCAGATCGTAGGCCATGTCGCCCAGTTGCAGGCGCGAACGTCCGCCCTGGGGCAGCCGGTGCTCGGCGATGTTCAGCTCGGCACGCAGCTTGATCACGTTGATCACCCCTTTGATCTCCCGGGGCGACAACTGGTATTGGGGCAGATCATGGAGATCGCCATCCACCCGCAGGCGAATGCGAATCCGGTCACCGTACTGTTCTATATGGATGTCGCTGGCTTTTTCACTTACAGCGTCCATCAGAATGGCTTCGTAGACAGACACCAGATAGGGGCTGACGTGCTTGTTTTTCGGATCCTTGCCCAGAAGCTGATCCTTGCTGCCAGTCGGGTCCGCCGCCTGGTTCGGGGTTGGTTCCTGATCCGCTGCAAAGCGGCGCCCTTTGGCAGTCAGATCAAGAGCTGACCAGAGCCGACGAAAGTCCGTCGGTGTAACCAGCAGGCAGTCAACCACCTGGTTAGGACTCAACCGCTCGAGCTGATCAGTGCGCGCATCGGGATCGTCGGTCACAACCGTGATCCGACCATCTTCCTCGGCGATGGGTATCAGTCGTGAGAGATCCAGAAACGTTCGGGAAAATCGCCGGAAAAGCGCCGGATGGAGATCCGGCAGAAGCTCGTCCGCATCGGTGAAGGTCATGCCCCGCTGACGGGCAAGAGAACGGTAGAGATCAATCTCTTCAAGATTCAGTTTCCGGCGGAGCACGTCCAGCAGCCGGCAATTCTGCTTCGCTGCCTCCGCCTTTGCCTCGGCCAGGACCGCTTCGTCCACGACACCCTGATCAATGAGGATCTGCTCGACGTTACGGTTGAAGTCGACCCAGCCCAGGGTGCGCATACGCTTGAGCTTGGCACCCTGTTTTTCGAACATGGCCAGGCTCGGGACGGGTCCCGCTCGCCCTTCAAGACACACCAGGCGCCCCCCCTCACGAACCAGGTGCGCCAGGGCAGTCTGGTCCCTGACAAACGAGGTACACAAAACGAGATCACAGAGTGGATCAGGCTCGGGCGCCTCTTCCGCACGGGCAACAACGACATCCACATTGTGCATACCCAGACGGACAAACCGCTCTCTGGCAGCCTCGGCGACAACGGCATTCCGCTCCACGTACAGGACCCGATGGGCGAGCCCGGACAGCACAGCGGCAAAATAGCCTGAGCCACCGCCCACGTGCATCACCATCTGATCCGGTTCTATTTCCGGGAGCAGGGAGAGAATGTGGCTGACAGTTTCTTCGCGGGGAATGGAGTGGCCGGTTATCGAGGCAACCAGGTCGGAACCGGAAACAAAATCATGGCGGGATACAGATCGAAGGGCCTCAAGGGCCCTCGGATAGACTCTCTTCATTCAACAACGTCCGTAACGGCTTGGTATCAGGCCGCCTGACGTTTTCTGAGTGCTGACACCAGCTCGGCCTCGGGACGGGAAATTCCGCACGTGTTCATAAGATCGTCGATATCGGCGCCGAGATCAATCAGTCGAGAGGCTTCATCGTAAGAGATTCGCAGCGGATCGTTCTGGCGCATTTCGTCGAGCGTGGTCCTCAGCTCGTGCAACTGACGCTCACAGCTAACCAACCGCTGCCCTACCCCCATGCTGCCACTGGTGGTGGCATGCAGTTCCCGGCCAAGGGTATCACAGCGCTCTTTCAGCGTTGCTCGGAGGCTACGTACCTGGCGCCCGAGAACCAGGCCCTGAACGAAAACCAGAGACAGGGCCGCAACAGTCAGCGCCCAGGGAAGGTATGAAGGAATTTCTGCAAACATGACGGATGTCTCCCGTTAATTGCCACGGAAGGCATCCATCGTGAGGCCTGTAGCGGGTTGCCCCGGATCACAGTGCCGCGATTTCAGCCCACTCGTGGTCTGACAGCATCTTGTCGAACTCAACCAGAATGATCAGTTCGCCATCCTTGTTGCACACGCCCTGGATAAATTTGGCACTTTCCTCGTTACCCACGTTCGGTGCAGTTTCAATTTCGCTGGCTTTCAGGTACACCACCTCGGCGACAGAATCCACCAGAATGCCCATAACCTGGTTGGCAGATTCCATAACCACAATCCGGGTGGCATCGGTTACTTCGGCATCGGCCAGGCCAAAGCGCCGGCGGGTGTCGATAACGGTAACCACGTTACCCCGAAGGTTGATGATGCCGAGCACATAATCCGGGGCCCCCGGAACCGGAGCAATCTCCGTGTATCTCAGCACTTCCTGAATCTGCATGACGTTCAGACCGTAGGTCTCATCATCCAGCCGGAAGGTAACGTACTGCAGTACCTGATCGTCCTGGGCCTGATTGGTTTGTCCGCTCGGGGATGCCATAGCGATGTTTCTCCTCTTGGGCTGCCCGGCGGGCAACCTGATCGTCAAAAAAATATCATCAGTGCCCAATACTATAGTTAAGGGCACAAACCGTGCCAGCACGGCTCGGTTTCATTCAGTAACCATTGTTTGCGTCAGCTCAGATCCAGATGGTGCTCTCTTTCCGCCCTCACCAGCAAGTCTGCCATGGTGCGCACATCAATCAGCGCACACATGTGGTCAATCACAGTGCCGGCCAGCCACGGACGCTTGCTTCGGGCTGTGCGCCAACGCACTTCGTCCGGCCGGAGGGTAAAGGACTGGGCGACGTCATCACAGGCGAGCCCCCAGTCGCTGTTATCCAGCCGGATCACGAACCGGTAGTTGTCCCGGGCATCGGGCGGCACCCGCCCTGCCATGATCCATTCGGCGGTATCCACCACCCTCAGGTTCTGATCCCGGTCCGGGCGGATTCCCATGTACCAGCGTGGACTTCCCGGGATGGGCCGGATCTCTTCTTCAATGCGGTGAATGGCACCGAGCAGAATCAGAGGCACCGCCAGCTGCAGACCGGCCACCGTGAAAATGAGGCACTCAAAGGGCTGTTCTGACCACTCCGGGCGGGACGGCGGCGCGGCCGGCTCCGGCGCAGGCTGAGCTTCAATCCTTGCCTTCGGCACCGGCGCTTCCGGCACCTGTCGCACCACTGGCCTCTCAGGTTCCGCCGGCGTTTCCCGGACCCGTTTGGGTGGTTCAGGTCTTGCCGGCGGTTTTTCGACGGTTGGCACAGATGCCGGTTTCGTGCGGGTTGCCACCCGCGGTTCCGGAGGTGCAGGTTTCACCGGTTCCGGCGCTTCGATTTCCTCCCGAAGCGCCGTATCAGTGGCCGTGTGCAGCAGTTCGTCAAGATAACTGGCAATGGCAGTTTCCGGATCCGCCAGCCGTGTCAATTTATCGTCAGCCATGCTGACGCTCCTTCACCCTGCCCACCCGGGCCATGAGATCATCCAGCAGATGGCTGTAGGCGCGGACACCATGGGTTTCGGCATCCAGCGCGGACGGTGTTATGCCGCCCTGGCTGGCATCCCGAAACTTGGTGTCCACCGGAATCGCAAACTGCCAGAGGGACTCGCGGTAGGTCTTCCGCAACAGGTTCAGGCTTTTCACCGACGCCTGTGTCCGCCGGTCATACAAGGTGGGCACAATGGTGTAAGAAAGTTCGTTTTTCTGGGAACGCATGATCATCTTCAGGGTGTGGAGCATGCGCTCCAGGCCCTTGATGGCCAGAAATTCGGTTTGCACGGGAATGATCAGATGCTGGGCTGCCGCAAGGGCGTTAACCATCAGAACCCCCAGAGAGGGAGTATTGTCGAGCAGGACATAATCAAAGTCGTCCCAAAGCTGAGTCAGGGCCCGGGAAATGATCAGCCCCATGCCTTCCACGCCGATCATTCGTCGCTCAAGGGTAGCCAGGGCTGCACTCGCCGGCAAAAGGGACAGGCCCTTGCAGCTGGTCTCCGTAATCAGTTGGGCGGGTAGCCCTTCCGGAACCTTGCCCTGGTGCTGGAACAGGTCGAAAACACTGTGCGCGATTGTATCCGGATCGTAACCGAACCAGCTGGTGAGCGAGCCATGCGGGTCCAGATCCACAACGAGAACACGCTTGCCGCGTTCGGCAAGCAAGCCGCCCAGGGCGACCACACTCGTGGTTTTACCGACACCACCTTTTTGATTGGCTACTGCCCAGATTCGCACGCTTTGATTCTCCAGAGAATACATCGGTGTGGCCGGCAATTAACCGTTGCCACAGTCCCGTTTATCGGCCATTCCGCGGGCAACTTGAACCAGTCCTCGGAAAATCCGGCAAGCTGTTGCCGGCGCCTTATTGTTAACGGGGAGTAATACAGGAACCATGCCAATGGCTCTATACGCATCTGCCGACGATCGGGTCAGCGCATGGCACCGCGAATACTGGCGTCACGGGAGATCAGCAATACCACCCGGCGGTTTCTGCGGCGCCCTTCCTCAGTGTCATTCCGGGCAACCGGCTGATACTGGCCATAGCCGACAGCCGCCAGACGTTCCGGCTCGATGCCCTCCATCACCAGCATCCGGACCATGGCAGCCGCCCGGGCGGCTGACAATTCCCAGTTTGACGGAAAACGGGAGGTACTGATCGGCTGATTATCGGTGAAGCCTTCCACTTTGACAGCGTTGTCCCGGTTGTTCAGAACCGTGGCGATTTTCTCGACCACCTCGAACGCATCGTAATGGGGCTCGGCATCGCCGCTGCCAAACAACAGACTGTTGGGCAGATTCAGCTCCAGCCACTGGTCGCTGGTCTCAAGCGACACCACGCCCTGGTTGATCAGCTCATCAAACTCCATGGAAAGCTGGTCAGCCATGGCTCGCAGCGCTTCGGTCCGCGCCTGCGCGTCCATCTCCGGATTTCGGGGCGCTTCGGTCACCGCCGGCGGGATTACGTTCTCGGCAGGCGCATTCAGCGATCTCTGGGGCTGGTCGCCAATCTCGATTGGCTGGAAGGAGCGCTGGGGTGCATTGAACACGCCGGTCAGGGTTTCAGAAAGGACTTTGTATTTGCCTTCGTTAACGGACGATACCGAGTACATCACGACGAAAAAGGCGAACAGCAGGGTGATGAAATCCGCGTAGGAAATCAGCCACCGCTCCTTGTTGTGCAGATCATCCTGGGGTTGCCTACGGCGCCGCATAAGTTGGCCTGCGCATGCTTACTGCAGGAAGCCCCGCAGCCGCAATTCGATGGATTTCGGGTTTTCACCCTCGGCGATGGCAATCAGGCCATCGATCATCATGTCCTCATAGCGGGTGCGCTCCCGCACGATACCGCGCATCTTGTTAGCGACCGGGAAGAACAGGAGGTTGGCCAGCGCCACACCGTAGATGGTGGCTACAAAGGCGGTTGCGATCCCGCTACCCAGGGATTGGGGATCCTCAAGGTTGGTCATCACCTGGATCAGGCCCATGACAGCCCCGATAATGCCGATGGTTGGCGAGTAACCACCCATGGCCTCGAACACCTTGGCCGACTCCAGATCCCTCTGCTCACGGGATTCCAGATCAACTTCCATGATGCCCCTGATGGTCTCGGTTTCGGCACCGTCGACCAGCAACTGCAACCCCTTGCGGGCAAAGGGCTCCGGCTCGCGCTCGGCAAGCCCTTCAAGGCCTAGCAAGCCCTGCTTGCGAGCTTTTACACTCCAGTCAATGACTTTTCCGATACCGTCTTCAAGGTTGATAAACGGCGGGAAAAAGACCCAGCGCACCTGAGTGAAAGCCCGCTTCAGCATGGGCCACGAGGTCTGCAGGATAGTCGCGGCCAGAGTGCCACCGATGACGATGATGGCCGCCGGCCCATTAAACAGTGAGCCAACCGCTCCGCCTTCCAGCAGGTTACCGCCAAGAATTGCGGCAAAGGCCAGTATGACCCCGAGCAGGCTCAGGATATCCATCAGCACACACCTTCCGCGAGGCGTGGCCCGATCTCGTCCAGGGACAATACATCATCCGTCAGCCCTGCCTTGGCGACGGCCATCGGCATGCCGTAGATCACAGACGATTTTTCATCCTGGGACCATATATCGGAACCGCTCTGCTTCATCATCCGACAGCCTTCTTTGCCGTCCGAGCCCATCCCGGTAAGAATGACGCCCAGCGTCTTGCCCGGAAAGCTGCGGGCAAGAGAACCGAAGGTAACGTCCACGCAGGGTTTGTAATTGAGCCGCTCGTCTCCGGGCAGAATACGGATCCTGGGCTGTCCGCCCCGATTCTCGACCATCATCTGTTTGCCGCCGGGCGCCAGCAAAGCCAGGCCGGGCCGCAACACATCACCATCCTCAGCCTGCCGGACTTCAATCCGGCAGAGCTTGTTAAGGCGTTCGGCGAAGGCAGGCGTAAAACTCGCCGGCATATGCTGCACCAGAACAATCGGTGCCGGGAAGGTCGCGGGCAACACCGTCAGTACCCGCTGCAGGGCAACCGGGCCGCCGGTTGAAGTACCAATGCCAACAACGGCGTAATGCTTGGCCGGCCCACGGCGGCCATGGCGCCTGGGGGCCTCGGTTTCGCCCGGAGAACCTGCCGACGCTGCCGGAGCCCGGGTGTCAGGACGCTGACGCGGTGCTGGTTCCGGACGCGGGCGCCCTGCAGGCTCCGGCGCCCGGGAGGCCGGAGCTGAAGGTTCCGCGCGGGAAGGCGCAGGAGAACGGTTGCCGGGACGACTGCGGGCTACATCCAGAATCCGCTCAATCAAGATTTTCTGAAGCTGACTGTTGTCCCGGGCAATTTCTTCGAAATTCTTGGGCAGAAAATCAACGGCGCCGGCCTCGAGCGCATCCAGTGTGACCCGGGCGCCCTCATAGGTGAGCGATGAGAACATGAGCACCGGTATCGGATGTTTGCGCATGATTTCGCGCACGGCAGAGATGCCATCCATCACGGGCATCTCATAATCCATGGTAATCACGTCGGGACGCAGTTTCTCGGCCAGCTCAACGCCTTCCCGACCATTGGTCGCAGCACCTACCACTTTGATCTGGCCGGAGCTGGTCAGGATTTCCGTCAGCCGCTTGCGAAAAAACCCTGAATCGTCAACGACCAGGACAGAAACTGTCATCCACTTCTCCTACCCAATCCATCGTTCTTCGGCCTTCTCTGGCAAAAAGCGCCGGAAGGCCCGGCTCAACCGTAATGTTGCAACAGGCTTGGCACATCAATAATGAGTGCAATCCGGCCATCGCCGGTAATAGTGGCACCGGCCATGCCTGGCGTACCCTGGAGCGCTCGCCCAAGGGGCTTGATAACCACTTCTTCCTGACCAACCAGCTGGTCGACCACGAACCCGACCTGCTTGGTACCCATGGCCACAATGACAACATGGGCGTTATCGGGCACCTCCTGGCCAGCACCGCCACGAACCAGCCAGCGCTTGATATGGAATAGCGGGAAGACTTTATCCCGAACCACAATGCACTCGCGCCCATCGACGATGTTGGTCTTGGTCAGGTCCAGATGGAAAATCTCGACCACGTTGACCAGCGGCAACGCAAAGGATTGATCGCCCAGCATGATCATCAGGGTGGGCATGATGGCGAGCGTCAGCGGAACCTTGATGACAATGCGAGAGCCCTTGCCCAGCTCGGATTCGATGCTCAACTGGCCATTGAGCTGGCCAATCTTGGTTTTCACCACATCCATGCCGACGCCACGTCCGGACACATCCGAAATCTGCTCCTTGGTGGAGAATCCGGCGGCAAAAATAAGGTTGTAACACTCCGAATTGGTCAGCCGGTCCGCGGCGTCCTGGTCGTAGATACCCTTTTCGACTGCTTTGCGGCGCAGGACTTCCGGATCCATGCCCGCGCCGTCATCCTCGATAAACAGCAGAATATGGTCTCCCTCCTGCTCGGCAGAGAGGGTAACCGTGCCCTGGCGTGGCTTCCCGGCCTTCTCGCGGACTTCCGGAGCCTCGATCCCGTGGTCCACCGAATTCCGCACCAGGTGAACCAGCGGATCAGACAGCGCTTCAACCAGGTTCTTGTCCAGATCGGTTTCCTCGCCATGCATCACCAGGTTCACCTCTTTCTTGAGGTTTCTGGCGAGATCGCGCACAACGCGGGGGAACCTGCCGAACACCTTTTTGATCGGCTGCATGCGGGTCTGCATGACGGCGGACTGGAGATCAGTCGTAACCACATCCAGGTTGGATACCGCCTTGTGCATGTGTTCGTCTTCACTTTCAGCACCCAGACGCTGCAAGCGGTTACGCACCAGCACCAGCTCACCCACCATATTCATGATGTCATCGAGCCGCTTGGTGTCGACACGAACCGTCGTTTCCGCGGCCGGGGCATTCTCGCGAGCAGGCATCGCCGGTGCGGCAGCGCCTTTGGCCTCCGGCTTCTCGGCCGGCTTCGATTTTTCGGGCTTTGACGTGTTTGCTTTCGGTGAAGCCGGCTCTTTTGAAGATGCAGGCTGTTTCGGCGCTGAGGGCTGTTTTGGAGCTGCAGGCTCTTTCGAGGCTGAAGGCTCTCCGCCCGCGGTCGGGCTTCCGCCCTTGCCGTGAAGATCGTCCAGCAGTTTCTCGAATTCGTCGTCGGTGATCAGGTCGTCGCCGCCAGCAGATCCGGCCTTGGCAGCCGGCTTTTCTTCTTTACCAGAAGCCTCTTCCTCGCCAGCTGGCGCACCGGCAAACTGACCTTTTCCGTGCAGTTGGTCCAGTAGCGCTTCGAATTCGTCGTCGGTTATTTCGTCGTCTCCAGAACTTTCCTGGTCACCGCCGGCCGATCCGGCGCTCGAAGCCGAGGAAACCTCCGCTGATTTCTCGTCCTGCAGTGCGTCCAGAAGCTGTTCGAACTCGTCGTCGGTGATGTCGCCACCGTCTTCTGCCGGTTCGCTCTCTTCCTGCTCAGGTTGAGCGGCAGCGGCCGGTGCCCCCTCGCCTTCAGGCTGGGCCAGGGCATCCAGACGGGCAATAAGTTCGTCCGGAGCCGGTGTCAGCTCCTCATGATTGCGGACCTGCTCAAACATGGCATTGACGTAGTCGAGTGCTTCTAGAACCACGTCCATCAGTTCGGAATCCACCTTGCGCTTGTGATTACGCAAGATGTCGAAAACGTTTTCCGCGGAATGGCAGCAGTTCACCAGCGCTTCAAGCTGAAGGAAGCCGGCTCCGCCTTTCACGGTATGGAAACCACGGAAGATGGCGTTGAGCAGATCACTGTCGTCAGGATGTCGCTCAAGATCTACCAACTGCTCTGACAGCTTTTCGAGGATCTCGCCGGCTTCTACGAGGAAGTCCTGCAAAATCTCTTCATCAGCATCAAACGCCATGCGTTACCCTCATTATTCAGAAACCGAGACTGGACAACAGGTCGTCTACGTCGTCCTGCCCCGAAACTACATCTTCACGCTCATCGGCCTTGATCTGGGGCCCGACGCCCTTCTCTGCAGACTCTTCTTTTTCTTCAATCTGGTGCACCGTGCCCGTGAGCTGGTCCACATGACTGGCCATCACCACCAGGCTGAGCATCTGCTCCTCAACCTCTTTCACAAGGGCGGTGACCTTCTGGATGACCTGACCTGTCAGATCCTGATAATCCTGAGCCAGCAGGATTTCCGACAGGTTGCTGTACATGGTGTCGGCATCGGTTGCCATGCTGACAAAAAAGCGATCAATCCGGCCGTACAGCTCGCGAAACTCAGCCGGCTGCATTTCCCGGCGACGCAGGCGCTGCCACTCATCACGCAACGCGGCGGCCTCGTCTCTGAGGGCATTGGCCACCGGCATGGTTTCCTCAACCAGGTCCATGGTCCGGTTGGCTGCTTCACCGGTCATCTGCACAACGTATTCGAGACGATCAGAGGCATCTGTCATCTTTGACAGTGCTTCCTGTTGCTCGGCGTTACGGGGATCAATCTGGAAGTTCCGGATTGCTTCGTGCAGGCTCCGCGTCAGCCGCCCTACCTCACGGTACAGACCCTGATCCCTGACTTCGCTGAGTTCATTGATCAGGGTCATGGCTTTGGCATAATCACCCGCATCAACACTCTCGGCCAGTTCCGCTGCCTGCCGCTGGAGCTTTTCCGTCACCTCCGGTTCAAGGCCCCGATGGTTCTTTTTGCTATCGCTCATGAGAGCCATCCGACCTCTGGTTACTGGATTCTTTCAAAGATTTTCTCAATCTTTTCCTTGAGCACGGCAGCGGTGAACGGCTTGACCACATACCCGTTTACGCCTGCCTGGGCAGCGGCAACGATCTGGTCGCGCTTGGCCTCAGCAGTTACCATCAATACCGGCAGGGTTTTCAGATTCTCGTCCGCCCGAACGGCCTTGAGCAGGTCGAAGCCTGACATGCCAGGCATGTTCCAGTCGGTCACCAGAAAATCGTATTTGCCGCTTTTGAGCATTGGCAGTGCCGTGTTGCCGTCGTCAGCTTCATCGGTGTTGGTGAAGCCAAGATCACGCAGCAGGTTCTTGATGATCCGTCGCATTGTGGAGAAGTCGTCCACAATGAGGATTTTCATGTTTTTGTCCAATGGGACCTCCAGTTAGTAACACCCGGAATTCGTTTGACCTTTGCGTTCAAAGTCTAGCAGGCCGCTGTTTTAACCGCTTATTGTCGGACCTTTGCTTCGGTTGTAAAGCATCGGTTACCAAAAACTACAGACTACCTCGTTGGCGACACAGACTGAACGCGGTCAGTTGTCCGATTCCTGACGCCAATCCGAGAGCCGTCCCCGAAGGCGCAGGGCTGCCTGGCTGTGAATCTGGCTTACCCTGCTCTCACTGACGCCGAGCACCGCGCCAATCTCCTTGAGGTTCAGTTCTTCCTGGTAGTAAAGGCTCAACACCAGCTTTTCCCGCTCCGGCAGGTCTTCAATCGCCTCAGCGAGGCTCCGCCGGAAGGCATCGGAGGACAACCCCTCAAGGGGATTATCCTGCGTCTCTGTCTGTTCTATCGGCAGCTCTCCGGATTCATTGAGCTCGTCGAGGCTAAAAAGTCGACCGCTGTTGGAACCGGAAAGGTAGGAGTGGTATTCGGGCAGCCCCATACCCAGCTCTTCGGCCACTTCCTGGTCGTGGGCTTCGCGGCCAAGTCTATCTTCAACGGCCTTGATGGCCTGGGAAATGCGACGGGCGTTGCGATGAACAGAACGTGGCACCCAGTCACCCTTGCGGATTTCGTCCACCATGGCGCCGCGAATACGGATACCGGCGTAAGTCTCGAAGGTAGCACCTTTGGTAGAACTGTAACGCTGTGCGGCCTCGAGCAGACCGATCATGCCGGCCTGCATCAGGTCTTCAAGCTGGACGGACGCCGGCAGGCGAGCCATCAGGTGAAGGGCAATTTTCTTGACCAGCGGCGCGTGCTGCTCAATAAGCTGAGCCGGCTTCTGCGCACTTGACTGGTTATAGATTCCGAGGTTTTTCGCCAATGTCATGTATCCGGTTTTTTGTTTGACTGGATCCGATTCAGACTTCGACGAGCCGCTCCACAAAAAATTCCAGATGCCCGCGGGGAGAGGACGGCAACGGCCAGCTATCTACCTTGTCCGCCAGCGCCTTGATGGCCAGTGAAGCTTTCGCCCTGGGATAGGCGTCCAGCACCGCACGCTGCCGCTGAACTGCTTTCTTCACGGCCTCATCGTAGGGGACTATTCCTACGTATTGTAGTGCCACATCGAGGAAGCGCTCGGTGACCCGGGTCAGTTTTTCAAACAGATGCCGGCCTTCCTGCTCATTCCGGACCTGATTGGCAAGAATACGGAAGCGGTTGGTTCCATAATCACGGTTCATCAGCTTGATCAGGGCATAGGCATCGGTGATCGAGGTCGGCTCGTCGCAGACAACCAGCAGCAGCTCCTGCGACGCTCTCAGAAAACTGACCACTGACTCGGAAATACCGGCAGCGGTATCCACGATCAGGACATCAATCTGATCCCCCAGCTCGCTGAACGCGTTAATCAGCCCGGCATGCTCCATGGGGCTGAGCTGGGTCATTCTCTGGGTACCGGAAGAGGCAGGAACAATCTTGATGCCGCCGGGACCATTCACCAGAACGTCCTTGAGATCACAGTCGCCCGCCAGAACATCCTGGAGGTTACGGTTGGCGGTAATGCCAAGCAATACGTCGATATTGGCCAGCCCCAGGTCGGCGTCGAGCAGCACCACTCTCCGGCCTTTCTGCGCCAGGGCGATTCCGAGGTTCACCGACACGTTACTTTTGCCGACTCCACCTTTACCGCCGGAAACTGCAATCACCTGTACCGGTTGTGCTTTGCTCATACTGTTTTTTGTCTCTCGCCACGTCTAGCCGGGGGCTGTTGTTCGGACGCTCACTGTTTGTTTGTCCGGTCCGGGGTTCATGAGTTCAGGCCCCCTCTGCGACCGCCTGCTGTTGCTGGAGTGTTTTAAGCCGGTCCACGGCCAACCGCACCAGCGGAACTGCTTCTGCGTGGTGCAGGTCTTCAGGAATCTTCTGGCCGTCTGTGTAATAGGCTACCGGCAGACCGGTTTCCATCACAAAGCCGAGAGATTCACCCAGCGTGAGGGCTTCATCAATCTTGGTCATCACACAGCCCGCAAGATTTGCCATCTTATAGCAATGCCAGACGGATTTCATGATGCGCGGCTGACTCGTTGCCGAGACTACCAGATGCGTTTTGATATTGTGATGGCTGCGCGCCAGTTCGGCCAGCTGTTCCTGATAGCCTTTGTCCGCGCTGGTCAGCCCGGCGGTATCGATCAGTACCAGGTGACGGTCTGACAGCTCGTCCAGAATATCGTCGAGACTGTGGCTCTCGTCTACCACACGAACGGGCACATTCAGGATGCGCCCGAAAACAAACAGCTGCTCATGAGCTGCCACACGGTAACGGTCGGTGGTCACCAGTGCCACCGAGTCGGAACCGTGTTTGAGCACGTAGCGAGCGGCGAGTTTTCCGATGGTGGTGGTTTTCCCGGACCCTGTCGGCCCCACCAACGCGTAGGCGCCGCCCTCATCCAGCCACTCCATGCGGGAGGTCCGGACCCCGGTACACAGTATTTTCAGGGACTGCTTCCAACCGTCTTCCAGACGCCCCGCCTTGTGACGACGGGAAATTGACCCCGCCAGATCACTGCCGAGGCCGAACTCCTGCAAGCGCTCGGCAAGCCTCTGCTGCACGGCGGTGGTCGCAGAAACCTCCGGCTCCGGTTGCGGCCGACGGCCCTGCATCATGTCTCTGAGCGAGCTGATCTCGGCCCGCATCTGCGCCAGCTCATCGGAATAGGCTTCCCTCGGCGCCTGTGGCAGAGGTTCAATATCACCAAAACCACCGCTCACCTCTTCCTGAATGGCAGCGAACGAACCGGCGTAGCTCGCGCCCTGCGATGCCCGCTTTTCCCGTACTTCACGGATGCGGTCCCGGGACCGGCTCAGCTCGTCCTCAAGACGCCTGTGCTGGTCGGCCTGCATCTCGGCCAAGCGGGACCCGTTGGTGGCTTCTTCTGCCTGGTTGCCCAGTCGCTGGCGCGCCATATTCTCGTCATAGTCCAGCGCAGTCACAATTTCGACACCGCCGTCGACCCGACGATTGGAAAGGATCACGGCGTCCGGCCCCATCTGTTCACTGACCTGCTTGAGCGCCTCTGCCATGGTCTGAGCAAAAAACCGTTTTACTTTCATGATGCCTCTTCCTCCACCGGCAACGCCGTGCCGGCGCTGTCCGCTCTGTCATCCGCGCCGTTACTGGCCAACGGACGCCACGATCGTAATCTGTTTGTTATCCGGAATTTCCTGGTACGAGAGCACATGCAGGCGCTCTACCCCATAACTGGCAAACTTCGCCAGTACCGGCCTCAGGGGCCCGGAAACCAGCAGAATGGCCGGCTTGCCGAGCATCTCCTGGCGCTGAACACTCTCCTGCAGGGAGCGCTGGAGCTTTTCAACCATATTCGGCTCCAGAACCAGGCCAATATCTTCCTGACCGCCGGATTGTTGACTCTGCTGAACTGACTTTAGCAATAACTGTTCCAGATCCGGGTCCAGGGTGATGACCGGTATCTCCGATTCGTTGCCGCAGATGCTCTGAACAATCATCCGGCGCAGGGACTGCCGGGCTACGGTGGTCAGCAGCTTCGGATCCTGGCTCTTCGGATGCACGTTCACGATGGCCTCGGCAATGGACCGCATATCCCGGATCGGCACCTCCTCCTTCAGGAGGTTCTGCAGTACTTTCAGCAGCAGACTGATGGAAACGGTGGTGGGCACCAGTTCCTCGGCCAGCTTCGGAGAAATCTTCTCCAGCTGATCCAGCCACTTCTGGACTTCCTCATGGCCCAGCAGTTCGTGGGCGTGTTTCTGCAGCACCTGGTTCAGATGGGTGGCGACCACCGTACTGGCATCAACCACGGTATAGCCGAGCGTCTGGGCCTGGTCTTTCTTGTCCGGCTCAATCCAGCTGGCATCCAGACCGAACGCCGGATCCTTGCCTTCAATGCCCTCTATCTTTCCGAATACCTGACCCGGGTCGATGGCCAGTTCGCGGTCCGGATGGATTTCCGCCTCGGCAATGGTCACCCCCATCAGGGTGATGCGGTAGACGTTGGGCATCAGATCCAGATTGTCGCGAATATGGACCGAAGGCATCAGGAAGCCCAGATCCTGGGACAGCTTTTTACGAACCCCCTTGATGCGGCTGAGCAACTGGCCACCCTGGGACTTGTCGACCAGCGGAATCAGCCGGTAACCCACTTCCAGACCGACGATATCGACGGTGGACACGTCGTCCCAGCCCAGCTCCTTGGTCTCTCCGGGTGCCGGCAGCTGACGACCCTGATCGCCACCAGCGTCACCGCCCGGCGGCAGATCCCGACCTGCAGGCCGCGGTGCTGCGCCGCCAGCGCCCCTGGCCGGGAATGCGCCCTCTTCCTCCACGGTCTGTCTCTGGTGCTTCCAGATATACCAGGCAGCGCCGGCCGCCAGGACCCCCAGACCCAGGAAGGCCACGTGGGGCATACCAGGAATCAGACCCAGGATAATCAGGATCGCAGCAGCAATAGACAGGGCCTTGGGCGCACTGAACATCTGCTGGAGGATCTGGCCGCCCATATCCTGGCTCGAAGTAACCCGTGTCACCATGATCGCCGCCGATGTAGACAACAGCAGCGAGGGAATCTGCGCCACCAGGCCGTCACCAATGGTCAGCAGCGCATAGCGCTCCATGGCCAGCCCGAAATCCAGATCGTGCTGAAGCATACCGATGGCGATCCCGCCGACGATGTTGATGGCAAGGATCAGCAGGCCAGCGACAGCATCGCCTTTCACAAACTTGGACGCACCGTCCATGGAACCGTAAAAATCTGCTTCCTGGGCAATCTCGGCACGACGATGCTTGGCTTCGTCCTGATTGATCAGGCCGGCGTTCAGGTCCGCATCAATGGCCATCTGTTTGCCGGGCATGGCATCCAGGGTAAAACGGGCACTCACCTCGGACACCCGGCCGGCGCCCTTGGTCACCACCAGGAAGTTGATGATCATCAGGATCGCAAACACCACCAGACCCACGGCATAGTTACCACCGATCAGTACCGCACCGAAGGATTCAATCACCTTACCGGCGGCGTCACCGCCCTCGTGGCCATTGAGCAGAACAATCCGGGTGGACGCGACGTTCAGGGCAAGACGCAACAGCGTGGCCACCAGAAGAACCGTCGGAAAAGAGGCAAACTCCATGGGCCGCAGTGCGTACACACACACCAGCAGAATGACGATCGACAAAGTGATGTTGAAGGTAAAGAACACGTCCAGCAGGAACGCGGGCATGGGCAGGATCATCATGCCCAGCAAGCCCATCAGCATGATGGGAATGCCAAGATTGCCCCGTGTCAGGGTTTTGACGTTATTGAGGACTAAAGCTCTGTCCATGCCGGATACTTCTCCGATTGGCCGTGCCTGCAGGCGTTTAGAAGGTCGAAAATCTGACACCGGGGCGTCGTTTGGAAGGGTTATCGCAAGATCCGTACCAGCCCTTAGTGGATTGCACGGAACCGGCCATTTTCGGCCTGACTCCCCTTGCCAGATGCGGTATCCTTGCGCCATTTGATCGCGACGCAAAACTCCAACCAGACACACAGGTGACCCCATGCCAATCCACGAGGTAAAACACCCCCTGATCCGCCACAAGCTCGGCATCATGCGCCGTGCGGATATCAGCACCAAGAATTTCCGGGAGCTGGCACAGGAAGTCGGTGCACTCCTGACCTACGAGGCCACCAAAGACTTCAATCTGCAGGAAAAGACCATCGAAGGCTGGGCAGGGCCGGTTAACGTGGAACAGATTCACGGCAAGAAGGTCACCATCGTGCCGATCCTGCGGGCCGGCCTTGGCATGCTTGACGGTGTCCTCAGCCTGATTCCGGTGGCCCGGGTCAGTGTTGTCGGCCAGATCCGCAACGAGGAAACCCTCGAGGCCAGCACCTACCTTGAAAAGCTGGTGGGCGAACTGGACCAGCGTATGGCCATGATTGTCGATCCGATGCTCGCCACCGGCGGCTCAATGATCTCCACCATTGACCTGCTCAAGAAGGCCGGCAGCACCGAGATCCGGGCCCTGGTGCTGGTTGCCGCGCCCGAAGGTGTTGAAAAGGTTCTGGAAAAACATCCGGACGTGTCTATCTACACCGCCTCCGTTGATGAGCGCCTCAACGACAAAGGCTACATCCTTCCGGGTCTCGGCGATGCCGGCGACAAAATCTTCGGCACCAAGCAAAAGGACGTTTAAGAATGCAGGACCATACCAACGACCCGGTCTGGAAACAGGCCATTGCTGGCTCCCAGATGCTGCTGGTGGCGTTCGGCGCGCTGGTTCTGATGCCACTGATTACCGGGCTGGATCCCAACGTGGCCCTGTTCACCGCCGGCCTGGGCACCCTGATCTTTCACGTGGTGACCGGCGGTCAGATCCCGATTTTCCTCGCGTCGTCCTTCGCCTTTATTGCCCCCGTGATTGCCTCCAAAGGCAAGTTCGGCATGGAAGAGACACTCGGCGGCCTGATGGCAGCGGGTATTCTCTATATTTTCCTCAGTGGACTGGTGCGGCTGCGGGGCACCGGCTTTGTCCGCCGCCTGCTGCCGCCAGTGGTTATCGGCCCGGTGATCATGACTATCGGTCTCGGCCTGGCGCCGGTTGCCGTTCACATGGCCTCCGGCCGCACCGGTGATGGCGCCAACCAGCTGATTCCCTACGACACGGCGATCTGGATCGCCATGATCTCGCTGGCCGTAACCATCATCATGTCGGTCTGGTCGAAAGGCATTTTCCGGCTGATTCCGATCATGTTCGGCGTTATCACCGGCTACATCCTCTCCGCGTTTGCCGGTATCGTGGATACCACGCCAATCCGGGACGCCGCCTGGTTCGCCGTTCCCAACTTTGTTGCGCCGGAATTCAGCTGGGGCGCCGTGCTGTTCATGATCCCCGTCGCCATTGCCCCGGCCATTGAACACATCGGTGACGTGCTGGCCATCGGCAACGTGACCCGAAAGAACTACCTGGAAAAGCCGGGCCTGCACCGCACCCTGCTGGGTGACGGCCTGGCCACCAGCGCCGCCTCCATGCTTGGAGGACCGCCCAACACCACCTACTCGGAAGTCACCGGCGCCGTTATGCTCACCAAGAATTTCAACCCCAAGGTCATGTGGTGGGCTGCCTGTGTCGCCATCGTACTGGCCTTCGTTGGCAAGTTCGGCGCGGCACTGCAGACCATCCCGGTCCCCGTCATGGGCGGCATCCTGTGCCTGCTGTTCGGCTCCATTGCCGTGGTCGGCCTTAACACACTGATCCGTCACCAGGTGGATCTGTCACAGTCTCGCAACCTGGTGATCGTGGGTGTCACCCTGGTGTTCGGCATTGGCGGCATGGTTCTTGGCAACCTGGAAGGCATTGCGCTGTGCGCAGTGACCGCCATCATCCTGAACCTGATCCTCCCCGGCAGCCGCGAGGCCTGGGGTAAAGCCGTTTATGAGCAGAAAGCCGACTGACAGCTCCGGCCATGTCCCCCCGCGGCATTCGGTTACGGCAGAAACACCCTCTGCTCCACATGGTCGAAGCCGATCTGCCCGACATGGCCGCCCGCAAGGCCCTCCGCCTGATGGCCACGGGCCGACTGGCCGCCGCCATGGCCAAACGCCCGGGTTCGGTTTACCTCTCCGAAAGCTACTACCAACCCCGCCAGCCGGTGCTGAACACTACCCTCAAAGTGCTCGGTGGCGTCCTCGGGGCCGTTACCCGTAGCGAGGTATCGTTCCACTTCCAGACCGACGAGCAGGCCCGCAAGCACTTCCTGTCCTGCGGCTTTACCTCGACCACGGTCCATGACCCGAGGTCCTGGTATGGGATCCTGCCAATCCCTGAAAGCCGCGGGGAGCCGATGGTTCGGGTTATTGAGGCTGGCTGCTGATCTAGCCAGTTGACTCCTGCCCTAGCCTGCAGTTTCAGGGGAAAGAGGTTCGTGGGGCTGCCTCCCAAAAACCGCTACGAGCACATCCATGTGCGCTTGGCGTCGGCCATCCATGGCCGCCGACATTTTTGGGAGGCAGCCCCACGAACCTCGCAAACCTGACGGGAATCCGCCAAAAGATCGTGAGTTGGATGAGTATTTTTCAGCGATATCGAGGGGGGGGGGTTGATAAGTGGTTGTGGGTGGCCTTTTAAGGACTGTCTGTGGCCATGGATGGCCACAGTCAAGCGCACATGGATGTGCTCGTAGCGTGTCCTGAAAAGGCCACCCACAACCGCGCTAACTCCCAAACCCGCAGGCTACCAAAAGAAACCCAGCTCCAAACTAGACGTCGCGCCGCAAGTCCGAGGGAATCGGGAAATCAGGCATACCGGGCTTAGGCCCACGCCCCTTGCGGAACTGCCGAAGCTGGAACACATAGGCGAGCACCTGGGCAATGGCCATGTACAGGCCATCGGGAATCTCCTCGCCGATGTCGGTGTTGTGGTACACCGCCCGGGTCAGCGGCGGCGTTCTCAGAATCTCGACTTTGTTTTCCCGGGCAATCTCCATGATCTTGAAGGCCACCTCATCGGCCCCCTTGGCCACCACAATCGGCGCAGCCATCGCCTTCTGATCGTACTTCATGGCAACGGCATAGTGGGTCGGGTTGGTGATCACCACGTCTGCGGTGGGCACGTCCTGCATCATCCGGCGCTGGGCCATTTCACGCTGGAGTTGGCGGATCTTGCCTTTGACCTCGGGTTTGCCCTCGGTGTCCTTGTATTCGTCTTTCACCTCCTGCTTGGTCATGCGCAGTTTTTTCTGGTGATCGTAGATCTGGAAGGGTACGTCGATCGCCGCGATGATGATGGTGGCGCAGGAAAGCAGGAAAAAGCTCCAGGCGATGGTCCAGAGTACATGTTCCATGGCCGGCACCACCGGCTCCTCGGCAATGGCCAACAAGTCTTCCGTGCGTAGATCGAGGATCAGAATGGCCAAGGCCATTACCAGACCGACCTTGGCAATGGCCTTTACCAGCTCGATAAGGGAGCGCATTGAGAACATGCGCCCGAGGCCCTTGATGGGGTCCATGCGATTGAGTTTCGGGGCCACGGCTTTGCCGCTGATCAGCAGGCCGCCGATGCCGATGGAGCCGAAGATAGCGGCGATCAGCAGTAATACCAGAATGGGAGAGAGAGCCCAGGCCGCTTCCTTGGAGGATTCAATGAGCTGCACGCTCATGTGGCGCATGTCGAAGATGGCGGAGCGTTCGATAACGAAGCTATCTCGCATGATCGCCTCCAACGAGGCTCCCAGGCTGGCGCCGAACATCAGCATGCCGCCGGCGCCTGCCAGGAGGACGGCCATGGTGGCCAGCTCTTTTGAGCGCGCAGTCTGGCCCTCCTCCTTGGCCTTTTCGAGCCTTCGGGGGGTGGCCTCTTCCGTTTTTTCCTGACTGTTGTCGTCTTCTTCGGCCATAAATCTCTACGGCTGCCCCTGCAATCCCCGCATGAAATCAAAGGTTTCCCGGGCGTACTGATCGAAGTGCGGCAGAAAATTGGCGTGCAGCACCCATATGGCAAACAATCCAAAAATCAGGCCAATCGGGAAACCCAACGCGAAGATGTTCATCTGGGGAGCGGCGCGCGTCATGACACCAAAGGAGATGTTGACGATCAGCACGGCGGTAACCGCCGGCAACGCCAGGAGCATGGCGGAGGCGAACATCCAGCTGATCCGGTGGGCCAGTTCCCAGACTCCGGTCTGGCCTAGGCCTTCCATCCCAATAGGTAGGGTCCGGAAGCTTTCTATAAACACTTCAAAGGCAACCAGGTGGCCGTTCATGGCCAGGAACAACAGGGTGATGGTGATGGTGTAAATCTGGGACAGTACGGGCACGTTCACACCGTTGGCCGGATCGACCATTGAGGCAAAGCCCAGCCCCATCTGCATGGCGATCATCTGGCCGGCAATCACGAACAACTGCCAGAGTGCGGTCAGCGCAAAGCCCATGCCGACGCCGATGAGTATCTGCTGCAGGGTAATGACCACGGCATCGGCGCTCAGGGCTTCCACCTGAGGAACGGGCGGTATCATGGGCGCGATGAGTATGGTCATCAGCAAGGCCAGCCCGAGACGGATCCGGGCCGGCACCAGCTGGGCACCGAAAATGGGGATCACCATCAGGAAGCTGGCCAGGCGGAACAGCGGCCAGAGGTGCTGGCCGACCCATTGGCCGATCACATCCGCGCTGATCTCCGCCGGTATCATCCGTCAGCCAATCAGGTAGGGTATGTTGCCGAACAACCGGTTGGCATGATCCAGCAACTGCGTGAGCATCCAGGGGCCCCAGACGATGATGACAATCAACGTAACCAGCAGGCGCGGCAGGAAGCTCAGGGTCTGTTCGTTAATCTGGGTGGCAGCCTGGAAGGTACTGACCACAAGACCAATCACCAGCCCCGGGCCGATGATGATCGAGGCAAGAAGCACGATCATCCACAGGGCTTCGCGCAGAATGTCGATAACGGTTTCCGGAGTCATGATGCCTCCTATATTCCGTAACTGGCGGCGAGTGTGCCCATGATCAGGGCCCAGCCATCCACCAGAACAAAGAGCATGATCTTGAACGGCAGGGAAATGATGATCGGCGACAGCATCAGCATACCCATGGCCATGAGAACACTGGCCACCACCATATCGATAATCAGGAACGGGATGAACAGGATAAACCCGATCTGGAACGCGGTTTTGAGCTCACTGGTTACGAATGCCGGCATCAGTATCCAGAAGGACACGTCCTGCGGTGTATCGTACTGTGTGTCGGAGATCCGCATGAACAGGGCCAGATCGCTCTCACGGGTCTGTTCCAGCATGAATTTCCGGAACGGTTGGCTTGCCAGCTCGACCGCCTCCAGGGAGGTTACTTCCTCCTGCATGTAGGGTTGCAGCGCCACCCGGTTGGCCTCTTCCAGCACCGGTTTCATGATGAAGATGCTGAGAAACAGGGCCAGGCCGAGAAGAATCTGGTTCGACGGTGTGGATTGCAGGCCAATTGCCTGGCGCAGGATCGCAAACACAACGATGATGCGGGTAAAAGACGTCATCATCATGAGCATGGCCGGCAGGAACGTCAGCGCTGTCATCAGCGCCAGGATCTGCAGGGTTACCGAGTATTCCTGCGCGCCTTCGCCTTCTCCGGGCGTCACTGTGAAAGCCGGTATACCAGGGATGCCGGAAGGCTCCTGAGCCAGCGCCAGTGGCGCCCAGACAAAGCCCGCCAAGACAATCAGGGATGGAAGCAGTCGCTTGATGGTTGCCGCAAGCATGGGGCTAGTCGTTCCTTGTCGGGGAAGTCCAGGATTTGCCGATCATGCCCTGCAGACGCCGGGCAAAATCACTGGAGCCGGCGCTGCCAGCCTCGACAACCGGGTCGTCAAACACATGCAGGGTCCGGATCGCCGATGGGGTAATACCCAACAGGATCTGCTGGCCGCCCACCTCAATCAGCGCGATACGCTCGCGAGCACCAATGGCCATCACCGACACCACCTTGATGGCGTTGTTGTTCATGCCGGTCATGCCATTCATACGGCGGATAATCCAGGCGCAGCCATAGATCACGGCAATCACTGCCACCAGCCCCAACCCCAGGCTGACAATGGTGCCAACGGTATCCGGGGCTCGCACGGGTGAATCAGGGGCAACCGTCTTGGCAGTTTCCTGGGCAAAGGCCGGGTTGATCAGCAGCAGCGCCAGTACCGCAATGGATTTGGACCACATTTTACTTCTGCAACCGCTTGATACGTTCGCCCGGGCTGATCACATCGGTGAGACGGATGCCGAACTTTTCATTCACCATGACCACCTCGCCATGGGCGATCAGGGTACCGTTTACCAGCACGTCCAGCGGTTCGCCCGCAAGCCTGTCCAGTTCGATAACCGAGCCCTGGTTCAGTTGCAGCAGGTTCCGTATCGGGATCTGGGTGTTGCCCACTTCCATGGAAATGGTGACCGGTATATCGAGAATGACGTCGATATCCGGAGCAGGACCACCACCCATGGAGGGTTCGCTTCCGGTCTCGAATTCCTCCATGGGCGCAGCCTGAACATCGTCTTCGGCCTCTCCGGTCTCGCCGGCCTCTGCCATCGCAGCGGCCCACTCGTCCTCGCGTTCGCCCTCATCACCGGACTCTTCCATGGCGGCTTCCCACTCGGCAGCCAGCTTTTCGTCTTCGCTGAGCTCCTGCTCGTCTTTCTTGTCGTCGTCAGCCATTGCGTCCCACCTTCAATTGTTTCTTTACCTTGGGCCTTGATGCCCGCTCATGAATCCGCAGTGCCAGTTTCCCGTCACGGGTCCCCAGAGTTGCCTTGTAAACGGGGATGCCGTTGGCGGTGACCGTCAAATGCTCGGGCACCTCCACCGGGATAATGTCGCCAGCCTTCAGCTTGGCAATATCCCGCAACGAGATCCGACGGCGACAGACCGTCGTGTTGATCGGTACATTGACCTCTTTGATGTCTTCCTGGAGCGCGTTCACCCAGCGCTCATCAACATCGTCAATATCACTCTGAACCCCGGCATCGAGCACGTCGCGGATGGGCTCGATCATGGAATAGGGCAAGGCAAAATGCAGCTCACCGCCGCCGCCGTCGAGTTCAATGTGGAAGGTGCTGACCACGACCACCTCACTGGGGCTGACGATGTTGGCCATGGCCGGGTTCACTTCTGAGCTCAGGTACTCGAAATCCACCTTGAGGACCGCGTGCCAGGCTTCCTTCATATCGTGGAACACCTGATCCAGAACCATCTGCACGATGCGGGTCTCGGTCGGGGTGAACTCGCGACCCTCGATCTTGGCGTGCCGCCCCTCCCCGCCAAAGAAATTGTCCACCAGCTTGAACACCAGCTTGGCATCCAGGACGAACAGGGAGGTGCCACGAAGCGGGCGAACCTTACACAGGTTGAGACTGGTGGGCACGTAGAGGGTGTGAATATACTCGCCGAACTTCATGATCTGCACGCCGCCGGTGGAGACATCGGCGTTGCGACGCATCAGGTTGAACAGGCTGATGCGGGTGTAACGGGCAAAGCGCTCGTTGATCATTTCCAGGGTCGGCATCCGGCCCCGAACGATGCGGTCCTGACTGGCAAGGTCGTAGGACTTTATACCGGTATCATCAGTCTCTTCATAGGTATCAATGTCACCGTCATCCACCCCGTGGAGGAGGGCATCGATTTCATCCTGTGACAACAAGTCCTGCATACGTAGTCCTGCCCCTGAAGTACCGTGGCCCGTGCGCTATTGCACGACAAAATTTCTGAATAACACCCGTTTGATGGCGGGCTCGCCTTCCTGCTCCAGAACCTGATTCACCGTGGTTAGCATCCGCTCGGCCAGGCCACTGCGGCCCTCGGGCGTCTGCAGCTCGTTGAAGTTACTGCTACCAAGGACTGTCACCAGCTGGCTTCGAATGAGAGGCATGTGCAGCTTGGCAGCTTCAAGCGCCTGTGGATCGGTGGACTCCAGCGCCAGATAAGCCTGGGCGTAGCGTTGGCGACCCTCAGCCTGAACCGTGGTAACGATGGCTTTTTCCATCTGGTAGTAGCTGCTGGGAATAAAGGTTTCCTCTGCAACCTCGGTTGCGTCACCCTCTTCCTCCCCCATGCCCGGAAGACCGCCGCCCAGGAACCACAGGGTACCCACCACAGACAGCACAATGGCCAGGATCACCACCACAACCAGCATGATGATCAGTTTCAGTTTTCCCTTCTTGGCAGGAGCCGCTTCAGATTCGTTATTTTCAGCCATAATGTTCGCTTTGCCAGAAATCCGTCACGGGGAGCAATTTTCCGCGACTTTTCAGGATTGGATGCAAAGGGCGGGCCAGAACACCCAACCTTCCCGTTCAGAACAGCAGTTTAGCGTTGCCGGGAAGGATGGGCAAAGGAGATTGGAAGAGAATATCGAAGGGTATCAGGCGAAGATGTCTACTTCGCCTTTCCAGCTGAGATCAAGGCTGCCGGAGCTGATGCCTTCATCGTCCTGATCGCCAGCGACCAGCGATGCCGAACCGCCACCGGAGCCATTATCGTTTCCGGTGCCCTGCTCGCCGGTCTGCTGGCGAGGCGAATCGGAAACATCGAAGCCTGCCAACGACATTCCCTGCTCACCCAGCATATCCCTGAGCCGGTGGGAATGCAGTTCAAGCTGGTCACGGACCACGGGATTGGCCGAATGGACCGTAATACTCGCCTGCTCGTTCTGCACCCGGACCTTGACCTCCATGGGGCCCATGTCCGGTGGTGTCAGGTGGATTTCGGCAACCGACATGTTACGGGCAGTCAGCCAGCTGAGCTTGCCCACCAGTTTGTCGCCCCACTCTGCATGGCCTACCGGCACATCAATGGACGTAGCATAACCTCGTAATGGCGCAGCGTTCTCGGCCGTCAGTTTTGCTGCCCCATTGGCATTATTGGCCGCTTGCTGGGACACCAGATCCATGGCGGACTGGAAGCGGCCAGAATTGATCAACGAGCCGGAATCCGCATTGCGGCCGGAGTCGGTGAGCACTGAGGCCTTCATGACATCTGTCAGTGTCGCATCGCCGGAAACACCGCCGGATCCGGACTGAGCTTTCTGACCCGAGGCCCCTGTGAGAAGGCCACTGAACAATCCGGCAACGGAATTCGCTTGGCCCGAAACACCGTTGGCAGCATTGACGCCGACTCCCGGCATTGTAGCTGACATGGCGGACTCACCGGCACCTCCGGCTTTTGGATTCAGCCAGGACTGCAACTCGACAAAGGTAAGGGGAAGCGCCGTCGGCTCTGATTTGCCATCACCTGCTACAGCGGCCCAGTCCGCGTCCTGTGATTCAGCATCCGTGGCAGCGTTGGCTTTTTCGCCACCCTTTGGATCAGCGTTCGCGTTTGCTTCCGTTTTCGTCTCTGAAGGTGTGTCCCGGGCCGCCCGGGATTCATCGGCAGATCTGGCCTCAGCGGCCCGATCCGCCTTCTGGCGATCGAGCCGCTTTTGCTCAGCCTGGGAGACAGAGTCGAAATCGCTTTTCCTGTCAGCCGGATCTCGGCTGGCTCCGGATTTTGACGGGCCGGGATCTTGTTGCGTCCCGGGCGCGGGGGTTTGGGGAAGAACCATCTGGGCCATGGCAACCTCTTGCCGCTTTTATCGCATTGTCGCCCTCACCTTGCCGGACTTGGCCGGTGCATGGGCGGTTAATCCACTCAATGCGAAGGACAAAGCAATTGTGATGCCAGCGCACACCTGCTTCGCCTGACAAACGGCCTGAATAGACCTGATTCACCCCACCATCAAGCCATCCAGGCCTGCGATTACCTGTTCGAATTCCCGGGCGATGTCATCCAGTAATCCCGAGGCATCGTCCAGCCGGGATTCCTTTCCTGCGATTTCCGCCCTCAGGCAGAGATCGCCAAGTCGTGGGGCGCCAATATTGATACAACTGCCCTTGAAGCTATGGGCCGTCTTGGCAAAGGCGTCACTATCGTCAGCCCTCAGGGCTTCTTGCAATCCCCGAATCCTGTCGCGGGAATCTGCAACATAGGTCTGTATCAGCACTTCGAATTCGTCCTCCATGACGTCTCGAAGCTCAGCCAGTGCCTCCTCGTCCAGGTGTGGTTTATCAGTCATCTCGATTCTCCGCTGTACGGGCGAACTGCCAATCGTAGACAATTTCAACATGATTGCCCTGTTCATGAAACCTGATGGTCTCCGCCAGACGTTTCAACAGCAGCAGGCCCCGCCCTGCATAGCGCCCGCTCATGGTTGGGGAATTACCGGGGGCCACGCTGGGATGATTGTGAAAATCAAACCCTTGGCCGCTGTCCTCACAGATAACACGAAGCCGACCTCCATCCGGTTTCAGGGAATGGTGCAGTGTGAACCGGATGTAGTGACCCTCCACGTTGGCCAGGCGCCGATTGCGCTCCGCGTAGTAGCGGCCAAAGCCCTCCGGTGAGTGCTTCCATTCTGACGGGAGTTCCAGAACACCGTGCTCCAGCGCGTTGTTGTAGAGTTCCGCCAGCAGGGTATAGATTTCGCCGCTCTTCCGTCGAAGACCCGGCACCTCCATACAGATATGAAGCAACAGAGGCAGGGGACTGAACTCTCCGAGGGTCCTTTCCCGGATTTCATAGCTGCAGCGCCATTCCGCCGGCCCGGCAAGAGCAGACGGTGCGGCACGATCTGGCAGGGTAGCCAGCCCCGCCTCGTCCATCATTTCCAGACAACAGAGCGTCAGGTCATCGCCATCCTCAAAGTTGCCGGTGAACCGGTGAACCGCGGACATCATGGCATCGAACGGATGGTCCCCATCGTCCAGCCGGTCAAGCGTGCCGGTAACGCCCTGCTCACCGAACACGTTGCCGGCGCTGTCGGCAGATTCCAGAAAGCCGTCGGTCATCATCAGCACTCTGTCGCCAGGGGCGGCACCAACCCTCTCGAAATCGGCATTGAACTGATCTGGTGCAAGGATACCGAGGGGAAGATGCCGCGATGGCAATGCCAGGAGTTCTCCGGTGGTCCGGATCAGCCAGCCATCCGGCAGACCGCCGTTCCAGATCTGCAACTGATTAAGTTTGAAATCCGCCTCAATCATGGCGCCACAGCAGAACATGCCCGTCGGCAGAATCCGTTTGAGTTTCTGGTTGATCTCGCGCAACACGTCCTGGCCGTTAAAACCCTTATTGGCCATGCCGTAGAAGATCTCGGCTACAGGCATGGCGCCGATGGCAGCCGGCAGACCATGGCCGGTGAAATCCCCCATGAAGATCAGCATCCCGCCCGCCGGCCGGGGCGAGGCAAACAACACATCACCATTGAAAATGGACAGGGGCGAAGCGTGATAACGAATATTGGAGGCATCCAGGCAGCCGGAATGAGCCACGTTATCGAAGACCCGTTTGGCGATTTCCTGCTCTTCGGTAAGTTGTCGGTTGCGCTCACGAATGAGATCCCGCTGATCCGAGAGGGTCCGGTGCATCAATCGCATTCGGTTGAAAGCCTTGATCTTGGCTTCAATGATGATCCGGTTATAGGGCTTTCCCAGGAAGTCATCGCCACCGGCCTCCAGACATCGGGCCAGGGCACCGGCTTCAGACAGGGAGGTCAGGAAAATCAGGGGGACCAGCCGTTCGCCAGCCAGGAGCTTGATCTGACGGGCCGCTTCCATGCCATCCATGACAGGCATCAGGGCGTCCAGCAGCACCAGATCCGGCGCCTCCCGCTGGAAAACAGAGACCGCGTCCAGTCCGTTTGCAACATCAAGGACTTCGTGCCCCAGTCGCTTCAGCAGTGTTTTGAGGATCAGGCGATCGCTGTCTGAATCGTCAGCGATCAGTATTCTCAGGGGACGGCTATGTTCTGCAACGGAATCATCCATGAGTACTCCGGCAGTCCGCGAGCATCAGCGGATATTGAAAAGTTGCTCGAAATTGGAGATTGAAAGGATACGACGGACATCGTTATTGCAGTTTTCGATGACGATTCCGGCACTGTCACCTCCGGCATAATCACGGAGCAACAACAGCATTCCCAGCGCCGAGCTATCGAGGTAGGTGGTGTCAGACAGATCCACAATGTAATTCCGGATGTGCGGATCACCGTGCTCGTAAGCATCACGGAACGCCTGATGGGTGCTGAAGTCGAAACGCCCCTCTATCCTGATAACAAGAGTCTGACCGTCATCATAGCGGCGCGTCTGGATCGGCATTCCAAAACCTCCCGGGCTATCAAGAGCAGCATTTGACCGGCGTGTTCTACCAGCCCTACATCCGGTAAGGATAGCTGAGTGGTCTGATTTTGCATCTGTATTTGCTTGATGCGGAGCAAGATTCAGCGTCGACGTTGGTTAAAAGCCCGCCCCGCGGCCTCATCCGAAAGCTTCTGTTCCCGGAGATCCTGCTCCCTCTGCTCCTGCTGGCGGCAGGTTTCTATGTATTTTTCCATGCCACGCCGGCGCTCCCAGGCGTGCTGCCATTCCTTTTTGCGCGCCTCGAAGACCTTTTCCGCCTGCTCCAGCTGCGTCTGTTGCTGCCGGATTACCTGATCCAGTTGCGCAATAAAGGCCTGCCACGCCTGGAGCCTGGACACCTGCACAATCCCCTGTTGGCTGTTGCGAATCTGATCCCGGTACTCCTGCTGGTAGCGATTCAGGTTCTGGACCTGTTCGCGCTGCTGCTCCGCCAGCTTCCTGGCCTCTCCCATTCGCTCCAGGGCTTCCTGCTCCTTGCGCTCCTCCAGGGAAAGAACCACTTCCAGACGCCGGGAACGCAGCATCAGGCATCACCTCCGCCGCCAGCTGCCGGATTCGGCACGGCCGACTTACGCCGATCGGGGGATCGACGCTCTGGCACCACCGCCAGCAACTGGTCAACACTTTCCTTCAGTGGTGCACTCTCATTCAGGCCCTGCTGCAGGAACTGGCGCATATTACCGATGTGAGTGATGGCAAAATCGGTCTCGGGATCGGAACCCTTCACGTAAGCGCCGACAGAGATCAGATCCCGGGCCTGCTGGTACCGTGAGTACACCTGCTTGAATCGCTGGGCCCTGGAAAAATGTTCGGTCTCGGTTACCTGCGGCATCACCCGGCTGATCGACGCTTCCACATCAATGGCGGGGTAGTGTCCCTCTTCGGCAAGCCGGCGGGAGAGTACGATGTGGCCATCCAAAATCGCCCGGGCAGCGTCTGCAATCGGATCCTGCTGGTCATCGCCTTCGGTCAGTACGGTGTAGAACGCCGTGATAGAACCACCTCCGGGGCGACCATTGCCGGTTCGCTCCACCAACTGGGGCAGTTTGGCAAATACCGAGGGCGGGTAGCCTTTGGTCGCCGGCGGCTCACCCACGGCCAGCGCAATTTCCCGCTGGGCCTGGGCGTAACGGGTAAGAGAATCCATCAACAGGAGCACGCGTTTGCCCTGATCCCGGTAATACTCGGCAATCCGGGTGGTCAGCATGGCGGCGCGCAACCGCATCAGTGGCGAATCGTCCGCGGGCGCGGCCACCACCACCGAGCGGGAAAGGCCCTCTTCGCCCAGGATGTCTTCGATAAACTCCTTTACCTCGCGGCCCCGCTCACCAATCAGGCCCACCACGGTGATGTCGGCATCGGTAAAGCGGGTCATCATGCCCAGCAACATACTCTTGCCCACGCCGCTGCCGGCAAACAGACCCAGGCGCTGCCCCTGGCCGACGGTCATCAACGCATTGATCGCCCGTATACCCACATCCATCGACTGCCGCACCGGGGCGCGGTTCAGCGGGTTGATAATATCGCCGGTGAGCGCCACGCTGGCTTCGGCCTGCAAGGGGCCTTTTCCGTCCAGGGGCTCGCCACTGCCATCGACCACCCGGCCAAGCAGCTGGGGGCCAACCGGCACCCGGCTTGCGGCAGACAGAGGCACAACCCTGGCACCGGGCTTGAGCCCCTCGATTGCTGTCAGGGGCATCAGATACACCCGGTCGTCCTCAAAGCCCACCACTTCCGCCTCAACATTACCGGTGTTCTGGCCAAAAATGACACAGCGGTCACCGACCACCATGGGGCAGCCGACACATTCGAGGGTAAGGCCCACCATGCGGGTCAGTCGGCCGGAAAGTTCAGGCTCGGGCTCGCTTCCCAGAAACTCCTGAAAGCGGTTGAGGCGATCAGCGAGGCTCGAGGTCATCACCGTCACCTGTATTTTGCGCCGGCTTCGGATCGTCTGAGGAATCCCCGGTCTCCGGGGAATCCAGCACGTCCCGATGGAAACCGGTCAAGTCTTCCATCATGGAGTCCAGTTCCTCGGTTTCTCCGCCCTCACTGTCGCTCATCTGCTGGTCCAGCATGCTCTGCACGGCCCGCTGGAAACGTTTCTCAACCGTGAAATCCACCAGGCTGTGACGGGTTTCCACCTTACAGCCACCGGGCAGAATACTGGCGTCTTCAATGACGGAAGCGGACGCTTCGAGGCGGGCGGTCACCTCGCGAACCATTTCACAGTCTTCCGGGTTTATATGGATGCGGATGTTTTCCGCGGTGGAGGGTAGCGCCTCCATGGCGCGGCGAACCACGTGACGGATCTGGGAGGAGTCGATGGTCAGTTCACGATAGACCACCGCCCGGGCCAGAACCGTGGTCAGGTTGACCAGAGAGGTTTCAAGTTCGTCCTCGTGGCGCTTGATCGGCAGCAGTAACTCACCGAGTAGATGTTCGAGACGGTCAAGCTTGGTGTCGATTTCCTTGCGGGTATCGTCGTAGCCCTGACTTTTGCCTTGCTCCCTGCCCTCTGCCAGGCCGGTTTCCAGCCCCTCCTGGTGGCCTTCCTCTTTGCCGGCCTTCAGGCCATCCTGGTAACCCTGTTCCCGGCCCTCGTTATAGCCGTCTTCCCGGGCCGCCTCGCGAATCTCGTCAATGTCGGCGGCGGTGAGGGGCTTGACCTCGCGCTCCTCTTCCCGCGCTACTTCATTGCCACGGGCATCCAGCAGGGGCAGCTCCCACCGTTCATAGGCGGTCAGCTGTTCCTTGGGAATGCGATTGACGTCACGGGTGGAATCTTTCATCACATCATTTCTTCGCCGGCACCGCCGAGGGAGATTTCACCGGCCTCGGCCATACGGCGTGCAATGGTGATAATGTCTTTCTGGGCGGATTCAACTTCGCTGACCTTGACCGGCCCCTTGGCCTCAAGATCATCCTGCAGCAATTCCGCAGCGCGTTTGGACATGTTCTTGAAGATCTTGTTCTGAACCTCCTCGTCGGCGCCCTTGAGGGCCACCACCAGCACTTCCGAGGACACTTCCCGCAACAGCGCCTGGATTCCGCGGTCGTCCACTTCCTTTAGGTTATCGAACACGAACATCAGGTCTTCGATGGTGCTGGCAAGGTCCGGATCCATATCCTTTATGGAATCCATCAGATTGCCTTCGATGCTCCGATCCATGAAGTTCATGATGTCCGCTGCGCGCTTGACCCCGCCAATGCGGCTGGTCTGGGAGGCGGCGCCACCCGAGAACTGCTTCTCCAGGATATCGTTGAGTTCCTGCAAGGCCTGGGGCTGGATACTCTCCAGTGACGCAACACGCATCATCACATCAAGGCGGACCTTCTCATCCAGGGTGCCAAGAATTTCAGCGGCCTGATCCGGATCCAGGTAGGAAATAACAATGGCCTGGATTTGCGGGTGTTCATAGCGAATGATGTCGCCAACGGCCCGGGGCTCCATCCACTTGAGAGTATCGAGGCCGGTGGTATTGCCGCCAATCAGGATGCGATCGATCAGGCTGGATGCCTTGTCGTCGCCGAGCGCCTGGGTGAGCATCGTCCGGATGTACTCGTCATTGCCTACGCCAAGCCCGGTCTGCCCGCCTACGGCATCAACAAACTGGTTCATCACGTAGGTCACTTCGTCCTTGCTGACATCCTTCATCTGGGCCATGGCCACGCCCACACGCTGGACCTCTTTGGGGCCCATGTGCTTGAGGATTTCTGCGGCATCCGCTTCGCCCAGTGACATGAGCAGAATCGCAGCCTGCTCCACACGCGGAATTTTTCGCTGCGGCTTTGACGGCTCACCGCCACCCTGTTGATTGGCTTGCTCAGTCATCGACGTTCACCCACTGGCGCATTACCTGTGCGACCCGCGCCGGGTCTTCGGCAATCAGCCCTTTCAATGCGTTCAGCTGCCTATCATAACCGTCTGTGGCACCCGGCAAAAGCAGATCATCCTGGGCGGACATGGCCTTGCGGAGCTCATCTCCACCCTCGATGTCATCAAGGCCCCCGTAACCACCGCCACTGCCGGAGCCGGAATCCAGGCCGCGTTCCCGCTGGCCACCGCCGGACAGGCTTTTAAGCGTTGGGCGCAGCAACCCCAGCACAAGCACCAGAATCACCAGGCCTGCGAGCACTTGCTTCATCAGATCCCAGAACCAGGGCTGTTCCCAGAAGGCCGGAGCCTCGAATTCAACGGATTCTTCCTGCGCAAATGCGGTATTCATCACCGTAACACTGTCACCCCGGGCAGCTGAATAGCCCACGGCGTCCCGAACCAGCATGCTGAGCCGCTGCAGCTCCTGCTCCGGCCAGGGCTCGTAGCTGACTTCGCCCGTTTGTGGATCCACTACTTTCATGTCGTCCACCGCCAGAGCCACGGTCACCCGCTTGACTCTGCCCAGCTCCTGACGTCGGTAGCTGACAGTACGATCCATTTCATAATTCCGCGTGGATTCACTTCGCACGTTGACCGGTGCTGGCGCCGCCTGCTCACCATCACCGCCGGCAGCCTGCTCTGGCACCGTAGCATTAGCCGGCGGCTGGTTTGCCAGCGCACCGGGAATGCCGCCCTGTGCGCCGGCAGTGCGCCGTTCGGTCAGCTCACGCTCACTGCGCACCGCCTGCTGTTCGGGGTTGAACAATTCCTCTGCCTGCTCCACCGAGGAGAAATCGAGATCCGCCGACACTTCGGCACGATAGCGGCCATCACCCACGATGGGTCCGATGAGAGAGGCAACCCGACGTGTCAGACGCTCCTCGACTTTGGCGGTGTATTCGTATTGGTCCGCCATCTGATCCGCACTGCTCTGACTTTGCTTGCCCGTCAACAGATTGCCGTTTTGATCGACAACGGTTACGTGTTCCTTGCTCATCATGGGAACACTGCCGGCAACCAGATTCACAATAGCGTTGATCTGTTCCTGTTCTGGCCGGCGACCAGCGAAAACTTCAAGAAACACCGAGGCAGAGGGATCACGGGCATCGCGAACAAAGACAGAGCGCTCCGGGATAGCCAGGTGCACACGGGCATTCCGAACGCCACGCATGCTGGCAACGGTGCGGGCAAGCTCACCCTCAAGCCCGCGCCGGTATGAGATGGTTTCCATAAACTGCGACGTGCCGAGACCACGCTCCTGGTCCAGCAGCTCGTAGCCCATGGTTTGACGATCGGTGACACCTTCGGCCGCCAGCTTCAAACGGGCGTTGTAGACCTGATCCGAGGGAACCAGCAATGCGCCGGTACGCGGATCCATCTTGTAGTCGATACCGTTGCTTTCGAGGATGGTGGTCACATCCTGGGGATTGTAGGATGAAAGATCACCCACCACCGGCTGATAGTTCGGCTCCTGAGCCCAGAGCACGACCGCCAGCCCCAGCGCCACGCTGGCGGCAAGCCCCACCATAAGCCCGATCTGGCGCAGCAGGTTGAGCCGGTTGAACCCCATGAACAGGTCGCTGCGGCTCTCTGGCGCGTCTCCCTCCCGGGCTGCGGGCATGTTGGAGGCATTGGTTTCTGCAGGTACGCTGGCCATGACTCTGCTCCGTTATCAGATCGGCATGTTCATAATGTCTTCGTAGGCCCGAACCACCCGGTTACGTACCTGGGTCAGCGCTTCGAAGGAGACAGAGGATTTCTGGGCGGCAATCATCACACGGGTGATGTCTACGTTCGGATCGCCCATGTCGTAGGCGGTTCGCAGATCCCCAGCCGTTTTCTGGAGGTCGTTCACGTTGTTCACCGCGTTGCTAAGCATGTCATTGAAGCTGGGCGTCTCCTGGGTTTCCTGAACCTGGCGAGGGCCGTCTATGCGACCACGAACCGATTGATCCTGCTCGACCCGCTGGTTCTGCATCATCTGTGAACGCAGGGACCGGATATCGGACAAAACACTGTTGATGTCGGCACGCTGAACCATAACTCTCTCCTGGCTCCGCCCTCCCAGGGACGGAATTGCTCTTGGGATGATCTTAGCTCCAGTAAAGCAATTGGCAGGCCAAGTAGATTTTAGATATAAATATCAGATGGTTATGAACCAAAGGACGGAATCTTGAAAGTTCCATGACGGACTTTTGACGAGGGGCAGGATGACCCCACCGGCATGGGGAATCGAAGATAAAAAAACGGCACCCCGAGGGGTGCCAATGAAGGAGTTCGTCTTGCAGGGGGTCAGACCAAGGCCATCTCGGCGTCCAGATCGATTCCGGCGTCGCGCATCTGGGCCAGCTTGTACCTGAGCGTGCGGGGGCTGATCCCCAATTGCTCTGCGGCCCTGTTGCGACGCCCACGCTCTTTCCGGAGTGTCTGAATAATAATACGGAATTCCTGCTGCCTCAGATCATCTCCCAGCGAAACCGCGCCCTCCGGCTCGTCACTGCGCAAATGAGAAGGTTCGTCTAGGGGGGAAAAGCCAGAGTCTGAAATATCCGGCTCGCCCGCTGCTATGTTGGCAACGGTTTCGGTCATCGAAACCGGCGCCGCGCTGCGAAGGTCCGGCCGGCCGGTGATGCCCAGCTCCAGACACAGATCGCCAGAGTGAATGACATTTCCCTGGTGCAGCACCAGCGCTCGCTGGATGGCATTGTCCAGCTCCCGCACATTCCCCGGCCATTGATGATTCATAAGCGCACTTTTTGCGTCCTGGGCAAAGGTAATCCCGGTCAGCTTCATTTTGCGGCAATGCTTTTTAAGCAGCGAAGTAGCCAGTGGCATGATATCCAGCGGCCGCTCCCGGAGCGGCTGCCAGTGCATCGGGAACACTGTCAGACGGTAATAAAGGTCTTCCCGGAACTTGCCTTCGCGAACGTAATCCGCCAGATCCCGGTTGGTGGTCGCTACAACACGGACATCCAGGCTGATGGTTTTGCGACCACCAACCCGCTCCACTTCCCGCTCCTGCAATACCCGCAAGAGCTTGGACTGAAGCCCCAGATCCATCTCCGAAATCTCGTCCAGCAGAATGGTGCCGCCGTTGGCCTGCTCGAATTTGCCGGGCGAGGAGGCGACGGCACCGGTAAAGGCACCTTTCTCGTGACCGAACAGGATAGCCTCCAGCATGTTTTCCGGTATTGCAGCACAGTTGATCGCTACGAACGGCTGCTCTGACCGTGGGGACTGCTGGTGAATGAACCGGGCAAGGACTTCCTTCCCAGTTCCGCTTTCCCCCGAGATCATGACGGTGGAATCGCTGCCGGCCACTTTGGTCGCCAGCTGGAACATCCGCTTGCTGATCGGGTCTTCTGCCACCGGTTCATCACTGGCTTTCTCACGCCCGCCGCCAACAACCTTGCTGACGGCATCCACCAGGAAACGCGGTTCGAATGGCTTCACCAGATAATCGATAGCACCGGCCTGCATGGCGGATACCGCATCGCTGATCTGGCCATAGGCCGTGATCAGCATCATCGGCAGGCCCGGGTACAACCGCTGCACCTCTGCCAGAAGCTGGTGCCCTGACAGACCCGGCATGTTGACATCACTGACCACCATATCCACCGGAGCCTCGGCCAGTCGCTCAAGGGCTTCGCTGGCATTGCATGCTTCCCGAACCCGGAATTTTGCCAGTTCGAGGGTGGTTACCAGCGCTTCACGCAGGTCATGGTCGTCCTCAACAATCAGAATCTGGGCCTTGGCCATGGTTGCCTCCGATCAGTGTCTGTTACGTAATTGCGGCAAACGCAGGGTGGCTACAGCACCGCCCTGCTCCGGCGATTCAATGGAAAACCGTCCCTGATGCGCCTTGATAACGGCCTGCACCACCGCAAGGCCGAGACCCGTGCCATGGGACTTGGTTGTATAAAAAGCTTCGGTCAGCCGGGCAGCGTCCGAGGGCTCAAAACCTGGGCCGTTGTCCACAACCCGGATGACCAGTTCCCCGGTTTCCTCGGTTACCCGAACCGCCACATGGCGAGCGCCGGCCTCCAGGCTGTTATTCACCAGATTGGTACAGGCGCCAACTAGTGTCCCTTAA
>NZ_AGTR01000039.1 GCF_000235625.1 Marinobacter manganoxydans MnI7-9 | reverse complement strand
CAACCGCGCCGTAGACCGCCCATATGCCGGCATAGACACCCAGACTGAGCACATAAACCAGGGGGTGGCGAACCCAGCGCCGGGGGACCATGCCTTTTTCGGTAAACCAGGCGATGCCGAACAGCAGAATCAGATACAGGAGGCTGGCGAGCAGCAGGCCGGAGGGACTAAAACTCATTGGGGTCCCGCCGCCATTCAAGCCAGAAACCGATGGCGATCAGCCCGGCCCAGATAAGGTAGGGGCTATACCAGACGTTTCCCGGCGAAGTCCACCAGTCAAGGATGTTGGGAGAAAAGATATAGATGGCCAGTACCAACAGGAAGACCAGACGGTAGATATACATCAGGCATGCTATCCGCGCTGAGGTGTGAGAAGGGCTTTATACCATGTCCCTCACCGGGATGTCAGGTGGATGGCGCCCCGTCGCCAGTTACTCCGGCCCCACTCCAGCAGCGAATCCAGCGAACCGCTGGCAAGGTTGGCAGGCGGGTTCTGACCAAGAGCAACGAGCGCCATGAACAGGTTGTCGACAGGCTTGTCATCATCAAGAGCTGGCGCATGGGTCTGCTTGCTCAGCTTCTGCCCCTGCGCGTTGAGTATGACCGGGATGTGAAGCCAGCGTGGAGGAAGAGCACCCAGGGCACGATAAATCTGTTGCTGCTGCGCCGTCATGTCCAGCAGATCCGAACCACGCACCACGTCCGTGATGCCCTGATCAATGTCATCGACCACCACCGCCATTTGATAGGCGTAGAACCCCTCCTTGCGGAGGATGACCGGATCGTCAAGCTCTGCTTGCACCGTCTGGTGCTGGGGTCCCAGCAGCTGGTCCTGCCAGTGGCAGTCTTCGTCTTCGAGGGCAAAGCGGATTGCGAATGGCCGGTCACCGTCGATTTCTGTGCGAGTGCGGCACTGGTTCGGGTGGCGCCCCTCATTGGCCTGCAATTCCTTGCGCGAGCACTGGCAACGATACGCGTAGCCGCTTTCAAGCAGCCGGTTAACGGCGTGCTGATAGGCGTCGTGACGTCTGGATTGAAAGCGTACCGGCTCGTCGGGAAACAGCCCGTGGGCGTCAAGGCTGGCAATGATCTGGCCGGTCGCCTCCGGCGGCTCTCTCAGAGGATCCAGGTCTTCAATGCGGATAAACCACTGGCCGCCCTGGCTGCGGGCTTCCAGAAAGCTGGCAAGTGCGGTAACGAGGGAGCCAAAGTGCAGCGGGCCTGTCGGAGAGGGCGCAAACCGGCCCCGGTAGTGAGGGTTGTTCATGGCGGTCAGTCAGCCGGCGGGGCTGGGAAGAGCCCCAACCGGCAGCTGTTGCGTAGTAGGCTCAGATGCCGGTCTGGCGTTCGCGAATCTCGGCCAGTGTCTTGCAGTCGATGCACAGGGTGGCTGTTGGTCGAGCTTCCAGACGGCGGATACCGATTTCCACGCCACACTGATCGCAGAAGCCATAGTCGTCTTTGTCGATGCGGTCGATGGTCTGGTCAATCTTCTTGATCAGCTTCCGCTCGCGGTCGCGGGTACGCAGCTCCAGGCTGAATTCTTCCTCCTGGGTTGCGCGATCGCTGGGATCCGCGTAATTTGCGGCGTCTTCCTGCATGTGGTGCATGGTGCGGTCGACTTCTTCCATCAGCTCCTGCTTCCATTGCAGCAGCAGATCTTTGAAGTGCTGGAGCATTTCCGCACTCATGTACTCTTCACCCTTCTTCATTTCATAGGGGGTGAAGTTGGTAAAACGTTCGCGTGGTTGTTCTGCAGTAGTTGCCATTGAACCCGGCCTCTTGTTTGTACTTCACAAGAACGGTTTGCTTCCCTCCGCGTGAGCCCCCGTGGCTGCGCGGTTGTACCCTGGATGAAGCATTCGTCCTGAAACGGGAATTTGCGGAAAATAGCAGATTAGTCACGGGGGTGCCAGCCTTGTGACATCGACTTTTGTACGGAGATCACATGAAGTTTCCAGAACCGCTGGTTGAAGGCCGGCTTATCCGCCGCTACAGACGCTTTCTGGCAGACGTGCGTCTGCCGGATGGTTCAGAAATTACGGCCCATTGTCCGAACACCGGCTCCATGCTGGGCTGTCAGCCGGAGGACGCGCGAGTCTGGCTTAGCCATAGCGATAACCCCAAGCGCAAACTCCAGTACACCTGGGAGTTGGTGGAAACCTCGCCCGGGCAACTGGCCTGCGTGAACACCGCCCGGCCGAACAGCCAGGCCCGGGCGGCCGTGCAGGCCGGCACCGTGGTGGAGCTGGCCGGCTATTCCGAGTGCCGCGCCGAGGTTAAGTACGGTTCGGAGAAGAGCCGGATCGACCTGCTGCTTTCCGGCCATGACACCGCGGCCGATGCCTGGGTGGAGGTCAAGAATGTCACGCTGGCGGAAGATGCTCAGGGTTTTTTCCCCGATGCGGTGACCGAGCGCGGCCAGAAACACCTCCGGGAACTGATGGCCCAGGTCCGGCAGGGTGATCGCGCGGTGCTGTTATTCGTGGTCAATCACACCGGCATTCAAGCCGTCCGCCCGGCCGACCACATTGATCGCAAATACGGTGAGTTACTGCGGGAGGCCTGCGATTCTGGCGTGGAAGTGATCGCCTATCGTGCCGATCTGAGCGAGAGCGACGGCACGCCAACAGGTGTGTTGACCCTGACCGAATCGGTGCCCGTTATTCTGGAAGTCTGACCTCAATCTGGCCGTCCCGCTCCCGCAGGTCCAGCTGGGTGAGCGCATCGCCCTGGCAGGGCCCGGCAATGCATTCGCCGTCTGAGGGCTTGAACAGGGCGCCGTGGGTCGAGCACTGGATGAACAGGTTGTCGGAATCCATGAATCGCCCCGGCATCCAGTTCAGTTCAACGCCCAGGTGCGGGCAAATATTCAGATAGGCACGGGGCGTGCTGCCATCGAGGAACAGGAAGCCGGTTAACGGCATGCCTTCCGGCTCCCGGGCCTTCTCCCGGAGCCGGAATTCGACAAACTGGCCCGATGTCAGCTCGGATGCCGGACAGACGGGCTGCCAGGAATTCGGGTTACTGCTCATTTCGGCAATATGGCGTAGCGCATGCGGGTCCCGTGGTTCAGGGACATGACGATTTCATCAGCTTCCAGGCGGTGCGGGAAATAGCAGCCGGAAATCTTGGCGCTGGCGATGCTTGAGCCTTCCATCCTGGATTTCGAGAAGTCCACACCTCGCAGGTCGGCACCGCGAAAGTAGGCGTGGCGGAAATCCAGTCCCTTGGCATCCATCCCCCTCAGATCCAGACCCCGGAAATCGCCATGGGCGAAACTGGGCAACTCTGTGAGCTTTGCCTTTTCGGCATTGAACGCCTGCATGTCCTCGCTACGAAGAATATCGTAGAGCGGGTGGCTGATCTGATGTACTTCGTGTTCGCTTTTATCGTCCATATCGAACCTCGCGCTCGCCAGTGGGAGCCAGTTGTTGTTCTTAGTCGGCCTTGCCGCCGGGGATACCCAGATGTTGGCGGATCCGGTCGGCCACCGCCTCTGCCACATGCTCCTGGTCAGTGTGAAGGTGGATGGTGTGGCTCTTCTCCTCCGCGGTTAACGGTTCAAACCAGGTTTGCTGGGCGTCCAGCAATTCCTCGGTTGCCTCGGAGGCATCGCCCTTGCGATTGCGGATCCACTCCCGGCGCAGGTCTTCCGGTGCCTCGCAATGGATCAGAGTAAAGGGCACACCCTGGGCCTCGGCTACGGATGCCAACAAGGACCGTTCCTTCTGTTTCAGGCTGGCGGCGTCCACAATCACCGGGAACCCGGCTGCCAGAACGTGGCCGGCGAGCTCGGCCAGCCGCTGATAGGTTTTCTCTGTTGCTTCCTCCGTGTACAGGTTGCCACCGGTCGGTGAGCGGGAACTCTCCAGTGGCGCCAACCCGTGCAGGCGCTTGCGCTCGACATCGGAACGCAGGCGGATCAGCCCCAGCTCGGTTGCCATGGCGGCGCTGACGCAGGTCTTGCCGCTGGCGGACAGGCCGGTTGTAGCCAACAGGTAGTGGTTGGGGATGGTGCCGTAATCCTCTGCCAGTTGGGCATAGTCGCGATAACGTTGCATCAGATCGGCTTTCTCGGCGTCCGTGATTCCCGGGTTGCCCATGGTAAACAGGGCTATCTTGGCGCGCACCATAGCCCGGTATGCCTTATAAAGCGGCAACAAGGGCAGGGCTTCGAAGTCGTCGCGGTATTCCAGGTACGTATTGAGCACCTGATTGGCAAGGGCGCTCTCCCCACGGGACTCCAGATCCATCAACAGGAACGCGAGATCGTTGATCACGTCGATCCATCGGAACGGTTCGTTGAACTCAATGCAGTCGAAAACCGTTACCGCGTCCTCGAAGCGGGTGATATTGGCGAGATGGAGGTCGCCATGGCATTCCCGCACCATGCCGCTGGCGCGGCGAAGGGCAATCAGCTCCCGGTGGCGCTCGAAGGTGGATTCGGTCCAGGCCTGGAGGTTGTCCAGCTGCATAAGCAGATCCGAATCGTCAATCATCGGACGGATCTGGTCGAAGTTCTCCTGCATGGCGGCAAACACGGCTTCCGGGGTGCCAAGCGGTTTTTCGTCCGGCACGGCCGGTAACTGATCGTGGAAGGCGGCGACCTGCCGGGCAAGATCGGTCAACAGCTCGGGTGCCAGCTCCCCCTGTTCCTGCAGGCGATCGAAAAGCTGATCCTGGCCGAACTGGCGCATCTTGATGGCGTATTCGAAAGCCTCGCCCTCGCCATCCAGAATAGGGGCTTCCGGCGTCCCGGTGATAGGCACCACCTCCAGATACAGTTTTTCCGCCAGGCGTCGATTGAGCCTGAGCTCCTCCTCGCAGAAATGCTTTCGGCGATCGAGGGTGGAGAAGTTCAGGAAGCCGAAATCCATGGGCTTCTTGATCTTGTAGGCGTAGTCACCGGTCAGGATCACCTGTGAGATGTGAGTTTCGATAACCTGGAAACCATCGACAGGATGGTCGTACAGGTCTGGATTCTGCATGGCCAGAATCAGCTTGCCTGGGGATGTCTCACTCACCGTGCTCTCCTCGCGTTCCCTGAACCTATTGATTTTTCTTGCTCTATCATAACGGGCAGATTACAGAAATAACACACGGATGGCCTGCCTTCCTCACCGCTCCCTTCGTTATAATCGCGGCATGAAAAAATCCAAAGCATCTTCCAGCCCCAGGCGAAAGCCCTCCAGACGTTCCTCCAACAACGGTCGCCGGCCGTGGTTCTGGCGTTTTATGTTCCGGTTATGTGCCATCGGTCTCGTTTTGCTGGCTGGTTGGATGGTTTACCTCGATGCCGTGGTGACCTCCCGTTTCGAGGGCCGGCGTTTCGAGGTTCCGTCCCGGGTTTACGCGCGCCCTCTGGAGCTTTTCGATGGCGCCAGCGTCAGTGCCGGCGCCCTGGAGAGGGAACTGAGCCTCTCCGGTTTCCGTAAGGGTGACGGCAGGAAATCCGGCAGTTACCAGCGCACGGGCAATCGCTTTGTGATCAGTACGCGGGGCTTTTCCTTCCCGGACGGCGATGAACCCAGTCGCAGGATCTCACTGATGATATCTGGCGATCGGGTTCAGGGCTTTTCGGTGATTGAAGGCGATAATGCCCCGATTGTGCGGCTTGAGCCGGCGCAAATTGGCGGCATCTACCCGGCGCACAAGGAGGACCGGGTGCTGGTTCAGCTGGATGAAGTGCCGGCCCTGTTGCCCACCACTCTGATGGCGGTGGAGGATCGTAATTTCTACGACCATTTCGGCATCGCGCCACTTTCTATTGGCCGGGCCATGCTTGCCAACATCCAGGCCGGGCGCATCGTTCAGGGTGGCAGCACGCTGACCCAGCAATTGGTGAAAAACTTCTTTCTGACTCGAGAGCAGACGCTGGTGAGAAAGGCCAACGAAGCGCTGATGTCGGTGCTCCTGGAGTTGCACTATGAAAAAGACGATATCCTCGAAACCTATCTGAACGAGGTCTACCTCGGACAAGCCGGTACGCGCAGCATTCATGGTTTCGGTCTTGCCAGCCAGTTCTATTTTGGCGAATCCCTCAAGGATCTGGATGTGCATCAGATTGCGTTGCTGGTGGGCATGGTCAAAGGCCCCAGTTACTACAATCCGCGCCGCCACCCGGAGCGCGCAACCGAGCGGCGGAATCTGGTGATTTCTGAAATGGAACAGGCCGGCCTCATTGAGCCGGGGCGCGCGTCCAGGGCTCGTGGATTGCCGCTGGGCGTCAGTGAGCGCCCGTCGTATTCGGAAAATCGGTACCCGGCCTATATCGATCTGGTCCGGCGACACCTTGCCCGCGATTACAAGGAAGAGGATCTGCGCAGTGAAGGTTTGCGGATTTTCACGACCCTGAACCCGGCGATCCAGTACGCGGCAGAGTATGCGGTAACCTATACCCTCCCGAGGCTGGGCGGCGGGCAGAATGCCGAGGCGCTGGAAGCGACTCTGGTGGTAACGGCGAAGGATTCCGGGGAAGTGCTGGCACTTGTGGGTGGCCGCGATCCGCAATTTGCCGGGTTCAACCGGGCACTGGATGCCAACCGTCCCATCGGGTCGTTGATCAAGCCGTTTATCTATCTGTCGGCGTTGCAGGAGCCGGAGAGGTATACCCTGACCACACCGGTGCTGGATAAGAGCTTTACCCTGGAATTCGACGATGGCAAACGCTGGCAGCCCAAGAACTACGATGGCGAGGAGCGGGGCGAAGTACCCCTGCACAAGGCCCTGTCCCGCTCTTACAACCTGCCTGCCGTGCGTGTCGGGCTGGATATCGGAGTGGATCGGGTGCAGGAGACGCTGACAGCGTTCGGAGTCGATACCCCGATTTCCCGTTACCCGTCGATGCTTCTGGGCTCGGTTTCCATGAGCCCGGTGACCGTGGCGCAGATCTACCAGGGGCTGGCGACATCCGGCTTCAATACGCCGCTGCGCACGATCCGTGAAGTCACGGACGCCGGCGGTGAGGCGCTATCCCGTTACAGTCTTGAAGTTGAGCAAGTGGCCGATCCCGCCGCCGTGCACCTGGTGCAATACGCCATGCAGGAAACCATGCAGGAGGGGACAGGACGCTCTGCCTATTACACGGTGCCTGAAGAGCTCAGTCTTGCCGGCAAGACCGGCACCACCGATGATGGTCGGGACTCCTGGTTTGCCGGGTTCAGTGGCGACCTGCTTGCGGTGGCCTGGGTTGGGCGGGATGATAACGGGCCAACTTCACTGACCGGGGCCAGTGGCGCTCTGCCGGTGTGGTCGAGGTTTATGGCGCAGGTTCCCCAGCACGGCTTCTCGCCGGTGGTACCCGACGGGGTCAGTTATCACTGGGTGAATTCGGAGCAGCAGGCACTCACAGACGAATACTGCGACAATGCCCGTCTGCTGCCCTACATTGCTGGTAGTGAACCCACGCAGACAATTTCATGCTCCGGAACTCTGGAACGTCGAATCCGGGGTTGGTTTGAAGGACTGTTTCAATGATTGACCGACTTTCGTTAAGGACTGCCCTGATCGCCACGCTGCTGTCCGTGGCCGGTTGTGCTTCCGGGCCAGGAGGCGGAATCTACGTGCCGATCGGCAGTGAGCCGGCCAAGGCGCCGGAACCACCCAGAACCAGTACTGATAGCGAAGAAAGCGAAGCCCCCGTGTGGCGCAAGAGCGAACAGCCAGAGGTGGCTCCGGAAACCCGGGAACCGGCCCGGTCCAGCTCCCCTAGCTATCGGGAAACCGGGGATGGGCTCTCACCGGCGGCGCTCAGCCTGGTACGTGAGGCCGATCAGCTGTTGGCCCAAGGTAACATCTCTGGCGCTATCGCACGCCTCGAGCGCGCACAGCGGATCGCCCCCCGATCTGCGGAGGTGTATTTCAAGTTGTCCGAGGCCTATGTGGCGGGTAATAAGTTGGGCTCAGCGGAGCAGTTCACCCTGAAGGGGTTGTCCCTGGCGGGAAGTGATATTCGGCTGCAGAGAGCCGGCTGGCTGTTGCTGGCGGATATTCGCCGGGCTCGAGGTAATGTGGCGGGTGCGGATCAGGCCGAGGAAAGGGCCGCCGCACTCTAACTGTTTCTTGCCTGGCAGGCGGTCCCTGTTGTTCAGCGACCGACTGCCAGGACAGGTGCTTATTCGACCAGAGGAATCAGCTCGGCTTCGGTTGTCTGGTTGGCAACAACCTCAAGGCTCTGTGTTCCCTCGAAGTCAAGGTTGTCATCCTCCTCGTTGTTGTCCTCCTGGCAGCTGTAACTGATGGTGTAGTTACCCTCTGGCAGGAATGCTGCCGTATAGCTGTAGAGGCTAGATTCATCATCGAGCTCAACCGGCACAATCATTAAAGGGTTGCCTTCCTCATTGTTTACATTCAGATCTGAGGTTTCGGCATTCTCACCAGAGAAGACGTAAACAGCGCCGTCATACTCACAATCAGCCACACCGTCGTCTTCGAGGCGCGTCGAGCGGATCAGCGCCACATCAACTTGTCCACTGATAGAGCCAACCTCAAGGTTGTTGACCAGTCTCAGGGACGGTTTCAGCATATAGTCGGCCAGGGCCTTACCCTGAGGGTCGACGATGGACTTGCGCACGTCAAAGTCGATGGTGAAGTTGGTGGTTGTGTCTGCGGCCACCAGGAATTCACCCTTAAGCTTGAGGCCACTTTGCTCGCCAGACGGAACTGCCAGTGAGTACTCGCTGTCGCCTGTAGATTCGCGCTTCACAAACGAGTTATCCGTGTCGACAATCAGTCGAAGTTCGGTGTATGTGCCGGCAGGTACTTCTTCATCTGTAATCAGAGGTTCGCTCAGGCCACCCTGAAGATCCAGCAGATTCACCTGTTCGAAGCCTTCAAGGGGAAATTCCACCCATTGTCCTTCCTCGGGTTTTAAACGAATTTCCGTGAAAGCAATGGTGACATTGCTCAGGTCCATGGCCGGGGCGTCGGTAATACCGAAGGACACTGTTCCGGTGCCCGAAGACGCTGAACTGTCGCTACCACTGCCACCACAGGCCGCCATGCCCGCAGCAAGAGTTGAAATGGCAATAAGTTGAACCGAACGTTTCATATAAACCTCCAAGGTTTATTTGCTGGACTCATAGCGAAGCAACATCGCTACCTGACTCCACCCTCACGCTGCGGTAGAGGGCAGAGTTCCGGAAATTTTGTTAACGTTCCCTAATGTCTGGGCAACCGTTGAATCGTCAGATCGGGAACGCGGCCAATGCATCGGCCCGGCGACTTGAGATAGACTTCGCCGCTGGCATGAACCCACGCAGGTAAACAACGGCTTTGGCAATTTTTCCTTTCAAGCCCTCGAAGTCCCGGCGTTTTGACGCTCTGGTGCGGCCCCATCTGGATGCGATGTACCGGTTTGCTTACCGTCTGGCGGGTCAGCAACAGGATGCTGAGGATCTGGTTCAGGATGTGGTGGTCAAGCTATTCCCAAAGCTTGATGAGCTGGAAAGCGTTGACCAGCTAAGGCCCTGGCTGAATCGGGTGCTCTACAGGCAGTTTATTGATCAGGTGCGGCGTAAGAACCGACAGAGTGACCGCCCGTTGACGGAGCTGGTCGGCAGTGAAAGCCAGGCCGATTGGCTGGACAGCCTCGAATCCGACAGTGTTGGCCCGGATCTGCAACTGGAGCAGTCGCGCCTTGGACCGGCATTGGATCGGGTCATGATGACTCTGACGCCCGATCAGCGAACTCTTTTGTTGCTTCATGATGTGGACGGCTGGCGCCAGGAAGACATCGCGGAGGTGCTGGACATCCCGTTGGGAACCGTGAAATCGCGATTGCACAGGTGTCGGGCCGCCCTGCGAAAGAAATTGCAGCGGGAGCTGGAACCAACCGAGCCGGCCGGACGTGTGGGGGAGTGAGGTGAAGACAATGTCCTGCAATGAAATCCGGGTGGATCTACCCGCCTACATCAACAATGAGCTTTCCGCCCCCGCCCGTGACCGGGTGCAGGAGCACGTTGCTGCCTGCACGTCGTGCAGAGAGAGGCTTGCCTCGGAGCGGTCTCTGAACCGGGCGTTGCAGGAGCAATTCAGAGTCCCTGGGCCTTCCCCTGATTTTCACAGCCGTGTTTTGTCCTCTGCCCGAGGCGAAGCCAGACCGGAGTCCGGATGGAGTCACGGGGCACTGGGTGGCGCCATTGCGGCGGCTCTTGCCCTGGGTATCGGCCTGGGCTTTCTGTTCCAGCCCGATGATGTGACTGATAGCGCCCAGCCTGTTGTCGCGTCCTCGGCGTCCTCGGACAGTGCCGCTGAAGAGTCGGCAAACGGAATTGCCGAACCGGTTGAAAAACTCGTGCGTCTTGCCTTCCACTCCGGTGAAGCCCTGGAAGATGTCACGCTGACTCTGGAGCTGCCGCCCAATGTGGAGGTGGCCTCCTGGCCGGGTCAGCGAGAGCTTAGCTGGCAGGTTAGCCTTGATGCGGGTGAGAACGTACTGTCGTTGCCATTGAAGTTACTATTCCCTGGTTCTGGAGAACTGGTGGCCCGACTGGACACCGGAGAGCGCCAGAAAACCTTTCGGGCCCCGATTCCCGAATACCCACAACGCCCGGTCGAGGATCCCGAATCATGACAGGTTGCAGGTTCGTATTGAGCGCCAGGTTGGTCGGATTGCTGATGTTGGGGTTTTGGGTCCCGGCGACAACACTGGCTAATGATGATCTGGATGTTACCATGCGCATGGTGACTGACGACGCAGAACTCACCGATTCGGTAGTGCGGGAAATCGAGTTGCCCCGCGCTATCGGAAAACCCGGGAATCCGGGTGAGTCTGGCTCTCGCGGGCTGGATGCGGCGAGTGAAGCCCGAGAAAGGGGGCGCGAGTTTGGTGAGTCCATGTCCGAAAAAGCCAGGCAATCCCGGGAGCTGATCAAGGGTAAGCCTGAGTTACCGGAGCGGCCGGAACGCCCAGAGCTGCCGGATGCACCAGGGCTGGATCGCTGAAACCGGATACATAACCGGACCTGCCCCGCGTGGATTAATCCGGAGAAACCTGTTTGCTGGTATTTTGGCGCGCCCTGTCCCTGATCCTGTTGTTAATGCCCACGATGATTCTTCAGGCGGCTGAAACGGAAGCCGGCATGGAGGATTTCCGTGCCGGCGTTGAAGCCTTTGAAGCAGGAGACCTGAACGCCGCGAAACAGCGCTTCCAGAGGGCCGTTGATGCTGGCCTGAGATCTCCCTCGCTTTTCTATAACCTCGGTGTTGTCTGCTACCAGCTGGGCGATTATGGCGCCGCTGAATCTGCCTTCCGTTCCTTGCTCGACGGCTCCAATGGCGCCCTCGCGCGTTATAACCTCGGTCTGGTCGCGCTTGCCACGGAGGAGTCTGCCGAAGCCCGTCGCTGGTTCGAGCAGGCCTCGGCCGAGAGCGCTCCGGATAAGATTCGGACACTGGCTCGGGCGCAACTGAATAGACTGGCCGGCGGAGTTCCGTCGTCGGCCGGTCAGCCCTCCATTCGCGGCTATCTGGGTATCTCGGGCGGTTACGATTCCAATATTGCCGGCCTGCCCGAGGATACGGCGTCGAGTGAAGGTGGGGTGTTCCTCGAGGCGCTGGCTGCCGGAACCTACGAGCGGCCAGTCGGCACCCGCTCACGGCTTGCCCTCGATGCTGCCGCCTACTCCCGGGAACATACGTCCGATGAAGAATACGACACTCAGGTGTTGCAGGGACGACTGGCCTGGTCTGAGACCCTCGCTGCAGTTGAGCGCGGCGCTCTGGTGTCGTTGGTGAAGTCCTGGTTTGGCAGCGAATCCCTTGAGACCCGATACGGCATCGAGGGGTTTTATCGTTGGCGTGAGTGTTCGCTACCCGTAGCCCCGGATCAGTGTGGAGTTGCCCTGGCGGCGGCTACCGTGAATGGTGGTTCAGGCTTCGAGGCCTATGACGGACAGTGGTATCGGGCACGCGTTCATGCGCGGAAGTACCTGGGACCCTGGCGATTGGACGGCGACTACTCACTGGAAATCAATGACCGGCGGGATCTGCAAACAACCAGTGAGTTTATCAGTGTCTCACCTACCCACCACACACTGGAGTTTGCCGGTCGCTACCGCTGGCGGCCAGATATCGTATTCGGAACGATGGGCTCTGTTCGCCACAGTCGATACCGGGACGCCCATCAAGTGGTGTCCGGGGAAGGCGAGAGCGGTCGCAGAACAGATAACCGTCTGGAGATCGGATTGCTGGCGGAAAAGTCTCTGGACAGCCTTTGGCTGGTCCGGGGGGAGTGGCTGGTTCGGGATAACAGAAGCAGTCTGTCGCAGTATGACTATCAGCGCCAGACCCTGATGTTCACCCTCGAAGGGGCCTTCTAGCTCTGCAAGGCAAAGCCAGAAGGCGGGCTACCCGTTACAGTCCTGCGTTTCTCAGGCGGTTGGCGTGTTGCTTGAAAACCGCTTTTGGATCAGTTTCGAAGAGGCTGTGCAGGCCCAACGCCTGATTCACTTCATCCAGATGGTTCATGAAGTAATTATCCCGGATAACCTTGCCAAAGCGGCTGCTGCAGCGGCCTACCAGACCGTCGTTCTGGCTGAAGCCGAAGGCGAGGCTGGTGGTGCCCAACAACGCGTCGGACGGATCCAGAACGTTGGTCAGAACACCGGTGCCACCCCAGGAGTAGAAGCGGACACCATTTGCCGAGTAGGCGCCTTCACCGCAAGCGGTGGTTGGAATCCCAGCAGGGGCAAAGTTGTTGAATTCGGCGCTGCCCTGAGTGGTGAGGGATTCCAGGCTTGACCGCAGGTCCTGGTTATAACCGCCACCGGACAGCAGATCGATAAGCCCACCCAATGCATTACCCAGACTGGCCGCCAGGCTTTCGGCAGGGGAGCCGTAGATAAGGTCGGCGACCGGCGAGCCTTTATGGGGCGAGCCGACGGACGTCACTGAGGCGACCAGATCCGGCCGCACCCTGGCGATGTAACGGGCCGTGGGGCCCCCGTGGCTGTGGCCAATCAGATTGACCTTGCCGTGCACCGCGGCGATCGCCTGTACCTGCAGCAGAAGCGCTTCACCGCGAGCAATGGTGCTGTCCAGGGCGGGCACCTGAGTGGTGTAGACATCAGCGCCGTATTTGCGGAGATCCTCGGCGACGCCGTACCAGTAGTCCACGCCGGCAATGGAATCAAAGCCGAACATGCCATGCACCAGCACAACCGGGTAGCGAGTATCCGTATAGTTTGAAGGGGTAGAGTCCCACCACCAGGCGGCGGAGGGGGCCGACCAGGCCACAGTCAGGGCCAGGGCCATTGCTTGGATCCAGAGTTTCATTGTCGTTCCTACAGTTTGATGTTGTGTTTGTTATTCAAACTGCGGCTCAACCTAACGGGTTGCTCCAGAGACTTCCTGCTCGTACTGCATCTGCCTGTAGGCAGACCGAGTGCTTCCGTGCGCTGACTTGATTCTTGTGTTTGTTAGATTGGTGCCGTCAGAGCATCTCGGTAGAGATTAGATCAACATTTGATCAGGCGGGATGGTAAGTCAACGGCACAAGAGGCCAGTCAGGGGTGTTCGCCGTGGAACTGTGATGCCCATCACATTGGTGGCCCCGCAGGACATGTTCCGACCTGCGGGGCAGCGATGAGGACAGCGGAAATATCAGAGCGTGGCCATGACCTTTTTGGCCGCCGCTACCGTATCGGCGATGTCCTGTTCGGACAGTGCCGCTGTCGTAAAGCCAGCCTCAAAGGCGGATGGTGCCAGATATACGCCTTCTTTAAGCATGCCCTGGAAGAACTTCTTGAAGCGTTCGACATCACAGCCCATCACCTGGTCAAAGCGGGTAACAGAGCTTTCCTCGGTGAAGAAGAATCCGAACATGGCCCCGGCACTCTGGACCGTCAAAGGGATGCCAGTGGCGTCAGCGGCTTCTTTCAGGCCGTCGCGAACGGCATTGGTTTTCTCGGTCAGCCGGTCGTGGAAACCGGGCTCGGAGATTGCGTTCAGTGTCGTCAGGCCGGCGCACATGGCCAGGGGGTTACCGCTCAGGGTGCCTGCCTGGTAAACCGGTCCCAATGGTGAGATGTGTTCCATGATTTCCCGTTTGCCGCCAAAGGCGCCGACCGGAAGTCCGCCACCAATCACCTTGCCCAGTGCGGTGAGGTCCGGGGTTACGCCATACAGCCCCTGCGCGCCGCCAAGGGAAACCCGGAACCCGGTCATTACTTCGTCGAAGATCAGCACGGTGCCGTGCTCGTCGCACACTTCCCGCAACCCCTCCAGGAAGCCTGGGACCGGTGGAATGCAGTTCATATTGCCAGCGACCGGCTCTACGATAATCGCGGCGATCTGGTCGCCCATCTCCCGGAAGCATTCGCGAACGCTGTCCATGTCGTTGTAGGTCAGCGTGATGGTGTGCTCAGCCAGGCTGGCGGGGATGCCCGGGGAATTCGGCACGCCCAGGGTGAGGGCGCCGGAGCCTGCTTTGACCAGCAGTGAATCCACGTGGCCGTGGTAGCAGCCCTCGAACTTCACGATCTTGTCGCGACCGGTGTAGCCCCTCGCCAGGCGGACAGTGCTCATGGTGGCCTCGGTACCCGAATTCACCATGCGGACCAGTTCGATGGATGGCACCAGTTCGCACACTTTCTTGGCCATCTCGGTTTCGAGGGCGGTCGGCGCACCATAGCCAACGCCCAGATCAACCTGCGCATGCAGGGCGTCTTTGATGCGTTGGTCACCGTGGCCAAGAATCATGGGGCCCCAGGAGCCGATGTAATCGATGTAGCGCTGATCGTCTTCGTCGTAAAGATAGGCGCCCTGGGCGTGCTTGAAGAAAATCGGCGTGCCGCCAACGCCTCGAAAGGCCCGGACCGGAGAATTCACGCCACCGGGGATGTATTTCTGGGCCTGCTCGAACAGGGTTTCGGAGTGCGTCATGGATCTGGGCTCCTGTTATTCCGGAAGTGAAAAAAGTGGATGATGGCTTGCGAACAGGCGCTCGAACGCTTTGGCTCGCATCTCAATGTCATGTGTGTCGCCGCCAAAAAGGCCGCCTACCACGGCGAGCATGTCGGCCCCGGCACGGATAAGAGGTTCGCCGTTGTCTGTGGTTACCCCGCCGATGGCGGTGATCGGGAGGCCGAAACGCTTCGCGTCGGTCAGCACACCGGGAGGCGCTGCCGGGGCGCCGGGTTTGGTCGACGACGTATAAAATCGCCCGAACGCCAGATAGTCCGCGCCCGCCCCCAGAGCAGCCTGTGCAAGTGCGAGATCGGCGTGACAGGTTATGCCGATTATGGCCTCATCACCGAGAAGGCGGCGGGCCGCTGCCACTGAGCCGTCCGTCTGACCCATGTGTACGCCGGCAGCCCCGACCCGTTTTGCGAGATCGGGATCGTCGTTGATCAGCAACGGAACGCCCGCATTTCGGCATACAGCCTGCAAACTGACCGCTTGGGAAATCCGTTCAGCCATCGGCGCGCTCTTTTCGCGATATTGTACCATGACCGCGCCGCCCCGAAGCGCAGCCTCAACCGATTCGATCAGTGTTTCGGGTGGTGTCAGTACGCTGTCGGTAATGGCGTAGAGCCCCGGGCGCAGCCCTTTACTCATCGCTCCCACAGAATACCTCGATCCGGCACCGGCTGGCCTTTACCGACTTCCAGGGCGTGGAGTATGGCGCGATGAACGTAGTTCTGGGCCTGGGAAATGGCGGCTCGGGGCGACAGCCCGGAGGCCCTGCCGGCAGAAATGGCCGCTGCCAGGGTGCAGCCGGTGCCATGGTACTCACCACCGATTCGTTCAATTTCCCAGCGCATGGGCTCCGGGGCGTGGTTATAGAGCGTGTTGATAATGTGAATGCCGGTGCCGTGTCCACCAGTGGCCAGCACGGATTCGCAGCCGCCCTTCAGCAGATTGTCGGCGGCCTGATCGGCGTCTTCACTGTTGCCGAGCATGGCCAGTTCGACGCCATTGGGCGTGATCATTTCGGCCACGGGAAAGAGCTTCTCCTTCATCGCGCTGACCAGTTCGTCGTCGGCTAGATCACCGCCCCCTGCGGCTTTGATCACCGGGTCGGTAATCACGGGAATGCCCGGATGTTCACGGATGAAATCTACGAGCACATCCACCACCGCAGCATTGCCCAGGGCACCGGTTTTGATGGCATGAATCGGGGAATCATCGGCGAGACACTGGAGTTGTTTTCGGATCAGGTCTGCCGATACGGGCTCGGCGCCATACACGTTACGGGTGTCCTGCACGGTGAGGCAGGTAAGAACCGGCAAGGGATGGCAGCCAAGGGAGGTGACGGCCTGGATGTCGGCCTGAATGCCGGCGCCGCCGGACGGATCAAGGCCGGAAAGAATCAGAACCTGTGGTCGGGTGTAGCGTTTGATGACTCAGCTCCTCAAAACGGTTTGACAACAGCCAGGATAACAACGGCCAGAAGAATCAACACCGGCAGTTCGTTGAACCACCGGTAGAACACGTGGCTTCTGGTGTTCCGGTCGTCCCGGAAGACCTTTACAAGGTGCCCGCAATAAAAATGGTAAACGATCAGAATGGCCACCAGAAACAGCTTGGCATGCATCCAGCCCTGGCTGAAATAGCCGGAGGCATTGTAACTGATCAGCCAGACACCGAAGACGACGGTGGCGACCATTGAAGGGGTGGTAATGCCCCGGTAAAGCTTGCGTTCCATGATCTTGAAGCGCTCACGACCGGGCTCGTCCTCGCAGGCCGCGTGGTAGACGAACAGTCTGGGCAGATAGAAAATGCCGGCGAACCAGCACACCAGTGAAATAATATGGAAGGCTTTCACCCACAGCATTCGTCAGCTCCGTCGGTATTGGTAGTAACTCTCGATATCGGCTTTCAGCACCACGCCGTATACCCGCTGGATCATTGGCGCGACGTGACGTTGTACGTAGAGGGCCTCGGCGTTGGTTGCATCGAACTCGTTTAATGCCTCCTCCAGGGTGGCCTGGTATTGCACGGGGGCCACGTCGCGACGGTTCGCAGGTATGTCCATCAGGTCAATGGACTCCGGCGGTTCGATCTCTTCCTCGGACACCAGCTTTTCGGTGTCCTCCAGATATCGGGCGAGATCCACCGCCGGTAACAGGGCGGTCGGCCCGTTACTGCCCTCAACCACCAGCCATTTGGGTTCGGACTTCAGAACCTTGCGGGCCTCCTCTACTGTCAGATGGCGTTCAGTACGCAGTATGCTGCGGTCCATGATGGCACCAACCGACACCCGTCGCAGGGCCTGAATCACCGGAGAATTCTGGTAGCTCAGCCCCTGGTTTTTGAGAATGGTCAGGAACAGTGACTTTTTGCCGAAGGCCTCGCTGGTGACGAGGCTCGAGGTGGTAATAATCAGCATGCCTGGAAGGATGATGTTGGGGTTTCGCGTTAGCTCCATCAACGCCATCAGAGCAGCAAGCGGCGCCTGAAGCACGGCTCCCATCATGGCACCCATTCCCAGCATGGCGTAAAAGCCAACCGATGAGGCGTGTTCCGGCATGATCTGGGCACCAATCAATCCCATCGCACCGCCCAGGGTTGCCCCCATAAACAGGGTGGGGCCGATCACGCCACTTGGCATGCCCAGCCCGATGGAGAGCGATGTAATCACCAGTTTGGCGGCCCCGGCTCCGAGCAGGAGCCAGAACCCGAGTTCGCCGTTAATGGTTTCGTTGACGGTGTCGTAACCGATACCCATGGTTTCCGGAATAAAAATGGCAAATGGCACCATCAGAAGACCCGCAAACGTGATGCGCAACAGCACTGGGCGGTGGTGATGCTTGCCCATAGTGTCAACCAGCTGGATAAACAGCGCGGCCGAAATGCCGATAATCACCGCTATGGCGAGTATCCAGGGGATTTCCGTTAGCGAGTTCATGGTCAGCGCCGGCACGTTAAAGGCCGGCTCTGTGCCATAGACCGCCTGAGTAACGATGGCAGCGCTGACAGAGGCCAGGATAATCGGTGTAAAACCCGCAATGGTGTATTCCATCATCACCACTTCCATGGCGAAGATGACGCCGGAGATCGGCGTGTTGAAAGAGGCTGAAATGGCGGCCGCACAACCGCAGGCCACCAGTGTCCGGATGCTGTTGTTCGGAAGCCGCATCCACTGGCCCATCAGGCTGGAAAAAGCCGCTCCCAGGTGCACGGCAGGCCCCTCACGACCCGCCGACTGACCACTGACCACGGTGGCAACGCCCGAGATGAACTGCACGATCGCGCTGCGCATGGAAATGTAGCCCTGGTGGTAGTTCAGGCGTTCCATCACATGCACAATCCCGACCTTGCGGTCATGGGTGGCCAGACGATGCATCAGCAGCCCCAGACCGAGGGCGCCAGCCAGGGGCAGGAGCCCGCGGGTAATCAGGTCCAGTTGTTCGAAGGATTCGGAGCCATTCCCGGGCAGGAAATGCTCAAGCGGCCATTCGATAGCCAGCCGAAAAACCAGGATCACGCCGCCGGTAATCAACCCGGATAACAGGCCGAGTACGGCCAGTTGTGGCAATGCATCAACACCGGACAGTCGGCGCCGGAAAACAGGAATCAGATGCTCGGTAATCTGGTGCCAGATTTTCTGCATGAGGCCAGCGTTCCGGTGGATTTGGGTGGACTGTCAGAAAGATTCTGACAACATTGTAACGGTCGCCCTGAGGGCTGCAATAAGTCATTGGTTTATCATGGTAGACTACGGCGTCAAAGCTCTTAATTCTGATACGACGTCGCTGGAGAAAATGGTGATTAGAGTAGGCATCGTTGGAGGCACCGGCTACACCGGTGTGGAACTGCTGAGAATCCTCGCGGTTCACCCTGAAGTTTCGGTCAGTTGCATTACCTCCCGGTCTGAGGCGGGCATGCCGGTAGCGGACATGTATCCCAATTTGCGCGGCCATTATGACCTGGCGTTTTCGGAGCCGGATGTAGCCGTGCTTGGAGACTGCGATCTGGTTTTCTTCGCCACGCCTCATGGTGTGGCCATGAGAATGGTTCCGGAACTGATGTCGGCCGGCGTGCGTGTAGTGGATCTGTCCGCCGATTTTCGTCTGAAGGATCTGGATGTCTGGGCCAACTGGTATGGCATGGCCCATGAAAGCCCGGAATGGGCGGAGAAGGCGGTTTACGGTTTGCCGGAAGTGGTGCGCGATGAAATCCGCACTGCTCAACTGGTGGCTAATCCGGGTTGCTATCCGACTGCAGTTCAGCTGGGATTCCTCCCGTTGCTGGAGCAGGGACTGGTGGATCCAAAGCGCCTGATCGCCGACGCCAAATCCGGCGCCAGCGGCGCGGGCAGGCAGGGCAAGATCGGCATGCTCCACGGGGAGATCGGTGAAAGCTTCAAGGCCTACGGCGCCTCGGGGCACCGTCATCTGCCCGAAATCCGCCAGGGTTTGTGCGGTGCTGCTGGCGGGGATGTGGGTGTGACGTTCGTGCCCCACCTGATTCCGATGATCCGCGGCATCGAGGCGACGCTCTACGCCGAGCTGAAGAATCCGGCGGACTTTGATCGGCTCCAGGCCCTGTTCGAGCAGCGTTTTGATGACGAGCCTTTTGTCGATGTGATGCCTTTCGGCAGCCATCCGGAAACCCGGAGCGTGCGTGGGGCGAACCAGTGTCGCATGGCACTGCACAGGCAGGAACAGAGCAACGTTGTTATTGTTTCTTCCGTCATTGATAACCTGGTTAAAGGTGCAGCCGGGCAGGCGGTCCAGAATATGAACATCATGTTTGGCCTGAAAGAAACCATGGGGCTTGAGGCCCCGGCGCTTTTGCCTTGATACCCAAGGGAAGATTGTGAGCGAACAGCGAAAGCCGGCTGAAGAGTATGTGGTCATCCGGCATCGACCGGGTTATCGCCTGCGCAGAACCACCATCCTTCTGGTTTTTACCGTGGTAGCTGCGGTCGTGGGGTATGCCGCTGGGCTCGCCCAGGGCGGGTTCCGTTTTTCCAGTGCCGAGGAGTCGAACCAGGTGCTGGAAAACGAGGTCGAGAAGCTCCGGGATGATTATCGCAAGGCCCGGCAGCAGCTTATCAACCTTGAGCGTGGGCAGGCGATTGACGAGCAGGCCCTGAACCAGGCGCGAAAAACCATTGTGGATCTGGAAACCCGCATTGTGTCACTGCAATCGGACCTGACTTTCTATAAAAACATCATGGCTCCGTCGGAAACCAGCAAGGGGCTTCAGGTAGACAGCTTTTCACTGGTTCGGGCTCGCAATCAGGACAGTTATGACTTCAAGTTGGTGCTGACCCAGGTCGGCAACAACAAGAGCTACATTTCCGGTGTGGTGGCAGTCAATGTCATTGGTTTGCGGGATGAGGAAAAAGAGGTCATCGCCTTGCGTGATCTCTCGGAGGACATAGCCGATCTCGGTGTGAAATTCCGTTTCCGGTACTTTCAGGATGTCGAAGGCTCCCTGAAACTGCCGGAACAATTTGAACCGCTTGAGATCCAGGTGGTTGCCCAGGCAGAGGGAAAAAAATCCTCGCAAGCCGAGCGCACCTTTAACTGGGACGATTTAACGGAGAACTGACATGCTTGGCAAGAAAAAGCAGAAGCCGCGCCGGCCCACGGGCCATTTTGACACCCTGATCTCTTCCCGTACGACGGTTGAAGGCGATGTGCATTTCAGCGGTGGGCTTCACGTGGATGGCCGGATTCGTGGCAAGGTCGTTGCCGATGAGGGCACCGACGCGGTACTGAGGATTTCAGAAGTTGGCGAAGTGACGGGTGATATCAATGCGCCGCACGTCATTATCAACGGAACCGTGAATGGTGATGTCTACGCCTCGGCACATCTTGAACTGGCGGAAAAAGCCTCTATCAATGGAAGCGTTTACTACAACCTCATTGAAATGGCGATGGGGGCGTCTGTAAACGGAAATCTGGTGCATCAGCGGGAGCCGGTAGGGTTGCTATCCCAGGATTCCAAAGCCGCCGTGTCCGGTGAAAAGCAGGCTTCCGCTGGCGATTCGGCAGGGGAGCCCAGCGGTGCGGACGATGGTGGAAAGTCCGAATAGTTGATTGTTTTAGTCAGGAATACCATAATCGCCTGAGTTGTTCACGATAATCCGGAGGCGAACTTGAGCGCAGTTCAGCAACAAATAGCTACACCGCTGTTCTTCAGTGACAGTGCCGTTGCCAAAGTACGTGAGTTGATCGAGGAAGAAGAAAATCCCGAACTCAAACTCCGCGTCTTTGTGACGGGCGGGGGCTGCTCCGGATTTCAGTACGGCTTCTCGTTTGATGAAAGCCAGGATGAGGAGGACACCGTGATCGAGCGTGATGGCGTTTCTCTTCTGGTGGATCCGATGAGTTACCAGTATCTGGTGGGCGCTACGATTGATTATCAGGAAGGCCTGCAGGGCTCACAGTTCGTGGTCCAGAACCCCAATGCAAGTTCCACCTGCGGGTGTGGCAGTTCCTTCTCTATCTGATCTCTGATCCGAAAAGATTTCAGGCCGGGTAGATAGCACCCAGAATGCGAGGGCCGGCCGCGCCGGTTACGTCAGGAAGGTTTCCCGGCTTACCTTCGAAAGCCTGTTTTGCCAGCCAGGCAAACGCCACAGGCTCCACCATTTGAGGGTCGACCCCCAGTTCCGAGGTCAGTGACAGGCTGGCCTCCGGCAGAGCCTTGCCGAGCTCTTCCATCAGGAGTGGATTTCGCGCCCCGCCGCCACATACGTAGATCCGAACATCCTTGGTTTCAGGCAGTTGGTTAACAACGCTGTTGACGGTCAGCTGCAGCAAGGTCCTCTGAATGTCCTCGGTCGGAATCTCAGGGTGGCGACCTACCAGTGTTTTGACCCAGTCAAGATTGAACCGCTCTTTCCCCGTGCTTTTCGGGGGTGCCTTCGAGAAGTAGGCATCGGAAAGCATGTCCTCGAGAAGCTCCTCGTTAACCGATCCCTCGCGCGCCCAATGGCCGTCGCTGTCAAACGGAAGCCCGGTCTGGTCCAGGCACCAGGCATCCATCAGTGCATTGGCCGGGCCGGTGTCGAAACCGGTTGCAGGCGCGGTGGTGCTGGCCGGGAGCCAGGTGATATTGGCAATGCCGCCGAGATTAAGAATACAGCGGTTCTCTGTCTCCGAGCTGAAAAATGCCTTGTGGAAGGCTGGAACCAGCGGCGCTCCCTGGCCCCCAGCGGCCATATCCCGTCTCCGGAAATCTGCGACCGTCGTAATGTTGTTGACTTCGGATACCACGGAAGGATTGCCAATCTGGATCGAGAAGGGTGCTGTGCCGGAAGGCTGGTGACGAAGCGTTTGTCCGTGGCTGCCTATGGCGCGAATTGTCGCCCGGTCAAAGCCGGACGTTTGAATAACGTCGTTCGCCGCCTGGGCAAACAGGGTGCCGACCAGGGTATCCAGTTCACCGATTTCGTCAGGCGCGGCGTGATTCTGGCTGGCGGCCAGCAGCCGGTGGCGAATTTGATCGGGGTAGGGAGTCGTGTGCGAGGCGTGGATATGTACGGTGTTGTTCTGGAAAGACACCAGCACGGCATCAATGCCATCCATGCTGGTGCCCGACATCAACCCAATCCAGGCTTCCATTTGTTTCTCAGTCGTCTGAAGCCAGTGCGAGTTGCTGATAGCTCTCGCGGAACACGTCAAACTGCGCGATTCGCTGTTCGGTGAATTGCTTGAATCGGGCCATCTCGGAAGACGGAATGGGCTTGGCGTCCGGCAACTTGACCGTGCGGGAGTTGCGCGGCGACCCGTTCAGCCTGAACTCATAGTGCAGGTGAGGTCCGGTTACCATGCCCGATGAACCAACATGCCCGATGGTTTGGCCCTGCTTGACTCGGGTGCCATTCTTGATGCCTTTACCCAGGCGGCTCATGTGTGCATACAGCGTGGTGATGTTGTCGCCGTGCTGGAGGATGACAGTTCGTCCGTAACCACCTTTCCAGCCTGCGAATTTCACCCGACCGGAACCTGCCGCCTTGATGGGAGTTCCGGGAGGCGCTGCGTAATCGGTGCCTTCATGCGGACGTACTACGTCCAGAACGGGATGGCGGCGCTGAAGGTTGAACGGAGAAGAAATCCGGGCATTGATGGGGGTTCGCAGGAATGCCTTGCGCATGCTTTTGCCATCGGGAGCGTAGTAATCGCTGTCGCCATTGCTGTCGGTATAAAGCAGTGCGAGGTTTTCTTCGCCGCGGTTAACGAATCGTGCAGACAGGATCCGGCCGGTGTCGAACTTTTCGCCGTCTAGGTAGAGTTCTTCGTAAACCACTTCGAACTGGTCGCCCTTCCGGACGTCGTAGACAAAGTCGATATCCCAGCCGAAGATGCCTGCCAGCTCCATGGTCAGGCTGTCGTTGAGGCCCGCTTCGCGCGCAGCCAGATAGAGGGAGCCGTCAATGGTGCCTGATGCAAAGGCTGGCCGCGCTTCCGGTTTGCGAACTTCGGTTTCGCCGGTAAAGCTTTCGCCTTCTTTGGTAATCTTCAGGGTTTCCAGGCGGTTTCTCTGCAAGTCGATGGCAGCAAGCCCACCGTCTTCGGTTGTCGCAAAACGAATGGTTTCGCCGGCGTACAGGCGCTGGAGTTTTTCGGCCTCTCCGTCGCCATGAATAACCGAAAGCATGATGCCGTCGTTAAAGCCAGCTTTCTTGAACAGGGAGGACAGCGTGTCACCAGACTTGATCGCGAAGGTTTGCCATTCAATTTCCGGCAACTTCGGAGCGACAGGTTGCTCGGGAGCGGAAACGCTTGCCTGCTGCGTAGCCTCTGTCAGGACATCGGATTCAGGCGCTTTCGGCTGGGTGTCCGCAACGGGAGCCTCTGTCGGCATTGCTTGCTCAGGCGCTGCGCCGGTTTCGGAAACGGTGCCTTGCTCCAGATCCAGGGCATAGGACATCCGTTTGGCTTCAACGTTGCTGCTGGGGCTCATGAGAATGGCAGCGGTAACAACAACGGTAGCCGCGGCAGCAATGGTAATGTGAGTTTTAGGAAACATTTTCAGCACGTATCGCACCCGTTTTAATCGGTATTACGGCAGCTTGTACTACCTAATTAAAGCTGTTGTTCAAGTATAGTCCAACAGATTACCGTATAAAATGCATGCGGGACAGCGTGGAACATTACGGTTGCTGCTCCATCCTCCGGATTTCTTTTGACAGCGTTGTTATAATACGCCGCCCTGCAAAGTCGGTGTTGGCCAAAATCTGGTCAGCATATAGTAGCAGGGGAACAGGTAACTCACAGATTTCTTTTGTTGAACTCTGTAACTGACAGAATCTTTCCAAGATCAAAGCGGGGACGTGTTGTTCATGGCATCCATTGATGAAGCGTTGGCGATAATCAAGCGAGGCGTAGACGAACTCATTCCGGAAGATGAGCTCATCGAAAAATTGAAGGAAGGTCGTCCGCTGCGGATTAAGGCGGGTTTCGACCCCACTGCGCCGGACCTTCATCTTGGGCACACCGTTCTTATTAACAAGCTGCGGCAGTTTCAGGATCTTGGTCACGAGGTGATGTTTCTGATTGGAGATTTCACCGGAATGATCGGTGACCCCACCGGGAAAAGCGCCACGCGTCCTCCTCTAACAGAGCAGCAGGTCGCCGAGAACGCGGTCAGCTATAAAGAGCAGGTGTTCAAGATTCTTGATCCCGCGAAAACGCGCGTCATGTTCAATTCCGACTGGATGGGTAAGATGAGCGCCGCCGATATGATCAAGCTTGCCGGGCAATACACCGTTGCGCGAATGCTGGAGCGGGATGACTTCACCAAGCGCTACCGCGCCGAGCAGGCGATTGCGATTCACGAGTTCCTTTACCCGTTGGTTCAGGGGTATGACTCTGTCGCCATGGAGGCCGATGTTGAGCTGGGCGGGACCGACCAGAAGTTCAATCTTCTGATGGGGCGAATTCTCCAAAAGCACTACGGTCAATCGCCCCAGGTGATCCTTACCATGCCGATTTTGGAGGGGCTCGACGGTGTTCAGAAGATGTCCAAGTCTCTGGGCAATTATGTGGGCGTGAATGACTCGCCAGGTGAGATGTACACCAAGTTGCTTTCCATGCCGGATGATCTTCTATGGCGTTACTTCGAGCTGTTGAGCTTCCGGCCGCTTGCAGAGGTGGAGGAGTTCCGTAAGGCTGTCGCCGATGGTGCTAACCCGCAGGACTATAAGAAGTTGCTGGCGGAAGAGATTATTGCCCGGTTCCACGATGAGGAGGCAGCTCGCACTGCCCACAAGTCCGCCGGTAACCGAGTGGCGCTCGGCGAGATCCCGGACAATGTGCCGACTGTCGAAGTGCCTTTAGAGGGTCAGTCCGAGATTCCGATGGCGGCGGTGCTTCGCCTGGCGGGTTTGGTCAAGAACGGCGCGGCAGCCCGGGATGTCCTGGGGCGTGGTGCGGTATTTGTCGATGGTCAGAAATTCGAAGGCGATCGGATGTTTGTGGAAGGCGATGATTGCGTAATCCAGGCTGGCAAGAAGAAGATCGCCCGGGTTCTGATTACTGTCTGATCGATTTGGGGCGATTTTGAGTTTTTTTCAGAATCGCCGTTGACACCCTCGGGCAGGTCTGTAGAATGCGCATCTCTTTCGAGGGGAGCACCGCTGAGGCGACTGAGGAATCGAAAGATAACTGTTTGAAAGCGCTGAAGAAAATGAGTTTCAAAATTCTTCAGAAAGCAGTTGACAGGCAAGCGATTCACTGTAGAATGCGCGCCTCGAAACAAGCAGTAAGCCGGGTCATTTTTCGGCGCTTTCCGGAGACGGAAAATATCGAAAATAAACGGTTGACAAGGCGGCGCTACGATGTAGAATACGCGGCCTTGATTGAGCAACAGCTCAAACGCTCTTTAAAAAGTTGACCAAGTAATTCGTGTGGGCGCTGGCCGAGGTATTTCGGATATGAAATATCAGGACAGTGACTCGTCGAAATTGAGTTTTGTCTTGAGCAAGAATAGAGAATCTTCGGATTCTTGTATGATTTAAACTGAAGAGTTTGATCATGGCTCAGATTGAACGCTGGCGGCAGGCTTAACACATGCAAGTCGAGCGGTAACAGATCTAGCTTGCTAGAT
>NZ_AGTR01000040.1 GCF_000235625.1 Marinobacter manganoxydans MnI7-9 | reverse complement strand
CAAAAGTCCGCTTACTTATTGAGCTTGTCTGATAATCTGGCGATTGACTCAATAATCTGGTCGGCAGATTTATGCCATTCAAAGGGCTTCGGGTCTTCGTTGTAAGTCTTCAGATAGTCTTTGATCGAGCTCTCAAGCTCTCGTGTACTGCGATGTGAATTTCGCTTGATCCAGCGCTCTGAAATCAACCCGAAGAACCGCTCGACCTGATTAATCCAGGACGCTGAAGTCGGCGTGAAATGCACGTGGTAGCGAGGTCTAGCGGCAAACCAGGCACGCACCTTTGCTGTTTTGTGTGTGCCGTAGTTGTCCATGACGAGATGAACGTCCATATTCGGCGGAACGGCGCGATCAATCTCTTTTAAGAAGGCCAGAAATTCCGTTGCACGGTGTCGGCGATGTAGCCTGCCGATCACTTCCCCGGTTGCTATATCAAGTGCAGCGAACAACGTCGTGGTGCCGTGCCGGACGTAATCATGTGTTCTGGTTTCTGTGTGTCCAAATGACAGAGGTAGCGCAGGCTGTGTTCGATTGATGGCTTGTATCTGGCTCTTCTCATCAACACACAGCACCATCGCCTTCGTTGGTGGATTCATGTACAAACCAACGATATCGTGAACCTTGGCAACAAAATGCGGGTCGGTAGACAGCTTGAATGTATCGTGGCGATGCGGCTTCAAGCCAAAAGCTCGCCAAATTCGACTCACCGACATCGCACTTAATCCAGTCTCTTTGGCCATCAAGCTCGTTGACCAGTGAGTGGCATTTTTTGGTTTTTCTTTGAGTGTTTTATTAATTAAATCAGTAACTTTTTGATCATTTATAGTTCGAGGTCGGCCAGTCCTGGGCGCATCAGTCAGACCCGCAACCCTGTGTGTTTTGAAACGATTTCGCCACTTATTCACAGTTTCGGAGGTTACGCCAACGCGCTCACCGACCACTCTGCCCGGAAGACCTTCGGTACTCAGCAGAATGATACGGGCTCGCAACTGTTCAGCGGCAGGCATGCGTTGTCGCCTCAACCATGACTCCAGCTCCTTTCGTTCAGAGTCGCTCACTTCAAGGGGTCTAGCTATTCGCGCCATGGTTGTTTCTCCTGTCTCTACTTGTGAGATTATACAGGATCGGAGAATTATCTATGCGAATTTTTGTTAAGGGACACTAGG
>NZ_AGTR01000041.1 GCF_000235625.1 Marinobacter manganoxydans MnI7-9 | reverse complement strand
GTTGTCGCTTCCGGTATTCGCATAACTGTAATTGACCGAGCGCCCGTCACTGGTCGAAATCGACTCAATGTAGGTGATGCTGAACGCATTGGTGTTGTAGTCAATGGTCATCCAGTTGCCGTTGGCATCCTCGATGCGGGTCGCGTAGATCTTCAGGCCCTCAGAGTCGTTGGCCCGGTAATCCATGGTGTAGGTGGTGCCATCCGGTGACTTCACGATCACATCGTTGTTGCCGTTGCAATTAGCACTCCACCACTGTTTGGTGATTAGCTCAGGGCCGTGTTGATCCGCGAGTACCAGCAACTGGCGGCTACCGTCGGCCAGCTCCAGAGAGGGGTTGTCGAGCACATCCACTGAAAACAGGTTCTGACTGCAAACCTTATCAGCGTTGCTGTCTGAAACGGCAATGCGGCCAAAATGCATGCTCCAACCATAGCCATAAGGGCTGTAGGGCAAAAAGGCGTCTTGAGGGTTGTTGTAAATTCGATTGATGCGGATATCGAAGCCACCATTACCGGGCACGACGAGATCCGTATAGCTCAGTTGCAGTTGACCAGAGAATGGGTCGATCTCTTCCCCAAAATTCTGGTTGATGGTTTCCTTGAACGGATTCAGTCCAGGCTCTTCGTAATAATCCCGGATGTTGGCCTGGGCAGCTGATGCAAGCGCAGTACTTGCGATCAGACAAGACAAAACCTGAGTGCGGAATGACATGAGTCACCTCCTTGTGTTTTGGGCTTATTCACAAAAAAGCGTCCGTCGTGACGGGCGCGAGCTTCAGGAGTTCGGGTTGGCGATGACGGCTCGCGCTTTGATCTTTGGCGCTTTGCGTTTCTCAATAGACTTGTCAGGCGCTGTTGCTCTTGCTGACGAAGCCGGCAGCGGAACCTTTGGTTGCTTTGATCTCTCGTTTGTCACCGACTGTCGGGACTGAACTGAAGATGGATCTGCCTGTCGGGCGTTGACTGCCCCGGAGAACTGCTCAATGGATGATGCGCGGTCAGGCACTGCGTGCGGCCTATCGGCGAGGACGGCAGGCGAGATGAGCGTGAAGCAAACAAAAATAAGGGATGTGCGAGTCATAAAACCGCTCCTTGGAGAACTGGTTAATTCCTGTTCAATCCAAGCTAGACCACGATTAGTTTGCCATGCAAGCAAGCTTACAAAACAACACATCTTTAACGTATCGAAACATTTTGCTATTTGTTGACACGTTGTTTTTCTGACGGAAAACCCTAATCAGCGGTGCAACTGAAACAGGGATGTTTACAAGTGACGCCTACCCTTACAAAGACGAACTCTCTGACCTGGTGCGCCGAGTGGTTCCGGGCTAGATGCTCGGGCTCCCCCGGCCCGACTCAATGGGGGAACGGGGTGGTTCGCCTGGACAACAGGAATTGATCGATTTTTAAGCGTTTGTGGCCAAAAATGAGCGGTCATGGCGGTAATCTGCCCCGTCTGCGAGACTTGATGGGGCCTCAAGAGAAATACGGGCTAGCATTCCGGCTCTCTCATAGGCGGAATGTTTTTGAGCGGGTGGTTTTGGTGCTTGCTATAAATGTGCCATATCAAGGAGTATTTTTGATGTCTAACCTAACTTCTTAGTGATAAATCAATTAACTATGCCTTTCGGGTGAGCACTAATTAACGAATCCAATTTGCTCAAAACGTAAGAGCAACGAACACGGACGATGCTGTCGTGAACTTCCTTTTGATGTTTAAGGGGTTGCGCATTAATGAATCCGCCTTCAATTCTCGCGCTCCCGAGTATTCCCTTGGCCTCGCGAAGCTTTTCGACGGCAGCACATACGATGGTCTCCAGGGTTTTGTCATTATCAGTCTTACCTAAGTCGCATCTTGCAAGCAGGAAACTGAATGATTCGCTTCCCTTGCGTTCTGCGTCCAAAATAACAAAGAGGCTGTTTCGGTACTCGAAACGAACTGCCAGAATGAGTCTCTTGTTATCACGATCCGGCATCTGTAACCAACGCTCAGAGCATGTGCTCGGAGGGAATTGCTGTAAGGTTATGCCATTGATGGCTAATTCCGAAGGGAAGTAATTGACTGGCCTCAACCCATGAATTTCTCCATCAACTTCAAGACTATTCAACGTGGCCATCAGAGCAACCAAGCTCTCAGCATCTTCTCGCTCGAGATCGGTCTTGGACTCGACCGATGCCGACCCTGCTTCGCCATTTTTTGATTCAATCTGGTTTGTTGTTTTCTCTCCAGAGTCAATAATAAAATCATGCTTTTGGACGCGCCTAATCAATGATGGGTCCGGATGCCCCGTGCGCTCAAGCTTTATGATGGGCGGAGCGCCAGTGTCGTCAAACAGTGCGCCTTCGTATCTTGCAGCAACCTGCCCAGCCCTTGGGTTGGTATCTGGCGTAATAGTCTTAGATTCCGTGTCGCCATCTGCAACCGCCTCATAACTGGGTGCTATCTGTATCTCGGAATCATCGCAGGGCAGAGGCTTATCTCCTCCAGTTTTGGCTAGAGAGTTGCCATCATTCTCCCGTTCCAAAATGCAGTAAGGAAGTTCCGGTGGGTGCGGATGCCGTTCGATCGAAGTTAAAAAGATAACACATGGCATTTCTTCACAGTCATTATCTACTGCCTTGAGCGTTCCCTTGAGGCCCTTGCCTTTAACTGGCCTTACCTTATTCGGATAGGGATGACCAAAACGAAGCCAACAAGGTCTGGAGCGACCATCGGAAACAGACGCCCGAATGGATTGTGCCGCATAAAGCGCGTTGCGTTGAGCTAAATCACCCGTTCCTTCGGATGCTAGTTTTATCGATGTGTACAGCGGAGCGAATCTGTCGGGAACTTTGGTTCTCGGCACTAGGGCCAACACCTCATCAACCTCTGGAAGTAACGGATGGTCGACCTTTACTCTTGGAACCATTCCGGTTCGATCACTCACAACCAGCCTGTTTTCTAAGTCCTGAAAAGTAGGCATCAAGAAGGTGTGGGCAAGGTAATCTGATTGGCCATACATATACCGGTACCACTCAGCGGCAGCGGCTACGACCCAACAATCCGGAGCTGTTGCTCTGAAGACGACTACTGGGGCGTCGGCTAGTGGTTTCAAACTTTTTGCAGCCAACCTCAGCGACTCGAAATAGCCGAAAGGATCGTTCTCGACCGTGAAGGCGTCCAGAAACTGGCTCAGCGTGCGTTCCTGCTTGTGTGCTTCTTGACCAGTCCGAATATCCAGACTGAAGGACTGATGAACATCAGCCTCCGTCCTTACTCCATCCTCAAAAACGGTGCCTGGCGTAATTAATGGAAGATCTCCCAAACCTGCCTTTGCATACCTAAAGCCTATGTCAGAGGTAGATCCTTCTTCAGGAATTTTTCCGAGAGGTACGTAGTAAGTGTGCTCAGGAATTGGGGCGGTGCCAAGCTGGACGTAGCCGCCAAACAGAACCCGCCATTTTCCAGAAGGAAAGTGTTTGATTTTTGGTGACATAGATTAGGCCGATGCGAACAAGGTCTACACCAGTCTAATCTATTCATAAATATTCTAAACTATTCGTGTTTCTTACAGCCGCCGCCCACCAGGGCCACCGCTGAAGCGGTATGATGGGGCGCCCGGAAAGGCGGCTGGCGCCAGCCCCCGGCCCGAATCGGCAGCCCGGCCACCGAATGCACGCTGGCGACTTCCATGGCGGAGCCATCATCCAGCCCCGGAAGAATGCCGGGCAAACGACTGGCCAGCATACTCTTGCCGGTTCCCGGTGGGCCGAAGAACAGCAGATTGTGGCTGCCTGCCGCAGCCACTTCCAGTGCACGGCGGGGAACTCGCTGACCACGGACATCCGACAGGTCCGGCACTTCCCTGTTGCTGCCCGGCGCCTGTTCCAGCGAGGACCTGGGCACCGGCACCAGGCGGGCGCGGCCACTCAGGTGCTCGCACACGGCCAGCAGGTGGCCGGAAGCCAGAACGTCACCCTGGCTGGCCAGGGCCGCCTCCTCGGCATTGCCCTGGGGAACCAGCAGGTTTCGTTGCTCCTGCCGGGCGGCTAATACCGCCGGCAGCACGCCTTTAAGCGGCCTCAATGCACCATCAAGGGACAATTCGCCGAGAAATTCGCAGTCCGAAAGGCTCTCGGCCGGAATCTGGCCCGAGGCCGCCAGAATGCCCAGGGCAATAGGCAGATCAAAGCGACCACCCTCTTTGGGCAAGTCGGCAGGGGCAAGATTAATGGTGATTCTCCGGGCGGGGAACTCGAACCCGGCGTTCAGAAGGGCACTGCGAACACGCTCTTTGCTCTCCCTTACACCGGTTTCCGGCAGCCCCACAATCGAGAGCGCAGGCAAGCCGCCTGAGAGATGGACTTCAACGGTAACGGCGGGCGCCGACACGCCAATGGTGGCGCGGGAATGAACGATAGCAAGCATGACAACCTTCCATGGTAATGACCGGAACTGCTTGCCCGGCGTCCTGCCGGGCGTGTCCGTGGTTTACTGTTTTGGCAGGGAATTTTCCAGTTCGGCTACCCGCTTCTCGAGTGCGTCCACCTTTTCACGGGTCTTCAGCAGGACCGCCTGCTGGGCGTCGAACTCTTCCCTCGTTACCAACTCCAGGCGGGACAGGACGGACATCACGGTGGCCCGGGCCTGGGTTTCAAAATCTTCCCGTGCAGCGCGGGCCATGTCCGGTACAAACTGGCCAAACTGGCCCTGCAGCTGAGCAAAAATATCCTGTGGACCTTTCACACATCACCTCACACATTTCTGAAATATCCGGCTTCGACTAAAAGAGAGGGCCTGTTACCGGTTTGCAGGAGTGTATCACACCGCAGCCCCTGCCATACTGTAGGCGGTCGGCCCTATAATAGCGGTCGAACGGTCAGGCAGCCCGCTCCAATTTGGCTCACTGGCCGGCTACCCGCTTCATTTTGGTGCACAACTTTGCGCCATTCTGGTACGCGGATATCGTAGCCTGTTGTTTTAAATATATTTTTTTGCGTTGGCATACCCGATGCTAAAGCTCTCGTACGCAATCCGCACGATTGGTGTGCGAGGTGGCAGCATCCCGAGCTCAACAACCGGCCGACGGGCCCTCACTGTTGAGACGGCTTTACCAAGGAGAAAGCAATGAAACTTGTGACAGCGATCATCAAGCCTTTCAAATTGGACGATGTCCGTGAGGCATTATCCGAGATTGGCGTTCAAGGCGTAACCGTCACTGAAGTCAAAGGCTTCGGTCGGCAAAAAGGCCACACAGAACTCTATCGTGGCGCGGAATACGTGGTGGATTTCCTGCCCAAGGTGAAGGTGGAAGTTGCTATCGGCGACAACCTTCTGGACCAAGTTATCGAGTCCATCACCAAGGCGGCCAACACCGGCAAGATCGGTGACGGCAAGATCTTCGTGACTGAACTGGCTCAAGCCATCCGGATCCGGACTGGCGAAACCGGCGAAGAAGCGGTCTGAACCAGCTCTGATTTTTCGATCAGCCAACGCAAAAAAATTTATAACCTGAAAAGCCTCGTGCGGAGGGCTTCATATGGAAAGCAATCTTAATCACATTTTTGAACTCCAGTATGCGCTGGATACCTTTTACTTCCTGATTTGCGGTGCCCTGGTCATGTGGATGGCCGCTGGCTTTGCCATGCTGGAAGCCGGCCTGGTGCGTGCCAAGAACACCACTGAAATCCTGACCAAGAACGTGGCCCTGTTTGCGGTCGCCTGTACCATGTACCTGATTGTCGGCTACGACATCATGTACGACGGCGGTATCTTCCTGAGCGGTGTAACAACCGTTGCCGAGATGGACGACGCAGCGATCGCGGGCGTTATTGCAGCCTCCACTGAAGCCGGCTTCGGCGACATGGGCGAATACAGTGGCGCTTCTGACTTCTTCTTCCAGGTTGTTTTCGTTGCAACCGCCATGTCCATCGTTTCCGGCGCCGTGGCTGAGCGCATGAAGCTCTGGGCCTTCCTGGCTTTCGCCATCGTTATGTGTGGCTTCATCTACCCGATGCAGGGTTCCTGGACCTGGAACGGCGACGCGGTATTCGGCATGTACGAGCTGAGCTACAGCGACTACGCCGGTTCCGGTATCGTTCACATGGCAGGCGCAGCAGCGGCCCTGGCAGGCGTTCTTCTCCTCGGTGCCCGTAAAGGCAAGTACGGCGCCAAAGGCGAAATCCGTGCCTTCCCGGGCGCCAACCTGCCCCTGGCAACGCTTGGTACCTTCATCCTCTGGATGGGCTGGTTCGGCTTTAACGGCGGCTCCACCCTGAAGCTGGGTGGCATCGGTGTCGCCAACGAAGTTGCCAACGTGTTCCTGAACACCAACGCAGCTGCAGCCGGTGGCCTGATTGCCGCCCTGATCGTGGCACGCCTGATGTTCGGCAAAGCGGACCTGACCATGGCCCTGAACGGTGCCCTGGCTGGCCTGGTTGCCATCACTGCAGAGCCGGCGGATCCTTCTCCCCTGCTGGCCACCATCATCGGCGCCATTGGCGGCACCCTGGTTGTCTTCTCCATCGTAACCATGGACAAGCTGCGCATTGACGACCCGGTCGGTGCCATCTCTGTCCACGGCGTGGTGGGTATCTGGGGTATCTTCGCGGTTCTCCTGTCCGACGCAGACGCTACCTTCATGGGTCAGCTGGTCGGCATGCTCACCATCTTCATCTGGGTGTTCGTCACCAGCCTGATCGTCTGGGGCATCCTGAAAGCCGTCATGGGCATCAGGGTTTCCGAGGAAGACGAGTACGAAGGTGTGGATCTGTCCGAGTGCGGCATGGAAGCCTATCCGGAGTTTGTCAGCGGCAAGCAGTAATCGTTGACACGAGCAACGAAAAAGGGCGCCATCTGGCGCCCTTTTTTTGTCTGCTTTGTCTGCCCGCTTTCCCCTTAACCTTCTTCCGGACGGACCTCATCTTCCAGTGCATCCACCATGAACTGGGGCATCGCCAGGGCACCGTGATGAACCCCGGAATTATAGTATCGGGTCACGAACGGCCGGTTGTTGGCATCTTCCTCGCGGAAGTATTTGATCGGGTTTTCCTTGCTGGCCATGGTGCAGCTCCACCAGCCGGTGGGGTAGACCGGTTGCGGGAATGGCATGGTCTGCACATGCTCGAATCCGGCCTTACGCATGTCCTCGTGAATGCCCTTGATGATGCTGTCGGTGTGCAGCAGCGGTGATTCGCTCTGCTGGACAATAATGCCGCCTTCTCGAAGCGCCAACATGGCATCCCGGTAAAAATCCAGGGCAAACAGGCCTTCGGCCGGGCCGACAGGATCGGTGCTGTCGATAATAATGAGGTCGACACTGTTCGGCTCAATGTCCCGCATCCACTGGATACCATCTCCGAAGAAGAAATTGGCGCGCGGGTCACTGTTCGCTTCGCAAAGCTCCGGAAAATATTTTTCCGACATGCGGGTTACCCGCTCGTCGATTTCCACCTGCCAGGCTTCCTCAACGCCCGGATGCTTGAGCACCTCTTTCAGGGTGCCACAGTCACCGCCGCCGACAATCACCACCTTTTTGGGGTCCCGGTGGGTGAACAGGGCCGGATGGGTCATCATTTCGTGGTACAGGAAGTTATCGCGGGTGGTCAGCATCACGCAGCCATCCAGAACCATCAGGTTGCCAAAGGTCTCGGTCTCGTAGATTTCCAGTTTCTGGAACGGCGTCTGTTCCTCATGGAGCTTCTTTTTCACCTGCAGGGAGAACGCGGTTCCCTGATCCTGGAATACCTCGGTAAACCAGCCGTCATTGAGTGCTGTCATGTCTTGCCTCCCGCTGTGGGCCATGGGCTGAATTGAAAGGGCGTATTGTAGGGATGCCCTACCGTGAGCTAAAGCGATAATCGCGGTGAAACGCCATGTATTTTCCGCAGCCGATGCTTTTAGCCGGGGATGGGAATCCATACAATGGCGGCCAGTGTTTCCTGACAGGATAGCAAGCATGAGCGAAGCCAGCGCCACACCGGCCCACAAGGTCTACAACATTGCCCACTGGAGCGATGGCTACATTGGTGTCAATGATAAGGGCCAGGTGCTCATCCGCCCGGATCGTGGCCACAGCCCGGCCCGCATCAATCTGCCCGAACTGACCCGGACGCTGACCGAGTCCGGGGTCCAGTTGCCGGTACTTGTGCGCTTCGTTGACATCCTGCACGACCGCGTTAACAAACTCTGCAATGCCTTCAACAAGGTTGCAGAGGAGCACGCCTACCAGGGCGGCTACACGGCGGTTTACCCCATCAAGGTCAATCAGCAGCGCCGCGTGGTCGAAGAGCTGCTGGCTGCCGAGCCCGCCGCCTCCAACGGCCAGATCGGGCTTGAAGCAGGCAGCAAGCCAGAGCTGATGGCGGTGCTGGCAATGTCCCAGCAACCCGGATCGGTGATTGTCTGCAATGGTTACAAGGACCGGGAGTACATCCGTCTGGCCCTGATTGGGCAGACTCTCGGCCACCGGGTGTTCATCGTGGTCGAGAAAAAATCGGAACTGCCACTCATCCTGGAAGAGGCAAAAAGCCTGGGCGTTTCACCGCTGATCGGAGTTCGGGCCCGGCTGGCCACCATCGGCAAAGGCAACTGGCAGAACACAGGTGGTGAAAAGTCGAAATTCGGACTGTCTGCCAGCCAGGTCCTGGATGTCGTCGACACCCTGCGCGAGGCGGGTGCCCTGGACACCCTGCAACTTTTGCACTTCCATCTTGGCTCCCAGATTGCCAACATCCGTGACATCCAGACCGGTCTCCGGGAATGTGCACGCTTCTACAGCGAGTTGCGCCAGATGGGGGCCCCAATTGGCACGGTGGACATCGGCGGTGGCCTGGGCGTGGATTACGAGGGCACTCGCTCACGCAGTAGCTGCTCCATGAACTACAGCGTTTACGAATATGCCTACAATGTCGTGCATGTTTTGCAGGCAGAGTGTGATCGCCACGGTACGCCTCACCCGGATCTGATCAGCGAATCCGGCAGAGCCCTGACCGCGCATCACTCCGTGCTTGTGACCAACGTGATCGACCACGAAGCACCGGAAAACCGGACACCGCAACAACCGGGGGCCACCGCCTCTGCGCCGCTGCACGATCTCTGGCGCGACCTTGAAAGCCTGCAGGACACAAACACCCCCCGCTCACTGGCTGAGATCTACCATGACGTACTCCACGCCATGGCCGATGTTCACGCCCAGTTCGCCCACGGCGTTCTGTCGCTCCAGGAGCGGGCGGATGCTGAAACTCTGTACACCCGCTGCTGCCGACTGCTCCGGGATCAGCTGGACAGCAGCAACCGGGCTCACCGGGAAATTATCGACGAACTCAATGAGAAACTGGCGGAAAAACTCTTCGTTAATTTTTCCCTGTTCCAGTCACTGCCCGATGTCTGGGGCATTGATCAGATCTTCCCGGTTATGCCGATCAACGGCCTGGATCGCCCCCTGAACCGGCGGGCAGTTATCCAGGACATTACCTGCGATTCAGACGGGCGTATCGACCGCTACGTCGATGGCCAGGGCACCGAAACAACCCTGCCCTTACCCGAAGAACGGTCGGGCGAGCCTTTGCTGATGGGCTTTTTCATGACCGGCGCGTATCAGGAAATTCTTGGCGATATGCACAACCTGTTCGGCGACACCCATTCCGTGGATGTCCGCCTGACGCCAGAAGGCGGTTACGAGATCAGCGCCCCCATCACCGGGGACACCGTCGCCAAGGTGTTGCGCTATGTGAACTTTGAACCCGAGGCCCTGATGGAGGCCTACAGGGGCAAGTTTGCCGCCTCCGCCCTGGCAGCGGAAACCCAGGCCGCGCTTATGGCAGAGCTGGCCGCCGGCCTGGATGGTTATACCTACCTCGAGGAATAGTTCTCGTCAGAGTTACTGATGCTCCCGACGCCAGGCACTGGGAGAAACGCCTTCCCACTTGCGGAAGGCACGGCCAAAGTTGGAGGGGTCACTGTAGCCCAGAGCGTCGGCCATCTCATCAATGCTCAGCTCATTGCGGCGCAGCAGTTCAAGGGCTCGGCGGTGGCGAATGGAATCCTGCAATTGCTGGAATCGCACCCCTTCGGAGGCCAACTGTCTGCGCAGCGTCCTGGTGGACATTTTCAGGTGTTCCGCCACATCCTCCAGGGCCGGTAACCGCTGGCTTCGCCCCGTCTCGAGCAGGCGCACCACCCGGTCCGAAACCGACGTGGAACCCTCTATGAATCGCATTTCCTCCTGACACTGGGCTTCGGCAATCCGACGGGTCACCGGATTCGACAGTGACATGGGGGAGTCGAGAAAAACCCGTTTGAACCGCAGCTGGTTCACGCCACTGCCAAACGCAATCTGGCTTCCAAACAGCTGTCTATAGGCCGAGAGATCGTCAGGCTCAGGAAAATCCAGCAGGCATCGCCCGCCATCCAGTAGCCGATGGCCGAAAAGCAGGAGATTCACATCCATCAGTGACGCCATCACCACATCAACATTGAACCGGTACAGGTCCTCAATGCTGTGCGCCAGGTCCAGCTGGATCACGGCCTCATGTTCCTCCACGAAGAACGAAAGGCTCATGTAGACAAAGCGGATCTGGAAATATTTGATCAGTACCGTAAGCGCCTGCTCAAGGGTATCGCAACTAATGGCTGCCTGGGCCAGCGAGCCGTGGGTCGTAAACTTCAGCCGCTTTCCAAACTCAAGCCCGAGGGCTGGATCACCACTCTGGACAAGCGTTTCGCGACACAGGGCACTGAACTGCTCGACAGTAATGAAATTGTCCGGATGACCAAGCATGGATGGGCGAATACCGGAAGCCGACAATAGCCGGGACCGCTGCAGGCCACGGTCCTCCGCCAACTGGCAGAGGATATCCGCATAGTGCGCCCGGATAACGGGCAGGTTTCCGGTAAAGCCGGGAGCATTCATGGAGGTGTTTGTCGTCCGGAGTCGATTTATTGCTCAGACTAGACCGCTCTGCCGATTCCGGCAATCACCTGCGAGACGATCAAAAACCGTCGCTGGTGCCAGCTTTCTGTGTTTTTTTCCACACAGGCTGATCCACCTGATTCACCGATCCGTAAACCTAGACACTGACAAACCCGGGACGAGTGCATAGAATGATGACCAGAACAAGCTCAAATCATGCGACTGTCAAGGAGCGTCCGGTGACCACACTGGATCAAAAGCCAGCAAGTTCCGAGGGCCGCAAGGACCAATGGAGCCAAATGCTGCAGAAAGTGGGCAAGAACCAGGACCGCGAAGCGTACCACGCGCTGTTCGAGCATTTTGGCCCGCAAATCAAGTACTACGCCATGGCGAACGGTCTGGCGAGTCATGCGGAAGAGCTCGTGCAGGAAGTATTCGTGTCGATCTGGAGACGCTCATGCCTCTACGACTGGCGCAAGGCGGCGGCATCAACCTGGATTTTCACCATCGCCCGGAACCAGCGAATCGATATGCTGAGAAAGATGCAGCGTACCAGTGCTGAAATGCCGGTCGAGACAGAAGACCTTTGGCAGATTCCGGGTGAGAACGAAAACGAGCCGGTCACTTCTTTGCACCGTCTCATGTCCGAACGGCGAATCAGGGAATCCCTGAGTCATCTGCCGGAAGAACAGATTACGGTCATTGCCAAAGTGTACATGGAAAACAAGTCGCACCAGATGGTTGCGGACGAGTTGGACATTCCTCTTGGCACGGTGAAAAGCCGGGTTCGCCTGGCATTGAATAAACTGAAAGTGATTTTGCAGGACCAGAACGTATGACACGGCACCATCCCGACAGCCTGAGCCTGATGGAGTACAGCGCAGGTAACCTGAGCGAGCCCCATGCCCTGTGCATCAAGCTCCACCTGGACAAGTGTTCCCACTGCCGCAGCCGTGTGGACACGCTTGATAGCCTTGGGGCTGTGATGATGGAGCAGCAGCCAAAGGTGAGTGTCTCTGAAAGCATGTTCGACAGCATTCTTTCAAAGATCGACAGCGAGCCGGCAGCTGAGCCGGCAGCAGCGGCTGCCCCGAGGGTCAGCGCCCTGCAGAAGCTACTGGGCGAAGATCTCAACAGCTTGCCGTGGAAGCGCCAGCTGGGTGATGTGAGCGTCCTGGACATCACCGACCGGTTCCCCGGTCAGAAAGAACAGGTTGTACTCCAGAAACTCGCTGCCGGCGGCAAAGCGCCTGCCCACACGCATCGCGGCGAGGAAACGACCATCGTCCTTCAGGGTGCGTTTGCAGACCAGAAAGGGGTGTTTAACCAGTGGGATTTCGTGGTCCTGAACGATGAGGACGAACACAAGCCCGTAGCGGTTGGTTGCGAGGACTGTATAACACTCTCCGTGTTGAGTGCTCCGGTGAAGCTCACGGGCACCTTTACCCGGATGCTCAATCCCTTTATTCGGTAACCTTCCGCCGAATGACGGACACGAAAAAGGGGCGATGGAAATCGCCCCTTTTTTGTAGCCGACACCAGGGTTGCCCGAACTACCAGGGCAGCTCTGTACCATCCCAGCTCAGAAACTTTCCGTTATCGTCTTCCCCCAGTCCATCGAGCACCTCCAGAAGGTTGGTAGCCGTCTCCTCTGGAGTATGCACGTTAAGCTTGGCGAGAGATTGGCTGAACGGTTCGCTCAACGCCGATTCGGTCGTGCCAGGATGCAGGGATACGCAGGCTAGCGGCTTGCACCGGCGCGGCAACTCAATGGACAGGTTGCGAACGAGCATATTCAGCGCCGCTTTTGAACTACGATAGGCATACCAGCCGCCAAACCCGTTGTCGGTTATCGAGCCAACCTTGGCGGAAATAGCCACCACCCGTTTGAATGCCCGATGTCGCAGCCATGGCAATAGCGCCTGGGTCAGCAATCCGAAACCGGTTGCGTTGACAGCAAACGCACGCGCCATACTCTGCGGATCGAGGTCTTCAAGGCGCTTCTCCGGGAACATATCCGGCCCGTGAAGCAGCCCCGCGGCATAAATAAAGCTATCAATCCCATCCTCCCTGTTTAGCAGCGATTCCAGTGCCTCGGCAATCGCACCGGGCGCGGCACTGCTTTCGGCATCCCAGGGCAGCAAAGTGATGCGCTGATGGCTGCGCAAAGCGTCCGGCGCATTCTCCGGATCACGGCACAACCCGATCACCCTGGTTTGGGAATCACGCTCAAGCAACCGGCTTGCCAAAGCGCCACCGATTGCGCCGGAAACCCCGGCTATCAACACTTGTTTCATTTGATACCTCCTTGGTTCAGGAGGACATACGAAAATTCTATCGTCCGGACTGCCCAAAACGGTGAACCAGCGCATTAAAACAGGCGTATGAAACCAGTGTTCAAATCATCTTCGGGGTCCTGCCGTTCCGGGCAGAACTCCAGTAAAAAAAGCGCACGTAGGAGAGTATCCATGCAATACCAGGCTCCGGCGAATGACCTTCGCTTTCTGTTGTTTGATGTATTGGGCGCAGACCGGCTGCATGAGCTGGAAAAATACGCAGATGCCACCCCGGATCTGATTTCCGCGGTTATTGACGAGGCTGGCAAGCTCGCCGCAGAAGTCATCCAGCCCACCAACCAGGTCGGCGACCGGGAAGGCTGTACCTACGATCCCGAGACCCGCTCGGTGAAAACGCCCGAAGGATTCAAGGATGCCTACAAGAAGTTCGTTGAGGGCGGCTGGACAGCGCTGGACGCACCGCTTGAATACGGCGGCCAGGGCCTGCCCCACACCCTGAAGTTCGTGGTGGACGAAATGGTCTGCTCCACCAACCTCTCCCTGGGCATGTATCCGGGCCTGACCCATGGCGCCATCAGTGCCCTGCACGCACACGGGTCGGACGAACTGAAAAACATCTATCTGGAAAAACTGATCTCCGGCGAGTGGACCGGCACCATGTGCCTGACCGAACCCCAATGCGGCACAGATCTTGGCCTGATTCGCACCCGCGCCAACCCGAACGATGACGGCAGCTACGCCATCGAAGGTACCAAGATCTGGATTACCGGGGGCGAACACGACCTGGTGGACAACATCGTGCATCTGGTTCTGGCCAAGCTGCCCGGCGCGCCGGATACCACCAAGGGCATTTCCCTGTTTGTGGTACCCAAGTTCCTGCCGGAATCCGGGGAGCGAAACCCGGCCTTCTGTGGCGGCCTTGAGCACAAAATGGGCATCAAGGGTTCTGCAACCTGCGTCATGAACTTCGAGGGCGCCAAAGGCTGGCTTGTCGGCGAGCCGAACGATGGTATGCGTGCCATGTTCACCATGATGAACGAGGCGCGCCTGATGGTTGGTATGCAGGGCCTGGGCCTGGCCGAAATGGCCTACCAGGAAAGCCTCGGCTTTGCCCGTGAGCGCCTGCAGAGCCGTTCACTGAGCGGCCCGAAGAACCCCGATGGTCCCGCAGACCCGATCATCGTGCATCCGGATGTACGCCGAATGCTGATGCGCCAGAAAGTTCTGAACGAGGGCATGCGTGCTCTGGCCCTGTTTGCTGGCCACCAACTGGATCTCTCTGTCGCCCATCCAGACGAGACCGTTCGGGAATCCGCGGACGATCTGGTTCAACTGCTTACCCCGGTGGTGAAGTCGTTCCTGACAGACGAAGGCTTCAACAACGCCAACACCGGGCTGCAGGTACTGGGTGGCTCGGGCTTCACCACCGACTGGCCGCTGGAGCAGCTGGTTCGTGACGGCCGGATCGCCAGGATCTACGAGGGCACCAACGGCATTCAGGCCATGGACCTCGTGGGCCGCAAGCTGAGTCTGAAAGGCGGCCAGCTGGTGCGCACCCTCTTTGGCACCCTGAGCGGATATCTGAAGGACAATCCGGAAGCGCCGCACCGTGAAGAGCTGAAAAACGCCATGAAGGCGCTTGAGACAGCCACCATGTGGCTGGCCAGCAACGCACCGAAAGATCCGGAGCAGGCGGGCGCCGCCGCGACACCGTATCTGCGCCTGATGGCGCTGACGGTCATCGGTTACCTCTGGTCCAGGATGGCAAACGTTGCCAACGAACAGCTTGCCGCCGGCGAAGGCAACAAGCCCCTGCTCGAGAGCAAGGTTGTCTCTGCCCGCTTCTACTTTGAAAGGCTGCTTCCGGAAGTCGACTGGCTGCTGGGTGACATTCAGAGTGGCAAGGACAGCCTGATGGCGTTCTCGGACGACCACTGGGCCGCGTGATCCGCTATCCGGCCAGTGCTCCCAAGGCCTGGCCGGAAATGACCGATCAATGACAGCTTGTGACCTTCAGGTGAATGCACTGGCCATTGATAATGATCACGTTGATTAGTGTCTCTGAACTAGTCCCGCCCAGCTCCCCGTCGGACTGGGCACTTTGAAAGCCACGCCCTGCGTGGCTTTTTTTATGGTCCTTTTTTGTCTGTGCGGTCACTGGGTTACAATTGCGATCTTTGATTCTGTCCGGTCTGCGACCGGACCTGCACGGGGACACCATGAACGCCGACGATTACGCTTTCCGCTTTGGTGGCATCGAACGACTCTACGGGCGCCGGGCCCTGGAAGCCTTTCGTCACGCCAATATTGCTGTGGTCGGTCTTGGCGGGGTCGGGTCCTGGGCCGCTGAAGCCCTGGCCCGAAGTGGCGTTGGTACCATCACCCTGATCGACATGGACGATGTCTGTGTGTCCAACACCAACCGCCAGCTCCACGCCCTGGAAGGCCAGTACGGCCGTACCAAAACCGACGCCATGGCAGACCGGTTGCGGGCGATCAACCCGGAAGCCGACATTCGGGTGCATTTCGGCTTCCTGACCACGAAGAACGTCAGCGAGCTGATCACCGAAGACATGACCGGGGTGATCGACGCCATCGACAGCGTCAAAGCCAAGGCCGCCCTGATTGCCCACTGCCAGCGCCGGAAAATTCCTCTGGTCTGTGCCGGCGGCGCAGGCGGACAGATCGACCCCACTCAGATCCAGGTGGCAGACCTCAGCAAAACAACCCAGGACCCACTGCTGGCCAAGGTTCGAAACCTTCTGCGGCGGGAATATGGCTTTTCCCGGAATCCAAAGCGGCGCTTTGGCATTGAGGCCGTATACTCCCTCGAGCAGCTGACGTATCCTGCCGGAGACGGGGAAGTGTGCCTGCAGAAACCGGCCACCGACGGTCCGGTGCGCCTGGATTGCGCCTCCGGCTTTGGCGCCGCCAGCCCGGTGACCGCCAGCTTCGGTTTATTTGCGGCTTCCCGACTCCTGAACCGGATTGCCCGGCGCGCCAACCAATAGATCAACGGAACTGAAACCATTATGCCAGTCAGCACTGTCCTGCTTCTTGCCAGCATTGGCGTTTTATCATTGTTCTGCCAGTGGCTTGCCTGGCGCGTGCGTATGCCCGCCATCCTGTTCCTGCTGGCTGGCGGCATTGCCGCCGGGCCTGTTCTCGGCTTCCTGTCCCCGGAAGTGGTTTTCGGGGACCTGCTGTTCCCGGTCATTTCCCTGGCCGTTGCCATCATCCTGTTTGAGGGCAGCCTGACCCTGCGCTACGAGGAGATACGGGGCCATGGCAAAATGGTCCGCAACCTCATTCCGGTCGGTTCTATCGTCACCTGCATCATCGGCACCCTGGCTGCCCGCTGGCTTCTGGATGTCTCCTGGGCAGTCGCCCTGCTGTTTGGCGCCATCTCGATTGTCACCGGCCCGACGGTTATCGCGCCGCTGCTGCGCTCCGTGCGACCCGATTCGAAACTGGCCAACATACTGCGCTGGGAAGGCATCATCATTGACCCCGTTGGCGCTCTGCTGGCGGTTCTGGTATTCGAGGGGATTGTCTCCTGGGGCCAGGGCAACGTGTTTGGCCACTCGTTGTATATCTTTGGAAAAACCCTGGCTGTGGGTTTTGTGATCGGTGCCGTGGCCGGGTATCTCAACGGCATCGTATTGCGCAAGCACTGGATTCCGCAGTACCTGCATAACGCTGGCACACTCACTTTCATGCTCGGCGTCTATGCCATTTCGAACGAACTGGCCCATGAGTCTGGCCTGCTGACCGTGACCATCATGGGCATCTGGATGGCCAACATGAAGCAGGTGCCTATAGAGAGCATCCTCGAGTTCAAGGAATCCCTGAGCGTTCTGCTGATATCCGCCCTGTTCATTATTCTGGCGGCGCGAGTTGAGTTTGCGGCGATTGCCGAATTGGGTTGGGGCCTGGTGGCTGTGCTGGCCCTGCTGATGCTGGTAGCCCGCCCCCTGAGTATTTTCCTGTCGGCCATCGGCACCAACCTGAACTTGCGGGAAAAGCTATTTCTGAGCTGGATCGCCCCCCGGGGCATCGTCGCGGCCGCGGTGTCAGCGCTGTTCGCTTTCCAGCTGCAGAAGTTGGGTTATGAGAGTGCCGGCGCCCTGGTACCCCTGGTGTTTATGCTGATTATCGCCACCGTTACTCTGCAGAGCCTCACCGCACGGCCGGTTGCCCGCCTATTGAAGGTCGCGGAACCAGCGGAATACGGCTTCCTGATCCTGGGCGCCAATCCGGTGGCCCGTATGATTGGCATGGCCCTGAAAAAGTATGAGGTGCCCGTGACCCTGGCGGACACCAACTGGGAAAACGTCCGTCAGGCCCGCATGGAGAACCTGCAGGTGTACTTCGGCAACCCGGTTTCCGAGCATGCATCGACCCATCTGGACCTGACAGGCATCGGTAAGCTGCTGGTGATCTCCCCGTACAAGCACATGAACTCACTGGCCACGTACCACTTCCTGGACTGGTTCGGAAACAAGTGCGTGTTCAGCCTGGCCGAAGGTGATCAGGACCAGAAGGCCCGGCATCAGACGGCTGAAAAAATACAGATGACCCGGGGCCTGTTCGATGGCGTCAGCTACGCCAAGCTGGCCAGTCTGGTGAGCCAGGGCTACACCGTAAAGACCACCCAGTTGAGTGAGGAATTCGGTTACGAGGAGTTCCTGAACAAATACCAGAACCAGGCCCTGGTGCTGTTCACGTTCGACAGCAAGGAACACGTCGCCCCGGTTTGCAGCATGAAAGACCTGAAACCGGAAAACGACTGGATCCTGATCAGCCTGGTACCGCCCCAGGCCCGCAAGGAGCGCAAGGAGAAAGAGGGAGGAGAACCATCGGCCAGCCAGGATCAACCGGCCGATCAGGAACCCTCATCGACAATCTAGCACCAGCTTGCCGCGCACGTGCCCGCCTTCCAGCAGTTCGTGGGCCTGCGCGACATCGTCCAGCGCGAACGCCTTTTCGATGTGCACCTTGACGTCGCCGTCCTCAATCAGCTCGGCAATCTCATCCAGGTGAAACACGTCGGGACGCACAGTCATGCCATGGGCGCGTAAACCCATTTCCTCGGCAGCACTGATGATTTCGTCGGCGGTAACCGTCGGGATGGTCACGAGGACTCCATGTTCGCCGAGCGTGTGCAGGGAGCGTTTGCCGGTATCACCGCCAACAAGGTCCAGTACCACGTCCAGACCATAGCACTCTTCGGCGATATCCGTGTTGCGGTAGTCAATCACCTCGTGGACCCCGAGTTCCGCCAGGAAATCCCGGTTACCGGCCGAGGCCGTTGCAATGACATGGGCACCGCGCTCCAATGCAAACTGCACCGCAAAATGCCCCACGCCACCGGCGCCGGCGTGGATCAGGATTTTCTGCCCCGACTCAAGTTTCGCCATCTCGAACAGAGCCTGCCATGCGGTCAGTGCCGCCAGGGGCAAGGCACCTGCAGACACCAGGTCCAGTTCTTCCGGCACGATGGCCAGTTCATCGGCCGCGGCCAGGGCATACTGCGCATAACCGCCACCGCCGGCCGGGAATCCGACCATGCCCATGACCCGGTCACCGGGCGCCAGGGTGGTCACGTTGGCACCTACTCCGACAACCTCTCCGGCGACATCGTAACCGGGCGTCCACGGCAACGAATTCTCGATCTGCCGCGCCGCGAAACCAAGCCCCTTCCGGGTTTTCCAGTCGATCGGATTGAGCCCGGCACCGTGCACCCTGACGAGCACCTGATCGTCTCCGGGGACTGGCACATCGGCCGAGACCACTTGCAGGACGTCACGCTCACCAAAGCGATCGTAGATCACATGGCGCATCGTGGCTTCAGCGTTCTGATCGGCAGTATTTTCCATGAAGATCTCCGGACAACAGGTTAAACGGGATTGGCTTTGAACAAGATTAGCTGAAGTAAAGCACAAAAGACCTCGGGTGACCTACAGCCCTTTGCCTCCGGCTACCACAGCGGAACCGAGAATCTCGGCGAACTCTTTGGGCGCACGGGCAGGCCGCTGGCTTTTCAGATCAACACAGGCGTGAGTGGAAACGGCCCTGACCAGGGTTCTGCCATCCGAGGGACGAACGAGCTGGAACTGCCGTGCAGACCGGAACCGACCATCGTAATCGGTGAGCCAGGTCCCAAGAACCAGTTGATCGCCGGCGTTCGCCGAGGCCAGGTAATCGATTTCCGTTCGGGTAATGGCCATCGCCTTGCCGGTTTTCTCGTGCAATTCCCAGGTCATACCCAGGCTTTCTATGTGGGCCCAACTGACGTCTTCCAGCCACCGTACGTAAACAACGTTGTTGGCGTGCCCAAGCCGATCGGTATCCTCGGGCCGTACCGCTATCTCGATCGTGAAAGGCGCCGGCAGATCCCAGTCAATATCGTGTTGCTGCATCAGTTGCTGTCCCCCAGACCCGGAATGGCCTGCAACGGTAGCCGACCAATACGATCATTGTGAAGTGAACCAAAGTACAGGTTGCCATCGTGAGGATTCACTGAGGTGATTTCCTGCAAATGGGTCCCCCGAGTGTCGTGGAGACTGGTAATAACCTCACCGTCCCGGTCGAACGCAATCACAAGACCATATTCTTGTGGCGCAGGTTTCAGGCTGCTCGGGAGTTTAGCCACCAGATCCTTGAGCCAGGGCCGGGGGTGCATGGCGTCCATCCTCGAATCTCTAAGGGTAGGAAACGCCACCCAGTAGCGCCCCTGATCATCCACCGCGAGGTTATCGGGAAAACCGGGCAGATTGTCGGCAAAGACTTCCGCCTGGCCGGCTTTGGGCCCGTGAATCCAGTATCGGAGGATGCGATATTTCCAGGTTTCGTTAACCAGCACATAGTCGCCCTCCGGAGATACCGCAACACCATTGGCAAAATGCAGGTTGGCCAGGAGAACCTCGGCCTTGCCGGTTTTTGGAGAGTAGCGGAGCAGGCGGCCATGGGGACGCATTTCCAGAAGATCCAGCATGTATTCCGGCTGATGGAACTTGGAGCTGGCGTCGGTGAAATAAATGCGCCCGTCATCGGCAATGTCGACGTCATCGGTGAAGCGGAACAGCGTTCCCTCCGCCTCGCGGGCCAGTACGGTGATCTCGCCCTCAGGACTGATAGACAGCAGCCCCCGCCAGGAGTCTGCAACGATGAGATTGCCCTGGCTGTCAAACACCACGCCCAGGGGCCGACCATCGGTGGACAACCAGTTTTCAACCCGGCCATCCGGGAACACCCGCACGATGAAGCCATCCTGGGTGCCGGTATAAAGCACACCATCCTCGCTCACGGCTGTGTCCTCGGGGCCGTATACCTGGCCCCTGGCGATCAGGTCCGCAAGCCTCAGGCGCTCATTTGGCGCAACCTCACCGGTCAGCGGAGGCGGCGATGGGGGGTTCCAGGCTTTGCTGTCGACGGGCGAGGGAGTCAGCAGGAAACTGCCAAGCAGCAGGAAGACAACCAGCAAACCCACCATCAGCCATTTCATACACTCTGCCCGCCTGTTGTTGTGTCCATTCCGTGTGTCAGCGATTGGCCCACCTTAGCAGACGGGCCGGTGAGCAGGAAAATGCCCTACGCAGGACACCATCATTCATCGGCGCTGAGGAAACGGCGGCACAGGGCAGCAAAGGAGTCGGCTTTCTCAGCGTGCAGCCAGTGGCCGGTCCCCTGGATAATACGCAGCTGTGCCTGCGGGAACAGTCGCTGGATATCATCCCGGTGTTTTTCCTGGATGTAGGCCGAATCCGCGCCCTTCAGAAACAGCACAGGACCATCAAACGGGCCATCACCCTCCGGCGCCCTGGCCAGATGTTCATAGCAGGCATCGATAACCGGCAGATTGAGCCGCCACCGGAACATTGGCCCGCCCTCCTGCTGGTCTTCGCGGGGAATCCGTTCCAGGTTTTTCAGCAGGAACTGGCGAACACCCGGCTCTTCGACAAAATCTGCCATCAGCCTGTCTGCGTCCTGACGGGAACGCACACCGGTCAGATCCATGCTGGTCAACCCGTCCAGAATAGCATCGTGCCGGGGTTTGTAGTTTACCGGGGCAATGTCGGCCACGATCAGTTTTTCCACGCGCTCCGGAGCCTGGAGGGCAACCTGCATCGCCACCTTGCCACCCATGGAATGACCCAGCAGGCTCACCTTGTCCAGCGCCTGGGCGTCCATGTAGGCGATGACGTCGGCGGCCATGGCCGGATAGTCCATGGTATCCGTGTGGGGCGAACTCCCGTGGTTGCGCTCGTCCAGTGCGTGAATCTGCCACTGGTCTTCCAGACGGCGGGCGATACCCCCCAGGTTGTCCAGGGAGCCGAACAGCCCGTGCAGCAGTATCAGGGGCGGGCCTTCGCCGGTAATGCGGTGGTTCAGCGCAACAGTCATGGGCAGTCAGTCTCCGGATTGGTCTGCGTTCTCAGACCGGATACATTACCACTGCCAGTCTTGCGAGCAAGTGCCGGTATTAGCGGTCATTTTCCGTGGACGAAAAAAAGCCGGGCAAAGCCCGGCTTGAAGGTCATAGACGTGACGTCTGAAGGATCAGCAATAGAAGATGCTGTTCAGATACTCGGCAAGCTCAATCACGTTTTTACGCTCAAGCTCGGTATGAGGTACGAAAATTTCCTGTTCCATAAAACACCTCCTGATTGCTTTTCCATTGCTTCAACCTGATACGTTGATGCTATCGTTAAAGCCACGGGTAACCCTTGACAGGCCGTTGCACCCACTTGACATTTTGTATCAGTCATCATGACAGGTCGTTAACTATCAACGTGACATCTGCCCAATCAGACTCCACCAGCGCACCCCTGGTCGCTGCCTCCAGCACGCTGGCGCTGGTTCACTATCTGGAACGCCAGGGTGTTCTCAATGCGCCAAGGGTGGAACAGCTGACCGGGCTGGCCATGTCGGAGCTCACCGACCCGGACCGGCGCGTGCCCGCCGATGCCCATTACCGGCTGTGGGAACACGCCGAGCTGGTAACGGGCGATCCGGCTGTCGGGCTGCACGCCGGAAAAGTGGTGGATCCCGAGCGGATGGGACTGGTCGGGCATGTGTTTTTCAACTGTGACACCCTGGGTGAAGCCGTTACCCAGTACGTGCGCCTGCATCGGCTGATCAACGAGTCGGTATTCCTAAGCTTCGAACAGACCGCCGACCAGGCCATTCTCTGCTGGCAACCGGACATGGCCGAACATTACTGCCGGCAGGATATGGACCGGACCCTGGCTGCGGCCATCACCCGCACCCGCCACTTCATTCATCCGGGCATCCGGGCGGAATGGGTAGAGATCGCCCATCCGGCGCCGGTGTACGCCGACGAGTACGAAAAGCTTCTCGGTGGCCCGGTGCGGTTTGATTGCGGTATTACCCGGCTGGCGTTCAACAGCCGGCATCTGGGGCACCCGATACCACGCCGCAATCCCTACGTGTATTCGGCAGTACTGAAGCAGGTCAATACGCTGCTGGCGAGGCTTCAGAGCCGCCGCTCGTTCGGCCGCAGGATTCGCCGACTGATCTCGAAGCAGATGGCGACCGAAAGAATCGATGCCGACAGCCTTGCCCGGCAATGCCATATGAGCCGCCAGACGCTCTACCGCAAGCTCAAGAAGGAAGGCCTGAGCTTCCATGGCCTGGTTGAGCAGGTTCGCCAGGACAAGGCGCTCAGGTATGTTGCGGCCGACCAGTACGCTCTGGGTGAAATTGCTTTTCTGCTGGGTTTTTCAGAGCTCAGCGCCTTCAGCCGGGCGTTCAAGCGCTGGACCGGCACCTCACCGGCAGAGTACCGGGCAAGGCATCTGGCCACATCGGGGCCCTACGGCCACCAGGCAGATGAGGGAGCGCAATGATGGACGAGCTGTCTCTCGTTGCACTGGTGGTCGGGGCCGTTTACCTGGGCGCATTTGCCTGTATTTACCGTATTCTTCTGACCTATCGGACATCACAGGGTGCCATTGCCTGGGTCATTGCCCTGATCGGCCTGCCCTACCTGGCTGTGCCCATGTTCGTGCTGTTCGGGCGGCATCGGTTTGGCGGCTACGTGAAAGCCCGACGGCTTGGCGACGAATCCCTGACCAATCTGCTGAACCGGTTCGAGCAGCAAACAACCTCCATACCCATCCCCGCCAGCGAACGGTTCACCGACGAACTTCAGGTGCTCTGCCGACTGGGCCGGCAGCCGTTCACCGATGGCAACCGATGTACCCTGCTCAGGGACGGTGAGGCCACGTTCGAGGCCCTGTTCGAAGCCATGGAAGACGCCGAGCACTATATCCTGCTGGAATTCTACATCGTGCGGTCAGACCGGGTTGGCCGCCGGATCAAGTCAATTCTCGAGCGCAAACTGGCCCAGGGTGTGGAAGTCTGGTTTCTGTATGACGACATTGGCAGCGTCTGGCTGCCGCGCAAATACCTGAACCAGCTCGCCGCCGCCGGCGCCCGCGTGGCCTCGTTCGGTAACGGCAACATCCGCCGGAGGCGGTTCCAGATCAATTTCCGGAACCACCGGAAACTGCTGGTCTGCGACGGCAAGATCGGCTTTGTGGGTGGCATCAACCTGGGGGACGAATACCTGGGCACTGCCATGGACCAGGAACCCTGGCGCGATACCCACTGCCGGATTGAGGGTCCGGCCGTCACCGGCCTGCAGCTGGCATGGCTGGAAGACTGGAACTGGGCCAGCAACGATTTTCCCAGCCTCGACTGGGCGCCGGTCGACAACCAGCCCGGCGACGACGAGGTGCTGATGCTGCCAACAGGACCTGCGGACAGCGGGGAAACCTGCACACTGTTTTTCCTCAATTGCATCAATAATGCCCGCACCCGGCTCTGGATCGCCTCGCCCTATTTTGTTCCGGATTTCCAGATCATGAACGCCCTTCAACTGGCGGCGCTCCGGGGCGTGGACGTACGAATCCTGATTCCGGAGAAATCGGACAGCCGCCTGATTGGCCTGGCGGCTTACTCTTACCTCGTCCAGGCCTGCAAGACCGGCATCGGCATCTATCGCTACCAGCCTGGCTTCATGCATCAGAAAGTGATCCTGGTGGATGATCGATACGCGGCGGTGGGAACCGCCAACATGGACAACCGCTCGATGCGACTGAATTTCGAGATCACCGCCATAACCACCGCAAGGCATTTCATCCGGAGTGTGGAATCCATGCTGGAACACGATCTGGACAATTCCCGCCTGATGATCGAGAGCGACTACAAGGATCGGTCGATCCTGTTCCGCCTGTGTTGCCGGGCCGTCCGCCTGCTGGCGCCACTGCTATAGGCCATCCGTCCACTGGCTCCGGAATAGCCGATGTGCGACTATGCCAGGACGATTCAGCCAGTATGCAGTAGCGACAGATCACCATGAATGCCTTCAAGCCCAGAGAAACACTGACCGAACAGGTCGCACGCCACATCGAAAACCTGATTGCCTTTGGCCAGCTGCGCTCCGGTGAACGGATCTACGAGGGCGCCATGGCGAAACAGATGGACGTCAGTCATGGATCCATACGGGAAGGCTTGCTGCTGCTGGAGAAGCGGCATCTGGTCCGCAACGTACCCCGCAAAGGCGCGTTCGTGACTCCGCTGGATGAATACTTCGTTCGCAGCCTGTACGAGACTCTGGAGCTCTACCTCACCCACACCGGTCGCAAGCTGGTGCGTCACTGGCAGCCCGAGGACATGGCCCGGCTGGAGAGCCTGTATGAGCAGATGCAGGCCTGCTACAGGAAAAACGATCTTATGGCGTTTCTGGAGCTGGGCATTGAGTACACCAAGGCATCGCTGGCCTATGCCGACAACTACTTCATTGTCTCTGCCATTGATGACCTCTGGCCTTCGGCAAAGCGCTGTGCCTTCGTCGCCTTCCAGGAAGGAGGCAATCGTGTCATTGAGGACAACCTGTCCCACATGGAACAGTCAATCAGTGCCATCAAGGATCGGGATGAGGATCGCCTGGCAGACATCCTGCACCGCTATGCCCTGCAACAATGCCAGCAGGTTCTCACTGCCATTGAAAAGACCGGCAGCAGAACGGCCTGAAGGCACTCAGTAAAAGAGCTGGGTGAACGAGAAACCAATGTTCAGGTAGGCCGTCCAGTTGTCTTCGTTGTTGTAGGCTGCGGCCACCTGAACCGGGCCGAGGAAGGTATCCACGCCGGCGAATACGCTGGACGATTTCACCGAACTGTCCCAGCTCGCCTCATCCAGAGAGGGCCAGGCATTACCCGCCTCGAACCCGGCGCCAACGAACCAGGGCAGCAGCGGGCCGCCAAAGGTCTGGCTGGCATAGGCTGAAACCATTAACGCGTTGTCTCCGGTAATCTCACCCGGCGCGTATGCCGATAGCCGGCGGAATCCACCCAGGCGGACGGCATTTTCAATTCCGGGAGTGCCCCGGGTTACCGCATGGCCGAAGACCAGTCCGGTCAGGGTCAGGCCTTTCCAGCTTCCGGTTCCCAGCGCCAGGCCGGTTACCGAATCGAACTCCCGGTCGGATCCCAGGCCCTCCCGTTCAAAACGTCCACGAAGGCCGGCAAAGCCACCGTCGCGAGGATAGAAAGTATCGTCCAGAGAGTCGTGTACCAGTTGCACGGCCAGCCCACCCTGGTGCACCGACCCCTCCGGCGCTACCGGTTGTCCGATCTGCTCGTCAACCGTGGCATAGCCCCGCGCATAGATCAGGCGAACTTCGGCATTGCCGCCGATTTCCATGCCCAGTGCCAGATCCGCTTTCCGGAAGGTCACATCCACCTCCGTAACGCGGGTTCCGACGGCATCAAACAGGCTGAAGGTATCCCGGGAGTACTCGCCACCGAGCACCAGAAACCGCTCATAGCCGTAATCCAGCGGCTGATACCACTGGCTGCGAACCCAGGGCTCGGTGCCCAGCTGAACACCGGTCTGCCACTCCCCGCCCAGGGCATTGAGCTCGGTCATTCGAAGGGAAGAGGCAAGATTGAACCGGGTTTCCCCGTCAAAGTTATCCTCATAACTCAAACCGAAAGACAGGTAGTTCGGCCCCCAGCTCTTCTCCTGGACGCGGATGGTCAGAACGGTTCCCTCGGGCAAAGACGAGGTCGAATAAGACACAATCTCGTAATAGCCAAGCCCGTAGATCCGTTTGAGGTCGGCTTCCAGGCGGGCGGTGTCCAGTGGCTCTCCGATTCTCTGCCGGATTCGTTCCTTGAGGAAGTCCCGGGCCAACCGACGACTGTCTTCGATCTCGATGCGTGACACGATACGCGCACCCGCGTCCTGCGCTGACACGCTGTCCCGCCAATCGGCCCAGGCCTTGCGGGATAATGCCAACGGACGCAGTTCGACGCCGTGTTCCCGGGCCGAGCTGGCGCCCAGCTCAAACAGAACCGGCGCATCGTAAAAGTCAGCGGAGGTGTAGCCTTCGAGGTCGGGGCGGATCAGAACATCGTCTTCGGCGAGCAGATCCAGCTGCTGGTCGGTGTTCCGACGGGTCATGATGGTTGTGAGTTGACCGACAACGGAAAACGCGCCCCGCAGCTCGTCGGTTTCCATCAGACTGTCGGTAATATCCACTGCGATGATGATGTCGGCGCCCAAATCCCTGGCAACGCTGATGGGCAGGTTGTTGGCGACGCCCCCATCCACCAGCAACTGGCCATCACGTTCCACCGGCGCGTATACCCCGGGAATACTCATGCTGGCACGGATGGCCTCGGAGAGGTTACCGTCACCGATGACCACCTGCTCACCGGTCTCGAGATCGGTGGCAACCGCCCGGAAGGGAATGGGGAGCCGGTCGAAGTCTTCAACCAGGGCGGCGTTGTGGGTCAGCTCGTTGAGGATAAAACCTAGATTCTGCCCGGCAATCAGCCCGCCGCCGACACGCAGGCCATCGGCGCGAACACCGATGCCCGGGACCACCGGAAACCGCCAGTCATCCTGCTTGCGCCGAACCGGCTTGTAGACCCGGCCGGGATCGTCGCGAAAGCTGGAAAGCCAGTCCATCTCGATAAAGCGCTGCTCGATGTCACTGACCGGCATACCACTGGCATACAGGGCACCGACTGCGGAACCCGCGCTGGTGCCCACCACCAGATCAACAGGAACCCGCATTTCCTCCAGAACCCGCAGCACGCCAACATGGGCCATACCCTTGGCGCCGCCGCCACTCAGAACCAGCCCTACCTTGGGACGCTCCTCAGCCGAAGCCAGTGGTGCCAGGAGAATCATGATGACGGCGATCAGTCGAGGGGCATTCCGGCCCCAGGGGTTGCACTGGCTCACAATTGGGTTATTTCCGCTCGGAGGAGTCGTCCGCCAGTGACAGGTGGGATACGTCAGGTATCATCGGCGGCGGCAGGTCACGCTCGACACCCAGATCACTGCCAGCCGGAGCAAGGCTCCACTCGTCCAGATGCTGAAACATCGGTGGCTCCACTTCGGTCTTCTCTGTCAGGTTGACCCCGACCGGATCCAGACTCAGACCGGAGCCGGAAAGTATCGTATCCACCTTCTCGCCCGCCACCGGCAAACGATCGCCAGGCTCGGTTTCAGGAACCCCACGGCGCTGCCCTTCCGCCGGCGGGGCAGAGGGCGCCGGCTGCGGACGGGGCTGACTTGCGGGGGCCGACGGGGCTGGCTGTGGTGCCGCACTGGCAGCAGGCCGGGCGTCAGCCATCGGCTGGACATAAGCTACCATGCCGTGCTTTTTCAACACCGCCCGGTATTTTTCAGCCTGAACCTCTTCCAGCTTGTTGCGAATAACCACCGGCTGACCACTGAACATGCGATCAACCTGATCAAGAGACGCCTTGAACAGGGTTCTGGCATTGTTGCGCGCAGTTTCCAGATCCGTTCCGGGAACGCATTCCCCTTTAAAGACAAGCTGAAACATGCGTTTTCCTCTCTAAGTCCGTCTTACCCACATCATAGTTGATCGTGCACCGGACCGGGAGCCCGAAAGCCCGGTCGTCACTGTATCGAGACTGCAAACAATTGAAAAATTAATGTCACATATCACGCAAAATGCGACAGACTCTGCAATAATCAACGGTAACCAAACTTTACACTTGGTTACAGATTAACCGGAATGTCACCAGGGAGTGGCCTCCAATGACGATCACACGCTCACTTCGCCTCGCTGCCACAGCCCTTTTGCTGTCGGCACCGCTTGTTCATGCCGAAAATCTTGATGTACTCATGAGCCAGGTGTTTCCGGAAGCCCAGGCGACCTATATCGGGTACGAGAGCGTTGAACGACAGGATATCCCCGCCAGCGCGGCGGTCGAGCGCAAATACCTGATTGTGGATTTCCGCCTGGCTTCTAACGACATGGCCTCTGAACAGCTTCAGGCCAGCGTGCACAAGGTCTGCATGACTCTGCTGAAAGACCGCGACCTGATCCGCCAACTCTCGGATTCCGGTTACGACATGGTCTCGGTCGCTTTCGACCGTCGCTCGCAGTTCGATTGTCTGTAACCCACCCGGCTCTTACTCTTCGCGGCCGAGCAGCTTCGGGAAGGCCTCAAGAGCACTGTTGACCGCGTCCAGATTGAATGCCTCGACATCCGCAAGCAGCTTCTCCCCGTAACGGGTAACGGAGCGTGACCGGAATCGCTGGCCCCAGGCCAGCACCCGGCGTGCAAAGTCTTTCATCTGCTCCGGATCGCCACTCTCTCTCACAGCTTCCCACTCGTCACCAAAATCCGCCGCGAGCTGTTCCCTGAGCCAGCCCCGCTCCTGCATGCTGAGAGTCTGGGCCAGCAGCCGGTCGGATTCCTTGGGAACGCCCTCGTCTTCCGCCTGTTCCACCGTCGCCTCAACCCGGGGCAAGGTCACCGTAAAGACCGAACCGGAACCTTGCTCACTCTCAACTTCCAGCTCACCGCCCATCATACGGGCCAGCTTCCGGCTGATGGCCAACCCGAGACCGGTTCCACCATAGCGCCGCGTATTCTGCCCCTCCTGCTGCTCAAAGGCATCGAAAATACGCTCCACCTGATCTGGCGGGATACCGATACCGCTATCGCTGACCGTGACGATCAACTTGTAATACTGGCGTTCCGGCGCTTCCGGGTTCTGTTCCGCTTCTGCCGACCGCTTCTTGAGCGGCTTCGCGGTTGCCCGAACTGTGACACCACCATCGTGGGTGAACTTGATGGCGTTGCCGACCAGATTGAACAGAACCTGCCGAAGACGGGTTTCATCCAGCATCATGGCGCCGGGCATTCGCGAGTCGACACTCACTTCCAGGGTTATGCCCTGCTCCCGGGCCCGCAGATCGAAAATGTGGCGAACATCATCCAGGAGACGACGGACCGATACGGCGGAATAGTCCAACCGCATTTTTCCCGCCTCGATTCGGGACAGGTCCAGAATGTCGTTGATCAGCATCAGCAGACTTCGACTTCCCGCCCGGATGGCGTCCAGGTAATTGCGCTGCTGCGGGTCGGTAACACTGTTGCTGAGCAGATCGCTATAGCCGATCACCGCGTTCATCGGCGTTCGTATTTCGTGGGACATATTGGCCAGGAACTCACTCTTGGCCAGGCTGGCGGCCTCCGCCTCCCGGGCCAACCTCTCGGCTTCGAGCTTGGCGGCCCGCAACTCGTCTTCGCTCCGGCGCAGGGCATTCTCCGAACGGATACGCTCATCCACCTCCCGCGACAACTTGCGGTTCCAGTACAGGAAGATCAGCACGACCAGGATGGCGATCAGCACCACCCGCCGCACCACGGTGTAATCGGTCTCCTGCTCGATATCCAGATGAATCCACCTGTTGTAGATGGATTCTGTCTCGCTGGCTTCGAGACTGCCCAGCGCCTTGTTCAGCACCCGGTGCAGCTCAGGGTTGTCCTTGCGTACGGCCAGTCGCAGGTCGTACTGGTAGGGAGTGATGCTGGTAATCCTTAGGTTTGACAGTCCCAGCCGGGCGACTGTGTAGCTGACCGCCGGAATATGGGTAACCATGACATCCAGGTCGCCGTTGGATAGCGCCAGAAGCCCCTCCTCCACCGTATCCATCGGGTAAAGATCCAGGTTCGGATGATTGATCAACAGGTAATCGTGGGCCGCATGCCGGTTCACCACACCCACCCGTTCCGTGCGGAGTTCCCGGAGATCGCCGATAAAGCGACCGTCGTCCCGGATGGCAAGGGCGATGGGCACGGTCAGATAGGCCCGGGTAAACAGAAATGCCTCTTCGGTGCGCGGCGTCCGGGACAACCCGGGAAGAATATCCACCTCGCCCGAACGCAGCTTTTCTTCAGCATCCATGCGGCTTCCAGCGACAGTGCGCGTAAACCGCACGTTCAGCTCGGTTTCCAGCCGGGTCAGCAAATCTGGAACCAGGCCGGTGGGCCGGCCGTCCTGGGTGTATTCAAACGGCGGCCAGTCCGCGCGAAACGCGACTTTCAGATCCGGATGCTGTTTGAGCCACTCCATATCCGATCCGGACAATTCCAGGCCACTTCGTTCAAGGGACGGCTGATCGGCCTGCAGCCATGACTGGCGGATGGTGCGGTGTTCGTTATGGCCGATTGCGGCAATGGCCTTGTTCAGCACCTGGTAAAGCAGGTCCCGATCGGTATCCACCCGCAACACCACATCTACCGGGCTGTTATCGAGCAGTACCGACAGACCGATCCCATTCACCATCGCCGACTGGAGGTAATCGGACACCACGGGCACCGGCGCCAGAAACGCATCGGCCTGCCCCGAAAGAATCTGGCCGACGGCTTCGCTGACGTTGCTGACCGGCACCGGCGTAAACTCCTCGACGGGGTCCAGCATGGGATACTGGTTGGGGTCACCGGCAATAACCGCAATCCGGCTGCCCTCAAGATCGGCAAGGGTCCGGATAGCCGCATCGCCGGCGCTGACGAACACGCCATAGGTAAGAGACATCAGGGGATCGGTGAAACGCTTGCCGGGCACCACCGGCATCCCCGGCATTCTTGTGGTCAGAACCGCATCGGTTGCCAGCTCACTCCTGACCGGGCCGCTATCCTGCCCGGTCTCGAGGACGATTGGCTCCATGGCGACGCCCAGTTTGTCGGAGAGCCGGGCAAGGTAGTCAATGTAGGTGCCCGCAAGCACGCCATTGCCGGTATCGAAAACCAGCGGCACCTGATCGCTGCGGAGACCGATACGAAACCGGTCCTGCCCTTCCAGCCAGGTCAACTCCTCTTTGCCTAGCACGGGGGCCGGCGATGCTTGCGGCGGTTCCGCCCGCAGGGGGGATTGAAACAGCGCCAACAGGCAGCATAGTAGAAAGGCAAGGGTAACCTTCACTGGATATCCTTAAGGGTTCCGCTACATTTCAGGGAACAATACCTGCAAACGCCATTGATTTCATTCAGGCAAACGGCCAACGGGAGACGAATGTCCATGGACACCAGCAAACACACCCTCAGTACTCTGTTCGAGCAACTAGGCCTGGCGTCCGACGCCAAAAGCATTGAGGATTTTGTCGCCAGGTACTCGCCCCTGCCGAGCGAAGTTGCCATCCAGGATGCTCCCATCTGGTCCGAAAGCCAGTCTCACTTCCTGGAAGAAGGCCTGGAGGAAGACAGCGACTGGGCGGAGGTGATCGACGAGCTGGACGCAATGATGCGTCACTGAACGTCGGCACTGTCGCTGATCATCACCTGGTCCCGGCCGGCGTCCTTGGCCTGATAGAGGGCCCGGTCGGCCCGGTCGAACACCGACTCCTCGGTGTCGCCGGCAATGAATCCCGCGAGGCCGGCTGAGAAGGTCACAGTGACCGGCTCGCCGCGGAAGTGGAACGGCAGCTTGCCGACATGTTCCCGCAACTTGTCCACCACTGCTCGCGCGTCCGAAGGTTCGGTTTCCGGGAACAACACCACGAATTCCTCGCCGCCAAAACGAGCCACAAAGTCCGTGGTGCGCAAGCGATCCCTGAACTCTCTCGCAACCAGCTGCAACACCCTGTCGCCGGCCTTGTGACCATAGGAGTCGTTGATCCGTTTGAAAAGATCGATATCCAGCACACCGATGGTCAACGGATGGCTGTAGCGTTGCCAGCGGTTGTACTCGAATGACAGTCGCTCCTGCCAGGCTTCACGGTTGGGCAACTCGGTAAGCAGGTCGGTCATGGCCCGGAGCCTCTCCTTACGGACCTGTTCCTGCATCTGCTCGGAGTGGGCCTCCATGGCCGCCACTTTCTCCTGCATGGCCTCAAGCTGCTCGGAGAGCGCACGCTCGCGCTCGGATTCCTGGGTACGGAAACGGCCTACCGCCTGACCAATGGACTCAAGATGACGACTGACCGACTGTTTGAGATCCTGAAGGTCATCGCTCTCCTGCAAACGTTGCCCGACCCGCTCAATTTCCTCGCGGATCTCGCGATCAAGGTGCTCTGAGGCATCCAGCCGGCCGCACTGGGCCGAGGACTGGGCCGAGAAGTGTTCCTTCAACAGCTCCAGACGTTCATCAAGGCGTTTGAGAAAGGCTTCGAATTCTCGCTTGCTCCGGGTAACTGCAGCGATGACCAGCTCAGCCACGTGGTTCAGGCCTTCGCGCAATTCGTTCCAGTCGTTACTGGCAAGCAGAGATTGCTGCAGCGCCCGTGCCCGGGCCTCGGCGGCGGGCTCAAGGGAGACCTGGGTAAGCATCTGACCCAACAGCTGGCCCACACGGCGGGCAATGCGCAACCGCTGGACGTTGTCCTCGATATCCTGTTCATTGCCCGGGAGGGACTCAGGCTGCTCGCTGCTTTCCGGTAAAGGTTCCGCGCTGACCTGTTGCTGCTGTTGCTGGGACTCTTGCTCTGGCTCTCGCGCCAGACGGGAGAAAAAGGAAGGCTTCCTGTCGTTGGCCGACTGGCGCTCATCGAGCAAGGCGACCTGGCGATCAATCTGATCCTGCAAGTCCTTCCAGGCGTCCACATCTACCCGGTTCTTCCGCAGGTCCTTCCGGATGCGAGCCAGCAACCGATCCAGCTCCGGGGTCTGGCCTTCGGAGGCGAGACTGGTGCGCACCAGCATGCGTTCAAGGGTATTCCGCTCCGCCTTCCACTGCTTTTCCCGATTGTCTGCAGACTCGAGTTCCTGAAGGTATTTTTCCTTCCAGGACTGATCCGATGCCATGGAGCGCTCCCGCCTATCCTTGCTGTACTGTTGATGTGTGAAAAACCCCTAGATGACCCGTGCTGGTCTCAGGAACTCTCGTCACTGGTTTTACCATGATACCGATCGCGTCGTGCTCTGGGGTGACTCTGGTCATAAACCCGGGCCAAATGTTGAAAATCAAGATGAGTATAGACCTGGGTCGTGGCAATGTCGGCATGGCCCAGAAGTTCCTGTACGGCACGAAGGTCACCACTGGATTCAAGCATGTGGCTGGCAAACGAGTGTCGCAGCAGGTGCGGATGGAGCTTCTGGTCGGCACCACGGCTGATTCCCCAACGGCTAAGGCGGGCCTGGATACTTCGGTGGCTGAGTCTTTCGCCCCGCTGGCTGACGAACAGAGCAGCCTCACCGTCATTGGCCAGCGCCGCTCTGTACGGTAGCCAGGCCTGTATGGCTGAAATGGCTTTTCGTCCGACGGGCAGCAGCCGTTCCTTGTCACCCTTACCCATCACGCGAACCTCACCACTGCGCAGATCGACGGTATCCAGATCCAGGCTTGCCAGCTCCGCCAGCCGCAACCCGGAAGAATACATCAGCTCGAACATACATAGATCCCGCACTTCCAGGGGATCGTCCGGCTGTCCGTCCAGTAGATGATTCAGTTGATCCACATCTGCAACGCGAGGCAGACGGCGGCCACTCTTGGGGGCCCGGATATCCAGCGCCGGATTATCCGATGCCAGCTTCTCCCTGAGCAGGAACTGGTAGAAACGGCGGGTCGCCGAGAGATGTCTGGCAATGCTCCGGCCTGACAACCCCTCCCGGCTGAGCGTCGCGACGTAGCGGCGCAGGTCGTGGTTGGTCACCCGTTGCCAGGCAACGAATCCACTGCGGCCCAACCAGTCCGCCAGACGCAAAAGGTCGCGCTGGTAGCTGTCGCAGGTTCTCGGAGAATGGCGTTTTTCAGAAGCCAGGTGCCGGATAAATTCCGCCAGCGGCCCGGTCAGCTCATTGGGCACTGTCGGACTCTCCGGGGCTTCTGACACTTTAGCGGGACTCCGTCGCCATGTCGGTGACCGGAGCAGCCGCTGTGTGGCGCTGCACCATGGGCGGCAGCAGGCGGCTTAGTGTGTCGCTGATGTAGCTCAGGAACAGGGAACCCATGCTCTGGTCAAAGTACCCCGGCTGGCAGCTACCGACCGCAAACACGCCCACCAGCTCGTCATGCCTCAGCGGCACCAGGGCGACCGAGGCAATGGGTTCTTCACGGTCCGGAAACAGGAACTCCCGTTCGCTTTCACGGAACTGACCGCACACAGCCCGCTCACCTTCCAGCAGGCTGCCCAGGCGCTCACGGGCCGCAGAAGGACTGACCACATGCAGGGCGCCTTGAGAGGCCTCAGGCAGCTCAACATCGGTAAACAACAACACGGAAGCGGCGTCGAGACCGAAATCACCACGGATACTGTCATCAATGGCAGCAGCCATATCGTTGAGCGTCCGCGCTTCAATCACCTGCATCAGCAAACGCTTGCTCTTCTCGAACAACCGGTCGTTATGGCGGGCGATGGATACAAGCTCTACCAACTCCCTGCGCAGGGTGTCCCGCTGCTCCCGGAACAGATGCACCTGGCGTTCGACCAGCGAAATGGCCCGGCCACTGTCGTGGGGCAGGGTCAGGCTGCGCAGCAGCTCGTCCTGGTCGATGAAGAAATCGGGGTTGGCGCGCAGGTAATCCGCCACCTCTTCCCGGGTGAGCTCACCGGCCTTCTGGCGGGCCGTTTGTTCTGTCATGGAGTACTCCTGGCTGTCAGGATCGTTGTTTATGGGGGCGAGCGCTCCTGCGTCGACGACCACCAGAATCACCCGGCAGCCTCAACTGCCCCTCAAATACGCTGGTTGCAGGCCCTTCCATCATAACAGGGGTCCCTTCACCCTGCCATTCAATGACCAGAGGGCCACCCCGCAATTCCACTTCCACGCGGGCATCCAGCAGGCCTCGCAGGCAGCCGGCCACCACGGCGGCACAGGCACCACTACCGCAGGCGAGGGTCTCGCCCGAGCCACGCTCAAACACCCGCAGGCGGACATGGGTACGATCCAGAATCTGGAGAAACCCGATGTTGGCCCGTGCCGGGAAGCGGGGATGCCGCTCGAGCTTGGGCCCCAGCGTTTCCACCGGCGCCTGGTCTACATCCTCAACCAGCAGCACACCATGGGGGTTACCCATGGACAAGGCGCTCAGTTCCACTGTCTGGCCGTCCACATCCACGGTGTAGACATCCTTTCGACGGTCGGCGGCGAACGGAATGGCCGGCGGATTGAACTCGGGCACGCCCATATTGACCATCACCATGCCTTCCCGGCCGACACGGAGCTCGATCACGCCCTTGGCGGTCTGGACGCGGATGACCTTTTTGTTGGTCAGTCGCTGGTCCCGGACAAACCGGGCGAAGCAGCGGGCACCGTTGCCGCACTGCTCCACCTCGGACCCGTCCGCATTGAAAATGCGGTAGCGGAAATCGACATCCGGCAGCCCGGGCGGCTCCACCACCAGCAACTGATCGAAGCCAATTCCGAAATTCCTGTTGGCCAGTTCGCGGATCATCTCGGGGCGCAGACGAAAAGGCTGGCTGATGGCATCCACCACCATAAAATCATTACCCAGCCCATGCATCTTGGTGAATCGAAGCATGGGGCCCTGGGTCCGGCGTTGCTGTGTCATCTCCTCGCTCCCGCTCATTCCGGAAGGCAGCTCTCGGGTGCGAGCTGGTCTTCGAGAGTTTCACGGCGGCGGACCACATGCACCTGGTCGCCATCGACCATGAGTTCCGGCGGCCGGTTCCGCGTGTTGTAGTTTGAGCTCATGACAAAGCCATAGGCTCCCGCAGAGCGAACCGCCAGCAGATCCCCGGCCTGCAGGCGCAGGTGACGGTCCTTGCCCAGGAAATCGCCGGTTTCACAGACCGGACCAACCAGATCCCAGGCCTTTTCCTCACCATCCTGGTGTGGCTTGACCGGGATAATCGCCTGCCAGGCGCTGTACAGGGCCGGCCGGATCAGATCATTCATGGCGGCATCAATGATGGCAAAATTCCGGTGCTCGGTGCACTTCAGGAATTCGACTCTGGTAACCAGGATGCCAGCGTTGGCGGCAATGGATCGGCCGGGCTCCAGAATCAGCTCCAGTTTGCGGTCACCCAGGCGCTCGGCCAGCGCTTTCACGTAATCCGACGGCTGTGGTGGCTGCTCATGGTTGTAGGTGACGCCCAGGCCACCGCCCATATCCAGGTGATGAATGTGGATGCCCTGGTCCGCCAGGGAATCAATCAGGGCCAGCACTCGGTCCAGTGCGTCGAGGAACGGTGACACGCTCGTCAGCTGTGAGCCGATGTGACAATCCACACCCTTCACGTCGAGATTCGGCATACCTGCCGCACGGGCATAGACCTGCGACGCTTCGGCAATATCAATCCCGAACTTGTTCTCTTTCAGACCCGTGGAAATATAGGGATGGGTACCGGCATCAACATCCGGGTTCACCCGCAGAGAGATCGGCGCCTTTACGCCGAGTTCTCCCGCCACCGCATTGAGCCTGTCCAGTTCGGTATCGGATTCGACGTTGAAGCAGCGCACGCCCACTTCAAGGGCCCGCTTCATTTCCCACTCCTGCTTGCCAACGCCGGAGAAGACCACCCGCGACGGATCACCACCGGCCCGCAGTACCCGCTCCAGCTCGCCGGCCGACACGATATCAAAGCCGGCACCGAGCCGCGCGAGAACGTTCAGCACCGCCAGATTGCTATTGGCTTTAACGGCGTAGCACACCAGATGCGGGTGATCCCGAAGGGCGTCATCATAGGCCCGGTAATGTCGCTCAAGCGTGGCGCGCGAATACACGTAGGCCGGTGTGCCAAAACGATCGGCAATGGCAGAGACAGGGATATCCTCGGCGTACAGCTCGCCGTCGCGGTAGTTGAAATGATCCATGAGTTTCCTGATTCGTTTAACGGGGCCGGGAGGCCATGGCGCTAGTCGCGGGTTTCTTCGCGATCGGGCTGCTCCTGGGCCGAATCCGGCCCGGACGTTATCGAAGCGGCCTGACTGTCACGGTACAACGGACCTTTCTGACCGCAACCGCTCACAACCAGAGCCAGCATCAACGTCATGATCGACAGAGTCCACGCTCGCATATCGGCTACCTACCCCTGAGTTCACTATGGGCGCAGTATACCTGACACCCGCCCCGGGCCGCGAGGTCAGCGAGTCCTCGCGAGGTGGCGGTTCAGGGAATCTTCCAGCACAGACCGGTAATACAGGTATTGGCTGGTCTGGATATCCTGCTGATACACCCGGGGGTCGAGGTCGTGGGGCAGGTGGATATCGGTCAGGTACACCGGGTAGACCTCATCGCTATGTCGGAGGGAGCGGATGTAGTGGGCCACTGCCGGAATCAACTGGTCGCCGTACTCCTGGACGCTGAATTCCTGGTCACCACAGAAAATGTCGAAGCGCAGGCGACTGTCGCCCTCGTGGATGCCCACGGCCTGCACCTCAAATCCGGGCAGAGGCACTCCCGAATCCGACTCCGGCCGGTACTCGGCCCGCCAGGCCCCGTCCCGCCGGACAATTTCGTAGCACTGGACGCCGGCCACAACGCCGGCGGAATCGGTATGGCGCAGCAATCGCCGCTCGATCAGGTTATCCAGGAAACGCAGTACCGGCACCAGCAAATGCCGTCGACTGGTCACCGCCTGTTCCCAGCTGAACACAGAACCCAGTTCGTCAACGACCCAGAGCCGGGCCTGATCGCCGAGAATACGATAAAACACCTGGATGTTGTCCGGTTCGCTGGCCAGGCAAACCGCCCGCAAGGCCGGCTCGTCCTGCAACGCGTAACGATCGAACACCACCGGCAGGTACCGCTCCTGGGGCAGCGCCAGATGCTCCATCAGCGCCTCAAAGCTGTCGAGTGCCACAAACCCCGGTTCCAGGCCGTTGAACTGGAGCAGGAAGTAGCGACGATCCATTTCAATCACATAGCGCAGCGGATGCGGGCCGGTACCTCCGGCAAAAAAGGGCCGGAGGACATCGGCAAACAGCTCCTGAACCCGGCGGGCAATGGCAGAGCCATGACCACGGTTGTGGCAGTGCACCTGAACGGCCGGCAATTCGTCGGGATTGGCTGCCACCGAGGCGAGAACATTCTTCAGGCACTGGATCAGTGTATCGCCCGCTGCGTAATGCTGGAGACTGACTTCATGCCAGCTGTTGAAGGTAATCTGGTCGATGCTGATGACCAGATTCTCCCGCCCGCCGCTAAAGCCCAGGGAATCGTGCCGGGAACTGAGCTTGTGAAGGCCCTTTTCCGTGAGGTGGGCCTGAGGGTCAATGCCGACGTTCACCAACAGCAGATTCCTCAATGGCCGGACGCCCCGGGACAACGCTTCCCGTTCCGCCGGGGCAATCGGAAATGGCAGGAACGCAGACAGGGCATCAAGCATTTCACGCAACTCGCTGACGGACGCAATACTGTTGCCCGACCGCACATTCAGCCGAGTCGAGCGGGTCAGCAGACCGTTGCAATAGCACCAGACCATCAGTTCCGCCAGATTGCCAGAGCGACGGATAACCGGCTGCCAGAAAGCGTCTGCCGGGTCTTCGAGGTCCCGGTAAAGCAGCCAGCCGTCGGCGTCGCCGCCCTGCTCCGACTGATGATGAAATGCCAGGTTTTCCTCCGCCAGCGACGGGGCCAGCCCGGGATTGATCTGCTCGATCTTGCCCGCCTTGCGCTGAAACGCGGCATAAAGCTTGCGGCCGAGGAGATTGATATCGTTGGCGCTGATGGCGGCGCGTTGGCCATGCTCCCTGGCCATTTTCGACAGCAGGCGGTAACCGTGGGTCAATTCGTTGACGATGGTGCGACGCAGGGTGGTGACATCCTCTGCCCGCCAGCGTTGACGATCATCCAGCTCCGCCAGCGTGTTTTCACTCCAGCCCCAACCTGTCACCAGCTGGCGCAGCAGGCGGGCACGCCACTGCTCACCGGAGACCTCGGACCGTGTCAGTGGCAAACCGGCTTTCAGATACAGGCTCCGGCGAATCAGGTCCAGCCTCGACGCCACTTCCGGCCCGGTCAGCCAGCCCTCCAGCCGATTGTAGAGCATGACGTAAGGGTCCAGACGGTCGGCATCGGTTTCGCCGCGGAAAACGGCCCGCTTGAACTGGCTGGACAACAGAGCCTCACCGGTGGTCCGCGCATAACATTCGATCAGAAGGAGTTTCAGAATCGACTTCCAGGGCGCATCAATCCCCTTGTACAACTGCCAGACGCCCGCACCAAGAAATTCTTCCTCCGGAATCGCCGGCACCGGGCCAAAATCGATATAGTCCTCGGCGCGCACAAACCGGTAATCTACCAGCTTGCGCATGCAGTCATCGTAGGTTTCCTCCCGCTCCGCAGGAATCAGCCACCACATGGGCCAGGCACCGGCCAGATGGATGCTGGTCCGATAGAACTCGTCCAGCAGCAGGAAATGCTGGGCGCTGCCACAGTTCTCGCCGGTCACCTCTACCCGTTGCCGACCGGCACGCCAATCCGAAGCACAGAAGACGAATACGTGCAGTTCGACACCGAAAGATTCCGCCCAGTGGGCCAGCTTCTCGGCTTTGCGCTCAAGACAGCGGATGCCCCGCTCGGGCAGGTCACTGCGGTGACAGAGCCAGACGTCGAGGTCACTGGCCACGGAATGGCCAAGGGTTCCCGGGCTGCCCATCAGGAACATGGCGTCCAGATCCGGTTTGCGCTTGCCTTCATCCTTCAGCGAAAAAGTCCGGGCCAGTCGACGAGCCGCATTGATGGTGGCCGGTGACGGCTGATAGTTGCTCAGGCCATAGGGGCAATCGCTGTCCAGGTAACCGGGCAGGGCCGGATGGTTGAGATGAAACACCAGCGGCAGAATTTCCAGCACCATCTGCTGGCGATAGGACAACGCAGAATGGGCACGGTCCCAGCGCTGCTGATTGACCAGCAGAAACCGGTCCCTCAGGCGACGGAGGGTCTTGCGATCTATTCCCTCCTCAAAGTCGAGGGAAATCGGGGCAACGTGGGCGGTCAAGGCGGCTCCGCAGAGAGGTTCTTTTCAGCATCAGTATGAGTATGATGTCGGCATCGTGGCAAAACCTTTAAAAAATAAAAGCTGCAGGACACGCGAGGCTTACCCGCTGTGAAAGAATTCATCATTCGCCGCTACCGTTCGGACCAGTCCGCGACCTCCGGGCGCCAGACCGTTTTACGCATCGACGATGAAGGAAAAGTTCTGTTCGCTGACCACCAGGCCGAGGCGGTGCTCGGTTATGAGAGCAGCGAACTGGAAGGCCAACCGGTGCACCGGATCCTGGCATCTCGCCAGGATGATCCCTTTGCACCGGCAAACCGCCACCGGATCGAGCGTGGCCAGAACGTCCTGGTGACCTTCCGGCACAAGGAAGGTTTCTTCTACACCGCCTGCCTGAGCCTGCGACTCGACGTTCGGGATTCCGACAAGGCGGCGAGTGCCACGATTGCCTTGTGCGACAGCTCAAGCAGGGATTCCCGCCTGTTGCGAGCAGCGGAGAGCAGTGCCGGTTTCGGGATCTGGGAACTGGACACCCGCACGAATGAAATGACCTGGACCGAGGGAATGTTCCAGCTTCTCGAGCTGAGACCGGGCGCCGAAATCACGCCCGAACAGGCGCTTTTCTACTGCCAGACCGGCCAGGCCAGGGTCCGGGCCATGTTCCGCCGTTGCCTCCGAACCGGAGACGCATTCTCCCTCAACCTCGATATCGTTACCTCGCAACAGAACCATCGGCGGGTGACGCTCAGTTGTCGGGCTCTGAAACAGGGCGGCCGGATTACCGGGCTCGGCGGCACCCTGGTAGACCGGACCGCCGATATGAAACTCGACAGGGCTCGCCAGCACGCAAACACCATGCTCGCAGCGGTCACCAGCGCCACCTCCGATCTGGTTGTGGCGGTCGATCTCTCGTTCAACCTGCTCCACTTCAATGACGCCTGGGCCAGACAGTTTGCCGAAACCTTTGGCGGGCGCCCGGAGGCAGGCGACAACCTGAGCGACTTGCTTCAGGAGTTCCCGAACGAACGCAGGCTGATGGAACGGCTCTGGCACCGGGCCTTCGAACGTGACAACTTCGTGGTCGAGATGCCCATGGCCCAGCAGTCGCGCCAGCTACCAGTGCATGAATTCCATTACCAGCGCCTGACCAACGACCAGGGAGAAATCACCGGCGCGGTGCACGTGGCCCGTCGCATTGAGCCCAGGCTGAATCACGCCTCCAGTGAGGAATACCGGATACGTCACGATCCGGTTACCGGCCTGATGAACAGAAAGGCATTCATCGCTCGGGTATTAAGAACCCTGGAGCAGAAAACCCATCGGGAATCCTGCGACAGCCTGCTCTACCTGGATCTGGATGAATTCGAACGCTTTAACGATCTTGCTGGCAGCGGCACCTGTGATCGCTACCTCAGGGAGCTGGCCGGCAACCTCGGCGTGCGCGTCCGGCAGCGTGACGCCCTCGCCCGCCTCGCTGGCGACACCTTCGCCCTTCTGATCGAGAACTGCCCGGAAGCGCGGGCCCGCAAGATTGCCCAGGAAACCCTTGATTTGATCGGCGACTTTGTCTTCGACTGGCAGGGTCACAGCCTCCAGACCACCGCATCGGGCGGCCTGTTGATTCTGGACAACGACGTCCCTGCGGATCCGGAGCAGCTTCTGGTCCAGGCTGCGGACCTGTGCCACACCGCCAAAACCTCCGGACGCAACCGGGTTCACGCGGCCAGCGCTATTGCCAACCAGACGGACGATTCAGTGGCCAGCAAACGGGTCGAGCAGATCCGCGACGCGCTGGACAAACAGTCGCTGATTCTGGAATACCAGGCCATGAGGCCGGTGGCCAGCCCCACCTGGGGCGATCACATCGAAATCCTCTGTCGGATTCCAACAACGTCGGATGATGAGACGACACTCCTGCCCGACGATTTCCTGCCCATTGCGGAACGGTTTGACCTGGCAAAGCGCCTGGATCGCCAGGTGATCCGGCAAACCCTGGAATGGCTCGGTAACCAGCCCTTGCTGGAACCCCGATTGAAGTACTGTGGATTTAACCTGTCACTGGCAACTGTGTTGGATGACACCTTCGCCGACTTCATGGCCGATGCCCTGAACCAATCCCCGTTTGCCCCGGACTGTTTCTGCCTGGAAATCCGTGAGGCCCACGCCACCCAGTATCCCGACGACGTGGCCGTGCTTTGCGACGCCCTGCATCGGGCAGGCTTCCGCGTCGCCCTGGACGGTGCCGGCGCATCGGTGGAAAGCTACAGCCTGGCGGCGAGATTACCCGTGGATATCATCAAACTGGACCGGAGAATGGTTCAGCAGCTGGAGGAGGACCCGGTGCAGCAGGTGATGCTGGAAGCACTGCACCGGATTGCCGAGGCCGCCGGCAAAGTGACGGTGGCCACGTTTATCGAAAGCGACGATGCCCTTCGCAAGGTACGGACTCTGGGCATTCACTACGGACAGGGCTACCGGCTATGCCGACCTGAGCCACTGGACGAACTCACGCCGGCGGCGGTAGACCTCGCTACAGGGCGAATCGGCGGTTAACCGTTTCGCCCCGCTGAGTGCGCCGGCTCAACCCAGCTGGTTGCGGGCCCGACCGACCGCCGCACGCACCTGATCCGGCGCTGTGCCACCGAGATGATCACGGGCCTGGACCGAACCTTCCAGGGTCAGCACATCGAAAACATCGGGGCCGATATGATCGGAGAACTGCTGCAGCTCTTCGAGGGTCATATCAGACAGGTCACGACCTTCAGCCACACCGAACGCCACGGACTTGCCCACGATCTCGTGGGCGTCCCGGAAAGGCACGCCTTTCTTGACCAGGTAATCCGCCAGATCGGTAGCGGTCGAGAAACCGCGCTTGGCTGCCACTCTCATGTTATCGGCCTTGGAGCGAATGGCCGGAATCATGTCGGCGTAGGCTTTCAGGCAGCCCTTGATGGTATCGACCGTGTCGAACAGTGGTTCCTTGTCTTCCTGGTTGTCCTTGTTGTAGGCCAGCGGCTGGCTTTTCATCAGGGTCAGCAGGCTGATCAGGTGGCCATTGACACGACCGGTCTTGCCCCGGACCAGTTCCGGCACGTCGGGGTTCTTTTTCTGGGGCATGATGGACGAGCCGGTGCAGAACCGGTCCGGCAGATCAATGAAGTCGAACTGGGCGGAGGTCCATAGCACAAGCTCCTCGCTGAATCTGGAAAGATGCGTCATCAGCAGTGCCGCAAAGCTGCAGAACTCGATGGCAAAATCCCGGTCGCTGACAGAGTCCAGGCTGTTCTCGGTGGGCCGGTCGAAGCCCAGCAGTCGGGCGGTCATTGCCCGATCAATGGGATAGGTAGTGCCTGCCAGGGCCGCTGCGCCCAGGGGCATTACGTTCACCCGCTTGCGGCAATCCTGCAGACGCTCGGCATCCCGAACCAGCATCTCGTACCAGGCCAGCAAGTGGTGCCCGAAGGTCACCGGCTGGGCAGTCTGCAGATGGGTGAAGCCGGGCATGATGGTGTCCGCCTCGCGCTCGGCGAGATCCAGCAGGCCAGATTTCAGGCGATTCAGTTCCTCGGCAATCACGTCGATCTCGTCCCGCAGGTACAGACGGATATCGGTGGCTACCTGATCGTTGCGGCTTCGGCCGGTGTGCAGCTTCTTGCCCGTAATACCGATACGGTCGGTGAGGCGTGCTTCAATGTTCATGTGCACGTCTTCAAGGCTGACCGACCACTGGAAGTTGCCGGCCTCGATGTCTGCCTTGACGCCTTTCAGGCCCTCAATGATCTGGTCCCGCTCGTCGGCGGTAAGCACGCCAACCTCGGCCAGCATGGTGGCATGGGCAATGGAACCGGTGATGTCGTGATGGTACAGGCGCTGGTCAAATCCCACAGATGCAGTAAATTTTTCAACAAAGGCATCGGTGGGTTCACTGAAGCGCCCGCCCCAGGGTTTTTCAGAGCTTGTGGTCTGGTCAGACTTTTTCTGATCCGTCATGATTTTAGTCCTATAGTAACATGTAACTTTTGCTTAAGCGTCTGTTTTCACGTGGAATTGTAAAAGTGACACTTTTTGCTATTTTTCGGGTAATTTTGTCCTCATTGTAACGCTTCAAGATTCTGGAATCGCGCTAAATATCGTAGGACGGCTGGGGGTTGCCAAACATATCTTGGGTGGTTGCTGTTCGAACTCGGCATGGGGAAAATTTTCCTAAAGCCTAAAATCGTTCGTAAAGGTCGCAAAGCGAACATTCGGGCAAGGCGGTCAAGGCCTATGCAATGGCCTCCGTTTTGGAATCGGGCGTTTAATGTGTATCCGAGTAAGTCCACTGATAGTGGTGCGTAGCCCTAGAAATCTAATCGGACCTCAAGAGAGTACGCGATCGGGAACGCTTCAACAGACTGCCAGAAACAAAACAAAAAACACAAAGCAGAATTTCCTCGCAAAATCATCAATGTTGATGGGGAATGGATCGGGCAGCGCTAGACAGGCAAACATTACCATTCCCGGTCAACCCTACCGCCAATCAACCCTACCGCCAAAGCACCTTTTGAAATTGTCTCCAGTCGAAAAATTAGCGATACGTGCCATACTCGAAAAGGCCGCGACAAACGAATGGCAGTAGTTTTCTTTAAGGGCAAAAGGGACGACTTGTGACGGATCACGCTTTTACGGATTTCGAACAACTGATTCTTAACAGCAAGAATCAACTCGGCACATCAATTCTATTGGTACTTGCCTGGATTGCATCCAGTGACGGGCATATTGATACACAAGAAGCCAAACAACTATCTGAGATCTCTGCAGCATCCAAACATGGCATCTCGGTCCAGCCCATCATCCGTCTTGCCCAGAAACGTGACATCGAAGCATTACAGCTTGCATGCGAAATCGTTGCCTCAGACTTTGTTGATGAGAAAGCCCTCCGGTTTCTGGAAATGGCTATTGGTATGGCCATAGCGGATGGACGATTGCTACCCAGCGAAAACCACATTTTACGGTTCCTTGCCGATTTGCTTGGAGTGAGCAATAGTAGCTTGAATGAGATATTCATCAATGTGACTGGCCGGGCAATTCCCTTTCCATCCGATGTAAGCTCAGCTGAGTATTGGCGTGAACGCGACAATGGCAATCGAAGGTCGGACCATTCCACCAGTGATAAAGCCGACCACCCCAGTAAGGCAATTGCAGCCTATGCGACGCTCGGGCTTGAGCCTGGTGCTAGCAAAGAAGCCATAAAACAATCCTATCGGAGACTCGCGCAAATACATCACCCTGACCGATTCACCGCACTTGGTGAAGAATCTGTCGCTGCTGCATCTCAAACTTTTGTTCGCATTCGCGAAGCGTATGAGTATTTGGTGAAGTATGCGTGATCTCTATCGTCGACTCGGAATCAAGCCAACAGCATCATCAGATGAAATCCAGAAAGCGCTAAAATCGATCGGGGAAACAAAGCTTAAAGCCGATGTGACAGAAGCTTTGCTCAATGAAGGAAGGCGCAAAACCTATGATCAGGTGCACTCTACCCTGTCAGACATTGGCAAACTCCGGGCGAAGCTCAGACTAAGTAGCGGAGACAATTGGCGGGATTCCGGCAATGGAGATTTCAACAACCATGCCGAATCGCCATCCTCTGCCAGCCTGACACTGGAGAATAAACTCCGCGATCGTGCAATCAAAGCCCAAAAGCAGTCCCTGACTCGCCGGCTCGGATCGGCGCTGGCCCCTTTCATAATTGCTCCGCTCGCTGTGGGTGTTTTTTTCATCCTTGTTTCGAATGACAACTCGCCCGGCACCGACAGATCTTATGAAGAGTCGACACAGCAAACCGGAAGCAGCACCACAACGCCTTATCAAAATAGTTCGAACACTAACAGCAGCAATTCATATCCCGAGTTCAATGAGCCTGTTATGCCGCTGCCACAGACTGGTGCTATGGAAAGGTACACCGGGCAATTGGGGGAGGCCCCTCTGCAGATCAAAACCAGCTCCGGAGCGAACTATCTTGTTCGGCTTGAGGATATGAGTTCAGGGGAAAACGTGATGGATATTTTCGTGCGAGGCGGGACGACGGTAGAGGTCGAGGTCCCTCTTGGAACATTTGAACTGAAGTATGCTGCCGGCCAAAAATGGTATGGAATGCCCCACCTATTTGGACCTGAAACGACCTACAGCAAAGCCGACACTGCTTTCCGATTCTTCATCGAAGGACAGCAAGTCAGAGGTTACACGGTCACTCTGTATCAGGTACAGGGAGGCAATCTGCAGACAAGTAAGATTAATCCAGGTCAGTTCTGATTGCTTCCGAAAGCACCCTCTCAGGAGCACAGCGTAGCTTTTCTCCAAGATAACTCCTGAATTCGAAAAAACCGAACTGCTAAAGCCGCGCCCGACTAGGGCGTCCGGTAGACGGCCGCTAGGCCCTGGATGTAGTGGAACAATTTGTTAGGACTTAATCAGATGATCGACAAAGTGTTCGTGCATTCGATACATAGGACAGTTGCCGGGCGTTATATCCGAAATGAAACCCTCTCTTTCGAGAAACAATACTGCTGGCTGCAAATTCGGAAGCTTATCCGTGTGGTATTGAAAACAAGGCTCTGTGAGGAAACCAATCGAAGTCTTGCTGGATTTGACGAAAAAAGCCCGAGTGTCTCGGTGCTCAGGGTTGGAGAAATCCTCTTTCATCTCTTCGATGAGATCAGGAAACCGGGTCTCTACCTCCCGCCACAATCTTTCGTTCTCCTTGACCTGCTTTTTCTCGCGACGCGAGTCAGTGAATCGATCAGCCATGTAGTTGCCGGCTGCGCCAGTAGCAGTGCCAACTAAAAATCCGACTACTAGTGAGAAAAAATCCATATCGTCCTAACGCCCCCCCTCTGTCAGCCTAGTTGTCCAGTTGGCGATTTAGCCTGAATTAATAATTCAGGGGCGGCATGGGAGCATTCATGCCACGTTATTCCGAAGAACGAAAAGCTGCCGTGCTGAAGAAGCTGTTGCCACCGCAGAACCGCAGTGTCTTGTCAGTGTCGGTGGAGGAAGGCATATCCGATGTGACTCTGTATAGTTGGTTGAAACAGTGTCGACAACAAGGAATGCCCGTGCCAGGTAATCGTAATACCGGGGAAGACTGGTCCCCCGAAGCCAAGCTGGCCGTTGTAGTGGAAACGGCCTCTATGTCTGAAGCTGAACTCAGCGCTTATTGCCGCGAGAAAGGCTTGTATCCAGAACAGGTACAGCGCTGGAAAGAAGCCTGCCTCCAGGGCGCTGGCATGCAGGAAGGCCTGGATAAAGCGGCTCAGAAGGAGAAACGAGAGTCCCGAAAAACCATCAAAAAACTGAAAGCGGAAGTGCGCCGCAAAGACAAGGCTCTGGCTGAGACCACCTCGCTGCTGGTGCTGTCAAAAAAGCTCGAAGCCTTGTACGGCGAGGATCCGGACAGCGGCGAGGACAACTAACGCCACTGGACGAACGTGCAAGGCTTCTGGAGCTGTTTGATGAAGCCGTTAGCGGTGGTGCTGCCCGGTACAAGGTGGCCCAGATCATCGATATCAGCGAGCGCACATTGAAGCGCTGGCGAGGCGTTGACGGTTTGGTTGCTGAAGATCAGCGCCCTGAGTCAGAGCCGATCGAGCAGCCCCATAAACTCACACAAGCCGAGGAGCTGGCCATTCTGAGTGCGTGTAATCAACCTCAGTATCGGAGTTCGCCACCGTCGCAGATCGTGCCGTCGCTGGCTGACAAAGGCGTCTATCTGGCCTCTGAGTCGTCGTTTTACCGGGTGCTGAAGAAGCATCAGCAACAGAACCACAGAGGGCGTATGAAGCCGCCTCGCAAGGTGCCGGAGCCAACCAGCTTTACCGCGACAGGCCCGAACCAGGTGTGGAGTTGGGACATCAGCTATTGCCCGTCAGCGGTGCGTGGCCAGCATTGGTATCTGTACCTGATCATGGACATTTATAGCCGCAAGATCGTGGCCTGGGAAATCCATGAAGCAGAATCCGGTGAACTGGCCAAGAAGCTGGTTGAGCGTGCATTGCTGCGCGAGGGCTGCTGGCACAATCCGCCGGTACTGCACTCCGACAATGGCGCGCCGATGACGTCTTACACGCTCAAAGCCAGGCTGGCCGATCTGGGCATGCTGATGTCCCACAGCCGGCCGAGAGTCAGCAACGATAATCCTTACTCGGAGTCGCTGTTCCGGACCGTCAAATACTGTCCGGAGTGGCCGTCAAAAGGCTTTAAATCGCTCACGGCTGTGCGTGACTGGATGCTGGCGTTCGAGTACGCCTACAACGAACAGCACCTGCACAGCGGTATCCGGTTCGTGACACCGGCGGATCGCCACCGTGGTGTTGATCATGAGCACCTGGCACACCGGAAAATGGTTTATGAAAGAGCAAAGCGCCGGAATCCGCGGCGCTGGTCTGGCCCCACCCGAAACTGGGAAGTGACCGGACCGGTATCGCTCAACCCTGGCAAATTGCAGGAAGTTGAGCGCAATAAACTGGCCGCTTAAAAGCGGTCATTTGGACAACTAGGTTGAAAATCGCCGCGCCCGCCATCACCGGTGACGAAGCCGCAGCGAAGCGGAGGTTTTGACATCCGGTTCCTGGCTTGGTTAGACCTCTTCTGATCCTCTCGACTGACGCGTCTACTCATGGAGCACGAACCCCTTCGTGACATATCCGGAGCCAATCCCCAGCTACGCGGATTTTGAAATCAGTTGAGTTACCGGTCAGCTCTTCAATCTTTGATGGAGTGATAGACACCGTCTTCGCTAATCTTTTTTTGTTGCTTAAGCGCTCAACAAGGCCTTGCGAATAATATTCGCGGAGAATCCATTGGTTTTTACCATCGATCTGGATTTCTTCCCATGTAAACAAGCCGTTGGATGCGGGACATCTGGTGCAAGCCTCGATGAATGTGGATGCGACGGTTGCAGCCTCTTTGCCCACGAACTCGTATTGCGGGATCGATCTTGGATTCTGTTGAAAGAAGTTTTGAATGGCTCTAACGGCGTCACGTTCAATGCTGGCATGGCGCTTCACATCCGCCAGTCTTGAATAGCTTGAAACTGCCACGAGAAATTGCGCCCACAGAGTCTCTCCGCACTTTTTCTTGGCGCTCTGGGTAGCTTCAGAAAAGTCTTTTCCCGAGAGTAGAAAAATATACCCATTTACGTGGAGTGCCCAAAAATCATCAAACCTAGAAATCCCCTCTTTCATCGTCCCTCTACTTCAAAGGGCCAGCTCAGACATTGACGCCAAAACTTCTTACCCTTGCAGTATGCGCGCCCAAGAAATGGAGCCGAAGGCGCAATGTAATAGGCGTCGCTGTGCCTGCGATGATTAGATATCCTCCAAAATTTGGCTTCTAGCATTTTTATACTCATCCTCGGTGATCAGATTCTTAGAACGCAGATCCTCAAGGGCTTGCAGCCTCTCTTCGATACTGCCGGGCTCTGAGTTGAGTGATTCCAAACCCTCAATTTTTATCGTTCCGCCATCTCGGAGAGAGGCCTTTTCATGAAGCCGGAACGCATCTCTTTCCAGAAGGTAATCCCCGCGCTCAATCCTTTCCACACCTACTCTTGTTCCCACTGCTTCGAACTTTTCCAGTGCTGCCTCATATATACGCTCATCCATCGATGGCCCTCGAATTATGAGGGTTCCCTCACCGGACACCTCCGGATAATAACCACGCACAATTTTCCCTGCATTCGTTCTCCCCTCAGCGGGGAAAACTCTGATGATTGATGTCCAACCCTATGTGTCA
>NZ_AGTR01000042.1 GCF_000235625.1 Marinobacter manganoxydans MnI7-9 | reverse complement strand
ACCCACTCTAGCACTCGGCAGCCGCCGCGAGCAAGGTCGTTGCCGGATCTTAAGCGGCTCATTCAGGTCGCCCTCGAAGATGGCCGTCAGGGCATCGTCAAAGACGCAAAATGGATTGGTAGCCTGCCACCTCCACCTCAAACCGGGTGTTCTGACGCAAGTGATCCTTCATGGCCTCCAGCGCCTCCGGATCACCGTGGATCAAGTTGATCGGCGTTTCGGGGGCTAAGTCACTTTGAGCCAGCCACTGTTCGATCTCTGTGAAATCTCCATGTCCGGAAAGCCCACTCAACACCTCCAGCCGGGCCTTGACCGGAATCCAGTCGCCGTGGATCTTGATCCTTTCCGCTCCATTAACCATTTTGGCGCCTCGTGTCCCCCCTGCCTGTAACGGTAAAAGAATCAGGACACCAGAACGATAACGATCAGTGTGATGCCCCAGGCCCCAGCGTGATTGAACGATTCATTCATAGCATGATTGACCTGTATGTGGGGCGACTAGCTGCATCGGTTGCCGCCCGGATTGTTTTAGTGTGAGAATCAGTACGGTGATGACCAGCGCTTTAGTTTTCCCCGTAAAGACTGTTGTAAATCGATCCTCGCGCTCCATCGCTACAATGTCGCCTTATCAGCGCCTGAGGAGCCACTTTTTGACAGGATCGCCTGCACTATCGAATGGGCATCACATTTGTTGGCCTGCAGCAGCCCCGATGTATCCAGGGTGCCACCATGGTTTTCATAGCCAAACGCCAGCGTCCGGTCGGGCCCGAGATCGAGAGGACGGCAGAGTCCCAGCAAGGCCTCTGGGCGCATATGGCACACGAACACTCTGAGTTTTGTATCGTGAGGAAACAGCTCGGCCCTGTAAGAAGTACCAGACTGATGTCCTGACTCGATTGGATCCCGGGGACTCCGGAATCGACCGGGCTCGAGAAGGCAGACCACACCACTCGAAAGCCCTCTCTGAGCCAGCGCTTCGGCAACCTCAAGGCAAACCCGGAGTTGATAGGCGCCGACAGCGATCAACTGCACATCACCGGCTTCACCAAGAGCGATGGCACCATCCCGGAGC
>NZ_AGTR01000043.1 GCF_000235625.1 Marinobacter manganoxydans MnI7-9 | reverse complement strand
TTTGAATCACTGGCCGTGGGCGACAGCGACACCGACAGCTTCACCTACACCCTTGGTGACGGCAACGGTGGAACCGATACGGCCACGGTGACGCTGACCATAAACGGGGCCAACGATGCGCCCGCTGCGGCAGACGATAACGTGGTGACCGACGAGGATAGCCCGGTTACAGGCAATGTTCTGGTGGATAACGGCAACGGCGCCGACAGTGATGTGGACGGGGACACCCTGACGGTCACTGCGGGCAGCTTTGCTACGGCCAAAGGCGGACAGGTCACACTGAACGCCGACGGCACATTCACCTATGACCCGAACGGTCAGTTCGAGTCATTGAACAATGGCGATACGGATAGCGATTCCTTCAGCTATACCGTCAGCGATGGTGAAGGGGGAACCGACACGGCAACCGTCAATATTGCCATCAACGGGGTGACTGATCAGGCTGGCAATGTGGCACCGGATGTCGTGGATGAAAACTACAGCGTTCATGCTGGTGAAGTGCTCACGGTTGCTGCAGCGGCCGGTCTTCTGGCCAACGACACCGATGCGGATGGCGATCCGCTTAACGTGCAGTCCATT
>NZ_AGTR01000044.1 GCF_000235625.1 Marinobacter manganoxydans MnI7-9 | reverse complement strand
ATCTGCTTCGCAAAATTTCCGTTAGGACTGAGTCTGTACCGCATGACTTTACCTCGCTTCAATGAACAGTGTTGCGGATCGATTGTCTCAACACTGAAATACTATTAGAGGATCCTAGAGCTTACAGGAGTGTTATGAATCTACTCTCGGTCGCAATTGCAGTCACACTTGTGCTCGGGAGACCAAATGCCTCAACTTTTCCCGATGTAGACGAAGGGTCCTGATTCAATCCCTGAAATGCCATGTTTATCGGGCGTTACAGATTAAGGGAGAGATCTCAGTGAGCAAGCGAAACCGCCATTTTAAAGCATTAACCTCCCTGTACTTGTCATCAACCTCCGATGCCTGGATTCTGTCCCAGCGTTGAGCTGGAATACGGCTATTGCTCGATTTCCGTACGTCTCACGCCCTTTTCCAACACCCCATGGGGAGTAGTCAAGGAATCTGTTGTCTTTCAACTGTTGCACGATGCCTCCCAGCTAGCCGCCAATACCCAGGAAACCTCGCTGCTGGCTAAATGTGACAAGTTTGAATTGCAGCCGTTCCAGGCCCTCTGGGAAAGCCGCGTTGCAACTGTTGCCCGAGTCATACACTCCGGGTTGCACCAATGGACCATTGAGTCGACCATTTATGATGAAGCGGAGAACGAAATCGCTTGGGCTCGCAGTTGGTTTGCCCGCTCCAACGTTTTGCTTGAGACGATCGCCCCCTACAAGAACCAGATGCTCAAATTGACCCAGGACTGGAGCTGATCAAAGAGTGCGGGAAGATATCAATGCACGTTTGCTGACAATTCCTCCGCAGCCTTCTGTTCGTCAGTTGACTCTGCGGAACCCGCGAAGCCTTGGTTGTATCCGAACTGATAAATCACACCAAGCCTTGCAGTTCTCCATCCTTGACCTTCTGCGAACTGACGCTCAGCAGCACTGTCAAAATGATAAAGAATCAATCGCTCAAGAACATTATGCAGAGCATATTCCCTCTTAAGATCGTTCAATGCTGAGTGGGCCGGGTTTGTTGCAGTTGTAGCATCATGAAAGATTAACTCCCCCCGTCCTGCATGAGCGACGAGCTGTTCGGGAATGGGCCGAGTATCGCCGGTGTAAACGAAACAACCGGGCAAAGCCAAACCGAATGCCTCGCCAGGAAAGTGATGCCGCACTGGGAAGACATTGAAACGGTAACCTCCAAAATAAAACGCATCGCTGACTGGGATCAGCTGAAAGCTGTCCCAAAAATTCATACCGCCCTCCGCAACCTGGGAGCCGGCCGAACCGAATATCTGATGCAATCGGGTTACAAGGCCGACAGGTATAAAGAGTTTTATTGAGCGTTGCTCTTTGAAAGCGATGTTAAAGAACAAGCGTTCGAGGCCACCAACATGGTCAAGATGGGCGTGGGTCAGGAATATTGCATCGAACTGGAGTTTTCGTTCTTTTACCGCAAAGAACGTGTCTGGGCCGAAATCGATGAGCATCGATTGGTGATTGGGCAAGCAGATCTTCGCGCTTGAGCTTCCCAGGTCCTCACTGTGCGCGCCTCCTGTTCCGAGAAACTCCAATGTTACGGTCATATAGCCACCAGCTCTGAATGGGCCGTCCATGGCCCGAGAACTCGTCCTGATGATTAATTTGCAGGGAAGTCAGTCCAACCGTCTAGCCAGCTCTGGGCGGATACCGGACTCACAGCACCGACAAAGTTGGCCGACTCATCAAAGAATTCACTTTGTGGCGGGCGTGTCGCGTTCATTTGCCGAAGCTGGACCCTGGGCATGAAAACCGGGTTGGTGAGATCTTTGGCGTTTGGGAACAGGGCCGTTTCTACACGGAATACATTGTGATTCCGTGGCTCTTCCATCCAGTCTTGCTCGCTGAAGCCAAAGTCATCGTCATCCTTGCCGGATTCTCGGGTGACTTGGCCCAGATGTCCGAGGTTGGTCAACAGGTTGTTGCCAAATGTCAGCCTGTCGCGGTTGACCAGCGAAAGCACGTTGTCGCGGGTATCGATAGCCTCAATTGCGTAGCTGTCGATCAGCATATTGTGAAAATGGCCACCTGAACCCTCGCGCAGCACCATGCCGCGATGTTTCTTCTGGCTGTTGCCGCCGCCCACAAGCGTGACATTGTAAAAGGTGGGTTCCGAGCGGGGCATTGCCTCGTGATCATTACCGTTGTTATCACCCTCAAACGCGTTGTCGCCGGCATCAGGATGCTGCTGGATAACAGCGAACTGGACGTTTCCGGTCCAGCCCCAGTCCCAGTCAATGCTGTCGTCTCCTGCACCGGTGATGACGATGTTTTTGAGATCGACATTGCCGCCAAACATCTCAATGCCATCGTCGAGAGAACGGTGAACCTGCACATTTCTGACAATCGTGTTGCTTCCACAGCCGCCGAGCGTCAGACCGTTCAGTTCGTTGTCTTTGTAGACTTCGAAGCCAGCGAATTCGATGCGGGTAAATTCTACAACCCCACAGGAATCTTCGGCGTTGGTACCGCCAAATGCGCCCCGTGTCTCACCTTCAGGAAGACCTTCGATGGAGGCTCCGGGCTGGTTCACCGGCGCCTTGCCAAGCAAAACAACACCGCCCCAGTCGCCACGCGCCCGGTTGCCCTCAGTCTGGGCACTCGTAAATACAATCGGCTTGTCCGATGAGCCTCTGGAGAAAAGCTTTGAATCTGCAGTCACGACAAGTGCTGACCCGTGTTCACCCTCAATGGTGACACCCGGTTCAATGTTGAGATTGGAGTTCTCAACGTAAATAGTTTTCTCAAGGATGTAACGCTTGCCAGATTCCCATGTGGTATCAACCAGAATGTCAGAATCAACGCGTACAGAACGATCTTCAAATGCAGTGAACCCGACCGCAGTTGAACCAATGGCAAGCATCGGGAAAACAATGAGAGAGTTGCGTCGCAGCCAGCTCTTTTGAGCAATACGAGGTTCCTCTGTTGCTTCAAAGCGGGCAGTGGTTTCTTTCGCCATCAGCGGTTGCCCGTCGTCGTTGAGTTGGATCTCCCTGGCGAGCGCCTTGAGTTCCGGCGTACCAGATAACTCAACCCTCCTGAGCACATCCGCCCGATACGCGGGCTCTCTGAGGAGCGTATTAAGGTGAACGAATTCGACGCCGGGGCAGGCACCTTTATCGATACGACGTTTTAATCGCCATAACTTTTCGACCAACAGGGAAGAATCGCCAGACATGGGGAACTACTCTTCGTTGAAGTGGAATCCAGACTCTAGCGTGCAACCATTAAGGTCTGATTAAACCTGTAGTCGAGATGCTTGCCCGGGCGCTTGCCGATCTGACGATGCGGTCCGCCATCAATGCATGAACATGCCACCGTTAATCGAAAAATCTGCACCGGTAATGAACGAGGACTGTTCATCAGCCAGAAAGGACACTACTCTGGCAATCTCATCGGGCTGACCGAATCGCCCAACTGGAATCTGCGCTTTTATTTGCTCGCGAATTTTTTCATCAATAGCCAGAACCATGTCGGTCTCAACGTAACCGGGCGACACGGTGTTCACTGTAATGCCTTTGCGAGCGGTTTCCTGGGCCAGAGCCTTGGTGAAGCCATGAATGCCGGCTTTGGCGGCGGAATAATTCACCTGGCCAAATTGGCCTTTTTGCGCGTTGATGGACGAAATGTTGATGACGCGACCATAATTCTGGGCGATGAGCGTATCCAGGAAGCAATGGGTTACATTGAAGACGCTGTCGAGATTGGTGTGAATCACTTCTCGCCACGCCTCAACTGGCATTTTCTTCATGACCGAATCCCGCGTAATGCCAGCGTTATTAACCAACACATCCAGTCGACCGTAACGGCCCAGCAGTTCGTTGGCAGCCGTTTCACAGCTCTGGGTATCCGCAACATCCATTTGCACCAGGTCGATTTCCAGACCTTCTGCGGCGAGGCGGTTTTGCCATTCCAAAGCCTGTGGTTTGCGGTCTGCATTTCTGAACGTCGTCACGACCTGATAGCCCTGACCAACGAGTGCCTTGCAAATCGCTTCTCCGATTCCTCTGGTTCCGCCGGTAACCAGCGCTACTCTTGAGGTTTTCCCAGTTGTCATTTGTTGTCCTCCTTGTAGGTATATGTGTGGTCAGAGATGGTTCTAGATGAGTCCGATTGAATTCGCCTCACTTTCCAAGAATTCTCGAAACTTGGGATCTGCAATACTGATAAGTGCTTTTGCCCTCTGGGGAATCGAGAGACCTTTGAGATTCACGCAGCCATGTTCTGTCACAACCATGTGGACGTCGTTCCTGGGGTCCGTAACGGTGCCGCCCCGAAGCTTTGGCACGACACGGCTGACGTTTCCCTCCTGCGCAGTTGAGCGAAGGGCCACGAATGAACGACCGTTTCTGGCCGCGTAGGCCCCGCGAACGAAGTCCAGTTGCCCGCCGCTCCCAGAGAACGGCTTGTCCCCGAGTTGCTCTGAGTTGATCTGGCCGGTCAGATCAATTTCCAGCGCAGAATTCACGGAAACCATGTTTTCGTTTAAACGGATAATGTCGGGGTTGTTAACCCAAGAGGCCGGATAGCCAACGATGGAGGGGTTATCGTCGAGGAAGTCGTAGAGTTTCCGGTCGCCGAGGGCAAAGGTGAACACGTGCTTGTGCTGCATCCAGGTTTTACGCCTGCCGTTCATAGCTCCAGACTGAATCAGCGGCATCATCGCCGGGGAGAATAACTCACTGTGTAAGCCCAGATCGTGGTGGTTCGTGAGGCCGGCCAAAACCGCATTGGGAACGCCTCCCACGCCTATTTGGAGAGTGTCACCGTTGTGGATCTGGTCGATGATCTGGTCAGCAATTCTCAAGTCGACATCAGTTGGAGGGTTGGGAGTGGCTTCAACCAGCGGCTGATCGTGCTCCACGATCAAGTCAATTTCCGAAATGTGGACAGAACACTCACCGAAGGTTCGAGGCATGTAACGATTGACCTCGACAATGACGTTCCTGGCTTTTCGGATCACCGAGGCGCCGTAATCGGCGTTGGTGCCCAGGCTGAAATAACCATGGCGATCCATCGGAGAAACCGTCACGAGAAAGCACTCGGGATCGATATGTTCAGTTAGCAGACGACCAGCCTGGTGCAGCATGGCCGGCACAAATTCGATCCAGTTCCGGGATCCGGATTGCGCAATCGCGTCTCTGTCCGAATGGCTCAGAAACAACGGACGGGGAGTTACCAATTCTCTCAGGTCTGGCGCCAACAGAGTTTTGCGCAGAGCTTCGGTACCATGAAGGTAGTAAAAGGCAAAGGGGCCTATCAGTCGATCCCTCAGCGCGTCTGCGGTTGCCGCCATCAGGGCCGGTGGTTGGGCAGCGCTCATGCCCAGAATAAGATTTTTACAATTGGCGAGTGTCGCTGCCGCTTCGTAAGGCTGTCTTTTCTTTTGCTGGTAAAGGGCTTCTAATCCCGGGTCCAGACCTTCCATATGCCACTGGCCTCATTCTCCTTGATTCAACTCCAAGGATGTTGGACTGTTGTGACGATTGAGTGACCAAAAAGTGACCAGCTTGTGAGAGGTGTGGTTGTATTCAAGTGGTCAGATGGGCCAACCTCAACTCCCTGAGCATTGGCCGTCGCTTTCTTTGATGGCTTTGCATGCGCTTTAAAATATTGTCCAGAGCCTCCACCGCCTCAGTGATGTGAGGACCTTTGTTGAGCATTACGCACTCCGCTCTGTGCGCCATAACAGCGTCTGATATCTCGGCTCGTGATGGCACGCCCTTTCGGGCGAGATTCTCAAGCACCTGCGTTGCCCAGATGACAGGCACGTGGGCCGCTTCACAGACCGACAGAATCTCTTCCTGCACCTCGGCCAGACGTTCGTAGCCGCACTCCACGGCCAAATCCCCCCGGGCAATCATCACGCCACAGCATGGCCAGCGCATGGCGGTCAGCAGCATCCTTGGCAGGTTTTCGAACCCTTTTCGAGTCTCGACTTTGAGCACGATTGGCAGAGTTTCTGCGTTCAGGCGCTTGAGTTGTTCTTGCAACAATTGAACGTCTGTAACTGAATTGGCAAACGACATCTCTACGACGTCGGCATGTTCTGCAATAAACGACAGGTTCCTGAGGTCTTCCCCTGTCAATGCGGCGATGTTCAGTTGGCTGTCAGGAAGGTTTATACCTTTGGCGCTGCGAAGTTTGCTCCCTTCCGGGCGCGCATGGTGAATCCGCACCCAAAAGTGTTCTGGTTCAACCTTTTCAATAACGCCGCCGATTTTACCATCATCAAACCAGATGCTTTCGCCAGCCTTAACCTGTGTAACTACGGCAGGCATTGTGCAACTGATAGTCGCTGGTTTGATGATGTTACCTGCAGAGTCCCTTTCTTCATTGGTTCCCTGCACGGAATCAGAGGTAACCAGAACCATGTCGTCCTTCCTTAGGCATAAGATGCCCTCTTGGGGAAGAAAGTCCTGGATTTCCGTTTGCACCCTTGGGGTCTGCTTTCCGTTCTTGAGCTGTATGGCTGTGCCGGGTCTAACGTAGCAAGCCTTAATGCTTTCCACGCAGCAGCCAGACTCAGTAATGTCCACCACCGTCCATTTGCGGGATTTTTTTCGCGCGTCTGTCAGTGTGATTTCGTCACAACGGTTGAGGCATTTTAAAAAGCTCTCAGAGACCCGGAATTGAGCTGCACAGTCGTCTGGGACAGAAGAAGGGTTTTCGGAAGAGGTTAGCCAGATCCGGGCAGGGATCACTGTAATTCCATAGTCATCCCTTGTGGGACGAATGTGGATGACTTTGGGGCCCGGCTCAATGTCTCCGGTTCTGATCTTGGGCCCGCCAAGATCCATGAAAATCCGGCACTTTTGGCCCAGACTCTGCTCTGCGGTTCGAAGATGGCCGATCATGGCTTGCCAGATCTCCGGGCTGTCGTGCGCACAGTTGATCCTCATGCAATCCATCCCCCTTGCCATCAACTGATGAATGATGGCTGGGTCGTGGGCGGCCTCAGTCGGCATGGTGACCATGATGCGAACTGTCCTTTCGCTATTTGCGCTGCCCAGCAGCTGATCGGCGTGATCATTGAGAAGCTTGAAGCCGTCCTCGATTGCAGGAGTTGCACCATCCTTTTTTTCCGAAACGTGATGCCGTTGTCCGAGAATGGCCTCTAATACTCTAATGACTGCGGAGAGGGTCGCGAGCACACACGATTCAGAGCGACCGAGAGATGACAGCCCTACCAGCGCAAGTCTTTGTTGCAAAGGCCGAATGTCGTGCTGTCTGAGTGCAAGGTAGTGGAGAAGATTGCTAGCGCTATTTTCATAGGCGGGGTGCATGGTTTCCAGTAGATTACCATGACCAGCTGCATCTTTAACGATGGTTTTACGAAGGCTCACGAGAGCTTCGAGAAGGTCTCCAATTTCCTCGATCTGCATCGAAGTCAATCCAGAATTCGAAAGTTCACTCATGCGTCACCTCTGGCGGCGGGCCTGCTTGTCGGTGCCGTCTTGGATTCTGTAATCGAGGCTGAACAGACAATGCTCACTTTATTAATGTCGAGAAGACGTGTTGCAGTCTTATGAACATTTTTTTACATCGCTAAGTGTTTTTGAGAATCCAGACACTGGAATCAGGCAATTCAGCGTTGGGCTATGGATTAGACGAAAAGTTCTTCTCCCGAATCGATCAGTCTGGAAGGATTGCATCGATCGCTTCGTAGTCACTGTGGGAAACGCTGTTGACGCCCACCGCTTGCTGTGTGTCCAGATAAGCCGTGAGTTTTGCTGAAGGCGTTTTCAGCAATTCCATCACCGTTTCTCGAAGAGTAGGGCAGATTCCGCTCCTGAAGACAAAAGGGTCATAGTGAAGCGCTGGAGATCGCCACAGCACTTTAAAAGCGTTCTTCCTGATGAGTCCACGCCTGAAAAGTTCATCTGCTCTAGCGCTGGATACGAATGCAGCTTCGGCTTTGTTGTCTGCCAGAAATAGAAGGGCCTTATCGTGACTTCCTGCATAGATCTCTGCGCCGAAGAAATCAGAGAATGATTCTTTGAGTTCAGCGGCAAATGCGTGCTTTGGCATCAGGGCGCCCGATGTACTCGAAGGGTCTGTTAGCAGCACACGCGCTGAGCGAAGGTCTTCAATCCGGTCAACATCGCTGGAAGTGGGAACGAGCAGCACTGAATAGTAGAAGCTTCCCTCCGGTGTTAATTCGCCCTTTTCCGTGATCAAAGAGGCAAATGCTTGGATGTCCGGGTCATCTCGATGGGCAAGGATGTAAGATGCCGGCCCCATCACTGCCAGATCGACACTGCCCGCAACTATGCCATCAATCACGCTTTCGTATGAACTCGCCCGCACCAGGTCAACAGGTATCCCGAGACCCTCTTCCAGAAGCTCAAGTAATGGTTGGTATTCGAGTACCTGCTCATCGAAGTCCGTCTTGGGAACCATCGTGAATTTCAGGCGATCTATTCCGCAGTTCTCACTTTTCAGGGTCTCTGATGCGGTGGCCCAAGTTGATAGGAGCGTCAATGCGAGAAAAGCCAGAAGCGAAACTGGATTCACACTACGTTCTCCTTTTCCGTAAAAGCTCTCTCGAAATCCAGTATCTTTTCCGCCGGCATAGGCCTGCCCAAGAAATAACCCTGAGCAATATGGCAGCCCGCCACTTTCAGGTGTACCAATTGATCATGGGTCTCCACGCCTTCAGCCACTACCTGAATCGCCATCCGTCTGGCAAGGATGATGGTTGAGGAGACAATCGGACTGTCGTCGTGGCTGTTGGATATGCGGTTGATCAAGCTGCGGTCAATTTTCAACTTATCAACAGGTACAGCCTCCAGGTGGGCAAAGCCGGCGTAACCAGTTCCGAAGTCGTCGAGACTGAGACGAATGCCTGCCTGTTTGAGGCGGTGGAGTGTCTCAACTGCTCGGCTCTCCAGCATGGCTGTTTCAGTGATCTCCAGTTCCAGTAAGTCCGGATTCAAGCCCATATCGGATAACATAGTGAGCACATTCGCGCAGAAATCCGGTTGAGAAAGCTGAATAGGGGAGACGTTCACAGCGATAGGTTTTGAGACACCAAGCATCTGTTGCCATTCGGAGATTTGAACGCAAGCGAGTCGAAGCACCTCCATCCCAAGCTTCACAACGAAACCGGTTTTTTCTGATAACGGAATGAATTTGTCCGGGTAAAGCAAACCGAAACTGGGGTGCTGCCAACGCACCAGGGCTTCATAACCAATCACTTCCATGCTGTCGAGGCAAACTTGCGGTTGGTAGTGAAGCAGGAAGTCTCGATTTCGGAGAGATTCGGTAAAGGCCTGCTCGAGATGAAACTCCTCTACGTCTGTAACGTTCAGAGATTGGTCGAAAAAACGGTACTGGCCACGGCCAGCTTTTTTGGCAGAGTACATGGCCGCATCGGCACAACGCGTCAGTTGATCGACACTCTGGCCATCCCTCGGGCTGATCGCGATACCGATACTTGAACTGGTATTGAGTTCAGTACCTTCAAGCATATACGGCGCTGATAAGTGATCGGTTAACGCGGAGGCCCATTGTTCGATACCGGCCTCAGTACGATCACCTAGCAGCAAGACAACAAACTCGTCACCACCAAAACGGGCCGCGATATCGCCAGGAGCCAGCATTCTCTGGATCCTGCCAGCGACGGCTTGCAGCAACATATCCCCAACATGATGACCCAGAGAATCGTTGATGGACTTGAAACGATCCAGATCGATAAAAAGCATCGAGCTCAATCGGCGTGCACGGCGTTGTTCCAGCACCGAGGTCTTTGCTTCGTCCAGAAATTGCCGTCGATTCAGAAGTCCGCTGAGGTGATCAATGGTAGCCGCGCGATTGCTGCGGGCGTTCTCGGTTTCGAGTCGTTCAATCAGCTTTCGGTTGCTTTGCTCCGACGTCCGCAAAGCTTCGAGCACTTGTTGCTGTTTCTTCAGGCCGTGGATCAACCAGATCACGATTCCCACAACCAGGGCTGTCATCAAGGTATTGGCAGCCAGTTGCTTTGCCTGGCCGAGTGCCAAGGGGGCAAGAACCTCTTCAAGGGGTTGTGCCACGGCTATAGTAAAGCCATTTATTGGCCTCGAAACAGAAACGTATTGGTAGCGCCCTTCTGGCAAATTGATCACAGCATCGCTGGTGATCACTCGACCTTCTTGTGGCCGGGACATCTTTGGTAACGCTGGACCGCCGATAACAATTCCACTTTCGCTCGCGCGCATCCATTCGTTGCCAGCGGAGTCCAATATCTGAATGAAGCCAGAACCCAATTCGACGTTTTGCATCAAGCTGGCGAGGTAGCCAATGTCCAATTCAATCAATACCAGCAGGTTAGGCTGCGAAGAGCCCGAATCGCTCAGCGGTACCAGAAACGGCAGTCTCCAGGCGGGATCCCCGGGCGTATAGGCCGGGTCGTCCAAGCGGTTGGGTAGGAGCGGTGCAAGGCCTGAATGGGCAAAATGCGTTTCGGCCTCTGTTAACCAGGATTGCAGATTCGATCTGGCTGACTCCGTGTGGCTCGCGTAGAGCAGATCACCGGACGCGTCATAAATGCTGAATCGGTTGAACACCGGATCCTCTGCAAGCAGCGTGAGAAAACCGGATTCATCTTCACTTTTGGATACGAGATTTCCATGGAGCAGGCGCCCCATCACCTTGCCTCGAACCGTCATTTGTTTGAGGCTTTCTGAAACTATCAATGCCAGATTGCGGTTTTCCGATATTTGGGAATCGAGAGCTTCCGTTCTCTTAGTTGAGTTTTGCCAGATGAACAGCGCCCATAAGAACAGAACGACGATAAAAGCCAGCACCAACATGGTGAGCTGGACGTTGCTCAAGGATGTATGGGACTTCAAGGACATCAAATGAGGACCTGGAGGATCATGGGCAGGTAACGAACAGGATTTCGAGCGCTGAACCAGTCCCGAGTGCAAACGGGGTTACAGTCAGGTTGCTCCACCGCAAACCCTAGCAAGTCATCATGACAATGGCGTGACTGACTTTGATTTTGTTCAGAATGCCCGTTGTAAGCCATGCTTTCGAAACCCTGGAAATAGCCTGCACATAGAAGAACTGCACAACTGTCAAACCAGTCACGTTAAGAAGGTCACGAAACGAACATCTTTTCGTCATAGCAAGTACATGTCGCATTCATAAGCTCCAAGTTGGCGCTGTTCGACTTCAAACGCCATGCAAAAACTGAAAGCCACTGGAGAAAAAGATGCGATACCTCAATTCAACGAAAGCTGGCCTGATATTCCTGGCGCTTGGTTTAACGGCCTGCACAGACACGGCTGACGAAAGTGATGTAAATGCACTGCGCGATGATTTGAATAACCTGACTGATCAGGTCAATAACGAAGAGACCTTCGAGCTGCAGTTGTTGCACCTGGCGGATATGGATGGCTCCAACGTCGACGCGCTGGCCAATGTTGGTAACATCGCTGCGATCGTCAATGGCCTGCGCAACCAGCATCCAGAAAAAACCCTTTTTGTGAGCTCCGGCGACAACTACATCCCGGGTTCCCGTTACACGGCTTCAAGTGATGATTCGTTTTCCACGGTTACTGGAGTGGCAACGCCGGGAGATGGTCGGGCTGATATCGCTTTTCTTAATGCAATGGGGCTCGAAGCATCTGCAGTGGGTAACCATGATCTGGATAGCGGAACCTCAGCATTCGCCGGTCTGATCGCCGCGGATGGCAACTGGTCCGGCGCGCAATTTCCTTACTTGAGCGCTAACCTTGATTTTTCAGCCGATACCAGTGTTAGCGGCCTTGAAGTCTCGGATGGACAGGAGGCTAGTGCGATGCCTAACAGTCTCGCAGCATATGCAGTGGTGACTGTAGATGGTGAGCAAATTGGCCTGGTCGGTGCATCAACGCCGACGCTGGAAAACATTACCTCGACCGGTGATATTAATGTTTTGCCTGCAAATGACAGTATCACTGACCTTGCTGCAGAGATTCAGGTATCGGTCAATGAGCTGACAGATTCAGGCGTAGATAAGATTATCTTGCTCGCGCATATGCAACAGCTTGCTGTTGAAAAGCAGCTCGCCTCACTTTTGTCCGAGGTTGATATCATTGTCGGAGGTGGATCTAATACGCTGCTTGCCGATTACAATGATCGTTTGCTTCCTGGCGATACCGCGGCTGACTCTTACCCGTTGATCTACAACAGTGCCAGTAACGAGCCAGTTGTCCTGGTAAACGTAGATGGCGATTACAAGTACCTTGGTCGCCTGATGGTGGAATTTGACGCCGCTGGCCGCATTATTTTGAGTAGCATCAATCCGCTCGTCAGCGGCGTCTACTCTGCGGAAGATGAGACGGTTAGCGCCGTGAATGGCAGCGCAAACAGTACCGTGGATAATATTGTTACGGCTGTAAACGATGTTCTTGTTGCTCAAGAGAGCAACATTCTGGGTAACACCTCGGTTTACCTGAACGGTCAGCGTTCATCTGTTCGTTCCGAAGAGACAAACCTGGGTAATCTGACAGCAGATGCCAACCTCTGGTACGCTCAGGAATATGATGCCAGTGTAGATATTTCGCTGAAAAATGGTGGCGGAATTCGCGCTGATATCGGCAGTTTCGCCTTCCCTCCCGGCTCAACCGATGTCGAGGATATTGAGTACTTCCCACCAGAGTCTTTTCCTGCTGCCGGCAAAGAGACTGGCGATATCTCACAGTTCGATATCCAAAGCGCATTGGCATTCAACAATGGGCTAACCCTGGTTGATGTATCAGCAGCCGAGCTCAAAGCGATTGTTGAGCATGGCGTATCAGACATCGGTGGCGGTCGCTTCCCGCAAGTCGGTGGTCTGAGCTTCAGCTATGATCCTGGCGCAGCCGTGGGAAGTCGGGTTACAGACCTGAGTGTTGGTGGCACTGCTGTAGTGAGTTCCGGTGTGGTGCAGGCTGCTGGCCCGTTCAGAATGGTCACCCTGAACTTTCTTGCCGGTGGAGGCGACGGATACCCAATTCCAGCAACGAATCGCGAAGATCTGGTGCTTGATGCCTCTCTGTCAACAAGCGTTGATATGAGCGCCAATGATCCAGGCCAGGCAAGTTTTGCTGAGACTGGTTCTGAGCAAGATGCACTCGCAGAATATCTGAAGCAATTCCATCCAGATGATTCGGCACCGTTCAGTAATTCGGATACGATTGCTGATGATTCAGCGACTGACTCACGGATTAGCACCCTGTAAGTGCCCTGAAAAGGCAGAAAGTAGCGGTCTAGTTACCGCTACTTTCCCATTGCTTTGCCCGCAGTCTCGAGATTCGAGAAAACACTTCAAACTGGCTTCTCTAACGCCAGCATTTATCTGTAACGTTAAATGCTCTCCCTCAGCCAACGTCTGGATCCTCAAAGAGCCCAATGGTTTTTCGCTGATGACCCGTATTTGCTTGCGTCGCTTCGGCAAGAAAGCTGCGACATCAGGGCGGAAGCGTCTAGTTGACCTGGATAAGTCTATCGGATTAGCCAAAGGTAGCATGCGCTTTGCAAGCGTTGGGTTTGAGCGACCTCTGAGTGCCTTCGTAAACTATGAAACACAACTCTGATTCAACGGGGCCTCTGACCCATGAGAATTATCGCCTTCTATAGTCCGAAAGGCGGTGTCGGCAAAACCGCCTCCGCCGTCAATATTGCATATCTGGCCAGCAGAAGTGGCTGCTCCACGTTGCTTTGGGACCTGGATTCCCAAGGTGCTGCAAGTTTCTACCTCTCTGGAGGTGAGCCCGGGAAAGGAAAAAAGATTTCAAAGCTTCTGGAGGGCAAAGTACCCATTGCGGAGTTCATCGAAGCGAACGTATACCCCGGTCTGGATTTTATCCCAGCCCACAAGAGTTTTCGGAACCTGGATATTCGTATCGAAGAAGACGAGCGTTCATTGCCATTAAAATCCATGCTCGCGCCTCTTGCCGAGGAAACGAGCCTCGTTGTGCTGGATTGCCCACCCGGCCAGTCTCGTCTTACCGAGCAGGTTTTGAGGGTGGCTGATGTCGTCTATGTACCGCTGGTACCGACTTGGCTTTCTATGAATAGCTGGCTTCAGTTTCGGGATTTTGTTCGTGATAAAAAACTTGGTCAAAAAAAATTGAGACCTTTTTTTACTCTGGTTGACCGTCGTAAGAAACTCCACCGGGAGCTCTGCGAGCAAGCTCCAGATCTATTTGATCGGCACATGGAAGCGATGATTCCCTATTCAAGCGCCGTCGAGCGCATGGGCGAGGAAGGGTTACCCCTCGAAATCTTAAGTCCCCGATCCAATCCGGCCCAAAGCTACAGAAAGCTCTGGAAGGAAATCCAGTCCGAGTTACGCATGTGAATTGTCGTCGTGGCGTAGCTGCATAGTTTAGGCCTTGCAGAGCAGTATTGGAGGTAAGACTGATGAGACAATGGATCCTTTTTTTGTGGCTCGCGACCCCCGGTCTTTTTGCGGATGTATTACCTTCTGATTCGTTTGCACCTGCCATTCTGTTCAATTCGGCGATTGTTCTCGACGGCTCCTACAATGAAAGCCTTCTGGCCGGAATGGAACAGTTTGAACAAGAAAAAGGTGTTCCGTTTGCTCAGGTTGCGACTGCTGACCCAGATCATTACCGCCAGTCTCTTGAATCTCTCGCGGTAGCGGGGCATTCGCCAATCATCGTGCCCGGTGGTGGAACCCAGTCAATTGTCGAGACTGTAGCGCCATCCTTCCCTCAAACGACCTTTATTTCGATTGGTTATCAGGTAGATGCGCCCAACGTGCGGTCAATTATTTTCAGAGAGTGGGGCGGTGCTTATCTCGCCGGGGTTCTGGCTGCCTACCATAGCCCGAACCGGAAAGTGGCGTTCTTAGGTGGGCTCCCGGTCCGTTCGGTCAAAGAGCTGGAGGCTGGGTTCCGCGCCGGATTTAACCGTGTACTGCCGGACGGGCAGGTCACTAGCCTTTATCTGTCTGAATATACTGAGCGCCCATGGGACGACGAAAATAAGGCCAGAGAGCTCGGGAGGCAGCTTTTCAGCAGTGGGAATGACATCGTGTTTGCTGCTGCGGGTGGCAGTGGCAAAGGAGCGTTAGCAGCAGCCGCCGAAGCTGACAAACTTGCGATTGGTGTCGACCGGAATCAGAACCATCTGTATCCCGGTCATGTTCTTACCTCTGTTGTAAAACACCTGGATAGGGCCGTTTATGTGGCGTTAATCAGTGAACGCTGGCAACTATGGCGTTCACATGTCAAAAGATTGGGTCTTGCTCAAGGGGGTGTGTCCATCAGTATTGATGAAAACAATCAGCCGCTGTTGTCCCAGGACATTATTGAGGAACTCCAGAAGAATCGGAGCCGGCTTTTAGCGGAATCGACCGGCCTGGCGGGGGACACCGACGGCGTCGATCAAGACATTGCAAAGCCGCAGTCTCTGACAGTGGCCGTTCCTGAGGAGGTCCGATTTCCATTTATTCAAGCTGATGAATCCGGGATAACCGGAATCGCCATAGATGCTCTCAGTATGGTTAGTCGGCAATTGGGCGTGGAATTCGAGTACCGGGTTTTGCCGACTCGACGAGGCGTCTATTCGCTTGGGGAGTCGGTCGACGGTTTTATAGCGATCTCGCACAGTGACGACACTGAGGCGCGTGGAGTCTTCCCGATGCGGGACGGTAACGCTGATGAAGACAGGGCTTTAATGACCTGGGATCTGGCAGCTTTTCAACTGATCAATCAAGGCGTTGTAGATGCTTCCATGTTGCAGCCACCCTTAACGATACCTCCGGGATCGGGAACGGACAATCTGACAGAACTCCAAGGCCTCGAAACCCACGTCATCGGCAGTGTAGAGCGGCAGTTGAACATGTTGCTGCGTGGGCATGCGAAAACAGCCCTCGCAGATGCGTTGCACGCCGATCATCTCATAAGAAGTCGGCCAGAGTTTGCTGGAAAAATCCGAAAGGTAGCGGCATCGGTCTCCACGGAATCAAGCTATTTGGTTTTATCGAAAAGCTTCTACCATCAATATCCAGAATTTAGCGAGATCTTGTGGAACAAGCTGTCGGAGATTCGTGAGTCTGTAGAGCTTTGGGATGGGGTAGATCGTTATTTTCGGTAGCCTCGATGGCCGCACCGAAAAGCTTCATTGACTAGACTATGCATGGATACTCACAAATCCGGACTGTCAGGAGGTTGTGTATGAAAATCGGCGTGCCCCGGGAAATCAAGAACCGCGAATACCGTGTAGGCATGACACCCGCTGCCGTTCATGAGCTGTGCGGCCACAATCATGAGGTGTTTGTGGAAACCGGAGCTGGCCTCGCCATTGGCTTTTCCGACGAGGATTATCGGCAGGCCGGAGCGCGAATTCTTGAGACGGCCGGGGAGGTTTTCGATACCGCAGAGTTGATCGTCAAGGTCAAGGAGCCCCAGGCCGAAGAGCGGGCCATGCTGAAGCCGGAGCACACGCTTTTCACCTATCTGCATCTGGCCCCGGACAAAGCGCAGACGGACGACCTGGTGAAGTCCGGCGCTACCTGCATTGCCTATGAGACAGTGACCGACCGTGGAGGGCACTTGCCCCTGCTGGCGCCGATGTCGGAAGTCGCCGGGCGCATGTCGATCCAGGCCGGTGCCCATTGCATGGAGAAAGCCATGGGCGGTCGCGGCGTGCTATTGGGCGGCGTACCCGGTGTCAGTCCGGCGCGAGTAGCGGTCGTTGGTGGCGGAGTTGTCGGCCAGAATGCGATTGCCATGGCGGTCAGATTGGGTGCCCAGGTCACGGTTCTGGACCGCAACATGGACGTACTCAGAAACCTGGACCATCTCTACGGCAACCGCATCACAACCCTGTTTTCAACGGCCCAGACTCTCGATCAGGCGGTGACGGAATCCGATCTTGTCATCGGCAGTGTGCTCATTCCAGGGGCCTCTGCGCCAAAGCTGATCACCCGCGACATGATCCGCCGGATGCCGGAGGGAAGCGTTATCGTGGACGTTGCCATTGATCAGGGTGGCTGTGCCGAAACCTCCCGGGCCACGACGCACGACGATCCCACGTATATTGTTGATGGTGTGGTACATTACTGCGTGGCGAATATGCCGGGTGCCGTTGCGCGCACGTCGACTCTGGCGTTGAATAACGTCACCTTGCCTTTTGTGGCGGCCCTGGCCAATAAGGGTCCGGATCGGGCGATGAAGGAAGATCAACACCTCAGGGCCGGGCTGAACGTGGCCGCGGGCAAGGTGACCTACAGGGAAGTGGCAGAAGCGACCGGGCACCCATACACCAACCCTGAATCCCTGTTGGGATCCTGAGTGTGAAATCCCCGGAGAAACCATGAAACTGATCGGATCCACTACTTCACCTTACGTTCGGCGCATTCGTATCCTGCTGGACGAAGAGCCCTATGAATTCCTCAATCTCAATATCTATGGTGAAGGCCGGGACGAGCTGCGGCGAAACAATCCGACCCTGAAAATTCCGGTACTCGAAGACGGTGGCAAGGAAATCTATGATTCCCGGATTATCGCCCGTTACATCAGTGCCAAACAGGGCCGCGATCCGCTGACCTGGGATCAGGAAAACCAGCTGACCATGATCGATGGCGCCAATGACTCCGCGGTCACCTTGCTGCTCTCGGAGAAGTCCGGAATCGATACCGGCGCCGACCTGATGTTCTACAACCTTCAACGTGAACGCATCATGACAACTTTGCGCACGCTGTCGGCAATGGCGGAAGAGGGCCAGTTCGAGGAATGGAATTATCCGGCCATCTGTCTTTATTGCCTGGTGGACTGGCTGGATTTCAGGGACCTGGTGGACTTTTCCGGTGTAGAGAGCCTGTTATCCTTCCGCGACAGCCACCGGGATTACCCCTGGGTTGCCGAGACCGATCCGCGCAATTCCTGACTCCGCGCGGCCGGCAATCGCCGGCCGCCGCCTCCAGCCAAGGCTGAAAAAAAACTTGCCCGATCATCCTGCGTCATTTTGCTTTCGCAATCGCTGTTCTTGACTATAGTTAAGATTAAGGAACAGCGTCTGATCTGCCGGTTACCGCGTTCCGTACGTATAAATACCAACAATAGAAGAGAGAGGGGGTCATCCATGCTCCTGTCACATGCGTTCGGTCTCTTTACCCATCCTGATGAAGAGTGGGCTTCCATACGAAAAGAACATGAAACTCCGCGCCGGGTCTATGTTGCCTATGTTCTGATTCTGGCGGCGATAGCTCCCATTTGTGCCTATATATCGACTGCCTATTTCGGCTGGACGGTTGGCAATGAGCGGCTGATCAAGTTAACCGAGATCAGTGCAATGCAGCTCAGCGTGTTGACCTATCTGGCAATGCTGGTCGGCGTTTTTGCGCTGGGTTATGCCATCAACTGGATGGCAAGAACCTACGGCGCCAAGGAAGAACACGTACCCTCGAACGGTATTGCCCTGGCAGCCTACTCCTGCACTCCTCTGTTCCTCGCAGGATTTGCCCTGCTGTATCCAGTGCCCTGGTTCAACGCCATCGTCTTCCTGGCCGCCGCCTGCTATGGCGCCTATCTCATGTATGACGGGCTGCCGATTGTCATGGGCATCGAAAAGGAGCGGGCGGTAATGTACGCCGGAGCGTTGCTGACCGTCGCCCTGGTGATCCTGGTATCCACTCGCGTGGGTTCCGTCATTCTCTGGAACTTCGGAGTTGGTCCGGTATTTATCAGCGGATAGACCGGGTTTAAACGGACCGCAAAAGGGGAGCCACTGGCTCCCTTTTTTTATGGTTTCTGGTTCTTGCAAAAGACTTGTCGTGATTTGCCATCCCCCTGTCGCAAATTGGCAATGCGTTCTTAACCAAGCCCGATTAGCTTCTTCATTTGGAGTAGAAACGGCGAAAGGTGCAGAACGTCGAGACTACAAGGGACGAATGCAGGGGAAGATATAACAATGAAACGACTGACACGACGGGATTTTCTGAAGGCATCAGCCATGGGTATGGGCGCCGTGGTGATTTCGACCGGCCTCGCAGGCTGTGTACTGGACAGCTCCGACAAGCGAACAATCAGCTTTACCCATGGAGTGGCCAGCGGCGACCCGCTTGCCGATGGTGTCATGCTCTGGACCAGGGCTGCACCGGCGACCGGTTCGGCACCCGTCGGTGTCGCCTGGGAGGTGTCGACGGATGAGGGTTTCGAGAACCTTGTGCACTCCGGCACGGCAGAGGCCACTGAGGCCCATGACTTCACCGTCAAGGTGGATGTCCGCGGCCTGGCACCGGGGCAGAGCTACTATTATCGCTTTCAGACGACCGATCGGCAGTCACCGGTGGGCGTAACCCGGACCTTACCGGAAGGCAGTATCGACTCAGTGCGCCTGGCCGTGGTCTCCTGCGCGAATTATCCGGCCGGCTATTTCAACGTCTACGGGGAAATCAGTAAACAGAATGACCTGGATGCCGTGGTCCATCTGGGCGACTACATCTACGAATACAGTTCCGACAGCAGCAGTTATGCGGCACAGGATGCCCAGGCGCTGGGGAGGACCTTTTCTGAGGACAACAACCTTGAGCTGATCGAACTGGTGGATTACCGCAGGCGGTACGCTGCGTACCGGGCAGACCCGGATCTCCAGTCCCTGCATGCCAGAGTGCCGTTCATTGTTGTCTGGGACGACCATGAGGTGGCCAACGACACCTGGGAAGAGGGCGCCGAAAACCATAATGACGGAGAAGGCGATTTCACCGAGCGCAAGCTCAATGCCCTCAAGGCCTATTTCGAGTGGATGCCGATCCGTCCCGTGATCGAGGGCAGCGACGAAGCGATTTTCCGGACTTTCCGGTTCGGAAATCTGGTGGACCTGCACATGCTGGATACCCGCATTATTGGGCGCGACCAGCAACTGGACTACATGGACTACTTCACGGGAGAGGGACTGGATGCCGCCCGCTTTACTGCGGATGTTGGCAGTCAGAACCGCACCCTACTGGGCGCGGAGCAGCTGCTCTGGCTGCAGTCTTCCCTGAACTTCTCCACCGCAACATGGCAGGTGTTGGGACAGCAGGTATTGATGGGCCGGATGAATTTGCCGGCAGAGCTTCTGGTGGGTATCGCCACGGAACAGTTTGAAGGCCTTCCGGAAAAACTCGCGGAACTGGCTCAGCTCAAAGGCCGCGCTCTTGCGGGTGACCCTTCTCTGACTCAAGAGGAGCTGGCACGGATCAATACCGTCGCGCCTTACAATCTGGATGCCTGGGATGGTTACCAATACGAACGGGAAGTGGTTCTGGGTACCGCCAAGGCGCTGAACAAGAATCTGGTGGTGCTGGCGGGGGATACCCATAACGCCTGGGCCAATAATCTCAAAGACATCAACGGTGACCAGGCTGGCGTGGAATTCGCCACTTCCGCGGTCACGTCACCCGGCCTGGAGGAGTATCTGGGCATTCCGGATGAGATGATTCAGGGGGCGGAACAGGCCATTGGTCTTCTGGTAGATGATCTGGATTACCTGAATGTGAATCAGCGAGGCTACATGGTAGTAACTTTCACTCCGGAAGAAGCCCGTGCCGACTGGCATTTCGTGGACACTATCAAGTCACGGGAGTATCAGGTTGATGCGGCGCGAAGTGCTTCCCGTCGGGTATTGCCGGGTCAGGGCAACCGTACCGTAGAAAACGTCACCGCCGGATAGGGCGCCAGACTTCCCCGTTAGCTATCCTGTCCTTGATGCAGCGCAAGCCACCCCGGGTACATTCCGGGGTTTAATGGTGATGTTGTAACGACAGGGAGCTCTGAGGATATGTCTGAATCTGTGGAACTGGACAGCGGCGAGCGCGAGCAGGGGGAGCTTGAGTGGCATGTACTTCAGCCTGCTGATGCCCGGCAGAAGCTGAAGGCAGAGGCACCTCTGTCTGATGATGAGGTTCGCCATCGCATGGCCAACCACGGCCCCAATGCGCTTCCCGAGGCTCGTGTAGGGGGGGCTTGGGCGCGGCTGGGCCGGCAACTCAAAAATTTTCTGATTTACGTGTTGGCAGCCGCCGCAGTCATTACGGCCAGCTTGGGCCATTGGGTGGATGCAGGCGTTATTCTTGCCGTCGTTGTTATCCAGACCCTGGTGGGCTTTATCCAGGAAGGAAAGGCCGAGCAGGCCCTGTCTGCCATTCGCCACATGCTTGCACCCAAAGCACGGGTGGTGCGTTCCGATGGCCAGCATCAGATAGACGCTTCGAATTTGGTTCCGGGTGATACGGTGCTGTTGGAACCAGGCGACCGGGTGCCCGCTGATCTTCGTCTGGAGAAATCCCATAATTTGAAAATCGATGAGGCCATTCTAACGGGTGAGTCCGAGGCTGTTGAAAAATCGACAGAGGCGGTCACTGCAGACGCCCCCTTGGGTGACCAGTCCGGAATGGCATTCTCCGGCACCATGGTTGCAACCGGCACTGGTCGAGGCGTGGTGGTCCGCTCAGGCGCCAATACCGAGATTGGCCGCATTTCCGGTCTGCTTGCCCAGACCACAACCCTGAAAACCCCCTTGCTGGAACAGATGGACAGGTTCGCTCGAATCCTTTCCATTGTCGTTATTATCGCCGGCATTGCGATTCTTGGCGGCGGGTATGTATTCAGCGGCTTGCCATTTCGCGAGCTATTCATGGCCGTAGTGGGTCTGATTGTGGCGGCTATCCCCGAAGGGCTGCCGGCGATTCTCACCATTACCCTGGCAATTGGTGTGCGCCAGATGGCTCGTCGTCAGGCAGTGGTTCGTCGAATGCCGGTTATAGAAACCCTGGGCGCGGTGTCGGTGATCTGTTCGGATAAAACCGGAACCCTCACCCGAAACGAAATGATGGTAACCCGGGCGGTATTATCTGGTGTCCGGCTGGAAGTGACCGGCGAAGGTTACGATTTTGATGGTTCGGTGAACTCCGAACAGGGGCATCCGCCGGACTCTGCCCTGCTTGACGAACTTGCCCGGGCGGCGGCCCTTTGTAACGACGCCCACGTCCACCATGATTCCGGCACAGTCAGGATTACTGGCGATCCCATGGAGGCCGCGCTTTCGGTGTTCGCCCGAAAAGCCCGGTTTGACGTTGAAAACAGTGCCGCTGACTGGCCCCGGAAAGACGAAATTCCGTTTGATACTGAAAATCGCTTCATGGCCACGCTCAACCATGATCACCACGGACATAGCGTGATCTACCTGAAAGGCGCGCCGGAGCGGATCCTGGATATGTGCTCCAGCGAGGTTGTCGAGTCCGGGGAAGGCGGGGAACTCCGCCGGGAATTCTGGGAGCAGGTCATCACAGAAATGGCATCGGATGGTCTCAGAGTGCTGGCCCTGGCCCGGAAACCGGCAGAGCGAGGCATCGGTGAACTGGCCATTGAGGATCTTGAGCAGGGTGCCGAGCTGCTCGGATTGGTCGGGCTGCTGGATCCGCCCCGGCAGGAGGCCATTCGCGCGATTGCGGAGTGCCACGATGCCGGAATTCGGGTCAAGATGATTACCGGTGATCACGGGATAACGGCAGGCGCTATTGCGCGCAAGCTGGGCCTTGAAAATACCGAGCGGGTGCTGACTGGCAAGGAACTGGACCAGCTGGATGATGACCAGCTTCGCGATCTCGTTGGCGAAGTGGATGTCTTTGCCCGGACCAGCCCGGAACATAAGTTGAGGCTGGTGACCGCTCTTCAGGCCCTACACGGGGTTGTGGCCATGACCGGTGACGGGGTGAATGATGCCCCGGCACTGAAGCGGGCAGATGTCGGGATCGCCATGGGGGTGAAAGGCTCGGAGGCAGCTCGGGAAGCGTCTTCAGTCGTGTTGCTGGATGACAATTTTGCCAGTATTGCCGCAGCCGTACGTGAGGGCAGAACGGTCTACACAAACCTTAAAAAAGGCATTGCCTTCCTGCTCCCGGTCAATGGCGGCGAGTCCATCAGTCTGGTCACCGCTCTGCTGTTGGGGCTCACTCTTCCCATCTCTGCCTTGCAGATTATTTGGGTCAACATGGTCAGCTCTGTAGTCCTCGCCATGACGCTTGCTTTCGAACCGGCCGAGCCCGGGGTTATGAAGCACCCCCCCAGACCCAGAGGCGAGTCTCTTTTGCGGGGGTTCGTGGTCTGGCGGGTCGTTTTTGTGTCGCTGCTTTTCCTCTCAGGTATCTTCGCCGCATGGTACTGGGCCATGCACCAATACGGAGATGAAAGTATTGCCCGCACTCTTGCGGTCAATACGCTTGTGGCTATGGAGGTCTTTTACCTGTTTGCCGTGCGCTATCTCGACTCAGCGTCGATCACTCTGCGTGGGGTGTTGGGCACGCCGATCGTGCTGTTGGCAGTTGCCACGGTGATCGCGTTGCAGTTGTTGTTTACCTATTTGCCCTGGTTTAACCAGACGTTTGGCACGCAAGCGCTCAGTCTGGAGGCATTGGGATTTGCAGCAGTCGCTGGCGGGCTGGTGCTGGTGATTCTGGAAATCGAGACAGCGTTGAGAAAGCGCCTGCTCAGGGCAGGCCCCGTGTAATCACGGCCGGGTCGCCGCGACCTTCCACAGCAGCCAGTTCTGCACTGGAAAGCCACTCGCCCGGTGGCTTGTCCATAACGCTGGCGCAGGCGGCCAGGGCATGGCCCCAGGAACAACCGTTGGCGAACAGCATGCCGGCCTCATTCAGGGTGCCGCCGCGGTTGATGTAACCCAAAACCCGGGCCTGTGACGGTTCCGGGAACAGTGGGAAGAGATGGCCCCGGAACACTTCAGGGCGCATGTGGGAGAGGGCAACCCGCCGGTGAATGCGGTGGGGGAACAGGCGCTCCCTTTCGAACTCCGACAGGCACACCTGGGCTTCCATTGTGTCCCTTGGCTGACGGAATCTACCGGGTTCCTGAATATAGACCAGCCGGAAGGGTGTGCCTGTCTCCCGCAAGCGTTCGCATGCTCGTATGGCCTCGGATAACTGGTAGGCACCATTGGCCATAAGCAGCAATGGTTCACCGGACGAGGTATCTTCATCCACCACCAGGGCCCCGTGCCTCGCCAGCAGTTCCGCTTCCCGGGTGTCGAAGACGCAGGGGCGTTCCCGTTTCGGGATCACCATGCAACTGATCGTGCCCCTTTCACGGAATACAGATGGCAATGTTGCCAGAGTGCTGTTGTAGTCGGCCGGAAACAGCACCCGGGAGACGTCGTTCATCTCCGCGAGCATGCTTTCGCAGAAGGTGGTGTCCTGATGGGACTGCTCGTTCTTGCCATTTTCCCAGGTGTGGGAGGTGGCAATAACCGGCAAGCCGAGCCAGCGGGCAGGCCGCCCGATTTCTTTCTGGTGCCGGGCAAAAATCAGCTCCTGGCGGATGGCGCCAAGCATTTTCACGCAGAAGGCCTCATAGCTGGCGACCAGATTTAGCCCGGCCTTATTGGCCAGACAAGCCGATACCACAGATTCTTCGTTCAGTGCCGTGATGATCTTGCCGTGCACCGACTCCTGATCGTTCTCGGGATCGTTCACCCGGTGCTTCAGATCATCCAGCACTCCGCCAAGACGATTGCTTGCCAGCTCGTCCGGATTGCCCACTCTGGCCCTGAGGTCCGGGTTCTGGGCCACCAGCGCACGGAAAAAATCATCCACAGCCTTCATCGGCGAGGTGCATTCCCGACGGGCCGGAAGCCGGGGGATTATCGGGTCCGGGGGATTGCGGGTCGCGAGGGCATGATCCCGCTCCAGGGGGCGTGATTGTCCAGCGTGCTGGTTCAGTTGAGCGATACAGCTCTGAAGTTGGTCCGGAGCCACCCACAACCTGGCTGCATGTTCGTTAAACAACTCCCTGGCCCGAGCGTCCATACGCGGGTTTCCAGGCAGCGGCAGGTTGTGGGCCGCATTGCTGCTGGCGCCATAGAAACCGTAACCCTTGGTGGTTTCTGCTATGCCATAGGGCACCCGAACCGGGTAGCTGCTTTCACCGCGTAGCGCGGCCTCGCCATTGGTGGTAAGGGCCTGCTCCATCTCGTATAGCGCGCAGACAAAGGCTGCGGGATCCCGGCCGTCAAAACGGAAGGGCACGAAGCCCCGGTGCTCAAGGTGCGCCTCGAAGCGCTCAAGACCCTCGCGAGTGCCCAGCTCCGTGCGCTGTTCGATCCGCCGACCGTTGGCAATCATGACCGGCATGATGGCTCCGCAATCCTCGGCGCGCCACCAGCGAGGAATCCAGTCGCTGCCGCGCTGCTCTTCGGCGGCGCCGTCTGAAAGAAAGGCGACCAGAGATTCGCCGGGCAGAGGCATGTGGGCATATTGAAGTTCGGCAAAACCCAGGTAACCACCTTCCAGAATGCCGCCGGCGGTGTGCGGATTGACATGGCTGCCAAGGGGAGCAGCCATGGTGCCGTCCGGCTTCTGCCGGTAACTGTAGAAATCGGCCACCAGAGTGGACAGCCCGTCAGGCCCGCGGTAACGCTCCGCCTGTTCCGGATGCAGGTTTCCGGTGAGGACATTCAGGGCGTCCACGGCTGCCACGCAGTGCCCCTGGCCCATCAGCCAGCTCCGTGTGCGTTCGGTCAGATTGTTCAGAGCCAGATAGCCGGCATAGGCCGGCACCATGTTCAGTGCCCCGCCGGTGTGGCCTTCCGGATTGGTCTTGAAGTCCTGAGGCGCCAGCGGCTGGCCGGAGACATCAACCCGGCGGGCGTAGGTCATGTGGACTACCAGCCAGAGACCGGCACTGGTCAGCCTGTCCAGGTCGGCGAGTTTACGATAGACCGCGGCAGCATCGGGCTGGTGGCCTGCAGCAACCAGGTGCTCTGCCAGTACGCTGACCTGATGTTGCGTGGCTTCACTGTGCTGGATGACGCCATAACCATCGCACCAGCGCCGGAAATCCGGGCAGTCCGAAGCAGCGTGATTCACCGCTGCTGTTTGAATGGGAAATGGCATGAGATGCCTCCATGGCGTCAGTGTGTCCGCGAATTTTAAAACCACCGCTGTGAACTGCCATTGATGCAGGTCAGTCGAAACTGCATCTTTCTGCAGACTGCCCCAAGCCAAGCGTTCCACCCGCCCGCGTACAGGCTTGCTCGCCTGCCCGTTGCCGAAAGCCATGGTTTCTGAGAGTCTGTTCGAATAAGCCACCTGATAAGGAGACTCCCATGACGCAAGACAAGAATCAGGACAAGCGCCGGAAATATTCGGCCCCCGTTGTTGATGGCATTGGCAAATCCGCCAGCCGTGCCATGCTTCGGGCCGTCGGGTTTACCGATGAGGATTTCAAAAAGCCCCAGATCGGCATTGCGTCCACATGGAGTAACCTCACGCCGTGCAACATGCACATCAACCAACTGGCCGAGGAGTCGGCTGCCGGAGCCGATGAGGCAGGCGGCAAGTCACTGATTTTTAATACCATTACCATATCGGACGGCATTGCCAATGGTACCGAGGGCATGAAGTATTCCCTGGTGTCCCGGGAGGTGATCGCCGATTCCATCGAGACCGTGGCCGGTTGCGAAGGGTTCGATGGCCTGGTGGCGATCGGTGGCTGCGACAAGAACATGCCCGGTTGCATGATGGGCCTGGCGCGTCTGAATCGGCCATCTGTGTTCGTGTATGGCGGCACCATCATGCCTGGCGAGAACCACACCGATATTATTTCCGTGTTTGAAGCCGTGGGTGCCCACGCCCGTGGTGATCTGGATCTGATTGAGGTGAAGCAGATAGAGGAAACCGCGATTCCGGGGCCAGGGTCCTGTGGTGGCATGTATACCGCCAATACCATGGCGTCGGCCATCGAGGCCATGGGCATGAGCCTGCCGGGCAGCTCCGCCCAGAACGCTGTGTCGGAGACCAAGGCGGAGGATTGTCGAGGTGCCGGTGCTGCGGTGCTGAACCTGCTGGAGAAAGACATCAAGCCCAGCGACATCATGACCCGGAAAGCCTTCGAAAACGCCATTACGGTCGTCATCGCCCTGGGCGGTTCCACCAATGCGGTACTGCACCTGCTGGCCATGGCCAGCACCGTCGGTGTCGATCTGGAGCTGGAAGACTTTGTCGAGATTGGCAAGCGGGTGCCGGTGCTGGCGGATCTGCGCCCGAGCGGCCACTACATGATGTCGGAGCTGGTGGCCATCGGCGGTATCCAGCCGCTGATGAAAATGTTGCTGGACCGCGGGCTGCTGCATGGCGACTGTCTGACCGTAACCGGCCAGACTCTGGCCGAGAACCTGGCCGATGTTGCCCCCTATCCGGAAGGGCAGGACATCATTCACGCCTTCGACAACCCGATCAAGGCGGATAGCCATCTGCGGATCCTTTTCGGGAACCTGGCGCCAACCGGAGCGGTGGCGAAGATCACCGGCAAGGAAGGCACGCATTTTACCGGCCGTGCCCGGGTATTCCATTCGGAAGAAGAAGCCCAGGAGCGGATTCTCGACGGCACAGTGGTGGCCGGCGATGTGCTGGTCATCCGCTACGAAGGCCCCAAAGGCGGACCGGGCATGCGGGAGATGCTGAGCCCCACCTCCGCGATCATGGGCAAGGGCCTGGGCAGCGATGTCGCGTTGATTACCGATGGCCGGTTCTCAGGAGGCAGCCACGGTTTCGTGGTTGGCCATATCACACCGGAAGCGGCCGAGGGCGGCCCGATTGCGCTGGTCGAGGATGGCGACACCATTACCATTGATGCCGTCAGTAACCGGATTGAGCTGGATGTCTCGGATCAGGAACTGGAACGTCGTCGGCAGGCCTGGCAGGCTCCACCACCCCGTTTCACCCGAGGCACGTTGGCGAAGTATTCGCGAACCGTAAGTTCTGCCTCGAAAGGGGCTGTGACCGATTTGCCCTGATCTGCTTGGAGCTCAGGTCTTCAGCTGTTCTGGCTTGCCCCAGTAGTATCCCTGGCCATACAGGCCGGGGAACTGCTGTAGCCAGGCGGCGATAGCTTCCTCCTCCACACCTTCGACCACAACATCCAGGTCGAGAGCCTCACCCAGGTCAAGCGCCGCTCGGAATATCCGCTGTCGGGCGGGTTGGGTGAGTATGTCGCTGAGAAAACTCCGGTCGATTTTTAACTCGTCCAGCTCGAATGTGGCAAGGGTTCCCAGCGACGAGTGCCCGGTTCCAAAATCATCGACGGCAATTCTGAACCCGCTTTGGCTCAGGGTCCGAATAACGACTTTTGCCAAGGCTGTGTCAGCCATCATCGCTGTTTCGGTAATCTCCAGAATAAGATCGGAAGGTTGTGCCCCATGGTGCTGCACAATTGCCTTCACCTTTTCCAGAAAGTCCGGGTGGGTGAGATCGTTTGCAGAAATGTTGACCGCAACGGCAATGTGGTCCCCGTGACGGGCCTTCAGCGCGCTCATATCTTCACAGACGCGGTCCACCACCCAGAGCGTAACGTGGTGAATCATCCCGACCTGTTCGGCTAATGGGATCCACCGATCCGGAGCAACCGTGCCGAAGTCCGGGTGTTGCCAGCGGATCAGGGCTTCCAACGAAGCGATACGTGCGTCCTGTATTCGCACGGTTGGTTGGTATTCCAGCCATATGCAGCCATTACCCAGTGCCTCTTCGATATCCAGCATCAGCATTTGCTGCTGGTACTGCCAGTCCGCGATAGCCGGGTCGTAGACCGTCAGGGGCTGATGCGTATCCAGGGCAGCAAAGCCAGCTGATGAAAGGATATCTGACGCGTCGACCCCATGCTCCGGAGCATGGGCGATACCCACCGATGAACTCCACGATAGCGAGAACCGGCCCTCGCGGAAGTTCTCTCCCAACCAATTCATGAGCGTTTTCAGTTTTTCCGGGTAAGTGTCCGGGGCGTCAGTATGGAAAAAGGCAAAGGCATGATTGCTCGTATCAATGCTGGCGAGGGCATAGCCGTCAATCATGATCAACTGATCACCCATGATCCGTTTCAGGAATCCGTCGAGCTCCCACAGATAACTTCTGAGCAGATCCTCTGCCGTCCGATAGCCGAGAGCCTGCTCGATTTCGTTAAACCGGGTCAACTGAATCATGGCGACGGTGTAGGGCTGTTGGTGGCTATCAAGTTGATCCAATGACTCCTCCAGCATGGCCCGATTGGGTTTGCCGGAAACACTGTGTGTTTTGAGGAGTTGCTTGTAATTTTGCTCAACGTGAGATCGCAGCGTTTGTTCCTGGCGGGCCCGAATATCAGAAGCCAGCCTTTTTTTGCGCTCTTCCAATATCTGACGGCCAATGCCGCTGGTCAGGATCAGAGATGCGGCCGCTGCACCGATAAAGAAGGCGGAATCGGTAAAGCTGTTCACCGGGACCCAGCCGACAGTCCGTGCTGCCGAGATAACTGTACCCAGGAGAATGAAGAGCAGTGATAACGCAAAATAGCGGGCATACACCTCGTGTCGGGCCTGTTTTAGCGTCAGGGCCAGAATCATTGAACCACCGGTCAGGGCCAGTATCAGGAAGGAGTCCTGACCGAGCAACGGTAGCCGCAGTGGCATGGCCAGCAGATGTAAAAGGCCAAGAACACTCGCTGCATTCAGTAGCAGTCTCGGGAGTCTGGAGACCTGGATAAAGTTTGGCGTGATTTGGCAAAGTGAGATGAGGCAAAGACAGAGGCTGATGTTCAGTAATGCGTTTATTTCCGGGAATTCTGGCCAAATCAGCCAGAGCCCGAAGCCCTCCATGACAAGTTGCACGTGAATAACGGATAGCGTGAGAACGCCCAACCAGGCCAGCCCCGGGAGTCTGAATTTCATCATGAAGCTGAGGTTCAGCAACAGCGCAAAGACGAGGAGGCCAGTGATGAACGCCTTCCAGGTCATGGTTCCTGCGATGTCGCTTACAACATTGTCAGGTTCCAGAATGCTAATGGGTAGTAGCGTGGGGCCGGCATTCTGAACCTCGAACAACAGTGTGGTCGTACCCGCCGGTAATGAAACTGGCCAGATCCACGGTGGTAGCGAAATCAGCCGGTTACCGAACGGGTAAAGGTCTCCCATGTCACGAAGCCGCTGGAAAGCGCCATTTTCATCGAGAATGGCGGGTCTGAGCCGGTCGATGTAGGGGGCGGATACAAGGACCCAATGTTCGGCGTTTGTGGCTCCGGGGTTCTCCACCGTCACCTTGAAGGTGACAGGTCCGTTGTAATAGCCAATGCCGGAGTTCTCTGACGGGGCCGCCTGCCAGTTTTTCTGCCGCCAGTTTTCGTCTTCTATAACCTGCTCCAGAGGCGCAACCAGATAGTCGATCTGCACAATGCGGGAGGACTGGGACGCTGACCCGGGAGAGTCGACGTGCGACAGCGCGGAAAGCGGATTTTCAGGCGCGTGAAGGAGGCTTGCGAGCAGACCGTATGCCATGGCAGCCATCAGGAACAGGAAGGGCATCCACCGCCGAAAAGGTGTCAGCCCGGACTGGGCTCGGAGTTGTGACAGCACGGCTTTTTCGGTCTGATGTGTGCTGTCATCCATATGAAGCGACGGTCCCGCTAAGTGGTGTTTTCTGACTCGAAGAATCTGGTCGAATTTTAATGGTTTTCAGCTCACTTGCATTTGCCAGGTGAAATTGGCGCAAGAAACTTTTCACCTGATCAAACAAGACATTCGCTGGTATAGTTAACCCTGACCATCCTATCTGTAGAAGCCTGTTTCCGGACCGGTTGCGCGATGCATGAATAAACCACAGGATCTGTACAAATGAGACTCGCCGGCTTTTCCCCTTTCGTGATCTTGATGTTGCTCTGGCTGCCAGGATCGCTTTTGGCCCATCAAACGGGGGGTGAATCCCAAAAGCGGGAGGCAGAAACAGACAGTGGACCCAGGCTCGCTTCGGTGAATGCCGCGGTTGCCGTGGCTGGTGATAACGAGCTGATTTTCGGCAAGAATGCCGACCGGTCCGTACCCATTGCCTCTGTCACCAAGGTCATGACCGCGCTGGTCGTGCTGGAATCCGGCGAGCCGCTGGATGAGTGGCTGACTTTTCATGAGCGGCATACGCCCGCCGCCGCCAACGCCTACAGTCGGATTCGCATCGACTCGGAGATGCGGCGTAAAGATGTCCTGCGCATTGCACTGATGTCCTCCGAAAATTTTGCCGCCTACACCCTTGCCCGTAGCCACCCGGGCGGGTTCGATGCCTTTATCGAGGCGATGAACGCCAAGGCCGCGGCCCTGGGAATGACCGGTACCCGGTTTGTTGATCCGACCGGGCTGTCGTCGGAGAACCTTTCAACCGCCGCGGATCTTGTAAAGCTGGTAAACGCTGCGGCTGATTACCCGGAAATCCGGGAGTACTCCACCACCGGTTATTTCCGTGGGCAATTCCGGCAGCCCCGTTACAGCCTGTCGTTCGGGAATACCAATGCCCTGGTGCATCGGGATAGCTGGGGGGTGGCCCTCAGCAAGACCGGCTATCTCTCCGAGGCCGGGCGCTGCCTGGTGATGATTTCGAAGATGAACGGCAAAGAGGTGGTGACCGTGCTGCTTGATTCCCTCGGTACCCGCTCGCCGCTGGGCGATGCCGGACGGATAAAGCGCTGGCTTGATACCGGAGCCAGGGGCTCGGTGGCCGCTGCCGCCCGGCGTTACGAACAGGAAAAGAACGCGTCATACGCGACCGCTGGTAACAGTACGGTCAGTGTGAACTGACACTGAAAGGAATCCCGTTATGATCCAGATATTCACGACCGGTGGCACCATCGACAAGGTCTACTTCGATGCCAACAGCGAGTTCGAGGTAGGGCACAGCCTGCTGCCGGAGCTGCTGTCTGAATCCAACATCCACGAGGGCTATCGCCTGCGGGAACTGCTGCGCAAGGACAGCCTGGAGATGACCGATGATGATCGCCAGCAGGTACTGGCGGCGGCCAGTGAATGCGATTGTGGCCGAATCATTATCACCCACGGCACGGACACCATGGCCGATACTGCGGCGGTGCTGTCCGGCCTGAAGGACAAGACCATCGTATTGACCGGCGCGATGCAGCCGGCCCGTATGCGCCGAACCGATGCGGTATTCAATGTCGGGTTTGCCTGGGCTGCGGTGCAGCTGCTGCCGCCGGGTGTGTATATTGCTATGAATGGTGAAGTGTTCGAGGCCGGTGCAGTGCGCAAGAATCTCAAGGCGCAACGTTTCGAGCGCACCTGAGTATCACGCCAGGCTGTCTCTTTCCTCGGCGGTCAGTTCCCGGTATTCGCCGGGCATCAGCGCATCGTCCAGTTCGACCTGTCCAATGCGGACACGATGAAGGGCTTCCACGTGGTTGCCAACGGCTGCCATCATGCGCTTGACCTGATGATAGCGCCCCTCCGAAATCGTCAGCTCAATGATCCTTTCTTCCAGAAAATGCACCCGGGCCGGTCGCGTCGGCCTGGGATCATTATGCAGGTCCACACCACGTTCCAGTTGCTGTGCCGCGGCGTCGCTCAGAGGTTCGTTCAGGGTTACCCGGTAAGTCTTGGGGCAGTCGGTTCGCGGTGAGGTGACCCGGTGAGACCACTGCCCATCGGTGGTCAGTAACAGCAGGCCGGTTGTATCTGCATCGAGGCGCCCGGCAATATGGAGATGTCGGGTGATGTCTGCTGGCAACAGGTCCAGCGCTGTTGGATGGTCGCTGTCGGTCGTCGCGCTCACCACGCCTGCTGGCTTGTTCATCATCAGATAGCGCTCGCCCGGGAGGCTCAGAAGGGTGCCTGACAAGGCCACCCGTTCATCCCCGGCCAGGCGGGTGTTGGCGCCCTTGCAGATTTGCTCATTGATCGTTACTTCTCCGCGGCCGATGGCCCGCTTGGCCTCTTTTCGGGAAAGCTCGGTGCTGTTGGCAATAAACTGGTCCAGTCGCATGGTGTTCAGCAGCGTTGTCCGGGTGCCGGGGAGCTCAGACTGGCCAGGCAGAGCACCGGCGTTTCGGCAATCATCCGAGACCAGAGCAGCCCGAGGGCTTCGGAGCTTACTGGTGGGCGTGGAGTCCGAAAGCTCGCCGTGGGGTCGATGCCGCTGCCATTGCGGGTCGCCAGAACAAAGGTAAACGGGTGCGCGCCTGGAATGCCCAGCCGGATGTCGGTGGCCGTGATGCGGTCGCCGGCCTGGTCGTAATCCAGGAAGCCCCGGGTGAACCATTCAAGTCGCCGGGCCTCGGGCAGGTCCGAGACTTCGCTCGCCAGCTCCGGGCGGCGTGGAAAGTATTCAAGATTCAGCGGCGTGTCGCCATCCAGAAAGCCGGTGACTATTTCTATCCGCTGATCACCCTGCAGAGCCGTCGCCCGCCACAACAGTGTGCTGAATGGCATGGGCTGAACCAGCAGGTCCGGGTTTTCCAGGCCGGCGGCCGCAAGCGCGGGTTGAACTCGCTGTGTCATCACTTGCTGGGCCAGAACACTCCAGCCCAGGTACAGGGTGGACACTGCCAGGCCTGCAACTATCGCTGTTTTGGCGGGCGGCCGGGCGAGAAAAAACAGGCAGCCTGCCAGCAGGGGCAGGGTGTATAGCGGGTCGATGATAAAAATGCTGCTGACGGCTATGGGTGGCCCGATGGGCCAGAACAGCTGGGTGCCATAGGTGGTGAAGGCATCCAGCAAAGGATGGGTAATCAGGATCAGCCCCGTCAGGGCGAGCCACCGCTGAAAACTCAGTTGTGGTTTCCAGCGCCAGAGCAGCCAGGCAAGGGCCACTGCCAGAGGGGCCAGAACGAACAACGAATGGCTGAATCCACGGTGTTGGGTGAAATTGGCCACTGCGGTGCCGTAATCGATGACAACATCCAGATCCGGGAGGGTGCCCAGAACTGCGCCTGTCAGCAAAACCGAGCGGCCAAGAGTCTTGCCGGCTACGGCGCCGGCCAGGGAGGCGCCCAGGGCGGCCTGGGTGAGTGAATCCATGTCAGATCAGTCTCGCATCAAAACGGTGTCCTGCAGTAGTAGGCCACCGACTCCCCGGTGGATCACTGTCCTGCAGGTATTTCCAGCGCCGCCAGCACCGATTCACCGGGGTAGCCATCAGCCACCAGGTTGTTGGCAGCCTGGAACTGACGGATGGCAGACCGCGTTCCCGGGCCCATGATGCCATCGGGGTTGCCTGGCTCATACCCCCGTTGCTGCAGGGCTTTCTGTAGGTTGATGATGTTGGCGCGGGACAGCGCAGGCGCGTCTTCGGGCGGCGGATTTTGCAGTTTACCCGCGCCGGCAATCCGCTCAGCCAGATGACCAACCGCGATGGCGTAGAACTCGGAGCGGTTCCAGCCCATGATCACGCGGAAGTTGTGATAGGCAAGAAACGCCGGCCCGCGGTGTCCTGCCGGCACCACGAGGGCGGCATTAATCGGTTCGCGGGCCAGTGGCTTGCCGAAGGCATCCGTAATGCCCATTTCGCGCCACTGCTCGAGTGGCAGACGGCGCCCGTCCGCAAGGGAATAGTCGAAATTCTCGGGTAACAGTACCTCGCGGCCCCAACGGTAGTCGCCGTCCCAGTTCATGGATTCGAGAAACCGGCCCGCAGACATCATGGCATCCGGAAGGCTGTTCCACAGATCCCTGCGGCCATCACCATCGGCATCCACCGCGTGTTTCAGGAAAACCGTCGGCATGAACTGAACGTGGCCCATGGCGCCGGCCCAGGAACCTTCCATCTGGTCTGCCGGAATGGCGCCCTCGTCTATAATGCGCAGGGCCGCGATCAACTGCTCGGTGAAGAAAGTGCTGCGGCGGGGATCGCAGGCCAGTGTCGTCAGGGAGCTGGGTACCGGCATCTTGCCGAAATAGCTGCCAAAATTGGTTTCCAGGCCCCAGAAGGCCACCAAATAAGGCGCGGGCACGCCGGTTTCCCGGGTGACTCTGGCCAGCAGCTCCTGATGTTCCTGCAACAGTTCGCGGCCGGTGTTGACCCGGGCATCGTTAACCCGCCGGTTCAGGTAGTCGGCAAAGGTAGTGGTGAACTCCGGTTGCCGCCGGTCCAGTTCGATCACCCGTGCCAGATGCTGGACCCCGGACATCACCTCGCTGGCGGTCTTGCTGCTGACCCCGGCGGCAATGGCCTGCTTCTGAAGCCGGGCCTTGCATTCGGCAAATCCCGCTGGCTCAACTTCAGCGCTGTCCTGGGCAATGGCGGGCAGTGACAGACATGACAGAAAACCGGAAAACAATAAGCCGCGAGTAACGCCGCCCTGGCGAAGAATCCTTGCAGGTTTGGTCAGCACACAAAACCTCTATCAGGCTGATGATCGTGGAGTATCCTGAGCCCATGTTAGCGCGTTTTCCAGCCGGAGAAACACTGTCCTGGCTCCCGTGGAGTGACAATTCTTTAACCTGACGGTTCCCGAAAAACGGCGATTGTGGTCTTTTTGTTGCCGACAGGTTTCTGGCGTGGGTGTTTGTTCTATAGTTGCAACATAGAACCGGGTTGTGGATAGGGGAAGGTCTGAACTATGGCAATGCTGAAAGCGCTGGTGGTGGATGACGCCAGCTTTGTACGTGATCTGGTCAAGCGAACCGTGCGCCAGCGTTTCCCTGTCATCGAGACTACCGACGCCCAGAACGGCCGGCGAGCGCAGTCATTGATGTCGAGGACCGCGTTTGACCTGATTCTGTGCGACTGGGAGATGCCAGAAATGTCCGGGCTGGAATTGTTGCAATGGATGCGCCAGCAGCCCCAGTACGAAAACGTGCCTTTTATCATGATCACCAGCCGGGGCGACAAGGATCACGTGATCGAAGCGGTCAAAGGCGGCGTTTCCGAATACCTTGGTAAACCGTTCAGCCCCGAGGGGTTGAGCAAGAAAATCATCAAGGTGATGGGCCGCAAACTGAAAGATGCCATGGACCGGAGCGGCAAATCCATGGCCAGCCCTGCCGATGCCTTCAAAGAGTCGGCCAACCTGCTGACCCGCAAGCCCGAAGCCGCGGCGGAGGTTTCCGCCGAGTCACCGTCCTCTTCCCCCGGGCCCGAGCCTTTGGCACCGACAAGGCCGACCTCGGCCCGGGCGCCCATGAGCCTGGCCTCGGTACGCTTCGCCGAGAGCACCCTGAAATCGGTGGTCAAGGATATCAATCTGACGGAGGTGCGGGTGATCGCGAAGCGGGACCAGGTATTCCCGGGGATTCTCGACCAGGCGGTAGTGGACATCGAGATCGCCGAGGGCCAGATGGCGAGGTTGAACGGCTACGTGCACCAGTTGCAGGCGGTGGACAAACGCCAGGACACGGACTTTGTCAGCGTTACCATTCGTTTTGTCGATGAAGACCCGAAAAAGCTGGAGGACCTGTCGAGGTTTGTCGCCCGCTTCCGCGCGGGTATGCGCTAGCTCTCTGCCCTCTCGGGGATCCGCTCGACCAGTCGCTCCCGCGGGAAATGACAGATAAATTCACTGCCCTCGCCAATCCGGCTGCGAATCTCCAGATTGCCATCGTGGTTGAGCAACACGTGTTTGACGATTGCCAGGCCAAGGCCGGTGCCGCCGGTGTCTTTGTGACGGCTGGGGTCGGCCCGGTAAAAGCGTTCCGTCAGGCGGGGTATATGGACCGGGTCGATACCGATGCCGGTATCCCTGACTGACAGGTGTGCGCCTTCCCGGTTGGTGGACCAGGACACGATAATCTGGCCATTTGCAGGGGTGTACTTCACCGCATTGAATATCAGGTTCGAGAAAGCGCTGCGCAGCTGGCTTTCATCGCCTTTCAGCAGGCGATGATCGCCGATATGCACGGTAATCTCGTGCTGTTTTTCGCCACTGAGCGCCCGGGCGTCATGACAGATCTGGGTCAGCAGCTGGTCCACGTCCGTGAGGGTGTCGTTGACCGTTTGCTCCCCGGTTTCAATACGTGAGAGCAGGATCAGATCGGTGATCAGGGCTTCCATCCGGGATGACTGGGCAGCCATGGTGTTAATGGCCCGGCGCCACTTTGGCGGCAGGTCGGCAGCATTGTCCACCAGGGTTTCGAGGTAGCCGCTGATGACCGTGAGGGGCGTGCGCATCTCGTGGGACACATTGCCGACAAAGTCACGGCGCATCTGTTCGAGTTGGTACAGCCGTGTTACGTCCTTGGCGACAATCAGACGGTCGTCGTCACCAAACAGGCTGATCTGGATCTGAAGGTGAATATGAGGTCTGGCCGGCGAATGTATCTCCAGGGGATCGCGGTAATCCCGTGAATCGAAATAGGTCTTGAAGGCCGGCGTGCGGATCAGGTTATGGATGTACTGGCCCTGATCGGTGTTGCGCCGGAAACCCAGCAGATACTCGGCGGAGCCGTTCCACCATTCCATGGCGCCGCGGGAATCGGTCATGATCACGCCATCGCGCATGGCGTTGGTGGATTCCTGAACCCGATTGATCTGGGCCCTCAACCGGTCCTGGGTTCTCAGGTGGGTCTGATGCAGTTTGTGAAGGTTGTCGAAAATATCGCCCCACAGGCCGATGCTCTGGGGGGCTTCGTCGGTGGCGCTGGGGTTGGACAGCCACTGGTAGAGACGCCTGGCCTGAAGCAGCGTCCACCAGAGATAGACGATCAGCCCGAGGGTAAGGCCGTAGACGGGCTCACCGAAATAGAGGCCAACCAGGGTGGAGCCAATCAGGCCACCGATAATGTAGCGCAGGTATCGTGACCAGTTGTGCTGCATCAAAAACTGCCTTGTGTCCGTTCCGGGGCTGATGCTCAGCTGGCCGGAGTTACTTACGCGGCTCTGGTCGAGAAGCGGTAACCGGTTCCGCGTACGGTCTGGATCAGGTGGTCGTACTGGTCGCCAAGCGCCTTGCGGAGCCTGCGGATATGCACATCCACGGTCCGCTCCTCAACATAGACATTACCACCCCAGACCTGGTCCAGGAGTTGGGAGCGAGTATATACCCGTTCCTGGTGCGTCATGAAGAACTGAAGCAGTCGGTATTCTGTCGGGCCCATGGTAAGGGCGCCATCCTGGGTGGTGACCCGATGCCCGACCGGATCAAGCGTCAGGCCTTCCACTTCAATCGGGCTGTCTACGCCCGGCGGCGTCGCACGCCGAAGCACGGCTTTCAGGCGGGCGACCAGTTCCCGGGGGCTGAAAGGTTTGGTGATGTAATCATCGGCACCAACTTCCAGGCCCTGGATCTTGTTGTCTTCCTCGACCTTGGCGGTGAGCATGATGATGGGAATGTCGGCGGTCGCTTCTTCTTTCTTGAGGCGGCGTGCCAGTTCCACGCCGCTGGTGCCGGGCAGCATCCAGTCGAGGAGTACGAGATCCGGGTGTTTGTCGACAATCAGGGCATGGGCTTCCCGGGCGTCCGCTGCCTCCAGATAGTCATAATCCGCCATTTCGAGGGCCACCGCGATCATCTCGCGGATCGGGGCCTCATCATCGACGATCAGGACAGTTTTTCCAGTCATGAGCTTTTAACCTGTGTCAGACCTTGATTTGTTGCCAGTGTCCCGCCTGGCTGCTTTCTTAAGCTACTGCTTACCTCTGAGGGTTCTGAACTAGGCGCCAGTCTGCAGGTGTGGTGGTTCCACATCAAAGACTGGTAACGCGGGCTCAGAGCCCTCAGAGGTGAGCCCTTCGGGAGCTTCTGAAAAGCCGAATAGCGTTGTTCTGCTGTTTCGATTTGGAACCACCAAACCTTCATCAGCACGCCTAGCTCTTCGGCTTTTCAGAAGCTCAGTAGCTTAAGAAAGCAGCCAGGCGGGACACCGCTCATTACAACGCTCAAGTGTTACAAGTACATGACAGGTTCAGCTGACCATGAGATCAATTACAAGGCCGGCAAAAACGGCAAAGCCGGCCCAGTTGTTGTTCAGAAACGCCTTGAAGCAGCCGTCCCGTTCACGTTCCCGCGCCAGGTACTGGTGGTAAATGAACAGGCAGGCCATGGCCACGACGCCCAGATAGTAGAAGGTGCCCAGCTCGGCACGATGGCCCACCATGATCAGGATCAGTACAACCATGGCCTGCAGCATGCCAATGATCGCCTTGTCGGCTTCTCCGAACAGGATGGCCGTGGACTTGATGCCCACTTTCAGATCGTCATCCCGATCCACCATGGCATACAGGGTGTCGTAGGCAACGGTCCATAGCACGTTGGCGGTGAACAGCAGCCAGGTGAGCTGGCTCAGTTCACCGGCTTCCGCCGCCCAGGCCATGGGAATGGCCCAGGAAAAGGCCGCGCCCAGAAAAAGCTGCGGCAAATGGGTGTAACGCTTCATGAACGGGTAAATAAACGCCAGCAGGGCGCCGCCGAACGACAGATACAGGGTCAGCGGGTTGGTGAACAGGACCACCATCAGGAAGGAAACCAGGCACAGGCCGGCGAAGAGCGCTACTGCTTCCCAGGGTTTGACCCGGCCGGCGGTGAGCGGGCGATCCTTGGTGCGTTTGACGTGCTTGTCCCAGTCGCGGTCGGCGAAGTCATTGATGGCGCAGCCAGCCGCCCGCATGAAGAACACGCCCAGGGTGAATATGATGACATTAGCCAATGCGGGGCTGCCGTCTCCGGCCAGCCACAGGGCCCAGTAGGTCGGCCACAGCAGGAGCAGGGTTCCGATCGGGCGGTCGATTCTGAGCAGGCTGGCGTAGTCGGCCAACCGGCGCTGGATAGGTTCTGGCACAGCGTCAGGCAGCATGGCGCGCGTCCGTCTGGTGTTCTTCGAATTGAATGAGTGCTGGGATTATAGCCAGTCGCAGGAGGCCGGTTAAAGCGTGTTCCGCTGAAACAGCGCCGGTAGCAGGTATTCACCAACCAGCAGAGAGCTGTTGTGGCCACTGAACAGGGAGCGCCTTGCCAGTTCCGGCTGTCCCGGGATTACCGGTCTGCAGAGGCCGGTTTCCAGAGGGCCCCGTTGCCAGTGGGGGCTGGTGAACAGGTAGGCGCCCAAAGGTCGATTGCCCAGGTGAAGCAGCCGGCGCCCCTCGCCCTCCAGACACTTCAGGGGAATGACCGTCCTGGCCAATACCCAGGGCTGGTTGTCGCCGCACAGGCTGACTTCCCGTATCCAGGCGTGTTGACGGTGGGGAATGCGCAGGCGCCGGGCCTCTTCCTGTGTCGGCGTTGCAAAGCCCTCCCGGCGGACCTCCACGTGAAAGGAATGGCTGCACTGTTTCTGCAGGGCTCTTGTAAACGAGCCCTCTACCTGCAGCCAATAGCGGGCAGGCCCGTGAACCTCCGGGTTAAGAAGGCCGGCGGCCGTCAGCGATTGGTACCAGTCCGTCGGGGGTATGGTCAGGTGACTGTCGATGTCAGAGACCCTTGACTGCATAGATGCCGGGGGCATTGCGCCAGTAGCCTTTGTAGTCCATGCCGTAACCGAACAGGAAGCGGTCTTCCACTTCCAGGCCGGTGAAATCGGCCTTCAGATCCGGACGGGCTTTCCGGTCATGTTGCTTGTCGACCAGAACGGCCGTCAGTACCTCACTGGCACCGTGAGCGCGGCAGTAGTCGGCGATGGCGCACAGGGTCGTCCCCTCATCCAGAATGTCATCGATAATCAGGATGGTACGGCCGTGCATATCGGCTTCGGGTTGCAGTTTCCACTCGAGAATGCCGCCGGTAGTTTCCTGACGGTAGCGGGTGGCATGCAGGTATTCGGCCTGGACCGGAAACCGGAGCCGGGGTAGCAGTTGTCCGGTCAGGATCAGCCCGCCGTTCATCACGCAGAACAACAGGGGGTTACTGTCTTTCAGGCGGGCGGTAATATCGTCGGCCAGGTTGCCAATTGCAGTCTGTACCTGCTGTTCATCCACCAGGCAGTCGGCTTCGGCCATAACCTGGTTCATTTCGGCGACGGTATCGGTCATATCGGTCGGTCCTGTCGTAAAACGGGCGATTATACCGGACAGGGCCTGCAGAAGGGAGGGGCCACCCCGGTTGTCAGATCTGTATTTGTGGCTATTGGCAGAAATCCCCTGACCGGACCGTCGGCATTGGCATTGGTCAATACCGGGGCGATGGGTATGATGGCCTGATTCGACAGTTGTTCGTATCTGTTAACTGAATAAAACACTTGCGTGCAATATTGTCTGACAATTATTATTGCGCCCGTCTGATGTTGGGAGAACGATATGAAGAAGTGGCAGTGTGTGGTGTGTGGTTTGATTTACGATGAAGCCGAAGGCTGGCCCGAGGACGGCATTGAGCCGGGCACCAAGTGGGAAGACGTACCGGAAGACTGGGTATGCCCGGATTGCGGTGTCGGCAAGGAAGATTTTGAAATGATCGAGATCGGTTGATAGCACCCGGCACGGCCGGTAAAAGCCGCCCAGGTGAGTTAAATACAGGAACACGGTTATGACTGAACAGGCCCCCATCATTATTGTCGGTACCGGTTTGTCCGGTTATTCCCTGGCGCGGGAAATCCGGAAGCAGGACAAGGAGACCCCGGTTCTGATGGTTACCGCCGACGATGGCGTGAGCTACTCCAAGCCCATGTTGTCCACCGGCTTTACCAAGGGCAAGGACGCCGATGGCCTGGCCCAGGGCGGTACCGACGCCATGGCGGATCAGCTGAATGTCCGGATTCGCACATTTGCCACGGTCACCGGCATTGATAGCGAGGCCCACGAACTGATTCTCGGTGATGAACGACTTGCCTACAGCAAGCTGGTTCTGGCCTGGGGCGCCGATGTGATCCGGCTTGGCCTGGACGGTGATGGCCAGGAGCATGTGTTTTCGATCAATGACCTGATGGATTACCGTGCCTTCCGGGACGCCCTGGGCGACGGCAAGCGGGTGGCGATCATGGGAGCCGGTCTGATTGGTTGTGAGTTTGCCAACGACCTGCGCAATGGCGGTTACGAGGTTGACGTGATTGCTCCTTCCGAGGAGGTGATGCCGGGGCTGCTGCCGGAGGCGGCCGCTCATGCTGTCCAGCAGGAGCTCGAGAACCTGGGGGTCGGGTTTCACCTCGGAACCGTGGTTGATCGGATCGACCGCAGGGGTGACGGGGTCAGTCTGACCCTGGCCAATGGCGAGACTCTGGACGCTGATCTGGTACTGTCCGCTGTGGGCCTGCGCCCGAGGACCGATCTGGCCCGGGCTGCCGGGCTGGAGACGGCCAGGGGCATCGTAGTGAATCGCGCGCTCGAGACTTCCGCGCCGGATGTCTACGCACTCGGTGATTGCGCCGAAGTCGACGGCCACGTGCTGCTTTATGTCCTGCCGCTGATGGCCTGTTCCCGGGCGCTTGCAAAAACCTTGCTCGGTGAGCGCACCGAAGTGAGCTATGGCACCATGCCGGTGATGATCAAGACCCCCTGCTGCCCGACCGCCGTCTGTCCACCACCGTCGGAAGCCGAGGGCAACTGGGAAGTTGAGCAGGATGGCACCAGCGTCAAGGCGCTGTTCAAGAGCGCCGGGGGCGATGTACTGGGGTTTGCGGTAACCGGCAGCTATGCCGTGGAGAAACAGACCCTGTCCAAGGAAGTGCCTCCGATACACGGCTGATTAGCCGGACTCCAATCCGCAGCCCCGATACCACGGGGCTGCTTTCTCTTGGCCGGCGACGGCTTTTCATTGCGAAATTTCGCCGCTTGCGGTAGAAAACTCCTTCGTGTGCTAACGAAATCACAGGAGCAGGCATGCTTGAGGTAACCAAGAAACTGGTGGAGTTGCTGGATCTCTCGCCCATCGGTGACGACCATTTCCAGGGGGACAGCGAGGATCTGGGCTTTCCAAACGTGTTTGGCGGGCAGGTTCTTGGTCAGGCGTTGATGGCGGCCAGCCGAACTGTTGAAGGTCGCCTTTGCCACTCCCTTCATGCCTACTTTTTGCGCCCCGGCAATCAGGACATGCCCATCGACTACGAGGTCCAGCGGGTCCGTGATGGTGGCAGTTTCTCGGTACGTCGGGTGATTGCCCGCCAGGACGGCAAGGAAATCCTGACCGGTTCCATGTCGTTCCAGGTAGCCGAGGAAGGATTCGAGCATCAGCTGATCATGCCGGATGCGCCGGACCCGGAAACACTTCGCTCGGAACAGGAATGGGGCGAACTGCTGGCACCCCAGGTACCCGAGAAGATGCGCCCGATTCTGACCCGGGACCGCCCGATCGAGATCCGCCCGGTGAATCCGGTCAATCCCCTGAAACCGGAGAAGCGGCCGCCCCACAAGCAGAGCTGGTTCCGGGCCCAGGGGCATCTGCCAGACGATCCCGTGCTTCACCGTTGCCTGCTCACTTACGCATCGGATTTCCAGTTCCTCGGGACTTCCCTGAACCCGCACGGCCTGACATTCATGAGCAAAGGGCTGCAGGTGGCCAGCCTTGATCACTCGATCTGGTTCCACCGGGATTTCCGCATGGACGAATGGCTGTTGTATGACAAGGATAGCCCCAGCGCTTCGGCCGGACGGGGATTCAATCGGGGTAATTTCTTCAATCAGGACGGTGTGCTGGTGGCATCCACTACCCAGGAAGCACTGATTCGTCAGAGGTCCTAGCCGGCTAGCCCAGTTTGCGATGGTCCGGCTGCTGGTGATTCTTATCAAGCCAATCCATCATTTCGTCGAAGGGCAGTGGCGGTGTCAGCAGGTAGCCCTGGATCATGTCGCAACCCATGTCCCTGAGCAGATTGGCGGTGACCTCATCCTCGACGCCTTCGGCCACCACCTGGTAGCCGAGGCTATGGCACATGTCTATCGTGGTCTGGACGATCACGCGGTCCTCCGCCTCGGTGTTCAGCTCGGTGACCAGCGACCGATCGATTTTGACCTCGCTCGCAGGTAGCTGCTTGATGTAGGACAGTGAAGAGTAGCCGGACCCAAAGTCATCGATCGAAACCGGAATGCCGGTGGCGCTGAGTGAGTTCAGCGCTCGCAGGGAGTTGCCCGGGTCCTGCATCATGGACGTTTCCGTTACCTCGAAAATAATCGAGCCCTGATGGCTGTGATAGCTGTTCATCAGACGCTGAACAAAGATGGGAAAGTCCGGTTCCCGCAGGTTGTTGGGCGAAATATTGATGGATATGTTCAGGGGCCAGCCGCGCTCCAGTAAGTGTGAGCGCAATTCCAGTGATTGCTCAATGACCCACCGGGTCAGAGGTTTAATTAGACCGGTCTGTTCCGCCAGACTGACAATCTCATCGGCGCGGATGGGGGTTGCCCGGCCGGGCCACCGGATCAGAACCTCAATTCCGACGATTCGACCCGTTTTCAGGCTCTGCTTGGGTTGCATGAACAGAGCGAGCTCGTTGGTGTTGAGGGCATGTCGAAGCTCCGACACCATGGTTAGCCGGTCGGCGCTGTAGGAGTCTTTCTTGGACTTGTAATAGGCAAGACCCCGCTCCCGCGCAGAATCCGATCCTTCGGCGATCACCGCACGGCGTATCAGGGTGTTGGCATCCGTACCATGCTCCGGGAAGATTGCCACCCCAAGCCTGGGGTCCAGGGGAATCTGCATGCCCAGATAGTCAATCGGGTAGCGTATGCCTTCCAGGGCCTTGAGAATCGCCCTTGGCACGGAGCCTGTGGCATCGGCGTCGACAATAAACGCGAATGTCTGAGGATCCAGTGATGCCAGGTAGAAATTACGCTGGTCGCTCTGTTCCACCGCCATCGCGCCCGGCAGTTCTCGCGCCACGGCGTTGTAGTGCTTGGACGCCAGTTCCAGAATCCGGTCACTGTTGCGGTGCCCGAGGGTTTTGGTGACCGACTGCAGGTTGTTCAGGTGGATGACGGCCACGCCATAGCGTCGCTCGGGGCTGCGCAGCATCAGGTCGTTCAGCATCATCTCCAGGCTGCCCCGATTGGGAAGTCCGGTGAGCGGATTGTGCAGCGCATGATCCATCAGCTTCAGCTCTGCTGACCGCCGTGCCGCCAGGGCATTCAGTTCGGCTTCCCGGGCGTCCACCTTGTCCTGCCGTTCCTGGTAAAGCCGCGCCGCCAGGGCCAGGGTGAGCAGAATGGCTTCCAGTGCTGATCCGATCTGCATGCCGTAGGTGGTCACAAAATTGTTGGGCAGCAAGCCGTACTTGTTGGCCGCGGTTATTGCACTGCCCAGCGTCAGTGCCGCCCAGGCCACCGTGTAATAACCGGCTTGCGGGTTCCCCTTCCACCATTGCACGGGCCCCAGAACAGTGAGCAAAAGGCAGCTGGGTATTGCCAGGGCCACGGTCAGTCGGCTGCCCGTGCTGTAGTCCAGAAAGAATGTCATCAGACCAACCACTGCATTCAGTGAGATCATGAACAGTACGAGCCGGTTCAGAACAGGCCCGGTGTGTTCAAGTTTCAGGAATGAGCGGGAGAACACCAGGGTGAAGAAAAGAGAGAAAGGCACAGCCAGCAACATGATCTGATTCTGTAGGGCAGGGCTGTCAGGCCAGAGAAACTGATAAGTTGAGCCATTCAGGCTTCCGATAAGTAATAGATAGCCGAGTGTCGAGAGCACGTAGAGCAGGTATACCGGCTCTCGTAGCGCGGCAAAAATAAACAGGTTGAAGAAAATCACCGTGATCAGGATGCCGTAGTAAAGCGCGTGCATCTGGTCTTCGGTGGAAGAATGCTCGAAGAACGCCTGGGCGTTCCAGAGACGAACCGGAATCTGCATGGCCCCCTCGGTGCGCACCTCCAGCAGAATCTGGTACTCGCTGGCTATGCTTTGCTCGAAGGGGAACAGGAAATGGCGGTGCAGTATCGGGCGCTGTTCAAACGGAACGTGGTCTCCGGTCTCCACCCGCCGTGCGATTCGGCCGTTCTCAATCAGGTGGAAGGTCACTTTATCCAATTGCGAGTAGCGAACTTCAAGAAGGTTGATGGTCGCCGGCTGCGATACCGGAAACCGAAGCCAGACGGTATCGCGGATATAGCCAAAATTCGGACTTTTTTCCTCGAGAGTTTGCCAGCTGTCGGAGGCCAGGGCTTCACTGACCGTCAGCTTGTTGTCGGGGGCAACGCGCAGGTACTCGATTTGCGGAACATAGGAATCCTCGGCCCCGAAGGATGGGGCGGACAGGCCGGATAACAGCAAAAGTGTTATCAGTAAACGAAGCCAGAGGGTGGATGCCACGTCGTACCGCTTAATTGTCATTGTCTCTGGGAGTATGGCGTGTCGTCTTTGGCGGCTCAAGTCGCTGGCAGAGCCTGATTGGCAAATTTTTGTAGCCGTGTCTCAGATCTGCTCCAGCCACCCCCGGACCCAGGGCAGCGCTTCGGCCTCCGGTTCCATGGTTTCCAGGGCATCAATCCGAAGCGTGTCACCAACCTTACGGGCAGCGGTTTCGTAAAGCGCTTCCTCCATGAGGTCGCCAGCGCCACAGAAAGTATCTCCGTAGGAGCTGTCACCCAGGACGATGATGCCAAACGGCCGGCCGGGTTGTTGTGGCAACTGGTCCCTCAGGTCCAGGTAGAAGGGCAGCAGATTGGCCGGAAGCTCGCCCTGTCCGGTTGTCGATGTGCATACCAGTAGCGCATCGTTGTTCGACGTGATGTCATCCAGTGCCGGATTTTCCAACACGGTCACGTGGTGACCTTCCCCCTCAAGCTCTTTCTTGAGCGTTCTGGCCGTCAGGAGCGCGCCGCCATAGACGCTGCCCACCAGGATTCTGATTGATGTCATAGGTTATCCATTCGTCGCCTGAGGAATGACCTTACGGTCGTTCGGTGGCGCACGATCATAGCGGGAGTGCTTTGCCGCCTCAAGGAGACGGCGAGGGCGAAGAGTCGGTTTCCTGGCTTCGGACCCGGGGCGCTATCCGGTTACGTCCGGATTCCTTGGCATTGTAGAGATGCAGGTCGGCCTGCTTGAGCAGATCGTCCAGTGAGCGGGCCTTGGCAATGGAGCAGACGCCGGCACTGATGGTCACCGGCAATGCCTGATCCCTGAACCGGAACGCATGCCTGGACACGTCAGAACGCAACCGCTCTGCCAGGGTCAGCGCCTGCAACAGGGAGGTATCCGGCAACAACACCAGAAATTCCTCACCGCCCCACCGGGCTGCGACATCCGCCTGCCGGATCACCGTTCTTATCAGTCCGGCGAACTCGCGCAGGACGTCATCACCGGCATCGTGGCCGAACTGGTCGTTGATCTGTTTAAACAGGTCCAGATCGATCAGGGCAATGGAGAAATGGTGGCCGGAACGCTGGTAACGGGAAAACTCCATCGCCAGGCGGTTCTGCATTTCGCGCCGGTTGGCCAGCCCGGTGAGTTCGTCGGTTCGTGCTGCATGCTCATGGGTTTCGGCGAGGGTGAGAAGTTCATTGCGTGCCTTCAGGCGGCTGGCTTCAAGCACGAAACAGAAAATGGATTCGAAGGTCAGGGCTGCGAAAAACCGGATCTTGAAATCCATGCTGTATTCCGCGGAGACCAGAGGAAGCCCGGGAAACTGGAACACCACGACGGCAACGAGGTAGCAGAAAAGCAGAACCGCCGTGCCGGTTTTGAGATCGGTCAGATAAAACAGGAGAGGGGGGAAGACATAAAACCAGAGTGGCCCGGTGTTGCTCTCGCCGCCGGAGGCGATCAGGTAGGTGAAAAGCAGCCCCACAATCACGATCATCCCTGCTTTCTGGAGGGCACGGTTTCCGGTGCTGGCGAAGTAAAGCATGTTCAGGGCAATCAGGCCGATAAAAGACCAGAGCACCCAGGCATGGGTCGAGTGCCCGGCGAACCAGGCCTTGGCGCCGATGCCAATCAGGAAACCAATGGCGGTTGCAGACAGCCAGGTCAGAAGTCGCGAGACCTGGGCATCTTCCCGTTCGCCGGCAGCGAGCTGCCCGGAGGAAGTTGGATGGGGCATGGAGACCTTGTTTGCTATTTTTATAATTTTGACGCTATTCGCCGGAATTATGGGTCAATTTAGTGAATTTTTGCAGTTCCGTCTGTGATGTGTTTACTTTGTGTGAAATGTGACCGTTTTATTTCATTTTCATGTCAAAAATTTTATAGTTGCCGCGCGACAGAGCTCGCTCCCAATCCCCACAGACTAAACGAGACCTGAGCTGTTATGGCCCGTTCGAGCGGATTACTGGATACCCTTCTCACCAGCCCTACCACGGAACGATACAGGGTCGGCATCAGCCTGCTTTTCCTACTTGGCGTGTGGCTGACTGTCGGATCTTTCAGTCAGGGAATGCCTAACAACATGCTGCTGATGGCCGCTGCGGTCATTGGCGGTTACATGGCGATCAATATCGGCGCCAACGACGTTGCCAACAACGTAGGGCCTGCTGTTGGTTCCGGGGCCCTGTCCCTGGGTGCGGCCGTGGTGATTGCCGCCATTTTTGAAGCAAGCGGCGCAATCATTGCCGGCGGTGACGTGGTTTCCACCATCAAGGGCGGCATCATCGATCCCTCGAGCCTTGAAGAAGGCCGGGCTTTTGTCTGGTTGATGACCGCAGCCTTGCTGGCGGGTGCGCTCTGGTTGAACCTGGCCACCTGGATGGGAGCCCCTGTCTCCACGACGCATTCCATCGTTGGTGGTGTTCTCGGCGCCGGTATCGCTGCCGGCGGCTGGGGTATCGCTGACTGGGCGGTGATGGGCAAGATTGCCGCCAGCTGGGTGATTTCCCCGGTTCTTGGTGGTGCGCTGGCGGCCCTGTTCCTGTTCGCGATCAAGAAGACCGTGCTTTATCGCAAGGAGGTCATTCCGGCCGCCCGCACGTTCGTGCCCTGGCTGGTCGCAATTATGGCCTGGGCTTTCGGCACCTATCTGATGATCAAGGGCGTCAAGAAAATCGTCAAAGTCGATTTTATGGAAGCGACTCTGATCGGCCTCGCTGCCGCCGCCGTGGTGTTCTTTGTCATGCGTACCCTGGTGGGTCGCATGGCCTCGACCATGGAAAACAGCTCCGCCGGGGTAAACGCCCTGTTCACCTGGCCGCTGATTTTTGCCGCGGCGCTGCTGAGTTTCGCCCACGGCGCCAACGACGTGGCGAACGCCATTGGTCCGCTCGCTGCCATTAACGATGCCCTCTCGGCTGATTCGGTGGTTATGTCAGCGAATATTCCCCTGTGGGTCATGATGGTGGGTGCCCTGGGTCTGGCCGTTGGCCTGATGCTGTTCGGCCCACGCCTGATCAAGACCGTCGGCAGCGAAATCACCGAACTGGATAAGACCAGGGCGTTCTGCATCGCGCTTTCGGCAGCGCTCACGGTGATCCTTGCGTCTCAGCTTGGCCTGCCTGTTAGCTCCACCCATATCGCGATTGGTGGCGTGTTCGGCGTTGGCTTCCTTCGGGAGTACCTGAAGTCCAACTACGCAACCCAGCTGCACAAGATCATGGAGCACCATGATCCTGCCGAGCAGGAGCGTCTGAAGCCGTTCCTGGATGATTTCCGCAATGCGTCGGTTGAGGAGATGGAGAACCTGCTCAAGCGGGCCAAGAAGAAAAAGCAGGTCCCTCTGTCCAAGTCCGAGCGTAAACGCCTGAAGAAGATCTACCGGGAAGAGCTGGTGAAGCGTTCGCATCTGGTGCGCATTGCCGCAGCCTGGATCATCACCGTACCGGCATCGGCCATTATGGCAGCGATTCTGTTCTTCACCCTGCGAGGCTTGTTGATCTGACCGGGCTGGTTGTATAAACCGAGTTTGGTCATACTATCTGTAAAAAGGGGTGTTTCACCCCTCAAGCCTATTTGTCCGTGGAGTGAAGTATGAGTTCATCCGTTGAAGGCCGTCAGGCGAAGATGATTAATGAGCTGAGGACCTTCATCAAGAAGGTTTTGAGCGACCCGACCATTGCCGTCAAGTCCATGGAGATTGCTCGCAAGCACCGGGGTCAGCCGAATGCCGAGGAGCTGATTGCGCAGGAAATCAGTGCCAGCACCAATATCCGGATTCCCGAGAACTGGAGTGAGGCGGATAAGATGTTCCTGGATATCATCCATGATGTTCTGGATGATGAAGAGGCCCTGTACTAAGGCCTTGTCTGCAGGCTTGGGAGAAGCGAGCCGGGCGGGGGATGGTTCAAAAACACGCTGTGAATACGTCCCTGTACGCTTGGCTCCGCCATCCCTGGCTCCGCACAGTTTTTGAACCATCCCCCGCCCGGCTCAACTGAGCCATGGTTGTTGCCTAAAATCGCCATGGCTAAGTCTTCTGGACTCTTCAGGCCTGTCTCGCGTTCGGCGTCGCCTGCTTCAATACCGCATCCGCCATCTGGTGCAGGATGCTGATCTCATCCTCTATGCCCTCATCCCGTGATAACTCTCTCTGTTCCGAAAGGATGTCGGCCAGGATTTCTTTGGTCGTCAGAGGGTTGGCCAGTACCACCCGGAACACGATGCACGGGAAGTTGTAGTAACGGGCCGGCTCCAGTCGGGTACGTGACACGAACGCCTTGCCCCGTTCCCGCTGGGTTTTCTGGATGAACTTGGTAATCCGGTTCAGACAGGTGTTGAGCTTTTCCGCCTGCAGCGGGTCGGCGCAGGCGAGGGCTTCCTGGACGTTTTCCGGGCAGTAGCGGTAGGTCAGGATGTTCAGTTCCGGTCTCGTGACCAGTTCGAAATCCGGTTCTGCTTCGATCATTTCCGCGAAGGTCTTGGCCTTGTCGATACCCTGGTCGATCAGGATCTCGTAGCCTTCCCGGGCCAGGATTTTCAGGCCGGAGTGGATCAGCATGGACATGCCGGGCCGTGAGCCCTCGAGGGTGGTGCTGCCCAGGTCCCGGGAGCCTTTACGGATGATGTACTGGGCGTGGTGTTCCACGGCGCTGGCGAGGCTCGGGTCGCGGAAGACCACCAGGCCCACGCCCATGGGGACGTAGAGCTGTTTGTGGGCGTCGAAAGTGACGGAATCTGCCTTCTCGATACCGCGCAGCAGGTGTTTGTAGGTGCGGGAGAACAGCGTGGGCCCGCCCCAGGCGGCGTCCACGTGGAAGTGGGCGCCGAATTCGCGGGCGATGTCGGCCATGGCGTCCAGAGGGTCGACGTTGCCGGTTTCGGTGGTGCCGGCCACGCCGCAGATGGCCATGACTTTGATTTTCTGGCGCTGCAGTTCCAGGCACTTGTCCCGCAGGGCATCGGTGTTGATGCGGTTTTCGTCGTCGGTATCCACGGGAATCAGGGATTCCCGGCCCAGGCCGAGTACGTCGGCGGCTTTGCGCAGGGAATAATGGCCGCGGCGCGAGACGACGATGGCGGCGCCTTCGTAGCCGTAGTATTTCAGAGCCCGGAACAGGCCTTCCTGGTGCAGTCCGCGGAAGCTACCCTCGGCCGGGAAGGCCCGGTTGCGGGCGACCCACAGGGCGGTGAGGTTGGCGACTGTGCCACCAGAGCACATGGCACCCAGGGCGTAACGGGGGTCGTGCATCCACTTGCGGTAGAAGGCGCCGTCTTCCTGGTATACCAGCCGGTGAATCATGCCCAGCACCTGGCGCTCCATGGGTGTAAACGCCTTGGAGGTTTCGGTTTTGACCAGGTTCTGGTTCAGGGCAATCATGATTTTCGACAGCGGCAGCATGAAATACGGCAGCGCTGAGGTCATGTGCCCGATAAAGGCTGGTGAGGCGGTGTGAACGGAGTTGGCCACCAGTTTGTCGAGCAGGAACTGGGCCTGTTCAGACACAAAGACCGGCTTCTCGGGAATGCTGTAGTCGGAGAAGTCTTTCTCCACATCCGAGAGGTCCCGTTCTACCGCAACGATGTGCTCCTGCAGAAAGCCTGCAAGATTGCGGGAGATGTTCTGGTCAATCCGGCTCAGCGTCGATTCCGGCGCCTCGGGCACCGTGAATACGCGATACATGGCCTCTACCGAGGCCTGGGCGGATTTTTTCTTTCCGGTCATAGGCGCCACTCACAATCAGTGGTCATCCGAAGGGCCGGTTCCGGATGCCCTGCGGATACGGCCGGCATTGCTGTCCGGCATTAATGTCTGGTCGCCTGCCGCTGGCAGGCGCACTGGCATCCCTGAGGGGGCGTAGTATACGGCCTGGCGACAGGTTACGCCACACGCGGCCCTCGGGGTTATACGGTCAGAGTATTTCCCGGTGTATATCCAGTATGGCAGCATCCACGCGTTCTTCGATGGCTTTTTCGATCTGGTCCAGACGCTGGGTAATCTGCTGTGAGGAGGTGCCCAGGGCCGCGATGGTCCAGGTGGCGCAGTCGAGAGCCTCCTGGTCGGCGGTTTCGGCGACGGCGAGGTCGGGTTCTTTGCCCCAGAAGGCCTTCAGGGCGGTGAAGACTTTGCGTTTGGCTTTGAGGTCGTCGCAGCCGTAGAGCTGGAAGTGCAGGGTCAGTACGCCCACGTGGGGCGTTATAACCGGCTGTTGGGGCTTTTGGCCTTCCCGCAGGAGTTTTCTCAGGGCTTCTGACATCTTTGATTCCGTGCTGGAGTCGATGAGAAATCCCCTCCCAAAAAACGCTCCTTGCGGCACATCCCTGTGGCGCTTGGGCTCCGCCATCCATGGCTCCGCACATTTTTGGGAGGGGATTCCCCATCGACTCTCAGAGTTCTCAGTGGGCTTCCAATAGCAACTTAGCCTACTACAGGCGTTGCCCGTTTGATAATGGCTGCCGGATCGGTGCCCGAGGGCAGGTTGCCGTAGTTCATGCCGCCACTGGACTCGAGTCTCGAGGCGCAGAAGGCGTCGGCGACGGCGGCATCCGAGTGGCGGAGCAGCAGGGAGCCCTGCAGGGCCAGGGCCATGCGATCGACCAGGTTTCGGGCGCGGTACTGGAAATCGCTGATGTCGGCGAAGTCGTGTTGCAGCTGCGCCAGGAACTGGTCGAAGCGGCGATCGGCGCCTTTGGCTTCAGCGGCTTCCTTGAAGAAGGCGTCGAGGGTTTCAGGCTCTTTTTGCAGGGCGCGCAGGGTGTCCAGGCACTGAACGTTGCCACTGCCTTCCCAGATGGCGTTGACGGGAGATTCCCGGAACAGCCGGGGCATGATGCAGTCTTCCATCACGCCGCTGCCGCCGATGCATTCCATGGCCTCATAGGCATGGTTCGGGGTGCGTTTGCAGATCCAGTATTTGCCGACCGGTGTGGCCAGGCGGGCCAGCAGTCGTTCGTGTTCTTTGTCCTGGTTGTCCAGGGCGCGGGCGATGCGCATGGTATAGGCCAGTGCCGCTTCGCTTTCCAGGGCCAGGTCGGCCAGAACATTCTGCATCAGAGGCTGATCGATCAGGCGGGCACCGAAGGCGCTGCGGTGACGGCAGTGGTGACTGGCCTGGGCGATGGCCTGACGCATGCCGGCGGAGCTGCCGATCATGCAGTCGAAGCGGGTCATGGCCACCATTTCAATGATGGTGGGCACGCCGCGGCCTTCCTCGCCAACCATCCATGCAAGGGCGCCGCGCAGTTCGGCTTCGCTGGAGGCGTTGGCAACGTTGCCCATTTTGTTCTTGAGGCGCTGGACCTGCCAGGGGTTCTTGGTGCCGTCCGGGCGCCAGCGGGGCATCAGGAAGCACGACAGTCCTGACTGTGTCTGAGCCAGTACCAGGAAAGCGTCGCACATGGGAGCAGAGACAAACCATTTGTGACCCACCAGCTCATAGGCCTGGCCCGGGCCTCCCGCGCCGATCGGGTAGGCCCTGGTGCTGTTGGCGCGAACGTCGCTGCCACCCTGTTTCTCGGTCATGGCCATGCCAATGGTCACGGAACTTTTCTGGCTGTCCGGCAGGTTGCGGGGATCGTAGCTGTCGGCCAGGATCCTGGCTTCCCAGTCGGCCGCCAGTTCCGGCTGCTTGCGAATTGACGGGATGGCGGCAAAGGTCATGGTTACAGGGCAGCAGTGGGCGGCCTCCACCTGGGAGTGCATGTAGTACTTGGCTGCGCGGGCAACATGCGCGCCCTGGCCTGGATGGCTCCAGGGGCTGCTGTGGAGACCATTGTCGAAGGCAATCCGCATCAGCTCATGATAGGCCGGATGGAAGTCCACTTCGTCGATGCGGTGGCCGAAACGGTCATGGGTGTTGAAGACCGGTTTGTTGGCGTTGGCGCGAAACCCCAGGTCAATGGTCTGCGCGGCCCCGGCCAGGGCTCCGAATGCCTTGAGGTCCTCGGCAGCTTTACCGGCGCCCTCCCGGAGGGCAGCTTCCTGCAGGGCAATGTCCTGTTCGAACAGGTTATAGTTCTCCAGGGCCGGTGGCTGGTTGAAGACCTCGTGGGTGCTGGCCAGGTAGCGATCTTCCTGGTCGTTTGATGGCGTCTCTGGCCCGGGCTGCCGCGCGTTCATAGCTACCTCCTGGTGCCGGTCAACCCCTGCATACAAAAGCAGATGATGGAATTGACCAGCGGGTCATTGTTGTCTTCTGTTGTGCTGGTGGCCTGGCTGGTCTGTGTCGGTGACAGGGGGCCAACCAGGCTTTCCGCTATGGCGCCCACCAGGCAGGTGCTGCTTTGGCGAGCGTCCTGATCCGGGATGCATCCTTCTTCAATGCCTTCGCGGATCGCTTTTTCGAACAGGTTGGCGTACGCCTTGCGGTATGCCAGTCGTTCTTCTTCCACTTTCGGGTCCACCGGCTCGGCGATCAGTGACCAGGCCATTTGCGGGCCTTTCAGTGCCCGCTCGGCAAATTGTCTGAGTGCCCGCTCAAGCCGCTCGGCGGCGTTGCCATCGGAGGCCAGAGCTTCGGCGACCTTGTCGACCTCCCGCTGGGTTGCCAGCCGGAAAATCTCGGCGAACAGGTCCTCTCTGGACTCGAAGTGCCGGTAGATAGTTCCTGTGGCAACGCCGGCCAGCCCGGCGATCCGGGTAACCCGCGCGCTTCGAAAACCGCCTTCGGCCACGCACTGATAAGTGCAGTCCACAATCCGTTTGCGCGCCTCCGCCTTGCGCTGGCGCATTTTTTCCGTTTCTCGATAGGCCATTCGGGCTCCCTATAAGCAGTGAATCACTATTCATTCTTTCTGTCAATTTTTTGATCTACAGACGAATATAAAATTTTCGCATGTAATTCAATTGTTTGTTGTGATTTACAAAAATTTACAAAAAAGTCGTTGCCAATAAATAGCGTGGTCACGAAAAGCAGATTATAAAGACGCCAAGACGAAGCCGCAGGCGGTCTTTCGTCGATACGGAGTGAGGTTCCCTGCGGGGTCGCAGCACTCGACCATCTGTTTTCGTTGATGGAGAAAAGATCATGAGTGAATTCGACGAAAGCAACCTGGAGCAGTCCGGAAGCTGGACCAGCGACAGTGACGACAACCATTCCATCGCCGGCCGTGCCCGCGTTCGCGCACAGTTGCAGGCAGACATCGAAGCGTTCCTGAGCCAGGGCGGAAGGATCCAGGAAGTAGATACCTCCTTCCGTTCTGATACACCTCGCAAGGTGGAAGTGGGTTTTAACAACCGCTCCCTCTGAACGTTCAGACGGCAGTCCGGGGCGCTTCGCCCCGGCTCCGTTTTTGATCCCTGTCTCGGTATGACCTGTCAGCGTCGTTTATCCTCGTTCATTATCATTTTGCGCCGTTAGCCCGGGCAAATCGCCAGTCACCCGTAATCTGGACTCCTGTGTGGTAATGAAGCGCCGAATCCATCTTTTCCTTGTTTTGCTACTGATCATAGCAGCTGTTGTCAGCTTCTGGCTGATGACGACAGATCCGGCTGCCGAGGGTGAGCCGGTCGTATCGGCGCCTGTTGATGAGTCTCTGAAATCACTGAACAAGGGGGCGGCCTCTTCTGCGCCCTCCGACCTGGTAAACAACGCTTCCACGGTCCGTGTTCCCGAGCAGTTGCCAGCCTCGCTGGCCGGCACCTCGGTCCCGGATGGTTGGGCCCGAACGGACAGGTTCGGCAATCTTGTCCCGACCCCGCATCTGCGACAGCTGTTCGAGTATTTCCTGTCAGCCCTGGGAGAGGAATCGCTGCAAGCGTTGGTGGCGCGCATTGAAGCGGCGCTGTCGGGCCTGGAAGAGCCAGCGAGATCCCAGGCCCTGGTAACCCTTGGAAACTACCTGGAATACAAACTTGCGGTTTCTGAGCTGGAACAAAGCTATGGTGAGGTGTCCGGGCTTGGCGCGGGTGAGATGCAGCGAAGGATGGCAGAGATCCAGGCACTGCGGCGGACCTGGCTTGATGCCGATACCGCCGCCGCTTTCTTTGCTGACGATGAGGCAGTCGACCGCTTCCAGATCGAAAAACTCAGGATCGCAAGCAATGACAGCCTGACCGATGAGCAGAAAGCAGAAGCTCTTCGCCAGGCCGAGTCTGCCTTGCCGGAGCCGCTCCGCAAGGCCAGGGAGGAGACCCGACGGTTTGCAGACTATGAACAGGTGCGCCGGGAGCTGGCGGATGATCCCCGGGCGCTCGAGGCCTGGCGTCAGGAGGCCTTTGGGGAAGCCGCGGCGGACAGGCTGGCCCGCCTTGAGGAGGAACAAAAGAACTGGGACCGCCGCTGGCAAGTCTATTCACAGGAGCGGGACCGGCTATTGTCCCCCGGGCTTGCCGAGCCGGAACGTCAACAGGCGCTGGAGCGTCTGAGGGCCAGCCACTTCAATGAAACCGAACAGGTTCGAGCCGAGGCGCTGGATTCGATACGGTAATTAACCTGTCATTTAATCGCCCTATCCTGCCAGGGGAGTCTGCAACCAGCGGCGCCGGCCGTGTATGATGGCGCAAAGGGCGCCCGGCGGATGCCGAGACGGTCCATCAGACTTTTTGTTCAGCCATCCAGGAGGTTGTCAGTGCCGATTCCGACTCCCCGTACTTTTCCTGCCACCCGCTTACGCCGTAACCGGGCCAGCGATTTCTCGCGTCGCCTGGTTCGGGAAAACCAGCTCACGCCGGACAACCTGATCTATCCGGTATTCGTGCTGGAGGGTGAGGGCCAGCGGGAACAGGTGCCCTCAATGCCGGGAGTGGAGCGCCTGAGCATTGATCTGCTGGTTGAACAGGCTGCGGAGCTGGTCGAATTGGGTATCCCGGCAATTGCCCTGTTTCCGGTAGTTCCGGCCGAGAAGAAAAATCTCTCCGGCTCCGGAGCCTGGGATTCCGATGGTCTGGCGCAGAGAGCGGTTCGCGCCCTCAAGTCGGCCCACCCGGAACTCGGAGTGATTACAGACGTGGCGCTGGACCCGTTCACCACCCATGGCCAGGACGGCATCATCGATAACGACGGTTATGTCCTCAATGACGTGACGGTCGAGGCACTGGTCAACCAGGCGCTCTCCCATGCCGATGCGGGCGCCGATGTGGTCGCACCGTCTGACATGATGGATGGCCGTATTGGTGCCATTCGCGAAGCGCTGGAAAACGGCGGCCATGTGAACACACGGATCCTGGCCTATTCTGCCAAGTACGCATCAAGCTATTACGGGCCTTTCCGTGATGCGGTAGGCTCGGCCGCCAATCTCGGCAAGGGTAACAAGGCGACCTACCAGATGGATCCGGCCAACGGTGACGAGGCATTGCATGAGGTCTCGATGGACCTGGCCGAAGGCGCAGACATGGTGATGATCAAGCCCGGTATGCCGTATCTCGATATCGTGCACCGGGTGAAGACGGAATTGCGGGTACCAACATTTGTTTACCAGGTCAGTGGCGAATACGCCATGCATATGGCCGCAGCCCAGAACGGCTGGCTCGACGGGGATGCGGTGATGATGGAAAGCCTGATGGCCATGCGCAGAGCCGGGGCCGACGGAATCCTGACCTACTTTGCCGTGCGCGCGGCCCGACTGATGCGGGACCGTCAGCGCGGATAAGGCCAAAATCATTCGCCAGCAGTGGCGAACACACTGGAATCGAGGAATCATGACAACGGAAACGGCGAAGAATCAGACGGCAGGGGATGACCGGAGTGTGCCTGCGCCGGTGGATGTGCCCCCGGTTGGTGAGGAGATCAACCTGGATGCCAATGAAAACTACTTTAACCGCGAACTGAGCCAGCTGCAGTTCAATTACCGGGTACTCAAGCAGGCGCTGGATACGACCCACCCGTTGATCAACCGTCTGATTTTCTGCTGCATCTTCAGCAGCAACATGGATGAGTTCTTCGAAATCCGTGTTGCCGGTCTGCGGCAGCAGATGAAATACGGTCGTGAAACCATCGGTGCCGATGGCATGATGCCGGACCAGGCACTGGCGGAAATCAGCCGTGTTGCTCACGAGTACATCCGCGAGCAGTACGACATACTGAACAATGTTCTGATTCCCGAGATGGAAGAGCAGAACATCCACTTTGTCCGGCGCCGGGAGTGGACGCCGGAGCAGGCGGAGTGGGTGCGCACTTATTTCGAGGAGGAGATCCTGCCGGTGGTCAGCCCCATCGGGTTGGATCCCTCCCACCCGTTTCCACGCCTGGTGAACAAGAGCCTGAACTTTATCGTGGAACTGGATGGCAAGGACGCCTTCGGCCGGGAAACCGGCATGGCGATTGTGCCGGCTCCTCGTTCGCTTCCGCGTCTGGTGCGGCTGCCCGATGATGTCTGCAGTGGTGGCGAGAACCTGGTGTTCCTGTCGTCCATGATCCACGCCCATGCCGATGAACTCTTCCCCGGCATGGAAGTGAAAGGCTGCTACCAGTTCCGGCTGACCCGTAACGCCGACCTTGAGCTTGAGGACGACCTGGAGGACCTTGCCTCGGCCCTGCGTGGTGAGTTGCTTAGCCGCCGGTTTGGTGACGGGGTGCGCCTGGAGGTTGCTGACAACTGCCCGGAAGAACTGGTGCAGTTCCTGCTCAAGGAGTTCGGTCTGACCGAGCGGGATCTTTACCAGGTGCATGGCCCGGTCAACCTGACCCGGCTGATGGCGGTCGGTGGGCTGGTGGACCGGCCGGACCTCACCTATTCCGGCTTTTCGCCGTCGATCCCCAAGCAGATCCGCAGCAAGGAATCGATGTTCGACGCCATCCGCAAGCGTCCGATCCTGCTGCTGCATCCCTATGAGAATTTCAGCCCGGTGGTGGATCTGCTGCGCCAGGCCGCCAAGGACCCCCAGGTTCTGGCGATTCGACAGACCCTCTACCGTACCGGCGCCGATTCGGAAATCGTCGAAGCCCTGGCGGATGCCGCGCGCCGTGGTAAAGAGGTGACCGCCGTCATCGAGCTGCGGGCCCGTTTCAGCGAGGCCGAGAACCTGGAGCTGGCCAGCCGGCTGCAGGAGGCCGGGGTGATCGTGGTGTACGGCGTGGTCGGCTACAAGACCCACGCCAAGATGATCCTGATTGTCCGTCGTGAAGAAGGGCGGCTGCGCCGTTATGTCCACCTGGGCACCGGTAACTACCACGCGGGCAATGCCCGTCTGTATACCGACTACAGCTTCATGACCTGCGACGAATCCATCGGCGACGACGTCAACAAGCTGTTCCAGCAGCTGACGGGCATGGGCAAGGCTCTGAAGATCAAGAAGCTTTTCCACTCGCCATTCACCCTGCACTCGCGCCTGCTCAGCCTGATTGAACGCGAGGCCGGCTATGGCGAGAAAGGCCGGATTATCTTCAAGTTCAATGCGCTCACCGAGATCCAGCTGATCAAGGCGCTTTACCGGGCCTCCCAGGCGGGTGTGAAAATCGATCTGATTATCCGCGGTATCTGTTGCCTGCGCCCGGAGGTGCCGGGCCTCTCGGAGAATATTCGGGTGAGGTCGATCATTGGCCGCTTCCTGGAGCACACCCGTGTCTACTACTTTGGCAACAATGGCCGCCCGGATGTGTACTGTTCGAGTGCCGATGGTATGGAACGGAACCTGCTCAGCCGGGTGGAAACCGCTTTCCCCCTGGACGATCCTGATCTTGCCGCCCGGGTCAGAGAAGATCTGGATACCTACCTGGCCGACAATTGCCAGTCCTGGGTACTGCAACCGGACGGCAGTTATATTCAGAACCAGCCCGCAGAAGGTGAAGAGCGCCTTGCCTCACAATTGGTGTTGCTTGAACGGCTGACCGGAAAAACCTGATTCCCGAACTGGAGAAAGTTGTTTGAACACCAAATGGATGATTGCCGGCGCTGGTGTGCTGGCTGTAGCGGGCGGCCTGCCCTGGGTCGTGGGATACGTAACTGAGCAGCAGTGGCACCAGGCAACAGCGGAGGTGAACGATGCACAACCCTTCCTTCGCATGGAAACGGATAACTATGAGAGAGGTATTCTCGGGGCCCGTTTCAGAGGTTCGGTGAACCTGATCAATCCGGAAACCGGTGAATCCCAGAAGCTTGCCTACCGGGCCAATGTGACCCATGGCGTGACCGGCAGCCTGATGGATTTCCAGCCCGAGGATGGCTGGGCCGCCGGCGATAGCGACTGGTTCTCCGGTGAGGAGCCGAAGCTGACCCTGGAAACCCGTCTCTGGGGTACCGCTGTTCTCGAACTCGAAGCGCCCCAGATGACCCTGACGGACCCGGATACCGGGGAGACCCTGGCCTCAAGTGGCGGCTTGGCAAGAATTGAGGTCAGTGAGGCCGGTTCTCAGGCCGATGCCTTGATGGTCTGGCCGGGAGTAACCCTGTCCGGTCCGGACCTGGATATCCAGGTCAGCGACTTCCGCCTCGAGCAAACCATGAGTCATCTGACCGGTGAGGTCTGGACCGGCTCCGGCGAGATTGCGGTGGAATCGGTTGCTGTGACCCCGGCGGCGGAAGCCCCCTTCATGCTTCAGGGGATTTCGGTTCTTAGCAGCAGCGAGCCGGTCAACGATGGTGAGCGCCTGGATTCACGAATGACGTTCGAGGTCGCTGGCGTTTCAACGGCCGATGAGCGTTATGGTCCCCAGAGACTGGTGTTCGCATTGTCCGGGCTGGATGTGGCGGCCTGGAGCAACCTGACCGAGAGCCTTTCATCCATGCAGGCGCTGGCTATCACTCAGGCCTCTGGCGGTCCCCAGCAGTTTGAGCAGCAGATGGCCGCCATGCAGCAGGTGAATGCCGCCGTTCGGGATTTGGCAGCAGCCGGGTTCTCGGTTGGTTTTCCAGAGCTGACGGTGACCACCCCGGAGGGTGTGATAGAAGGCAGCGCCCGGATCGCCCATCCGGAGCTGACGGCGGATCAGAAAGCAGAAATGCTGATGGTGATGCAGCAGTTGACCGGCAAAATGGATCTCAGTCTGCCCGTCGCGCTCGCGGAGGAATACCCGGAATTCCGGTTACAGCTGGCACCGCTGATAAAGCAGGGGCTGCTGGTAGAGCAGGGTGACAGTCTGGTGCTTGATGCCAGTATGAAAGATCTTGTGCTGGACGTGAACGGTGTGGAAATTCCTTTGCCGCCGTTGCTTTGACGCCGCTGCTTCATTGCCATAAAAAAGCCCCGCTGGTCGGGGCTTTTTTGTTAGTTCAGCTTCAGCTGAACTTCTTTTTCAGGGCAGCCTCTACCGCCGGATCAACAAACTCCGAGACATCGCCACCCAGGGATGCGATTTCCCGGATCAGGGTGGAGGAGATGTAGGACAGGTGATTGGCCGGTGTCAGGAAAACGCTTTCCACTTCCGGAGCCAGACGGCGGTTCATGTCGGCCAGCTGGAATTCGTATTCGAAATCCGATACCGCCCGGAGTCCACGGAGGATCACGGTGGCACCCTGTTCACGGACGAAATCGGCGAGCAGGTTGCTGAATCCGGTGACGCTGACATTGGGGAGATGCGCGGTCGCCTGGCGGACCAGTTCGCAGCGTTCTTCTAGATCGAGAAGTGGCTGTTTCTTGGGGTTATAGGCGATGGCGACGACGATTTCATCAAACATTCGGCCGGCCCGTTCGATCAGGTCGGTGTGGCCGTTGGTGATGGGATCGAAGGTGCCCGGGTAGATGACTTTGGACATGCGCAGCTCCTTTCTTTGCGAGGCCCAAGGATAGCAGCATTTTCGGAGACTCTGTAGGCGTCCGGGGCTTCAGGTCGTGCATGTCGGCTATGTGGTGGGGCCGACTGGAAGGGCTTGTCCGGGAAACGCTACAAGCACCCCTTCGGGGTCCGGCCAGCAATCACAGATTGCTGTCGTTCGCCTGCGCATGAAGCTTCGCTTCATAATCGCTTGTCTCACCCATGTGCGCTTGAGCGAAGCCATCCATGGCTTCTCACATTCCCGGACAAGCCCTTCCAGCCAGCCCTTTCATCCCCGTGCGAGCCTCCCCGAAGGAAACTGGGGCTGTTATCTGCGCGCAATGCTAGCTGGCTGCTCGCGAGAGTCTTTGAGCCAACCTTGTACTGTTCCGTGCCGCCAGGGCGTAAACCGACAGCTGCGGATTTGCCCCGATGCTGGTGGGGAAGATCGAGGCATCGTGGATGCTGAGGTTGCTGACCTGGTGGTGTTCACCAAAGCCGTTGACGACCGAGTTTTGCGGATTGCTTCCCATGGCGCAGCCGCCCATCTGGTGGGCGGTGAACAGGCGGACGCGGTGGGGTGCCATGGGGAGCTGGTCGATGGCGGCTTTGGCGTCGGTCCAGTTGGTGTACCAGTCGGAATCCAGGTGCATCAGGCGGACTTTTTCGGCACCGGCGGCGAACTGGATTTCGGCCATGGTGTGGAAGGCTTCGCGGATGCCCTTCCAGAGGTAGTCGCTGACGGGGTAGTCCAGTACCGGACTGCCGTCGTCGCGGAGGGAGACTGTGCCGCCGGGGCTTTCGGGGTGGAAGCCGTCCCGGAGCAGGGCGATGACGGACTGCATGTGGGGCAGGCCGGCCATGTTGTTGATCTGGGTTTCGCCGTGGCCGGGTATGACGCCGCTGGACATGCCCGGGTGCAGCGGTGGCACCTCGAGTTTGTAACCAACCGGGCCGTCGACGCCGTTTCGGAAGTTGAATTCGTCCGAGTAGATGGACTGGGGCGCGCCATAGAACGGATCGACGCGCTGAGGCATCTGGGCGACGGTGGCGTTGACCGGATGGATGAACGAACGCTTGCCGATCCGCTGGTGCGGGTCCGGGATGTCGGAGCGGAGCAGCAGGCCGGGGCTGCCGATGGCGCTGGCGGCGACCACGAAGTGTCGGGCTTTGAGCGTGACCTTGATCCCGGTCGGGGTGACGCCATCATCCGCAAAGGCAGAGGCTTCCAGGTGGTCGATCTTGTCCTCGTTCATTACCAGGCGGTCGGCGCGCAGGCTGTGGAACAGCCGGGCGTTGTTATCGAGCGCCCCCGGAATGGTGGTCATCAGGGCGCCCTGTTTGGCGTTGGTCGGGCAGCCGACGCCGCAATAGCCCAGGTTCCAGCAGCCTTTCACATTGCGGGGAATGATCTGCCAGCTGTAACCCAGTTTTTCGCAGCCCTGGCGCAAGATGTCGTTGTTGACGTTCGGGTCGACCTGCCACGGGGCCATGGAGTGGCGTTCTTCCCGGCCATCGAACCAGGGCGCCATGGCGTCCGGCCGAAGTTCGTCCAGGCCAAACTGCTCGGCCCAGTAATTGAGCGTGGGCGCCGGTGTCCGGAAACTGGAAGTCCAGTTTACCGTGGTGGAACCGCCCACGCAGCGGCCTTGCAAAATGGCGATTGCCCCGTCCCGGGTTACCCGGCTCATGCCTTCCTGGTAAAGGTTGGCATAGGAGGTCTGCTCGTCCATCTTGAAGTCTTTCTGATAGTAAAGCCGGCCCTCCTCCACGAGTATCACGGACAACCCGCTGCGGGCCAGAATCTCGGCGGTGGTGCCGCCACCGGCGCCGGTTCCGATAACAACAACGTCCGCTTCTGCGGTCAGGTTTTGCGTCAGGAGGGCGCTATCGGTGACGTTCCAGCCTGATTCCAGGCCCTGGGCAATACGATCGGTCAATGACATGTTTGTGCTCCGTCAGATCAGCTGGCAATCAGGCGTTTTGGAATTGTGGCAATGCGTCGACCGCGTATTGCGGTGGTCCGGGATAGCCGGACAGGTGCCAGAAATCCCGATAGCCATAAAACGCCACGTTGCTGATCTTGGTCAGCGCAATGTAGCCGTTGTTGAACAGCCCGATACGGCTGGTGCGCCAGCGCTCCAGAAACGCGTCGGCTTCCGCCGTTGTCACATTCGGCCAGCTGGACCAGACCCGGGCAACGGTCACCCGGGTGAGCCCGAAGTTCAGCAGGTCAAACAGTTGCCGCAGTTCCTTCTGGTTAGCTGGTCCGAACTTGTGGATGCCGGCATCAATCCGCTCGATCGTCCCGGCAATTGCCAGGTTTCTGGCCTGTGGCTGCTCTGGCAAACCCGGCCCAATCATGGCGGGCAACAAGGCCTCGAACAGCGCAATGTCATCCTCGTTTAAAAACCGGAACTGGTAGCTGGCGTCCATCCGGGTGCCAACGGCACTCAGCCGGCCCGCCGGCTGAGTGGCGCATCCGCTAAGCCCGGCGGTGACGCTGACGGTGCCCAGAAACACGGCACCGCCAAGTCCGGTTTTTAGAAAGCTTCGGCGGTTGAGATCGGCAAATTGAGGGTGTCCTGACGGATCAGGGATCTGTTTCTGCATGGGTGTGTTCTCGTTATTGTTTTTGGATAGCGGGGAAAATGCTGAATCGTCGCGGGCTGGTAGCCCCTTCCAAAACTGTGCAAAACAGGGATGTTTTGCTCAAGCCTACACGGACGTATTCACGGCGTGTTTTGGAAGGGGCTACCAGCCCGCGACAGACTCCGAGTTCTCAGCGGATAAAGAACTTGTAAACCAATTTGTGCGCAGTTGTCCCATGGGGCGCATAGACAAACTTGCCGCTGTTGAATTTCTGCTTGGTGAAAATGGCCCGGTGATGGGAGAAGGTCAGGAACCCCTCACGGCCGTGATAGTGCCCCATGCCGGAATCACCGATGCCACCGAAAGGCAGATCATCCTGGGCTACGTGCATCAGGGAATCGTTGATGCACATGCCTCCAGAGTGGGTGTTATCCACCACATGCTGCTGCTGGGTCTTGTCGTACCCGAAGAAATACAGCGCCAGAGGCCGCGGACGATCATTGATGTAGTGAATGGCTTCATCCAGGCTGCCGTAACTGACGATCGGCAGAATCGGACCGAAGATCTCATCCTGCATCACCTTCATATCCGGAGTGGTGTTCAGCACCAGCGTCAGGGGCAGTTTTCGGGTGCCGTCCTTCAGATTCTCCCGGGCAGGGTTGATCTCCACCAATTCGGCGCCTTTCTCCCGGGCGTCCTCAAGGTAGCCTTGCAGTCGATCGTACTGCCGCTCATTGATGATGGCAGTGAAGTCGTCATTGTCCCGCAGGCTGGGATACATCTCGGAAAAACGGGCACGGAACTCGTCGACAAACGACTGCACCCGGTCAGCGGGGCAAAGGACGTAATCGGGCGCCACGCAGGTCTGGCCGGCATTGAAAGCCTTGCCAAAGGCGATTCTCTGGGCCGCGTCTTCCATGGGCACATCCGGGGAGACCACGGCCGGGGATTTGCCTCCCAGCTCCAGGGTGACCGGTGTCAGATTTTCCGCTGCGGCCTTCATGACCAGCTTGCCCACCGACGTAGAACCTGTGAACAGCAGATGATCAAACGGACGTGACGAGAAGTCTGCAGCCACGTCGGCCTCGCCATTAATAACCGAGACCAGGTCCTCCGGGAAGCTGGCTTCAATCAGCTCCTTGAACAGGGCCGAGGTGTGTGGCGTGTACTCCGACATCTTGATCATGGTGCGGTTGCCCGCAGCCAGAGACGCAACCAGGGGGCCCACTGCGAGGTAGAGAGGGTAGTTCCAGGGCACGATTACGCCCACCACACCCTTGGGCTGGTAGTGGACCTTGTTGCTGGCAGGCTGGAACAACATGGATACATGGCGTTTGGATGGCTTCATCCAGCTACTGAGATTTTTCAGGGTGTAATTGATGCCCTGGATCGACGGCATGACCTCGGCAATGAGGGATTCGTCTTTCGAGCGGCAGTTGAAATCCCGGTCGATGGCATCCAGAAGCCGGTCCTGGTTACCCAGCAGCACCCGTTTGAGGCGTTTCAGGTTTTCCTGCCGCTCGGCCAGGGAAGGCATGGGATTGTTGCGGAACGCCTTTTTCTGATCCTCAAACACGCGGTGGGTGTGCTGGATCTGTTTCTTGCTCTCGGTGAGCTGAACGACAGTGGCTCCCATGATTTTTCTCCTCTTCGGCCCCGATCATGCTTCGTCGGTGGCCCGTTATTTCAGGTATTGAACGACTGGCGAAAAAGTGTTCAATTTGCGTCTGGGGGTATTATTAGAGTATATACTCTAGTGAGTCAAGCGGAGGCGGGTGGCGAATCGGGCCATCTGTGAGCGATACAACAACAAACGCCGACGGGTCTATGAAGACAAGAGACAAGATACTGCTCTCCAGCCTGGAGCTTTTTAACGAACGTGGCGAGCGCAACGTCACGACCAACCATATTGCGGCGCACCTGGCCATCTCGCCGGGCAACCTGTATTACCACTTCCGCAACAAGTCGGACATCATTTACGAGATCTTTCTGGAATACGAAAAACTGGTGGATTTCTACCTGGACATTCCGGAAGACCGGGCCATGACCCTGGATGACATGACCTTCTATCTGGAGTCGGTCTTTGACGGTCTCTGGAGTTACCGGTTCTTCCACCGGGATCTGGAATACCTTCTGGACAGCGACAAGAGACTGCGACAGGACTATCGCGATTTCACCAACCGCTGCCTGACTTCAATCAGTCGCATTTTCGAAAAACTGGCGGAAGCCGGGATTATCGAACCCCAGGAGGAAGACCTGCGATCGGCCATGTCGCTGAATGTGTGGCTGGTGATTACCAACTGGATGGCGTTCCTGAAAACCGCCCATGCGGCCGAGGAATCTGCCTGTCTCACGCTCACCGAGCTGAAGCAGGGCATCTACCAGGTGCTCACCCTGGAAATTCCCTACCTGACGCCAGCGTATCGTGAGCGTGTGATGGCTCTGAGAGAGAAGTATCGGCCGGCACTGCACGACAGGGACGATCTGGGCGCGGCCCTGTGTAAGTGAAATCCGAAGAATCGATCAAAAAATGATCTAGCCTGGAACTTTTGGCGAAAATCGGACTCATAACGGTGACGTTGGGAATTCGGATATTCCTTGCGTCTCCTGAGTGCGATCTCAGGTTTTAGCACGTCGCAAACCCTGACGTTTCACCGGTCTGCTTTCTGGCAGGCCGGTTTTTTTATTCCCTACTGTTTCCTGCTCAAAAAACACCCTTGTAAGTGATTTCCGAATTCGATACGCTTCTGATGTTACCGGTAACATCTGCCGGCACAAAAACAATCAGGAGACGCGATTATGTTCCCGACCCGACTCGCGACTGGCCTACTGTCAGCTGCATTTGCCTTTAACGCCTTCGCGGCGGACTATACCTTCAAGTTCCAGTCCTCCGACCCCTCTGGCGTCAAGAACTTCGAGATTCAGCAGCAATGGGCTGACCGTGTCGAAGAAATGACCGGTGGCCGCGTTGCCATTGATCTTCTGCCTGTGGGCAGCGTGGTAAGCCATACCGAAACTCTCGGTGCCATGAATATGGGCGTCCTGGATGGCCATGTGTCGGTGACCGGTTATTTTTCCGGCAAGGATCCCGCGTTCGGGCTCATTGGCAATACCGTGGGCGCTTGGTCCAGCCCGGACCAGCTCATCGATTACATCAATTATGGCGGTGGCTATGAGCTGATGAACGAGCTCTACGCGCCCTATGGCGTGAAGTTTGTTGGCGGTGGTGGCACTGGCCTGGAGTCGTTTGTTTCGAAGAAACCGCTGGACGGTGTGGAGGACCTGAAAGGCCTCAAGATGCGTGCACCGGAAGGTCTGGTGCAGTCGGTGTTTGCCGCCGCGGGGGCGGCGCCAGTGAACCTGCCGGGTTCCGAGGTCTACACCGCACTGAGTAAGGGTGTTATTGATGCTGCTGACTACACGGTGTTCTCCACCAACCACGAAGCCGGTTTGCACGAGATTGCCGAGCATCCGGTGTACCCGGGCTTCCACTCGCTGCCGCTGATCGAAATTGCCATGAACCTGGAAGATTGGGAAAAGCTTCCCGAGGATATTCAGACGATCATGACCGTCTCGGCCCGGGACTTCGCCCAGGATATCAGCGCCCAGCTGGCCATGGCGGACAAGAAGGCCGTCAGAGAAGCCCGTGACAATCCTGATATCACCGTTCATAACTGGTCGGCGGAAGAGCGCCGGAAGTTCCGCACCATTGCCCGGGAGCAGTGGAAGAAATACGCTGAGCAATCCCCCAATGCCGAGAAAGTCTATCAGTCGGTAACCGGCTATCTGGAATCTCAGGGCCTGCTCTGAAGTCGATGCCCCGTAACCAGCAACTGGGTGGGCAAGGCCTGCCCAGTGCGCGGAGTTGATTATGTCTACTGCAAACCTTTCTTCCGGGCCGGAGAGCACTCCGGGCCAAGGTGATCTGCTGCCCGAAACCGACGAGGATATCGGCTTTACCCGCCTTGACCGCGCCATTGTCTGGCTGGGAAAAAAGCTGAGCCTGGTTTTCGCGTTGATTGTTCTGGTGTCTTTCTACGAGATTGTCCGTCGATATGTGTTCGGATCGCCGACGCTCTGGGTGCATGAAACGGTGACCTTCGCTGGTGCCACCCTGTTCGTGCTGGGTGGGCTCTATGCCCTGGCCACTGATCGCCACGTGCGGATTGTGCTGATCTACGACGCCGTGTCCCCGGCCATCCAGCGTTGGCTGCGGGTGGTTCACCATCTGTTCGGGCTGGCGTTCTGTTCGATGCTGCTCTATGCCAGCTGGTTCATGGCCAGGGGCGCTGTCTGGGCCCCCTGGGGCGGCTGGCGTCTGGAGACCTCCGGGTCAGCCTGGAATCCGCCGTTTCCTGCCTTTCTCAAGGTGATCATTCTGGTGGCCATTGCTGTTATGACCCTTCAGTTTGTCTTGCACCTGATTCGTGATCTGCGTGGTCCGGCAACGGCCGGGGAGAAAGGTAATGTTTGAGCTGGCTTCTCTCGGAATTGGCTACGGCAGCCTGCTGATGCTGCTGATGCTGATTGTACTGTTGCTGACAGGCATGCAGCTGGCCTTTGCCACTGGCCTGGTGGCCCTGGTCTTTGCCCTGGGCTGGTTTGGCCCGGACGCGCTGCCGATTGTCAGCAGCCGTCTGTACAGCTTTATCGGTAACTACGTTTTTCTGGCGGTTCCGATGTTCGTATTGATGGCGTCGCTACTGGATCATTCCGGCATTGCCCGGGACCTTTTTGATGCTATGGCTCGTTTTGGCCGCAAACTGCGCGGTGGTGTCGCCCTCCAGACTCTGGTGGTAGCGGTGATCCTTGCTTCCATGTCGGGGGTGATCGGTGGCGAAACCGTGTTGCTCGGCATCCTGGCGCTGCCGCAGATGCTGCGCCTCGGCTACGATCGTAAGCTGGCCATTGGCACCACTTGTGCCGGTGGTGCGCTGGGCACCATGTTGCCGCCGAGTATTGTCCTGATTATTTATGGTCTGACCGCAAACGTCTCCATTGGTGATTTGTTCAAGGGGGCGTTCCTGCCTGCGCTGATCCTGGCGCTACTCTATATGGGGTACGTGCTGGTCAGGGTCTGGCTGAAGCCGGAGATGGCCCCCATCCCCTCCGACCAGGATCAGCCGGAAACCCCGGCGCCGAACTTCTTCAAGGCCCTGTTGTTCCCGATTCTGTCGGTCGTGGTCGTGTTGGGCAGCATCTATGGCGGTGTGGCGTCGGTCACCGAAGCTTCGGCCCTGGGTGTGCTGGGCATTGCCATCAGTACCTGGATCCGGGGAGAACTGTCTCTGGCCATGGTGCGCAAAGCCACAATCAGTACGCTGAGGGTGTGTGGCATGATCATCTGGATCGGCATCGGCGCCACCGCTCTTGTGGGCGTCTACAACCTGATGGGCGGTATCGAGTTTGTCCGCGAGATGGTTTTTGCAGTCAGTGGCGGGGATGGGCTAACCACCATCCTGTTCATGATGTTTATTCTACTGATTCTGGGCATGTTCCTGGACTGGGTCGGGGTGGCTCTTCTGACCATGCCGATTTTCGTGCCCATTGTCACGGAGCTGGGCTACAGCCCGATCTGGTTCGGTGTGGTGTTCTGCATGAATATGCAGGTATCCTTCCTGTCACCGCCCTTTGGCCCGGCCGCGTTCTATCTGAAAACGGTAACCCCCAAGGACATCACCCTCGGCGAGATTTTCCGGTCGCTACTGCCATTTATTGCCTTGCAGATTGTTGCGCTGGCCCTGTTGATCGCATTCCCGCAACTGGCTTTGTGGTGGCAGTGATATGAGCGTTTCCAAAATCATCGTCATGGGTGTGTCCGGGTGTGGCAAAAGCCTGATTGGTACCCGGCTGGCGGAACGTCTTCAGGTTCCGTTTTTCGATGCCGACGACTTTCACAGTCCGGCCAACGTGGCCAAAATGGCCAGCGGTGTGCCGCTGACAGATTCCGACCGTAGCGGTTGGCTGGATGATCTGGCAGAGCTGGTCCAGGGTGAGCAAGGCGGTCTGGTGCTGGCATGTTCTGCCCTCAAGCGGGCGTACCGTGACCGGCTGAGGTCGGGTAATCCGTCACTGCAGTTTGTCTATCTCAAGGGCGACATGGAAACCATCTGGTCTCGGCATTCCAGTCGGGAAGATCACTACTTCAATGGTCGTTCCATGCTCGAAAGTCAGTTTCGCACGCTGGAGGAGCCGGAACCCGGGGAAGGGGCCATTGTCGTCGACGTCTGCGAGCCACCCGACCGCATTGTTGAGCGCTGCCTGGCAGTGCTGAGTACACCCGACCGGAGGCGGAAAAACTGAATGGTTAAAAAGAAGCGCCCAACACTGCAGGATATTGCCGATAGGGTCGGTGCTACGAAAATGACCGTGAGCCGTTGCCTGCGGGGCGGCAATAATGTGTCTGAACACATGCGTGAGCGGATTTTCGCCGAGGCCGAGCGCTGGGTTACATCCCGAACAGGGCGCCGGATCTGCTTTCCAAATCCACCAGCCACGCAATCGGTGTGCTGCTGCCATCGCTGACCAACCAGGTCTTCGCCGATGTCATCAAGGGGATCGAATCAGTCACTGAACCGGCGGGCTATCACCTGATGCTGGCCCACTACGGTTACAGCCGCGAGGTGGAAGAGCGCAGTCTGGCCTCGCTACTGTCCTACAACGTTGATGGCGTGATTCTGTCGGAAAGCCAGCACACCGACCGCACCCTGCGAATGCTGGGAACAGCAGGCGTGCCCACGGTGGAAATCATGGACACCCACACGACGCCCTTCGAGCAGGCGGTGGGTTTTGACAATGTGCGTGCGGCCTATGACATGGTGCGGGAGATGATTCGCCGTGGTCGCCGCCATGTTGTGTACCTGGCGGTTCGGCTGGATGCTCGCACGTTGCAACGACAGGAAGGTTACACCCGCGCCATGGAGGAGCAGGGGCTGATTCCCGTTACCCTGCGCAGTGAACAGCGCTCATCATTCAGTGTCGGCGCCACATTGCTGCAACGCATACTCATCGAAGCGCCGGACACTGACGCGATCTTCTGCACCAACGACGACGTGGCTATAGGCGCTTTTTTCGAGTGCCAGCGGCAGGGTATCGAGGTGCCGGGCCAGATGGCGATAGCAGGCTTTCACGGCCACAATGTTGGCCAGGTCATGGTGCCGACGCTGGCCAGCGTCATTACGCCACGTGAGCAGGTGGGCCAAAGGGCGGCTGAGGCCCTGATCGCTCGCCTGTCCGGCGCGGACATGGGCGAACAGGTGATTGACCTCGGTTACCGGATAGAATGCGGTGGCACCCTTTAATTCCTTGTTACTCCGCTTCCAGCCACTCGATCAAGGCCTCCCGGCATTCGTCCACGCCCCGTTTTGACGTTGCAGAGAACATGATCAGATGTTCGACGCAGGAATACGATTTCAGGTTCTTGGCAATGCCCAGCATGGCGGTCTTGGCCTGGCCGTATTTCAATTTGTCGGCTTTGGTGGCCAGAATCATCAGCGGCAGGTTGTTATGTTCGCACCATTCCACCATCATTTGGTCGAAATCGGTCAGTGGGTGGCGAATGTCCATCACCAGAACCAGGCCGCGTAAACAGCGCCGGTCATTCAGATAGTGGCCCAGGTGCTTTTGCCAATCGTCTTTCATGTCCCGGGATACTTTGGCATAGCCGTACCCGGGCAAATCGACCATTCGGCAATTCTCGCGGTTGAGAGAGAAGAAGTTGATCAGCCGTGTGCGTCCGGGGGTCTTACTGGTGCGGGCCAGCTTGCTGTTGGCGGTGATCGCATTAAGCGCACTGGACTTGCCGGCGTTGGAACGGCCGGCAAAGGCGACTTCAGCGCCGAAATCCGGCGGGCACTCATCCAGGCGGGAAGCGCTGATGAGGAATCGGGCGCTGTTAAAAGAAAGGCTTTTTTGAGTCAGATCAGAGTCCACAGCGGTTGGCTTTCCTTTGGATTTCAGTTGTCAGGGATTAATGTATAATGCTACACCAATTCCGGGCGGCGCGCTGTGCGCGACCGCTGTCAGCCCCGGTTTCGAGCCTGACTGGTCAGTGCCTGCCGGCTGCATAGCGAAGAATACCCTTAAAAGATGAGAGAAGCGGAGCGAGCATGAAAAAACTGATCGCAGGAGTAGTTCTCGGTGTTGGCCTCACAGCGATGGCGCACGGGGCGGGAGATCCTCAAGCAGGTGAAGAGAACGCAGCGGTATGTGCCAGTTGTCACGGCGCGAATGGTGCCAAGCCCATTATGGGGTCTTATCCCAAGCTGTCCGGTCTCGGCGAAAAATATCTTTATCGCCAGTTGGTGTTGATCAAGGACAAAGAGCGGAATATCGCGGAAATGACCGGTATTCTGGATAACATGGACGATCAGGACCTGCAGGATCTTGCGGCCTATTATAACGAACAGGAAATGGTTGTAGGTCAGGCCGATCCGGATCTGGTTGATCAGGGTGCTGCTCTGTACCGTGGCGGCAACATGGCAACTGGCGTTCCTTCCTGTGCAGGCTGTCACAGCCCGCAAGGCGTTGGCAACGAGCCGGCCGGCTACCCGGCTCTTGGTGGCCAGAACGCAGAGTATCTGGTCAAGCAGTTGAAAGCCTATCGCGATGGTGAGCGGAACAGCGGCGTGAACGCATCAATCATGATGGATGTGGCCTCGAAGCTGACCGACGCCGAGATCGAAGCGGTCTCCAGCTACATCTCCGGCCTGAACTGACACAGCCGGACGGTACCGAAAGACCCCGCCTGGAGCGGGGTTTTTGCTGCCTTTCTTTTCTGTAACTGCCGACCTGTGGAACTTTTCAGGTACGCTGGGTCATAATCCTCCCAAAACGATATTCAGATAACCGGAGATTTTTCATGTTTCGATCCTTCAGAACGGCTTTCCTGCTCCTGTTGGCGCTGTCTGTTTCTGGCCTGGCCAGTGCTGCAGAGTGGAAAGAAGGGACCCATTACAACCGGTTGGATAACCCGGTAAGAACCGAAAGCGATTCCGGTGTCGAGGTAGCGGAAGTCTTCTGGTATGGCTGCCCCCATTGTTACAACTTCAAACCTCTGATTGAGGAGTGGGCGGCCAGTGCTCCTGATTACGTCAATTACGTGAAGATCCCTGCGGCACTGGGCAGAAACTGGGAACCCCACGCCTACGCTTTTTATGCGCTTGAGGCCATGGGGGAGCTGGACAAGGTGCACGATGCCCTGTTCGAGGCGCTTGCCGGTGAGCGTCGACCGCTGAATACCCCTGAAGCCCTGGCCGACTTTGTTGCGGATTACGGTGTAGATCCGGATGAGTTTGTCAGCACTTACAAAAGCTTTGGCGTGAATGCCCGTATGCAGAAAGCTCAATCGAAAATCCGTGGCGCGCGGATTACCGGAACGCCGACTATGCTGGTTAATGGCAAGTACACTGTCAGTGCATCCATGGCCGGCAGCCATGAGGCCGTTCTCGACGTGGTGGACTACCTTGTCGCCAAAGAGCGTGGCGAGGTGGAATAACCCCCGTTACGGGTTCCGGCCCCATTGCAAAGACCAGCCGGCCGGTTGAGGCCGCCACTATGTACAAGCATATCCGAAAGCAGTTGAATGGCATCCTGAGGCCGGCCGGCGGGCCCAGGGGTGCCTGCTCCGGGACCGAACATGTCCCCGAGTTCGAGCCGCAACGGCACATTCGCCTGCTCACCTTCAACATCCAGGTGGGTATCAATACCTCGTCCTATCGCCATTATCTTACGCGAAGCTGGCAGCACATCTTGCCTCATCGCAACCGTATCGAAAATCTGGACCGGATTGCCTCCCTCCTGCGCAGCTACGACGTAGTGGCGCTGCAGGAGTGCGACGGGGGCAGCCTTCGCAGCGCCTATATCAACCAGGTGCAATACCTGGCCGAAGCGGCCGGCATTCCCTATTGGTACCAGCAATTGAACCGGAATCTCGGTCAGATCGCCCAGCACAGCAATGGCCTGCTGAGCCGGTACCGTCCCCTGGACGTTACCGAACACAAGTTGCCGGGCCTGATTCCGGGCCGGGGCGCCATCATCGCCCGATACGGAACCGAGCATGATCCACTGGTGCTGGTGCTGATGCACCTTTCCCTCAGCAAGACGGCCCAGCAACGTCAGTTGGGCTACATCCGGGAGCTGATTGCCGACTACCGGCATGTGGTTCTGATGGGGGATATGAACGCCCATGCCGAACAGCTACTGACCCAGACGCCCCTCAGGGAAACCGATCTGGTACCGCTACCGGATACCGCCCATAGCTTCCCCAGCTGGCGGCCGGAGAAGGCTTTGGATCATATCCTGGTAAGTCCTTCACTCGAGATTCGCCGGTCCGAGGTGGTGAGTTATCCGATGTCGGATCACCTGCCCATCGCCATGGATGTGGCGTTGCCGGAGGGCTACCTGGAGAAGTTCTGAATAGCATCAAGTCAAAAAAAAGCCCGGCGCATTGGCCGGGCCTTTTTGGATGCCGGATCAGGAATTACTTGATCTTGGCTTCCTTGTACGCAACGTGCTTGCGGACAACCGGATCGTACTTTTTGATCTCGATTTTTTCCGGAGTGTTACGCTTGTTCTTCTTGGTCGTGTAGAAGTGACCAGTACCTGCTGATGAAACCAGCTTGATTTTTTCGCGCATGATGCGGCTCCTTAAAATTTCTCGCCGCGGGCACGAAGATCGGCCAGCACAGCGTCAATGCCTTTTTTGTCGATGATGCGCATGCCCTTGGTGGATACGCGCAGCTTCACGAAACGCTTCTCGGACTCAACCCAGAAACGATGGTTCTGCAGATTCGGCAGAAAACGACGACGAGTGTGGTTCATCGCGTGGGAAACGTTGTTACCGGATACCGGACGCTTACCGGTAACCTGACAAACTCTGGACATACTTGCCTCCGACCTGAGCAATGGTCTCAATAATACGAATTCGTTTTTTAATGCGTCTCTGGTTGCTAAGGAGCCATTACGCCCCCATTCGCGCCTCTAAACTGAACGCTGCTCGCCAGACGCCGCCAGAAAGGGACGCTTTTATACCAGAACTCGCCCCCCAACGCAAAAAATTGTTGGGAATTTGGCCAGTTTTCCGGCATTGCCGTGCAAGGTTAACCATCGGGCTTTACAGCAGACCCCGTTCAGCGAGAGATACTACCTCACCATGGCCAACAACCATATGGTCAAGAACCCTGATATCCACCAGTCCGAGGGCCTCTTTCAAGCGGCGGGTGAGGGAAATGTCGGCCTGGCTCGGTTCGGCGACGCCCGACGGGTGGTTGTGAGCGAAAATCACCGCTGCTGCATTGTCCTCCAGAGCCTGTCGCACCACTTCCCGCGGATAGACGGCCGCGCCATCGATGGTGCCCCGGAACAACTCACGGTATTGAATAACGCGATGGCGATTGTCCAGAAACAGGCCTGCGAAAACCTCGTGCGGGTAGGTGCCGAGCCGACTGGTAAGAAAGCGGCGGGTATCTTCGGGAGAGCGCAGGGGATCACCCTGGCGCAATGGTTCATCCATGACCCGGCGCGCCATTTCCATGGCCGCCTGAACCTGGGCGTATTTGGCGGTTCCCAGACCTTTGACATCGCAGAACTGGCGACGGGAAGCCGTCAGCAACCCCCGAAGCCCGGAAAACTCCTCAATCAGGTGGCGAGCCAATGCCATGACCGGCATGCCGGTGGTGCCGGTGCGTAAAAACAGGGCGAGCAGTTCGGCGTCGGAGAGGGTTTGCGGTCCGTGGGCGAGCAGGCGTTCCCGTGGACGTTCGTCCGTGGGCCAGGCGGGGTCTGACATCGTGGCTTCCTTGCATTGGTTGTCTCCTGCCCTGGTGCTTCCTGCACCGCGACGGGCATCTCAGGGTTACAAAGGTTACTTTAAAAACTAACAATCGGTAAACGTATGCCGGGTCTGGCAGGCTGTCGCTGCGGCCTGAGCATGCTATCTTATAAGCCTTTTATTTTATGCGGAAACGGAGCCCCTATGGCCGCCAGACGAATCCTCCTGGGAGTAACCGGTGGTATCGCTGCCTATAAAAGCGCCGAACTGGTTCGCCAGTTAAAGAAAGCGGGCCATGAGGTGCGGGTTGTTATGACCCGTGGGGCGGAAGCGTTCGTGGCACCACTGACCTTCCAGGCCCTCAGTGGCGAGCCCGTGAGGACGTCCTTGCTGGACCCTGAGGCGGAAGCTGGTATGGGGCATATTGAACTGGCCAAGTGGGCTGATCAGTTGGTCGTTGCGCCGGCGTCTGCCGATTTTATCGCCCGCCTTGCCCAGGGTATGGCCGACGATCTGTTAACCACCGTTTGTTGTGCAACCGAGGCGCCCATTGCCGTGGTGCCTGCGATGAATCAGGCAATGTGGAGCAACGGCCGTACCCAGAGAAATATCCGGCTTCTTGAAGAGGATCCCCAGATCGAATTATGGGGGCCGGCTCAGGGAGCGCAGGCCTGTGGTGATACCGGGCCAGGGAGAATGTTGGAGCCGGAGGATATTGTTGCGCTTGTCGATCACAGTCGCACAGGCGTGCTCGCTGGCAAGACGGTCGTGATTACTGCAGGCCCGACCCGAGAGCCTATCGACCCGGTGCGCTATATAAGCAATCACAGCTCCGGGAAAATGGGTTATGCCCTGGCCAGCGAGGCGCATAAGGCAGGTGCCCGGGTGATTCTGGTCAGTGGTCCGGTAGCGCTTTCCGCGCCTATCGGTGTCGAGGTTCGTCCGGTGTTAACGGCCGAGGACATGTTGCAGGAAGCCTCAAGCGCAGTGGATGAAGGTTGTGACCTGTTTATTGCGACAGCTGCGGTCGCCGATTACCGTCCGGAAACCTGTGCCGGAGACAAGATCAAGAAGTCCAGTGACGCCATGGCGCTCTCGCTGGTGCGCAATCCCGACACCCTGGCTACCATAGCCGGCCGCGACGATGCGCCTTTTAGCGTAGGTTTCGCGGCCGAAACCACCGATGTGGCGAGCTACGCCACCGACAAAATGCAACGCAAGAAACTGAACATGATCGTGGCCAACGATGTGTCTACGCCCGGGCTGGGATTTAACAGCGACAACAATGCGGTGACCGTATTCTGGCCGGGTGGCCAGACGTCGATCGGTCCCGACAGCAAAACGAACATTGCCCGACAGCTTGTGGCGATGATAGGTGAACATCTTGGTCAGGCCGCCCGCTGACTCAGCGCAGCGCACCTGCACTACAATCGACAGGACCCCTCATGAGCAGGAAAAATCTTCAGGTACGTATTCTGGATGATCGCATTGGCAGCCAGATTCCCTTTCCCGAGTATGCCACCGAAGGCTCCGCAGGCCTTGATCTTCGGGCCTGTCTGGACGAACCGCTGACCCTCGAGCCGGGCGATACCCAACTGATCAGGACAGGGTTGTCGATCCACATTGCCGATCCATCGCTGGCGGCCATGATCCTGCCCCGAAGCGGGCTCGGCCACAAGCACGGTATAGTGCTTGGCAACCTGGTGGGCTTGATTGATTCGGATTACCAGGGCGAGTTAATGGTGTCCTGCTGGAACCGGGGGCGCACCAGCTTTACCGTGGATGTGGGGGAGCGTCTGGCACAGTTGGTGCTGGTACCCGTTGTGCAGGCTGATTTTGAGGTGGTTTCGGAATTCGACGCCAGCGCCCGCGGTGAAGGCGGCTTTGGCTCCACCGGCACAAGGTGACCGGGAAGCCGGCCACGCAGAACATTGTGCCGGCGTCTATACTTTGCGGATAACTGCTTGTCCAGGACGATAAAATTACAACTGCAGGATGGACTATGAAGCTGGGTAAAAAGAAAGATGCCGACGCGTCCGTTGATGAAAAGCCATCAAAGAAGGCTGTAAAAAAGGAAAAGGTCAGTGCCTCGGGGCCCAAACTCAAGCGGCTCAATTCCGTGGCGGTCAACCAGTCACTGGTCGTGGTTCTGGCGGGCGTGGTTGCCGTTGCATTGCTTCATTTTCTGGTGGTCCAGCCTTCGGCCGAGGAGCGCTTCCAGTCATTGAAAGTCCTGGAAGCCGATGCCGCAGCGCTTCGCCTGAACCAGTATTTTGACCAGGTCCAGAAAAGCGTTGATGGTCTGGCCACCCAACCGCACGTGATTCAGGCGCTTAACAACCGGAATGAAATATCGGCAACCGAGGTGCAGCTGGCGGATTCATTGCCCGGCATTGAGGCGGTTCATCTGTTTCCCTACCGTGACATTCCACGCACCTCCAGCAGTGAGGGCCTGCTGGGCTTCTCCGGGCTTGAGCTGGCCCGGCGCGCTGAAACCGGCCAGCGACTGTTTCCCGACGCGTTTCCACGGGATAACCGGTGGTTTGTCCAGATGGCAGCCCCGGTTCGCAATCCGACCAGCAATGCGGTCATCGGCAGCCTGCTGATTATCTTCGACTCCGGCCAGATCCAGCCGTTGCTGCAAGTGGTCAACTCCAGCCTCGGTGGTCAGCTCGCGCTGGTGCAGACCGTGTCCGGTTCATCCCGCACCGTGGTCAGTAACGGCAGCGGCTCCGGAAACGCGGAATCCCGCCGGCTTTCCAATCCGGACTGGACCGTAGCCTACACCCCTGCAAAATCGTCCGCAGCGCCGGTTGATACGGTAATGATCGCGCTTCTGGTCGGCGTGCCCGCGTTGATCGCTGCCATCATCGTCTGGGTACTGCTGGGCGGGGCCCAGAAGGGCTTGCGTCAGGATGTGACGGCCCTGATCCAGTGGGCGCACAAGGTGTTCGGCGGAGAGCGGGTAAAGCTGCCGACCTTCCGTTGGGATATGGTCGCCTCAACCGGTGAGGTGCTCTACCGTTTGTCACAGGTGGTTGATAAACGGGTCGCCAAGGCTGTAGAAACCGCCAAACCCAGGCCGGCCGGTTCCGGAAAGTCTGGCGGTGGTGCCGCCAAGGGCGGCGATGAGCCTTTGTTCCAGGACAAGGACATGCCCGATATCGACATGCTTGATGGCGATGAGGACGTTCTGGGCTTCGGCAGCGGCGATGATACCGTCTTTGGTTCCGGCGACACTCCGGACGTGGAAGAGGTGGCCCTGCCTCAAGTGGAGCTTTCCCAGGATATTTTCCGGGCCTATGACATTCGGGGTATTGTCGGCGAAACCCTGACCGCCGAGGGCGTTGAAGTCATCGGTCGGGCCATCGGTTCGGAGGCCCGGGAGCGCGGTGTCGACAGCCTTTGCATTGGTTATGACGGCCGCCATTCCAGCCCGGATTTGGCCGATGCCCTGGCACGCGGTGTCATGGCAGCCGGGTGCAACGTTATTCACGTGGGTGCCGTGCCCACACCGGTCCTCTATTTTGCCACCCACGAACTCCAGACTGGCTCTGGCGTTATGGTGACCGGCAGTCACAACCCGGCCAACTATAACGGCCTGAAAATCATGTTGGGTGGCGAAACCCTTTCAGGTGAGGCCATCCAGAAACTGTATCAGCGCATCCAGACCGGAGATTTTGCCAGCGGTCGGGGCAGCCAGAGCACCGAGGATGTGCGCCGTGCTTACCTGGACAGGATTGTTGGCGATATTGCGGTAGCGGCACCGCTCAAGGTGGTCGTCGATGCCGGCAATGGCATTGCCGGGGAGCTGGCACCCATGCTGATCGAGGAGCTGGGCTGCGAAGTGATTCCGCTCTACTGCGAGGTGGACGGTGACTTCCCGAATCACCATCCCGACCCAGGTAAGCCAGCGAATCTGGCGGATCTGATTGCCCGGGTTGAATCGGAAGGGGCCGATATCGGTTTGGCCTTCGACGGCGATGGTGACCGTCTCGGTGTAGTAACCAATTCCGGCAAGATTATCTGGCCGGACCGGCTGATGATGCTGTTCGCCCGGGATGTGGTTTCACGTAATCCGGGGGCTGATGTCCTTTACGATGTGAAGTGCAGCCGCAGGCTGGCCGGGGTGATTTCAGAAGCCGGGGGCCGACCGATCATGTGGAAAACCGGTCATTCCCTGATGAAGGCAAAAATGAAAGAGACTGGCGCTTTGCTGGCCGGGGAAATGAGTGGTCATATTTTCTTTGGCGAGCGCTGGTACGGGTTTGATGACGGTCTGTATTCTGCGGCCCGCCTGCTGGAAATTCTGGGCATTGAGGATCGTCACAGCGATGAAGTTTTCGAGGATTTCCCGGATGACATCAGTACGCCAGAGCTGAATGTCGAAGTGACGGAAAGTTCCAAGTTCGACATTATCAAACGCCTCGGCGAGTCCGGGGATTTCGGTGACGGCAATATCAGCACCATCGACGGCATCCGGGTGGACTACGCCGACGGCTGGGGGCTGTGCCGGGCATCAAACACCACGCCGGTGCTGGTCTTACGCTTTGAAGCGGAGACCGACGAGGCGCTGGAGCGTATCAAGTCTGTGTTCCGTGACCAGCTGCAGAAGGCAGCGCCGGATCTGGTGGCGGATTTCTGATTCGCAGTCACCGAGTTTCACAGGCAAGTTTCAATACAGGATCAACAAGGCAAAAACATGGCGCTGGATCGTGAAACAGCAATGCAGGTAGCTTCGGTACTTAGCCGGGGCCTGCCTTATATTCAGAGATTTACCGGCAAGACCGTGGTCATCAAGTACGGCGGTAACGCCATGGAAAACGAAGACCTGAAGAGCAGTTTTGCCCGCGATGTGGTGCTGATGAAACTTGTAGGCATCAACCCGATCGTTGTCCATGGCGGTGGCCCGCAGATCGGCGAGCTGCTGGAGCGTTTGAACATCCAGTCCCGATTCGTCAACGGCATGCGGGTAACCGATTCCGAAACCATGGATGTGGTGGAGATGGTGCTTGGTGGTCAGGTGAACAAGGAAATCGTGTCCCTGATTAATTCTCACGGTGGCATGGCCGTTGGGCTCACGGGGAAAGACGCCAATCTGATACGAGCCCGCAAGCTGGAGGTGGTCGACCGCTCTCCCGAACTGGAACGCCCGGAGATTATCGACATCGGCCATGTGGGCGAGGTCGCCAGTGTCAACGTGGATGTGATTGAGATGCTTACCCGCAGCAACCTGATTCCCGTGATTGCACCGATTGGCGTGGGACCGGATGGCGCCTCCTACAACATCAATGCGGATCTGGTAGCGGGCAAAGTCGCCGAGGCCATGAAGGCCGAGAAGCTGATGCTGCTGACCAACGTCTCCGGTCTCAAGAGCAAGGAAGACAAGGTGCTTACCGGGCTCACGGCCAAGCAGGTCAATGATCTCATCGAGGACGGCACCATTCATGGTGGCATGCTCCCCAAGATCCGTTGTGCACTGAGTGCCGTCGAAAATGGCGTGCGCACGTCCCATATTATCGACGGCAGGGTCGCTCATGCGTGTCTGTTGGAGATCTTCACTGATGAGGGTGTCGGCACCCTGATTTCCCGTAACTGACGGCACCCGACAAGGAGTCTCCGGATGAAGCGCCTGCTTGCGACGCTGGTAATACTGGTTCTGGTCGGCTTTGCCGCATTCAAGGCGGGGGTCTGGTGGCTGGCGGATCAGCGCATGGCCGAGGCGAGACAGGCGCTGGAGCCCCACGGTGTTCTGCACAGGGGCAGCATCAGTTCCGGCGTCGAGGGCCGGTTGGTTCTCAACGACGCCAGCTGGCAGGATTTCGAGCTCACCCAGCCTCTGGACATGGCGAGGGTGGAGCTTGATACCGGCTCACCTGTCAGCTTGCTCTCTGTCCTGTTCGACCCGGCTGGCATGCCGGAACAATGGACCTTGCGACTCGACGGCCTTGGCCTGACCCTCGACCCGACAATGCTTCGTAACTGGGTTACTGCAGAAGGCGCCAACAGCGAGGGCGATCCGGCCTTGTTTGCGCTTTCCTGCGCGCCAGATCCGCGCCAACAGCTGGGTAGTGGTGACCTGATCCGCATGGGCATCACAGCACTCGCCGGGGATGGCTTTGTGCGACAGACTCCGGGCAATCTCCATGCTGAGTTGAATACCGTCAGCACCGGCAGTCTGGAGCTGGACTGGCGTGATGCCCGAATCCGGATCCAGGATGCCGAGCTGACCGTTTCCGGTGGCGCCGAGCCGATGACGCTGACCTTGCGTGATGGTGGCCTGATGCGTCGCATCGCCGCCTATTGCGCCCGCGAAGCCGGTATCGAAACCGGAGAATGGGCCAGGCGCGCAGTGCAGGCGCTGTCTGCCGGGCTTGAGGCCCGGGGCCTGGCCGCCAGTGACCAGCTGAAAGCGTTGTACCGGCAGTGGCTGCTGGAGGGCGGTGAGCTCACGGTAGATGTGCAGCCGGCCCAGCCTCTGCTCGGAGTGCCTGTAAGAACGGCTGAAAACGAGGGTGCGGGCATGAGCTGGCCAGTTCGTTACAACGGTGCAGGCGTGCCGGACGTCTATCTGGCCGAGGCCGAGCCGGTTGTTCAGGAAACACCAGAGGTGGCCGTCGAGCCGGTGGTGCCACGGGAGGATCCTGAGACCGAAACCTGGTATCCGGCGAGTCTTGAAACCGCCGAACAATGGGTTGACCGGCAGGTCCGGGTAACGCTTTCCAACGAGAACGTGGTGGAAGGGCGTCTGGTGAGCGTCAGCGAACGCGAGCTGGAAGTGGCCCGGGTTATCGCTGGCGGTGAAGTTGCCTACCCGATGTTGATCCGGGCGATTACCAACTTTGAAGTCTGGCGGCGTGGCCGTGCACAATGATTCCAATGGGAATCTGAGAGGAAACTATGTCGCAGTCCGATAGCAAATCCGCAGTGGTGCCGGGCATTCGTGACATGCTTGCCCGTCTGATATCTCTGCCCTCAATCAGCAGCGCGTCGGCAAAATGGGATCATAGTAACGAGCCTGTGGTGCGAACCCTGGCAGAATGGCTCGAAGCCCTCGGGTTTTCCGTGGAAATCCTGGAAGTGCCGGGCATGCCCGGAAAATTCAACCTGATCGGAACCCTTGGCAGCGGCCCGGGCGGTCTTGTGTTGTCCGGCCATACCGATACAGTGCCCTTTGATGACAAACGCTGGCAGAGCGACCCCTTTACCCTGACCGAGCGGGACAATCGCTGGTACGGGCTGGGTACCTGCGACATGAAAGGCTTTTTCCCGTTGGCCATTGAAGCAGCCAGGGCCTTTGTGGACGAGGATCTCAAGCAGCCCCTGATCATACTGGCCACCGCCGACGAAGAGAGCTCCATGGATGGCGCCCGGGCCCTGGCAGAAGCTGGCAAGCCCAAGGCCCGCTACGCGGTCATCGGCGAGCCAACCAGCCTGAAACCGGTGCGCATGCACAAGGGCATCATGATGGAGCGCCTGAAATTCGAGGGCCAGTCCGGTCATTCCTCCAATCCGGCCTTGGGCCGCAACGCCATGGAAGGAATGCACGAAGCGCTCACCGAGTTGCTGGCACTCCGGTCAGGCTGGCAGGAAAAGTACCGGAACCCGAACTTCGAGGTACAGTTTCCAACCCTGAACCTTGGCTGCATCCACGGTGGTGACAATCCAAACCGTATCTGTGCCCAGTGCGAGCTGCACTTTGATCTGCGCCCGTTGCCGGGCATGAACATGGAAACCCTGCGCCAGGCCATCCTGAGCAAGGTTCAGCCGATCGCGGACCGCCGGGAACTGTCCCTGGAATTCGAGCCGCTCTTTGATGGCGTGCCACCGTTCGAAACTCCGGCCGATGCCGCTCTGGTCAAAGCCTGTGAGAAACTGACGGGCCATACCGCCCACGCGGTTGCTTTTGCCACGGAAGCGCCCTGGCTCCAGAAGCTTGGCCTGGAGACTCTTGTTATGGGTCCCGGATCCATCGATCAGGCGCACCAGCCCGATGAATTTATAGAGCTGTCCCAGCTTGATCCAACCGTTAAAGTACCGCGAGGGCTGATCCGACAGTTCTGTCTCTGAGTGTGGCGCAGGCACTTCCGACGCCTGCGGAGAGTCCTGGCGGGGAGGGTGTGCCAAAACCGTGGAGCGCCAGGGATGGCGCGACCGAGCCCTACAGGGACGTATTTACGGGCGTGTTTTGGCACACCCTCCTCGACAGGACTCGGCAAACTCCTCAAGATAAAGTACCTGCCTTTAGAAGATAACGAGAGACCAGGAGAAAGGTTTGAAATCAAACGACTGGCTGCATGGATTCCGCCATTCATCCCCTTACATCAACGCCCATCGCGGGCGGACGGTGGTATTGACCATTCCGGGGGATGCGATTGAACACGGGAATTTCATCAACATCATCCATGACATCGCGCTGCTGAGCAGTCTTGGTGTGCGGCTGGTCGTTGCCTTTGGAGCCCGCCCGCAAATCCAGACGCGGCTGGATGCTGCAGGAATCGAATCGTCGTTTTCAAAAGGTTTGCGGATTACGCCGCAAGAGCACCTCAGCATGGTGATGGAGGCCGTCGGTGGCCTGCGTGCCTACCTGGAGAGCCACCTTTCCATGGGTTTGGTGAATTCGCCGATGCATAATGCCCGTATCCGGGTAAGTGGCGGCAACTATGTGGCTGCCAAGCCCGTGGGTGTGCTCGACGGTATTGATTTTGGCCATACCGGCAAGGTGCGCCGGGTGGATGTGGCCGGGATCGAGAAACTGCTGGAGCTTGGTCACATTGTCCTGTTGCCGCCCATGGGCTATTCGCCCACCGGGGATGCCTTCAACCTCTCCTACGAGGATGTTGGCAGCCAGGTGGCAGCGGCACTGCAGGCCGAGAAGCTGATGGTGTTTATTGATGATCCCGGGTTACAGGAAGAGGACGGTACTTTGATCCGGGAGCTGTCGGCGCGCCAGGCGTCCGATCGTCTGGCGGCCGGTGCGGTGACCGGTCACGATGCCGACTTGCTGCGAGCTGCCTGTGATGCCTGTGTGAAGGGTGTGCGTCGCGCCCACATCATCAGCTATGTGGATGACGGCGCCCTGCTGAAGGAGCTCTTCACGCGGGATGGCGCCGGCACGTTGGTCAGTGGTGATCACTACGAGCAGTTCCGCCAGGCCCGGGTCGAGGACATCGGCGGGATTCTGGAGCTGATCCAGCCGCTGGAAGAGCAGGGCATTCTGGTTCGCCGCTCCCGGGAGATGCTGGAAACCGAGATTGACCGCTTTGTTGTGGCGGAGCGCGACGGCACTATCGTGGGCTGTGCCGCTCTGTACAGCTACCCTGAAGAGGGTGCCGGCGAGTTGTCCTGCTTCGCGGTAGACCCGACCTATCGCCGGGCCGGGCGGGGCGATGAGATTCTGGCAATGGTGGAGAAGCTGGCCAGGGGGCAGGGTATCCAGAAGCTGTTCGTGCTCACCACCCAGACGGAGCACTGGTTCCGGGAGCGGGGCTTCCAGCCTTCGACAGTGCAGGCCCTGCCCGGGCCGAAGCTGGCTGCCTATAACACCCAGCGGAACTCAAAGGTGTTCTTCAAACCGCTCTGACAGGGCGGCCAGATGTTCAGTCCTCTGGGGTTCCGGTTGCTCTGACAGCGTCTTGACGGCCTTGTAAAAGTCCGCAAAGTCGTAGCCTGCATTCCGAAGCATCTGACGGAACGCCGGTACGTGCTGGTTGTACTGACGAAACAGCGCCAGGTTGGCATTGTTCAGGCTGACTGGTACCGGTCCGAACGGGCCCGGTTCGGACCACTCTGCGGAAAGTTCCTGATAGGCAAGAGCCAGCTCTTGGTAAATGGCCGCCTTGCGATTCCGCAGTTGCTGGTCTGGCAAGACGTCCTGCTGAGCATAAAGAACGTCCAGCCGGGCACTGAAGTCTTCGACCAGGGAGAGCGTCTGGTTTCGGCGAGCCAGGCGGTCCAGTGCCTCCTCGAACTGGCCGGGTTTGCCCTGGTCCGATAGCCAGAGCCTGAGCCCTTCCAGCTCCACCGCGGTGGCAAAGCTTTCGTTAAATGCCGTGTCATCGGCGATGTAGACCACCCGGTGTGCCAGCTCATGGAACATCAGGGCGACCATGCGATCCTCCGCCAGTCGGGTAAAGCCGGTGTGCAGGGGGTCATCGAACCAGCCGAGGGTGGAATAGGCCGTCACGCCGCCGATAAACGTGTCGAAGCCCTTGTTGCGAAACTGCGACTCCTCGGCACGCGCATCCGCCAGGCTGTAGTATCCCCGGTAGGCCTGACAGCCGAGCACCGGATAGCACCAGCGGTGCGGTTCCAGGGAGAACTCCGGCACAGCCACCAGGTTCACCACTACCCAGGGTCTGTCGAGATCCACGTAGTCGCTGAAGGCTTCTCCCACCGGCAGGGCCAGTCGTTGACCGGCGAATTCCCGGGCCTGTTGCGCTACCGTGAGTTTTCCCCGAAGGTCCACCGGCGTTGAGGTGTCGGAGAGAATGTCGTCGACCGGTTCCGCCGACATCATCAGGGAGAGATGGCCACTGACAGCCTGCGAATAGTAGCCAATGGTCGAACAGCCGTTAAGCATTGTTACCAGTAGCAAAAGTAGATAGATCTGACTAAGCTGTTTCATGGGTCAGGATGTTATAGTGGATTGGTTTGCCTGTGGGGGCCAGGCCGCTATAGTACAATCATGGTCTCTATAGTAGCAGCCGGTGGCATCCGCCATCGTTTCAGGGACGTGAGCCGGTACCGGGCGCTGTGTTCGGTGATCGTTCCGGCTTTGCGAGATATCAGGTAGTTCATGGATCCGAGAGAACGTCGTAGCAGCCCCCGCCAACCAATCAAGCTTGCCGCCCAGATTGATCTGGGAACCGGTGAAGCCTGGCCGTGTCAGATCGCCGATTTCTGTGCGGAGGGTCTGTTCGTCCGCTATTCGGGTGAAACCTCGAAGAAGCTGGATCGGGCGTTTGCTTCCGGCATACCCCCAGAACTGGTGATACGTTTTCGGGGTCTGGATGGTGCGCGCCGCCACGAGCTTCATGTCAGTATTGTCCGTCGCATCGATGGCGCCATGGGGGTCAATTTCAGCAGGCCCAACCCGGTAGCCGTGGATGCCATGCTGCAGCAATGCGGGGGCTCCCGAAGTCAGGATCGCTCCTCGCTCCGCGCGCCCAGTGACCGCGTACAGTTTGTCCTGCACCAGTCCGCCAAGGCGGTGACCCAGTTTATCGAGCCGTTGATGGACGCCTGTTTCGTGCAAATGGTGGAGGGTCTCAAACTGGCGGCCCAGAGAGCGGTAAATGATCAGCAGGCCAATGAATACATGGATGCTTCGGGCCAGATTCAGGCCCGGCAACGGGTCATCTGGCATCAGATGGCTCGCAGCCTGGAATCACCACTTAAGCCCGCCCCCAAGGGGTTTCCGGGGTCCGAGCTGTCCGTGGTCGACAAGGGCGAATTCGAGGACTGGTTGACGATCCGGGTGATGGTGACCAAGGCGGATACCCAGTATCGGGGCGATCTGCTGCAGCTCAAGCTTCGCCTGGACAAACTTGGCATCGCGAACGCCACGGGACACCACAATCCCCTCGGGCCCTCCCTGGTCTGCGAAGCCTTCCATAATGGCCTCAGCCAGCTCAAGGCGACCCGGGAGGTGGAGAAAGTCTGTCTGCGGGTCTTTGAGCAGACCGTGTTGCAACAGCTGGGACCTCTTTACAAAGAACTCAACGATATTCTGATTCGTCACGGTGTTCTGCCGGACCTGGATCTCAGCAAGTATCTGAGCGAGCAGGCCGGGGCAAAGCCGGAGACACAACAAGAGCCCGCGGAGCCCGAGCCGGTTGCCGCGGAGAGTGCTGCTGCAGAGTCAAAGCCGAAGGCGGGTGCCGAAGACGCCGGACAGCCCCAGTCTCGTCGCAGAGCCGGCATGCTGGGGGGCGAGTTTCGGGGTTATGCCCAGGCGGCCCAGACTGCGTTCGCCACGGTGCGTAACCTGCTGAATACCCTGAGCGCGAGCCGTGTGGCCCGGGGCGATCCGGAGCCTTTGCCGTTCCAGCCCAATGCCAGGCCTCTGTCGTCCGGAGAATTCCAGCGAGAACTCCAGCAGCTGCAATCTCAGCCCGTGGATACTGGCGAGGAGCTGGCTCCCCTGAAGGAGCGGGTGGTAGAGAAAGTAAAGGCAAGCGGTGATAACCGGCTGGATGAAGAACAGCAGGAAACGGTCGATGTGGTCGACCGGTTTTTCAAATCGGTGGTGGAAAGCCCGAAGCTCAGCGAGTATGCCCAGCAGCGCATGCGGCAGCTGGAAGTGCCCGTTCTCAAAGTTGTCATGAGGGACCCTGCGTTCTTTGACGATCAGGATAGCCCGGTACGCGGGGTGATGAACCGTCTGGCCCAGCTAGGGGTAAAGGGCGGGCGCATCAATCCGGTGGTTCAGCGTCGCGTGGATGAGCTGGTAGAGCGCATTACAACGGACTTCGAGCAGGACACCGGGGTATTCGAGCAAACGGTCCAGGAACTGGACACCCTGATTGATCGCCAGAATCTTGTCTATCGCCGGAATGTCGAGCGAGTGACAGCGGCCGCAGAGGGGGCCCAGAAGGTAGCCGAGTCAAAAAAGGCTGTGGCCGATGTTCTGGACAACAAACTGGGTGGGCGCAAGGTGCCAAAGGCGGTAATCAGCCTGTTGGATGGTGGCTGGCGGGATCTGCTTTCGCTGACCTGGATCCGGCAGGGGCCTGACAGCCAGCTGTGGCATGATTACCTGGCCGTTATCGATTCGCTCCTATCCTTCGCTGATGATCCGAACAGCTCCATTAATCTGCCCGAGCTGCTGCGGGTAATCCAGGATGGTCTGGCCTCTATTTCCAGCAACCACATGCCTTCTTCGCAAATCCGGGACGAGCTCAAGCAGTTCCTGGTTCGCAGTCCGCAAAAAAGCCCCGAACTGGTTGAAGTGCCAGTGGCAAAACCGGAGCAACCGGATGCCAGAAAACTGTCCGACCGGGAGCAACGAAGTCTTCAGCGCTGGATCAACCGGGCGCAGAAATTGCGAACCGGCGACTGGCTTCGCGACCAGGAAAAACCGGACGAACCCCAGTACATTCGTCTGGTCTGGGTGGCCCGCGGTTTCAGCCGCTTTGTCTTTGTGAATCACCAGGGCATGCGAGTGGTGGAATTGGAGCTGGAGTCCCTGGCCCGGCAGATGCGAAAAGGCATCATCGTGCCTGATAGCCAGTATGAACGCCCGCTGGTGGACGAGAGTATCGATCGCATGGTCCGCAAGGTCTATGACCAGTTGTCCTGGGCCTCCACCCATGATGAATTGACCGGCCTTCTCGGGCGTCGCGAATTCGAGCGCATGCTCGATCAGCAGTTGGCCCGTCGGGAGGATGAGCGCTCCCTCGTGCGCCTGGATCTCCGCAGGTTCCGCCTGCTGAACGACACCGCCGGCTACCAGGCCGGTGATGAGACCCTGAAGCGGGTTGCCGATATCCTGCGCAGCCACGTCGGTGACGGTATGCCCGTGGCCAGACTTGCGGGCAATGAGTTTGCCATGCTGGTGCCGTCCGAGAGTGCCAGCGACGCGGCAAGAGATCTCATCCGGGCAGTGGAGGCCGCCGAGTTCAGTTTTGGTGGTCGCGACTACCGGCTCTCAGCCAGCGCCGGTGTGGTCCCCACGTTGCCGGCCCTGGTCAGTGCTGAACGCTGGTTACGGGCGTCGGAGCAGGCGCTTGCCGCGTCTCGCCAGCAGGGCCACGGGAAGGTTTCGGAGTATGCCCTGGACGCCGATGACCAGGCCCGTCAGGAGCAGATTGCCGCCAAGGTTGCCAGCCTCAGCGACCTGAATGAGGAGCGCATGCTGCTGCGTTGCCAGAAGATCATCCCTCTGCATGCGAAGTCCTCCATGGCTGCGCAGTATGAGGTGCTGATCAGCATGTACGATGACGAGGGCAACCTCATTACCGGTCGGGACTTCGTGCGCATGGCCGAGCGTTATGACCGTATGCAGGCCGTGGATCGCTGGGTTGTTGGTCACATGCTGGACTGGCTCAGGGAACAGGCGCCGGACCCGAGGCATTTCGGCGGCGTCTGCATCAACCTGTCCGGCTATTCCATGAATGACCAGTCGCTGCTGGAGTTCATCTACGAAAAGCTGAGTGAGAAAGATGCGCCTATCGAGCGGCTGTGGTTCGAGATTACCGAGGCCTCGGCGATTAACGACGTCCAGTCAGTGGCAGACTTCATCATTGAGATGAAAGAACTTGGCTGCCGGTTCTGTCTCGGCAACTTTGGCAGTGGCCCCAGTTCGTTCGAGTTCATGCGTTCGTTACCGGTAGACCTGATTAAGATCGACAGCGCCTTTACCGGCCAGCTGTCGACCAGCGAGACTGACCGGGCAATGGTGCGCTCAATGGTGGATATGGCCCACTACATGAACCGGGAAGTGATTGCCTCCCAGGTTGAATCCCGGGACGTTCTGGACATGCTCCGACAGCTGGGTGTGGACTACGCTCAGGGCTTCGTGGTTGAAAAACCCCGTCTGCTCGACAGCCTAACCTGATTCCGGCAACCTGCCTCTATGTCAAAACGTCATCCCATCATCGCGGTTACCGGTTCGTCCGGAGCGGGCACCACGACCACCGGCCAGATTTTCAGCCGGATGTTTGCCAGTGAGGGGCTGAACGCCGCAATGGTCAGCGGTGACAGTTTCCATCGCTACAACCGTGAACAGATGGCCAGGCTTGCGGCCAAGGGCCAGTTCGGTGAGCGCAACCACTTTGCGCTGGCCGCCAATCACATCGACAAGCTGGAAGCACTGTTCTACGACTACGGCCACACCGGCAACGGTCGGTATCGTCAATACGTTCACGATGAGGATCGCAGGCTGGTTGAAGCCGGGCACAAGCCCGGCACCTTCACGCCCTGGGGGCCTTTGCCCGCCGATACCGATCTGCTGTTTTACGAGGGGCTTCATGGGGGTGTGGTCAGCGAAACCTGCAATATCGCCCAGTATGTGGACCTGCTGATCGGTGTGGTTCCGATTGTGAATCTTGAATGGATCCAGAAGATCCACCGGGACACGCACAAGCGGGGCTACAGCCAGGAGGCGGTGGTGGAAACTATCATCAACCGCATGGATGACTATGTGCACGACATCGTGCCCCAATTCTCGCACACCCACATCAATTTCCAGCGCATTCCCCTGGTCGATACTTCCAACCCCTTTGTCGTCCGGGAAGTTCCCACTGAGGACGAAAGCATGCTGGTGATCCGGTTCCGGGATCAGTCAGAGGTGGACTTTCCCTATCTGCTGCAGGTGATTGCAGGCAGCAGCCTGTCGAGACACGACACCCTGGTGGTTCCGGGCACAAAAATGCCGCTGGCCATGGACCTGATCGTACGGCCGATGGTGCAGCGGCTGATGGCAAGAAAGCCGTTTGCCTGAGGCCGTCAGGCCGTCAGGCGTCCATCCCGGTAATCCCGGAGCGTCTGTTCGATCTCTTCTCGGGTATTCATCACAAACGGACCATACTGGACCACCGGCTCGCCGATCGGTTTGCCGGCAATCAGCAGGAGTCGCGCTCCGGCTTGCCCCGCATGGAGTTCGATCTGGTCGCCGTCGTCGGAAAGAACGTTTGCGGCGCTTCGCTGCAGCGAGCTTTCCCCCAGGCTCGCGCTACCCTCGTAAAGATAGAGCATGGCGTTGTGGCCTTCCGGAAGGAGCAGTCTCAGGCTCCCATCGGATGCCAGGTGAATATCCGCGTAGATCGGCTGGGTGGTGCGATCGGGCATCGCCCCTGCATGGGCCTGGCCATCGATCTGTAATGAGCCGGCAATGAGCTTCAGTTTGCCACCGTCGAAGGCAAGCTCCGGAATCTCTTCCGGCTGGATGTCCCGGTAGCCGGCCTTCGTCATTTTTTCCGCCGCTGGCAGGTTCAGCCAGAGCTGAAAACCGCGCATCACGCCTTCTTCCTGCTGGGGCATCTCCGAATGGATGATGCCGCGACCGGCGGTCATCCATTGCACACCACCATTGCGCAGGTCGCCCCGGTTTCCGAGATGATCTTCATGCAGCATGTGCCCCTCGATCATATAGGTCACGGTTTCGAACCCCCGATGGGGGTGCGAGGGGAAGCCTGCGATATAGTCGGCGGCCTCGGCGGAACCAAACTCGTCCAGCATCAGGAACGGGTCAAGGCGAATGTTCTGTTGCTGGCCAATGGAACGCTTGATGCGCACGCCGGCACCGTCGGACGTTTCCAGGGCGGGTATGATCTGTTTCAGGGAGCGCAGGGTCATGATGTCCTCCTCTCGTTAGCTCTTGGCTCTATTTAAACGGGATGGGAGGAGAGAATAAAACGCAGAAATCTGGGGGGTGACATCAAAAAAACTGAAGGACCCGTGACGCCCCGGGCGGGGCGCCACAGGAGGCGATCATTCGACGTTGCGGGAATAGAAGATTTCCAGCATTTCCCGACGCAGACGGTCCTCGATGGACTGCGCTTCGGCGGGATCAAGATCACCGGCGTTCACCCCGAACACATAGTTATCGAGGTTGAAGTTCTTCAGCATCATCTTGGTGTGGAACAGGTTCTCCTGGTACACGTTCACATCGATCATCTGATACGCGTTCTGGGTATCTTCGGTCAGGTAGTTCTGGATCGAATTGATATCGTGATCAATGTAGTGCTTGGTGCCGTCCACATCACGGGTAAAGCCGCGAACCCGGTAGTCCACGGTAACGACATCAGAATCAAAGCTGTGGATCAGGTAGTTCAGCACTTTCAGCGGTGAGATCAGGCCACAGGTGGATACGTCGATGTCAGCGCGGAAGGTGCTCACGCCATCGTGGGGATGGCTTTCCGGGTAGGTGTGCACCGTGACGTGACTCTTGTCCAGGTGGGCCACGATGGTATCCGGCAGCGGTCCGGGAGACTCTTCGTTGTCGGGCTCTTCGCCATTGGTGAGCTCGTGCTCGGCGATCAGCATGGTGACAGATGCGCCATGGGGCTCGTAGTCCTGACGCGCGATGTTAAGAACGTTGGCGCCGATAATCTTGACGACGTCGGTCAGAATCTGGGTCAGGCGCTCGGCGTTGTACATCTCGTCGATGTAGTCGATATAGGCCTTGCGTTGTTCTTCGGTCTGCGCATAACAGATGTCGTAGATGTTAAAGCTCAGGGATTTGGTCAGGTTGTTGAAACCATGCAGCTGGAGTTTTGATTCCATGCTCAGCCCCTCCGGATCGTGGAGATGAATGACTGCAGAGCTGCATTGCTGAGCTCTGCCGAGGCCGCCACCGACTACTGACCGGGTTGTTCACCTTTTGCGCAGACCGGCGGAGAGGGTGCGTATTATGCACACCGCAAGTGACGTTGAATAGTATTCGCAATGACATTTTAGCATTCGTGATTTCCCCTGCATCCGGCCCGGGGAATCGGTCCATGAGCGGCCCTGGCGAGATTTCTCACACGTGTTATGACGCCTGGTGAACCTCGTAGCTGTGACTGATCTCGACGCCGGCCTTCTCAAGCATGATAGATGCGGAGCAGTACTTTTCTGCCGACAGGCCCACGGCCCGCTTGACCAGATTGTCTTTCAGGCTGTTTCCGGTTACTACGAAGTGCAGGTGAATGCGTGTAAACACCGCCGGAACCGCGTCGGCCCGCTCTGCTTCGAGCTCGGCGTGGCAAGCGGTCACGTCCTGGCGGCTTTTCTTCAGGATGCTCATGACGTCGAACGCCGAACAGCCTCCGAGCCCCATCAGCAGCATTTCCATGGGGCGCGGGCCCAGGTTCTCACCGCCGTGGTCTGGCGGGCCATCAAGCTGCACGCTGTGGCCACTGCCGCTGGTGGCTTTGAAACTGGCGTTGCCGGTCCAGTCTACGGTTGCTTTCATGGGACGACTCTCCGTTGTGATGACGCGGGACCAACTGGTGTGTTGGCCCCGATAAAGATGACCTGTGGCCGGATGCTAGCACAACCGGCTTCGCCAGGCAGGCCGATCTCGGATACATGTTGTATACTCTTTCCGGTTGCCCGCAACAGACCTTCTTGTTATAAGTTGCGCAGTTTTGCAGTAAAAAAGAACGAACCCGCAAGGAAAGCCGGGTGCATAACAAACATTGGGACCCGCCAGTATCTGAGGAGGCACGACTCGCATTATGGCCACTATCGTCAAGCCGGTTGAGCAGAAAACAAAGCATCTCGACTATTTCCTTTCGCAGTGCCATCGCCGCCGTTACCCAGCCAAGAGCACGATTATCTATGCCGGGGACAAGAGCGATTCCCTGTTCTACATCGTCAAAGGCTCGGTGACGGTTATCATTGAAGACGACGATGGTCGCGAGATGATCATGGCCTACCTGAACGCCGGTGACTTTTTCGGTGAAATGGGACTGTTCGACAACATGGATTCCCGCAGCGCCTGGGTAAAGGCCAAGACCGAGTGCGAAGTGGCGGAGATCAGCTACACCAAATTCCGTGAGATTGCCCAGCAGGATCCCAGGGTTCTGTATTTCATTGGTGAGCAGATGGCTTCCCGCCTCCGCCAGACCACGCGCAAGGTGGGTGATCTCGCGTTCCTGGATGTGACCGGTCGGGTCGCCCGCACCCTGCTGGATCTCTGCAAGGAACCGGATGCCATGACCCACCCGGACGGCATGCAGATCAAGATTACCCGCCAGGAAATCGGCCGTATCGTGGGTTGTTCCCGGGAGATGGTTGGACGGGTTCTGAAGACCCTGGAAGATCAGGGCCTGGTTCGGGTCAAGGGCAAAACGATGGTGGTGTACGGCACCCGCTGAGTCTCCGTATAGCAGAGCATCGATGTAGCAAGAAAGGCCGCTGATATCAGCGGCCTTTCTGGTTGGGGCAGGGGCGCCGGTGTCAGTCGGCCAGGGCCACGGACTTGATCTGCATCCACACCTGCCGGCCGGGTTCCAGAGCCAGCTGGTCAACAGCCCGGGTGGTCAGTCGGGACATGACCGGTGTGGGTCCGGCGAGCAGGCGGACGATACTGACGCCGGGGGTAACGTCCGGCTCAATCCGGTCAATGGTTGCCGGAACCAGGTTCTGGATGCTCTGGTCAGGGTTCTCTTCCAGAGCCAGGCTGATGTCCCGGGACAGCAACTGGATCCGGACCCGATCCCCGATTTTCATGCCGTTGTCCCGGCGCAGCCACAGGGAGCCACCGTCGAACTCAAAGCGCGCCAGGTGCCAGCGCTGATCCAGTTCTCTTATTGTCCCCTCCACAAGCACGCCCGCGTCGTCCTCGAGACGGAACGGGTTATCCATGCGTGCAAGTGTCTCCCGGGTCGGCCCGCTGGCTAACACCTTGCCGTCCTCCATGACCACCAGATGGTCGGCGAGCCGGGCCACCTCTGCGGTAGAGTGGGAGACATATACGATCGGGATGGCCAGGGCGTCCCTAAGACGCTCCAGATAGGGCAGGATGTCGTGTTTGCTGGCTTTGTCCAGGGCTGACATCGGTTCGTCCATAAGTAACAGCCGGGGACTGGTCAGCAGCGCGCGGGCTATCGCTACCCGCTGGCGCTCGCCCCCGGACAGGCCTGCGGGCATACGGTCCAGGTGGCCGCCGAGTCCCAGCCAGTTCACTGCCTCGTCAAACCCGATCTGCCGGTCCGTGGCCGGAATACGCCGGTATCCGAATTCAAGATTCTTGCGCACGGTCAGATGGGGAAACAGGTGGGTTTCCTGGAATACATAGGCGAGGGGACGTTTATGAACCGGCAGGAAAGTATCAGCGCTTTGCCAGTGTTCGTCGAGAACGGTCATGGCTCCCTCTGCGCGGTGAAGGCCCGCCATACAGCGCAAAACAGTGGTCTTGCCGCAGCCGGAATGCCCGAACAGGGCGGTGATGCCCGTGCCGGGCAGGGTCAGGTCAACGTCCAGACCAAACCCGGGAAACGCGCAACGGAAGCGGGCAGAGATGCTTTTCTTTTCGCTCATCTCAGTGCTCCCGACCGGGCCTTACCGTTGAGAGCGTAGAGGGTGACCAGAACCACGAAGGAGAACACCACCATGCCGGCAGAAAGCCAGTGTGCCTCGGTGTATTCGAGGGATTCCACGTGGTCATAGATAGCAACGGAGAGAACTTTGGTTTCCCCGGGAATGTTACCCCCGATCATCAGAATCACGCCGAACTCGCCAATGGTATGGGCGAAGGTCAGTACGGCGGCAGTGAGGAAACCGTTGCGGGCAAGGGGCACGGCAACAAACAGGAAGCGATCCCAGGGCGCGGCGCGAAGCGTGGCAGCGACCTCGAGGAAACGGTCGCCAACCGACTCGAAGGCATTCTGCAGCGGTTGCACCGTAAACGGCAGGGAATAGATCACGGAAGCCACCACCAGACCCTCGAAGGTAAACGGCAACAGCCCGATGCCGAGCGACTGGGTGACCTGGCCAACCCAGCCTTCCGGCCCCATCACCAGCAGCAGGTAAAAGCCAAGGACCGTGGGCGGCAGAACCAGAGGCAGCGCGACCACGGCCGCCACCGGCTGGCGCAGCCAGTGCCGGGTTCGGGCGAGCCACCAGGCGATGGGCGTGCCTATCAGCAACAGCAGCAGAGTGGTTGTCGTGGCCAGTTTCAGGGTCAGCCAGACTGGATCCCAGTAGGTTTCAAACATCAGTTGATCGCGTCATGTCCTTGGTCGTAACCATAGCTCCGGATGATGCCGATGGCAGTATCGGATTTCAGGAAATCCATCCAGGCGCGGGCTGCTTCATTGCTGGCGCCCCGGTTCAGCAGGATGGCCTGCTGGTCAATGGGCTGGTAATAGGCCTGAGGCACCTGCCATAGGGTGCCGGCATCCTCGTCCCAGACTTTCACCTGGGAAGCGGCCACGAAACCGGCCTGGGCATTGCGACTGACAACAAACTGGAACGTCTGGGCTATGGAATCACCGCGGACCAGTTTCGGTTGCAACGTTTGCCATTGGCCGATGTGCTCAAGAACCTGCTGGGCAGCCAGGCCATAGGGTGCGGTTTTCGGGTTGGCGATGGCCAGTCTGGCGAAGGGTTGCTGCTCCAGATAGCGCGGGGCATCCTCAAATGCATCGGGCGCCGGACTCCAGAGCACCAGCTTGCCCCGGGCATAGGTAAAGCGGGTTCCGTTGACCCCGGCCTGGGCCTCTTCGATCAGCTCTGGCCTGAGCACGTCGGCCGCCATGAATACGTCGAAGGGCGCGCCGTTCCTGATCTGGGCGTAAAGTTTGCCGGTAGAGCCAAAGCTGGCGGATACCCGGTGACCGGTTTCCGCTTCAAAGTGCCTGGTCAGTTCCCGGGTGGTATCGGTGAAGTTTGCGGCCACACCAATACTGACTTCGCCGGCGATGGCTCCGGAAGCAAAACTGAACAACACGCACAGGCAGGCGAAAGCCCGGGTTATTGGGTGGCAGATTCTGGTGCGGCGTTCATGGGGCTCTGGCATGGAGCAGGGCTTTCTGTTCGGCGGTTGATTGGGCAGACGCATTGTCCCTATGCAGGCACAGGGAATGCAAGTATTGCCACACCTCGTCCCGGTTGGTTTCGTTGAGCATCTCATGGCGCCCGCCCTCAAACAACCTCAGGGTCACATGGCCAACGCCCGCCTCTCGAATGGCCTGAAAGTGCTGGCGCACGCCGCGACCCATTTCACCAACCGCGTCCGCCGTTCCAGAGAACAGGTGCACAGGCAGGTCTTTGCGCCAGGTCGGCGGTTTGATGGCCAGCATGCCGCCGATAAAATCCAGCCAGAGCCCGGTTGAGCATTGGAACCCGCAAAGCGGATCGGCAACGTAGGCGTCAACCTGGTGCGGATCGCGGCTGAGCCAATCGGCATGGGTCCGGTTGGGGCGGAACCGGCGATTGAACTGCTCAAACGTCATGCGGGTAATCAACGGGCTGCGGTGCCGCTTGCCCCGGAGCAGTCGGATCAGGCCGATCAGGGCCCGGGATGCCAATAGCTGGCCTCGATCAATCCGGTTGGTGGCGCTCAGGATCAGGGTATCCAGGGAATCACCGTGCCTCTGGGCGTAACCCTGGGCAATGAACGAGCCCATGCTGTGGCCCAGCAGGTTGACCGGCAGCCCGGGAAACTGTGAACGGGCGTGCTGGACCACCTGGTGCAGGTCGGCCAACACGCTGGCCCAGCCGTTCTGGTCCGCATAGTGCCCCAGGTTCTCGACTCCTGAATTCGGGCCATGGCCCCGGTGGTGAAAGGTGATAACGGCCATGCCGCGTTCGCAGAGCCAGCGAGCGAGGGACTGGTAACGGTCGCCATGCTCGGCCATGCCGTGGCTGATGATCAGAAGGCCGGTGGGAGCCGTCGGGGTAAAGACTGTTCCGGCTATACTGTGGTCATCACCACTGCTCAGCGTCAGAGGGTGTTCGTTCGTTGTCACGACCCGGTTCCTTGTTGTTTTTCTCCGCAGCCGGGCGTTGCCACTCCGGCGGTTTCCATAGATGGGTAAGGCGAGACAATAATCCGCCGGGCTGTGCCATGTCGCGGAACAGGTCCACGTATTCGTGGGTCCAGAGCACAATCAGGTTATTGGAGCGAACAGGCCGGGTGATGCCGTATTCGGGCGGATCCTGGGCATTTTCATCGACAAACGTGCCGAACAGGCGATCCCACACTATCAGCGTGCCGCCGTAATTACGGTCGATGTAGCCGGGATTTCGGCCATGATGGACGCGGTGATGGCTGGGCGTGTTGAACACCAGTTCGATCCAGCCGGGCAGCTTCCCGACCAAAGTGGTGTGAATAAAGAACTGGTAGACCAGCGACAGGGCATAGGCTACGCCGATCCAGACAGGATTGAGTCCCAGCAGCGCCAGGGGCAGGTAGAACACCCACATGCCGTTGAAAATGTTGGTGGCATTCTGGCGCATGGCAGTGGAGAAGTTCATCCGCTCGGAGGAATGGTGAACCACATGGGCCGCCCAGAACCAGCGTACCCTGTGACTGGCCCTGTGCATCCAGTAGAAACAGAAGTCCACCCCCAGAAAAGCCAGCAGCACGGTGAATCCGTTCAATTCCAGATCAAACAGCCGGTAGTGGTAGCACAGGGCATAGACAGGGAAGGCAATGAGGCCGGCGAAGAGCAGTTCGGTCACCTGATAGCCGGCGCCTAGGGCAAAGTTTCTGACCGCCTCACGGGTATCCATCAGCTGCGGATCGTGGCGAATCTTCAGGTATTCCCACAGGGTAACGCCCACAAAAACCGGTGTTGCAATCACAAAGATCAGTTGGCGTTCATCCAGCGCCAGCCACGGCGCAGCCATCGCCCAGAGAGAAAGCAGGCCGCTGTCTTCCAGTACGGCCAGTATCATGTCGGTCAAAGCCATCGGGTTTCTGCCGGTTTCCTCATCAAGTCCGTTTATTCTGGCACGTAACCCGGAAACCGGAATGTCGGTTCACGCCAGATTGGCTAACGGATTCCGACAATCCGGTACTCAGCCTGGTCGACGGTTGTCTTCGTACACTTTTTCCAGAGCCCGGATCTGTGGCTGCCACTTGTCCAGCCAATGTTTGATGTCTTTGGGAATTCGCGCAGTTTTCGGCCATGGCACCGGATACTGTGCGGGCTGGAACATGGGTGCAAACAGGGCGGCTGCGGTCAGGTCTGCGCGCGAAAACTGGTCGCCGGCCAGGAAAGGCCTTTCGGCGTAGATGGCAGCCAGCTCGGTGAGCAACTCTTCCATGACCTGGCGGGACTTTTCAGAGGTTTTTTCGTTGATCTTCATCCACTGACGCATGACTTCATCAACCCGGCTGAAAGCAAGGCTGAGCAGTATCCGGTTATAGAAAGGCGTTCCCGCGGCCAGCATGGGCACCACAATTTTGGGGCGCTGCAGGAAGTGGTGGTAGGAATAGCAGCGGATAGCCGGCCCCGCTTCCTCGTCAAGCCGGCGCTCCCAGGCCAGCGCCTGCTCACGAACGTCCGGGTCTGCCGGTGTCAGCGGGTGCTCGGGAAACGTCTGGTCCAGGTAATCCAGAATGGCGGCCGAGCCCTGAACCACGTGGCCGTCATGGTCCAGTACCGGCACAGAGGAGGCTTCACCGGTCAGTTTCCGGATGGTTTTCACATGTTGTCCCGGCAGCAGGTTCACCGTTTCGTAGTTGAGCCCCTTGTAGTCCAGGGCCCAGCGTATTTTTTCGCAGTAGTGGGAAATGGCAAATTGGTAAAGTTTCAGTGCCATGGAGTGTCTCCTTGGTTCAGCGTTCTAGCATACTGCCGGTGGGGCGGTATAAGAAGTCCCATCTGATGCCCATGGTGGCCTCATCGGTCGTTGGGTTCTAAACTGTAGGCCGAAAAGACGCTCACAAGGGAACTGACCATGCACTCACGACGAGTTTTGATGTTGTCCGTCGTCACTGCGGCGAGCCTTGCCATCTCCGCCTGCTCCTCTCTATCCAAAACCAGTCAGCCGGTTTCCGCGAGCTATGCTTGCGGGCAACTCGATATTTCCGTCTCCGGCACCGACGACAGCGATCTGATCAGCATCGACTATCTGGATCGACGTATTCTGCTCAAGCCGGAGGTAAGTGCCTCGGGCGCATTGTACGTAACCCCCGGCGACGAGCAGACGCGGTTCTGGAGCAAGGGTGAAAAAGCGACCCTGACAGTGAAGGGGCAAACCTATCCGGAGTGTTTGCAGCCTGGCGATCTGGAAATGCCGTTTGAGGCGCGGGGGAATGAGCCTTTCTGGCACGCGACGCTCGAAGGCGGTGAGCTCTTGATAACACGGCCTTTCGAGGAACAGGGAACCCGTCGGGTACCGGTTGAAGTCAAAACAGCCAACCGGCATGGGCGGACATTTGTGGCGACGCTGGCAGATCTCCCCATTACCCTGACAGTCGCCCGTCAGCTCTGTGACGACAGCATGTCCAGGGCTCAATATCCCGCGCAGGTGCGCCTGCAGGTCGGTGATGATGAGTTCAGGGGATGTGGTGGTGATCGCCAGCGTCTGTTACGGGGCGCAATCTGGGTTGTTGAGGATCTTGCGGGCGCAGGCATCATCGATCGGTCCCGGATCACGATCGAGTTTCTTGAGGGCAATCGGATCGCGGGCAGGGCGTCTTGCAACCGATACACTGGCACCTATGAACTCAGGGGAGAGGGCATGGCTATAGGCCCACTGGCATCAACACGGATGGCCTGTGCGCCCGCGCTGATGAATCAGGAGGAGCGGTTTCTGAACCTGCTGGACCAGGTGAATTCAGTGCGGATCGGGCAGCAGGGCCAACTGCTGTTGTCGACACCGGGCGGTGAGTCTATCCGGGCGTTTCAGTCTGACCACGACAGTCCATAGCGCGTCAGGATCTCTGCCACCCGCCCACTGCTTTGCAGGGCTCTCGCTCCCTCTGACAGGAGCGCTGCGAGCTGGGCGGAATCACGGCCGATCGGTGAAAATGCAACGTAGATCGGCGACTCGTGGATCACCGCGGCCATTCGCAGGCTTTCCGTGTTGTTCTCCTGCTCCAGTTGCCACTGCATCACATAGCGGTCTTCCGGGAATACGTCAGAGCGCTGCTGGTGCAGGAGTTCGATTGCCCGGCTCAGTGGTGCCGGCCCGGACAGCACCCAGACCCGCTCTGGATCGTCCTGGTACTTCTCGATATAGCTGTCCAGTTCCGGTGAGTAAGCGTAGCCGTTGATCGCCAGCAGCTTGGATTGGCTGAGTGAGTCGATGCCAGCGTACTGCCAGGTGTTGTCAGGGTGGGTGTAGAGCGCGATCGTCGAGTAACCAGTAGCGGCGTCCGGAAACACGAAGTCCGGCGCATCCCCCGGAAGGGCTCCGACAACCGCATCAATATACCCGTCCCGGGCCTGTTGCAGGGCCCGCGCCCAGCTCATGTTCACGTACTCGACATTGATACCGTAGAGGCCAAACGCCTCCCTGGCAATATCTATCATATAGCCTTCGTGCTCGGAGCCGGCTATACAATTGTGAGGACACCAGGGATCAGCGGCAATGACAACGCTTTGGCGCGGCTCTGTGGGAGCCGGCGCAGCGGGAGCGGTCTTCGTTGCCTTTGCCGCTGTTTCAGGAACCAGCGGTGGCGGGTCCTCTGGCTGCGAGCAGGCGGCAAGAAAGAGCGCGATGGAAAGAACCAGGGTTTTTGCCATGGTGATAAAACCGGGATGCCGATGACGTCGGCTCTCCCTGAAGCATAGACCCTGGTCGCGGTTTTGTAATGGCTAAAAGCCCCTAGGCTGCGGTTTTGTTCCTGTCAGCCGACGCGGCGGTCGGCACCAGCGCCCGGGCGAGGTCTTTCATGTGCAGGGTGCCCACGTGCTGATCGTCCCGGACTACCCGGAAATTCAGAGACATATCCCCGTCGGATTTCAGCAGTACCGTTTCAAGGTTGTCCTTTTCCGAGATGTCACCGGCGAACGTGGAGTCACCGTCATCCGGGGGACTCATGACCGATCGTACCCTCAGCACCCGTGCCCGATTGATATCGCTGATGAAGTCGACGATGTAGGGATCGCCGGGATTGAGCAGGATTTCCTGGGGATCTCCCTGCTGCACTACTTCGCCATCTTTCAGGATGACCAGGTGGTCGGCCAGTTTCAAGGCCTCATCAAGATCATGGGTGATGAACACGATGGTTTTCTGCAGTTCTTCCTGGAGCTCCAGCAACAGGTCCTGCATATCGGACCGAATCAGCGGATCCAGTGCCGAGAAAGCTTCGTCCATCAACATGATCGGGGCGTCGGACACCAGGGCTCGGGCGATGCCCACCCGCTGTTGCATGCCACCGGACAGCTGGTGTGGATACTGGTATTCGTTACCCTCCAGACCAACCCGCGCGAGCCATTTTCGGGCGTCGGCCTCAAAGTCCGATGTCGTATAGCCGCGAATGTCCTTGGCCATGCCGGCGTTCTCGAGCACGGTTTTGTGGGGCAGCAGGGCAAACTTCTGGAACACCATCGACATCCGCTCGCGGCGAAGCTTTCGCAGCTGCTCTTCGCTGTAGCTCATGATGTCTTCGCCATCGACACGGATTTCGCCGGCCGTGGGGTCGATCAGTCGGTTCAGGTGCCGGATGAGTGTGGACTTTCCGGAGCCGGAAAGGCCCATGATGACCGTGATCTCGCCATCGTGGATGTCCACGTTGATATCACGCAGACCGAGTACGTGTCGCTGCTGCTCCAGCAGATCGGCTTTGCCCATGCCCTTGCGAACATACTCCAGGGCAACATCCGGGGTCGGGCCGAAGATCTTGTAAAGGTTCCGGATCGAAATCTTGATGTCTTTTGCCATGGGGGCTTTCCTCACTGCTTCTGGGAGACGTTAATTCGTGCCAGGGACGCCTTGGTTACCCTGTCGAGAATAACCGCCAGGATCACGATGCCAAGGCCGGATACCAGGCCAACACCCAGTTCCAGATTACGGATGCCCCGCAGGACCAGAACGCCAAGCCCGGGCGCGGAAACCAGGGATGCGATAACAACCATTGCAAGACTCATCATGATGGTCTGGTTAACCCCTGCCATGATGTTGGGCAGCGCCAACGGGATCTGCACCTTGTAGAGTTTCTGTCGGGGCGTCATGCCAAAGGCGTCTGCGGCCTCAATCACGTCCTTGTCTACCAGCCGGATGCCCAGGTTCGTCAGCCGGATCACAGGAACAATCGCGTAGAGGATGATGGCGATGCCGTACAGCTTTGATTCGGTAACACTGAACAGGAAGATAAGCGGGATCAGATACACAAAAGGTGGCAGCGTCTGCAGCATGTCCAGCACCGGTATGATCATCCGTTGCAGGGAATTGCTGCGTGCCATGGCGATGCCTATGGGTACCCCCAGCAAGACACAGAGGAAGGCACATACAAAAATGATCGCCAGTGTTTGCATGGCGTAATCGTAATGGTCGATGAAGGCCAGTAGCACGATACTGCCGCCTACAAAGAGCATCAGTTTCCAGGATTTGGTGACCACGTAAACAACCGCCAGTAACAGTGGAATCACGATCCACCAGGGCGTGTTCAGCATGGCGTAAAGTGCGCCATCCAGGAACCAGCTAAGAGGCTGGGTCAATGGATCGAGAACCAGACTCAGGCTGTCCTTTATTGCCAGAAATCCCTGTTCCAGGCCCTTGGTAAGTTCCCGGGACTGGGGGAAGGCGGAGCAGGATTCGTTCAGGGCGTCCATGGACGGAAACGGGAGTTCCCATATAGAGGCCGGTTCGGCGCTCTCTCCCTTGGTTTTATTCAGCAGGTCGGCCATCGACATGGGGCCGCTGCTTTTGCCTTCCGAGCACCATTGCTCAAGGCCGAGCGATGAAAAAAGGGAATCGTAGGTTGCCATGGGCGGTCAGTCTCTCCTGCGCACGTCTGGAATCAGAACGGTTTTCGGGAAACGACCCGGGGCATCCCGAAGGATGCCCCGGGAGGGGCAGGTCAATCAGTTAAGAACGTTGGCCAGACGCTCACGCGCGGAGTCGTTCAGCCAGGTTGACCACTCGTCGCTGTTGTTGCTGAGGTAGTAAACCGCAGCTTCTTCGCCCGAGGCATTGTTGGAGTCCATCCAGGCCAGGATGCTGCTCATGGTCTCGGTCTTGAACGTCAGCTTGCTGAGCATCTCGGCCACTTCCGGCTCGCGCTCTTTGAAGCTGGTAGTGATCGACGTCAGAACCGTTGCCGCCGGGAAGTCGGATACGCCCGGATTGTCGACATCCGGCGTCTGGTTTTTCTGGTGCACGTCCGGCTTGATGTCGCCGAGATCAACCCGGGTCATGTCGTACTTGCCGAGCGGGACGGTCGGACCCCAGTAGTAGCCGAACCAGGGCTCTTTGTTCTGGACAGCAGACGCCATGGAGGACGCCAGGGTCTCACCGGAACCATGGTTGAATACGTCAATGCCGGACTCTTCCAGATCCAGGGCACGAACCAGGTTGTCACTCACAACTCGGCAGCCCCAGCCGTCCGGGCAGTTGTTGAAGGTGCCGCCAACGAGCTCAGGATTGGCCATGATGCCCTCGATGGTCTTCAGCTCCGGATGCTCTTCCGCGAGGTAGGTGGGAATCCACCAGCCTTCAACGCCGCCCGGATCCAGAACCTTGCCAAGGCGCTCCACTTTGCCCTGTTCTTCAAGGCGCAGGTAGGCCTCGCCCGCGGAGTTCAGCCACAGCTCGGTGACGATGTCAGGCTCACCGTTTTCGGCAACGGAAGTTACCGCCGGAACGGTATCGGAAGGAACAATGGTGACGTCACAGCCGTAACCCTGCTCCATGATGAAGGTGGCCACGTTGGTGACGACCGTGTTGGACGCCCAGTTCATTTCGGTAATGGATACCTCGCCGCAATTGGCCTGGGCCGCGACGGGTACGGATAGCGCGCAAAGCAGTGCAGCAGACTTAAGCTTTCGCATAGTCACTTCTCCTTTTCAGGGTTTGTGATTTTTGGAGGGTGTTGTCGGTGTTAGTGCCGATACGAGGGGACGGCGATCCATAAGGATCGGGAAAACAGCTCTTTCATGGTCGCTGTTAAGGTCGAACAAATCACGAGGTCTCGGTTAATACTTAACTGTAAGGATAACGAACCTCAGCTCAGTTACAAGGGCGTATTCCAAATGCGTCTTTAAAAGAGACACATTATGCCCCGGGAGAACTGTCAAGAAGGTGTAGTAATCGATGGATACACTCCGGGTACCTGAACCCGGAGAACAGCATGACAGAGCTGCGCGACCTGACACCTCACACATCAATCAGCCACGAGCAGGCCTCCCGGGATGGGCGTCAGCGAAGGTTGCTGAGAACCTTCCTGCCGGAGCTCGTTGGCCTGGAGCGCATCCTGGCGGAAGCGCCGGATTTCATCACAACCGAAGTGGTGGAGCGGGTCGCCCTCAAGGACCTCTCCTTGCCCATCTACCGTGTAGATATCGGATCTTCCCGGCCCGATGTGCCAGCGGTATTGCTTGTTGGCGGCGTGCACGGGCTTGAACGCATTGGAAGCCAGGTAGTGATGGCCTGGCTGAAGTCGCTACTCGCCAGAGTGACCTGGGACGAACATTTGCTGGGGTTGTTGCAGAAGGTTCGAATTACCCTTTTGCCAATCCTTAACCCGGGCGGTATGTACCTGAATCAGCGCAGTAATCCCAACGGCGTGGACCTGATGCGCAATGCGCCGATCCAGGCCCAGGAACGTAGCGCATTCCTGCTCGGCGGCCAGAGAATTTCACCCCGATTGCCGTGGTACACCGGCGACCCTGAACAGGGCATGGAGCCCGAAAACCTGGCTCTTGAGGCGGTCATAAAACAGCTGCTGCCGGGGCGGCCGTTCAGTGTGGCACTGGACTGCCATTCCGGATTCGGGATGCAGGACCAGATCTGGTTTCCCTACGCCTACCGGCGTCGACCCATGCGTCGAGTCGCATCGGTTATGGCGCTGAAGCTTATCTGGGAGCAGTCATACCCAAATCACGACTACCGTTTCGAGCCCCAGTCCCGCCACTATCTCACCCATGGCGACTTGTGGGATTACTTCTACAAACAGGTCAATCGCGAAAATGCCGGTGTTTTCCTGCCCCTGACCCTGGAGATGGGCTCCTGGCGCTGGATTCGCAAGCGGCCCCGTCAGTTGCTGAGACTCGACGGCTTTTTCAATCCCCTGGTTCCGCACCGGCACAAGCGGGTCCTGCGCAGCCATCTGACCTGGATGGACTTCCTGATTAACGCCGCCGCCAGCCACGAAAACTGGTTGCCGGCTCGGGATGAGGAGTCCATGCTGAAAGAAGCCGCGATCATGCACTGGTATCGCGATACTCTCTAGCGATCCAGCCGGCCCTGGCATCCATCAATCGGAACTATCGTATGCACTGGATTCTGTTGCGGGGTCTGACTCGGGAACACGCCCACTGGGGCAGCTTCCCGGCTCGCCTTGGGGAGGCATTTCCCGAGCACCAGTTCCATCTGGTCGACCTGCCCGGGACGGGCGTGCGATATCGAGAAGACAGTCCGGCAACGGTAGCGGCGATTCGGGAAGCTGTCTCCAGGCACGTTAGCCATATCCCCGGTCCTTTCAGCATCCTGGCACTTTCCATGGGCGGTATGGTGGCCCTGGACTGGGCCCAGCAGGCTGCGGATGGTCAGATCCAGAATCTGGTCCTGATCAATACCAGTTCCGGCTTCAGCCCGCCCTGGAAACGCATGCGGCCTGGGGTCTGGCCGCGAATTCTGCGGCTGCTGGCCCGTCAGGAGTTGTTTGACCGTGAGCGGGATATTCTCCGGCTCACGTCTAACCGTGAGGTGCCTCTGTCACTGGCAAAACAGTGGTACAGCATACAACGACAACGCCCCGTCAGTACCCGCAATGCGATCAACCAGTTGGCGGCTGCCGCCCGCTACAAACCCGGTGAAAAGCGTCCTGTGCCAGATGCCCTGATTCTCGCCAGCCGCGGCGATCGCATCGTTCACTGGCGCTGCAGTTCCACGCTGGAGCAGCGCTGGCAATGGACCATGAAACTGCACCCGGATGCTGGCCATGACCTTCCACTGGACGATCCGGAGTGGATTATCCAGCAGATCCGCAACTGGCTGCCCCGGTAACGCCGGTTGCTTGACGCAACTCTTCTTTCCGGTCAGTCTTCTCGTTTTGAACCGTCAAAGCCGCCATTGATCAGGAACGGAGCCGATAATAATGAAAATCTTCGAAACCAAAACCGCCCCTAACCCCCGCCGCGTGCGCATGTTCATGGCCGAGAAAGGCCTGTTGGACAAGGCCGAATTCATCGAGATTGACCTGCAGAAGGGTGAAAACCTGACACCTGAATTTGTCGCCCGAAATCCGATGAAGAAAGTGCCTGTGATGGAACTGGATGACGGCACCTGTATTGCCGAGACCATGGCAATCTGCCGCTATTTCGAAGAGAGCTACCCGGACACGCCGACCCTGATGGGCGACACCCCGCTTGAAAAAGCCCAGCTTGAGCAGTGGCTCCGGTGGATCGAGCTGTTCTTCTTCATGCCCACTGGCATGTGTTTTCAGCACACCACCGGCTATTTCAAGGACCGGATGAACCCGATCAAGGAGTGGGGTGAGGAATGCGGCAAGAGCGTTGAGAAGTTCATGCACTTCCTCGACAAGCAGCTCGAAGGCAAGGAATACATCTGCTGCGACCGCTTTACGGCCGCCGATATCAACGCTTTCACAACAGTGGCATTCGCGCGGGTGGTGGGCATCCGGATCAAACCTGAGCAGGCCAATCTGCAGGCCTGGTACGACCGCATCAAGGAACGCCCCTCTGCCCAGGTCTGAGCCACAGGCCAGTCAGAAACCAGAAGAGAGATCTTAATGACCACAACGGATTCAAGACTCCAGTGCGCGCTGGCGTCTATTGACGCAGCCAATAAGGCCGACCCCAATCAGGAGTCTTTCGACAACGAACGCCTCCCGAAGGAATACGCCTACAGCCTGCACATGACCCGCTGGCTGTTCGAGCTTGAATCCGACCCTTTCGAACGCATGCAGATCGCCTGCCGCGCCCAGCACATTGAGCGGTGGACGATGCCGCGGAAGGACTATCCGGAAGGTCGTAAAGCCTATTACCAGTGGCGTCAGGCCTGTGGCCGTATGCATGGCCGGCGTGCTGCAGAAATCATGGCGGATTGTGGCTACCCGAAGGAGGAGTGCGATCGGGTGGAGACCATCCTGACCAAGCGCGAACTGAGGCAGGATGCCGACACTCAACTGCTGGAGGACGTGGCCTGCATGGTCTTCCTGGAACGATATTTCGCAGATTTCTATGAGGAAAAAGCGGACTACGATCGGGAGAAGTGGCTACGCATAGTGCGCCGGACCTGGGGCAAGATGTCGCCCCGTGGGCACGAGGCGGCACTCAAGCTGGCAGAGGGGATGCCGGCGCACTTGTTGGAGTTGTTGCAGGAGGCTTTGGCGGAGCCTGATGTCTGATGGGAGCATGCGAATCGGCGGGTGGAGCTTTCCAAAATACGCTGTGAATACATCCTTGTACGCTCGGCTCCGCCATCCCTGGCTCCGCACGATTTTGGAAAGCTCCACCCGCCGACTCGCCCCATCTGAAGGAGTCAGCCTGCGGGGAAAAACAGCTCCCTCAATTTCGAACCAGGCTCTTCCGCCCGCATGAACGACTCACCGACCAGGAAACCGTAGATCCCACGGTTGGTCATGGCCTCGACGTCATTGCGGGTCATGATGCCACTTTCCGTAATGGTTAGTCGGTCCTGTGAGATCCGCTCGTGCAGATCAAACGTGGTTTCCAACGACACATCAAAGGTATGCAGGTTCCGGTTGTTGATGCCGACCAGAGGCGTCGTCAGCGTCAACGCATCATCCAGTTCCTCACCATCGTGCACTTCGACCAACACATCCAGACCGATTTCATGGGCAATACCTTCCAGCTCTTGCATCTGGTCTTTGGTCAGGCAGGCGGCGATCAGAAGGATGCAGTCGGCGCCAATGGCCCGGCTCTCGTAGACCTGATAGGGCGCGACCATGAAGTCCTTGCGGATCACGGGCAGACTGCAGGCATTGCGGGCGGCGACCAGATAGTCCTCGTCGCCCTGGAAGAAGTCGCGGTCGGTCAGTACCGAAAGACAAGCGGCGCCGCCTTTCTCGTAGCTCTCGGCAATGACCGCTGGTTCGAACGGATCCCGCAGAATGCCCTTGCTTGGTGAGGCTTTTTTGATTTCTGCGATAACAGCGGGAGTCTGCTGTTCAATTCGGCTGCGCAGAGCATTAGCAAAACCTCGGGCTGCCGGTTGATCACCAGCTTTGGCCTTCAGATCTGCAATCGAGACTTGGCGCTTGCGCTCGTCAATTTCTTCCCACTTACGATCAACAATTTTCCGAAGGATTGTCGGTGTTTTATCCAGATGTCTGTCAGTCATATCAGGCTCGTAAAAAGTTAGCGAGAGCCGGAGGGGAGGGAGCTTCCAAAACTGTCTGCAGCCACGGATGGCTGCAGCCAAGCCCTACATGGACGTATTCACGGGCGTGTTTTGGAAGCTCCCTCCCCTCCGGCTCGTCCGGCTGCAAAATCAGCAGGCCGGGATCAAAAGCACTGGGAAAAATCAGCCAGCTCCGACATCTTGCCGGCAGCGAGGCCAGAGCCCATGGCGTCGAGGGCCATATCCACACCTTCTTTCGGCGTCTTGGCCAAACCAGCGACATAGATCGCTGCGCCAGCATTGAGGGCAATCAGGTCCCGGGCTTTCTCGGCCATTTCATCGTGGCCACGACCGAAGGCTGCCTTGATCAGCTTTAAGGAATCGTCGGCGGTGTCCACGGTCAGGCCCACCAGAGCCTGGCTCTTGATGCCGAGATCCTCGGGGGTGATGTCGTACTCGGTGACTTCGCCGTTCTTCAGTTCGGCTACATGGGTCGCGCTGGCAAGACTGATTTCGTCCAGGCCGTCTTTGGAGCAAACGACCATGATGTGCTCGGCCCCAAGGCGATGCAGCACCTCCGCCATCGGGCGACACAGCTCCCGGTTGAACACGCCCACCAATTGGCGTTTAACGCCCGCCGGGTTGGTCATCGGGCCCAGGATGTTGAAAATGGTCCGGCAGCCCAGCTCCTTGCGGGGGCCGATGGCATGTTTCATGGCACCGTGGTGGGCCGGAGCGAACATGAAGCCGACACCAATTTCCTCGACGCAGCGGGCCACCTCTTCCGGTTTCATGCTCAGATTGATGCCCAGCTTTTCCAACAGGTCGGCACTGCCGCTCTTTGAGGAAACTGCCCGGTTGCCGTGCTTGGCCACAAAGCCGCCGGCTGCTGCCACCACGAAGGAGGCGGCGGAAGACACGTTGAACAGGTTGGCGCCATCGCCGCCGGTGCCGACGATGTCCACCAGGGGTTCGGCCTTGACCGTAACCTTGGTGGCCAGTTCGCGCATAACCTCGGTGGCGCCGGTGATTTCGTCAATGGTTTCGCTCTTCAGACGCAACCCCATGAGAAAAGCGCCGATCTGGGCGTCTGTGGCCTCGCCGTTCATGACGATACGCATCACGTCCTTCATTTCCTCCCGGGAAAGGTCCAGGTTGGAGGCAATGCGGTTGAGAGCTTCTTTCATGTCCATGTGTCGGCCTCTTATTGTGTTCTCAGAAAGTTGCGCAGCAGCTCGTGGCCCTGTTCCGTCATAATAGACTCCGGATGGAACTGCACGCCTTCGATGGGCAGGGTCTTGTGGCGAACCCCCATGATTTCCTCGATGGAACCGTCGTCGTTGCGGGTCCAGGCGGTCACTTCCAGGCAGTCGGGCAGGGTGGCCTTGTCGATCACCAGGCTGTGGTAGCGGGTCGCCTGCAGCGGGTTGCTCAGGCCCCGGAACACGCCAGTGTCCTTGTGGAATACCGGGGACACCTTGCCATGCATGACCCGGCCGGCGCGGATGACGTCACCACCGTAGACCTGGCCAATTGCTTGATGGCCCAGGCAAATGCCCAGGATCGGAACCTTGCCGGCGAAATGCCGGATGGCCGCCATGGAGATGCCAGCCTCGTTCGGGGTGCAGGGGCCGGGGGAAATCACCAGCCGCTCCGGGTTCAGGGCTTCAATCTGTTCGATGGTAATTTCATCGTTGCGGTGCACCTGCACGTCGGCACCCAGTTCGGCCAGATACTGCACCACGTTGTAGGTGAAGGAATCGTAGTTATCGATCATCAGCAACATAATCTGTTCCTCCGCCTCAGTGGTCGAAATCGTTGTAGGTCATGGCCACCGCGCGGAAAATGGCGCGGCCCTTGTTCATGGTTTCCTTCCACTCGAGGCGGGGCACCGAATCGGCCACCACGCCGGCGCCTGCCTGGATATGCAGGGTGTTGTCCTTGATCACGGCGGTACGGATGGCAATGGCTGTGTCCATGTTGCCGTTGAACGACAGATAGCCAACGGCGCCTCCGTAGACCCCACGCTTGACCGGCTCCAGTTCGTCGATAATCTCCATGGCCCGGATCTTGGGCGCACCGCTAAGGGTGCCGGCGGGCAGGGTGGCGCGCAGCACGTCCAGGCAGCTGGTGTTGTCTTTCAGCCGGCCGGTCACGTTGGAGACGATATGCATCACGTGGGAGTAGCGCTCCACGATCATCTTGTCGGTCAGCCGGACCGTGCCGGTTTCCGACACCCGGCCGGCATCGTTACGGCCCAGGTCGATCAGCATCAGATGCTCGGCAATTTCTTTCGGATCAGCCAGCAGTTCTGCTTCCAGCGCCTTGTCCTCGGCATCGGTGGCGCCGCGCTTGCGGGTGCCGGCGATCGGCCGAACCGTCACTTCCTCGTCTTCCACCCGGGCCAGGATTTCCGGGGAGGAGCCCACGATGTGGAAGTCACCCAAATCCAGGAAATACATGTAAGGGGAAGGATTCAGTACCCTGAGCGAGCGATACAGGTTCAGCGGTGGCGCCTCGAAGGGAATCGACATGCGCTGTGATATCACCGTCTGCATGACATCGCCGTCGAGCACGTAGCCCTTGATCTTGTCTACCGCGGCTTCGAATTTGTCCTGGGTAAAGCCGGAAATAAAGTCGCTCTCGTCCACGGCTTTTCCGCGCAGGTGTTCTGGGGTGCGGGGCGCGTCAGCGGTCTGCCTGTGCAGATGGTTTTCCAGCTGATCAATGCGGCTCTGCGCCTTTTCGAAGGCGCCCTCAATGGCCGGATCGGCATGGACAATCAGATGCAGCTTGCCCCGCAGGTTGTCGAATACCACGATCTCGTTGGACACCATCAGCAGGATGTCCGGCGTGCCGATTTTGTCCGGCGGACAGCTCTTGCGCAGCCGTTTTTCGATGTAGCGCACGGTGTCGTAGCCGAAGTAGCCCACCAGGCCGCCATTAAAGCGGGGCAGCTCATCCAGATCCGGTGCATGGAAGCGTTTCTGATAGGCTTCGACAAAGGTGAGCGGATCGTCCACTTCCTCGGTCTCAACAACCTCGCCGCCGCGGCTGATCTCCACCCGGTGGTCGAAGACCTTCAGTACTTCGTGACTGGGCAGGCCGATGATCGAATACCGGCCCCATTTCTCTCCGCCCTGAACGGATTCGAACAGGTAGGAATAGGGTCCGCTGGCGAGTTTGAGGTAGGTGCTCAGGGGCGTGTCGAGGTCGGCCAGTACCTCACGATACACAGGGATACGGTTAAAGCCGGCGTCGGCGAGCTCGGTGAATTGCTCGGGTGTCATGGTACGGTTTCCTGAAATCTGATCTGCATTGTGGATGAAAGCCTGTGCTTCCATCAGGTGCTGCGGGCTCGACCAGCAGACGCCAGTCAGCCTCCGGGCTTGCTCAGCCGGTGCGCCATCGCCACCATCGTGTTGCGCGGGTTGTCAGGATGCCTCGCGCTGCAGTCAGATTCAGTCCCTGCACGGCAGGAATCTCCCGTAAAGAAGTGCTCAATGTAAGTTCCTTGTGAGATTACAAAAGCTCGGCCAGCGAATCAACAACCGCGTCGGCGCCCAGAGTATCCACCGCAGGCCCGTAGTTATACCCGTACCGCACCGCCACACAGGGAATGCCCGCGGCCAGCGCCGCGTTAATATCCGCTGCGGAGTCGCCTACCATGACTGTGGTTCCGCGGGTGCCCCCCAGGGTTTCCATGGCATGAAGCAGGGGAGCGGGGTCCGGTTTCTTGACCGGCAGGGTGTCACCACCCACGGTCAGGTCGAACCAGTGATCCAGTCCCATTTGCTCAAGCAGCGGTGCCACAAACTGTTCCGGCTTGTTGGTGACGATGCCCAGCCGGCAGCCCTGGTTCTTCAGGTGCGTGAGACAGGCCTCGACTCCGGCGTAGACTACCGAATGCTGTCCGTTGAGCGTGCCGTAGGCGTGATAGAAAATCGCCAGGGCATCCTTGAACAGGGCCTCGTCTTTTGGTCGCGCCGGTTCCCAGTCCACCTGGCCGGCCAGGGCCCGGCGCACCAGAACGCTGGCGCCATTGCCTACCCAGTTCCGTACCCGGTCAATGCCTGCTGGTGAGCGCCCAAGATGCGCCAGCATCTGGTCCACGGCGGCCGCCAGATCCGGTGCACTGTCCACCAGGGTGCCGTCGAGATCAAACAGGGCAATCCCCGGCCAGCGTGGATTGAACAGCCCTGCCAGGCTCATTGGCTGATCACCCTGCGGGCCTGCTCCAGTTCTTCGCGCATGGCATCAATGGTGGTTTTATAGTCGTCGGTGTTAAAGATGGCAGATCCCGCCACGAAGGTGTCGGCACCGGCCTCGGCGATTTCCCGGATGTTCTCGGTCTTCACGCCACCGTCGATTTCCAGGCGGATATTGTAGTTACTGGCATCGATGCGCTTGCGGGCCTCCCGGAGTTTGTCGAGCGTGCCGGGAATGAACTTCTGGCCACCGAAGCCGGGGTTTACCGACATCATCAGCACCATGTCCAGTTTGTCCATCACATGATCCATATAATGCAGCGGCGTGGCCGGGTTGAACACCAGGCCCGCCTGGCAGCCACCGTCGCGGATCAGCTGCAGTGAGCGATCAATGTGGTTGGTCGCTTCCGGGTGGAAGGTAATGTAACTGGCCCCGGCGTCGATAAACATACGGATGAGGTCGTCCACCGGCGACACCATCAGGTGCACATCGATGGGGGCGGTCACGCCGTGCTTGCGCAGCGCCTCGCAGACCATGGGGCCAATGGTGAGGTTGGGTACGTAGTGATTGTCCATCACATCGAAGTGCACCACGTCGGCGCCGGCGGCCAGCACGTTATCGACTTCCTCGCCAAGACGGGCAAAATCGGCGGACAGGATGGATGGGGCAATCAGGTAAGGGTTCATGACGGCTCTCTCACAACAATGGATAATGGCTTGGTCAGCGGTCCCTGCCGCACATTCAGGATGGCTGCTAGTCTAACAGCTCAGTGGCGTTTTTTCGCAGTCAAAGGATCAGTATCTGTGCAGAGATTCGAGATTTACCGGCCCGGCGTGTTCTGGTTTTTTGTCCTGGCGCTGATGTGTGTCGCACCGTCCATCACCCTCGGGCAGGAAGAGAGCGGGACGGCCGGTGAGGCCGAAGGCGTCGAGGCGTCAGAGTCTGCGAGTCGGGCCCTGATCTGGACAGGCACCGGCGAACGCTCCCTGATCCAGCGTTTTCCCGAATCAGCGGTATGGCTGGAGCTTGAGGAGGGTGATAGGGCGCTGGGCCTGTTCTACCCGGAAGCCAGGTTGCCGGCTCGCGGTGCGGTGCTGGTTCTGTCGGAAGAAGGTGAAACTGCCGCTTCCGGGGTAACCGGCTCACTGGCAGCGGGGCTGGCTTCCAGGGGCTGGGCCGTGCTCACCCTTGGCCTGGAGTCGCCCTCACCGGTTCTGAGTGAAATCCTGATGCGGCCGGTGGTAGAAGAACCATCGGCGGAAACGGAGGCGGGTGAGCAGGAAGCACCGGAATCGGTCATGATCGATATCATGGCTTCAGAGAGTGCCGATGATCTTGAGGCGCGCTACCGAAGCCGGATCAGCCAGACGCTCCAGGCAGGGCTGGCCCAGTTGGCTGAGCGGGGCTATGAAACACCGGCTGTTCTGGGAGTCGGGCGAGCCAGCATACACGTGACCAACCAGGTACTGGAGGGGGCTGATGCCGCTGCGCTTATCTGGGTGGCTTCCCAGTTTTACCCCGTTGACCGTCCAGATCTGCCCGAACGTCTGGAGTCGCTGAGCACGAAATTGCTGGAGCTTTATCCGTCCGGAGCCGCTGATGATCAAACGAAATGGAGTATGGGAATGAGGTTGCGCCGGGCCGGGATGAGTGGCTTTGAGCGACAACCGATTCCCTGGCTCACGCCAGCGCCCGGAACCCTGGGCGATGGGATTGCCAGCCGCGTTGCTGCATGGCTGGAGTCCCGCCAGGACTAGCGGACGGTGTTGTGGCGCTTGATCAGTTCCCAGGCCTGCTGATAGTGAAGCAGACGATCCTTGGCCAGTGCATGCTCGCGGGGGCTGACCTGCTGTTGGGCCAGCTTGTCCGGATGGCACTCGGATACCTTCTTGCGGTAGGCCCGCTTGATCACCTCCAGTGAATCCCGCCGGGTGACCCCCAACAGCTCGCAGGCCTGCTGATAACTGGTGGGTCTTGAGAGATTCTCGCTATGCCGGGTCCATACCTTGCTGGCATAGCTGTCGAAGATGTCCTCGCTGATGCTAACCGGTAGGCCAATCTGGTCAATGGCATCCTCGCAGCGATAGCGCCTGGGTTTGGCGGGCCGGCCGTTCAGTTGACTGGCGTGGCACAGACAGATGGCGGTTTTCAGGGCCGGGGAAGGCCATAGCCGGCGGGACAGGCGCATGGCCAACCCGCGGATGAAAGGCAGTTGCCCGGCTGACTTGCCGTCCTGGAACCAGCCAATGGCGCGCCGTCGCTGACGCTTCGACAGCCTCATGGCCTTGATCAGGGATTCTGCATAGCCAATGTCGGCTTCGGTCACTCGCCCCTCTGCTTTGGCGATATAACCGAGGAAGAAGAACAGGGGGCGCCTGCACCAGCGGGGCAGATGGGCGCGCTCGATAAGCGCGGGTGCCTGATGGCCGCAGGCTGAGAGTTCCCGCATCAGGCTGGAAAACTCGGCGTCCATCCGTGCCGGCAGCACCGGTTGTCGTTTACTCCCTGCCATGGCTTTCAGATTCCCTGTTGCCCAGTTGCCTGTCCAGCGCCTGGAGGCGTTCCGGGGTGCCGACGTCCACCCATTGTCCCCGGTGATAAAGGCCTTTCACGCGGCCTTCGCCCATGGCGTTGCGCAGCACAGGCCCGAGCTTTCCGGACCGGTCGGTCAGGCCTTCGAACAGTCGCTGGTGTAACAGGCTAATGCCGGTGAAGGTCAGCTTGTCCGGGCCATCGCTATGGAGTACTCCCTGGTCAGTGAGGTGAAAGTCACCTTCCGGATGGTGTGGCGGATTGCTGGTGACCACCAGCAGGGCGTCTGCGTCAGGCGGCGGTGTCAGTCGAGACAGGTCGAAATCGCTCCAGATATCGCCGTTGATCGCCAGAAACCAGTCAGATTTGTCACCGGCAAGCAGAGGCAGAGCGCGCACGATGCCACCGGCGGTTTCCAGCGGCTCGCCTTCACGGGAATATTGAATGGATAGCCCGAACCCTTCGCCGTTTCCCAGGGTTTCCTCAATCTGGTCGCCCAGCCAGGCATGATTGATCACCACCTCACGGATTCCCGCCCGCCGCAGGTGCTCCAGATGATAGGTGATCAGAGGTTTGCCAGCGGCCCTTAACAGGGGCTTTGGTGTGGCCAGCGTCAGTGGCCGCATGCGTTCACCTTTGCCGGCTGCGAGAATCATAGCCTTCACTGGGGCAAGCGCTCCTGACCCGGGGCCGAGCCGATGCTCGTCTCGATCCGGGGCATAACCGTATCGCTCAGCCATTCGTGGAAGTGTCGCAGGGCTGGCTGTCGACCGCTGGCAACGATCAGGTACTGAACGGTTCGGGGAATGTCCTTGAGATAGCCGTGCTTGCCATCGCGGATCGATAGCCGGGCAAAAATGCCGGCAGCTTTCAGGTGCCGCTGCATGCCCATCAGTTCAAACCACTGGCGGAAGGTCTCCGGGTCCGCACGATGCAGGCCAGCCTCGAGGCTGCTCTGGCGGTAGTCTTCCAGCCACTCGCAGATGCGCTTCTCTGGCCATTGGATGTAGCAGTCTTTCAGCAGCGAGACCACATCGTAAGTGACGGGCCCAGTAACCGCATCCTGGAAATCGATGACACCCGGGCGAGGTTGGTCTTGGCGAACCAGCAGGTTTCGGGAATGGTAGTCCCGATGGACCGTCACTTCGGGTTGAGCCAGGGCGCTTTCCCGCAGCATGGAAAAGGTCGTGTCCAGCAGGGCCCGCTCGCTGTTTTCCAGGTTCATGCCCAGATGCCTCTCCAGAAGCCAGTCCGGGAACAGCGCCATTTCCCGCTCAAGCAGGGTGGCATCGTAAGGCGGTAGCGGGTAATCACTGGGGGAAGTCTGGCTCGCGATCAGGGTCAGCTCTTGCAGGGCGTTCCTGTAGAGCTGGTCTGCGGACTCGGTGTTCAGTCGGCCAAGCATCAGCTGGTCGCCAAAATCCTCCAGTAGCAGGAAGCCCTGCTTCAGATCAGCCTGCACAATGTCCGGCACCGCAATACCTTGGCGGTGCCAGTGCCGGGCGATGGCCACGAAGGGCTCGCAGTCTTCATGTTCCGGGGGCGCATCCATCACGATAAACGGTGCACCGTCCCCGGTAGCGGTCGTCGGATTTGCGTGCTGCCAGACCCGGAAATAACGGCGAAAACTGGCATCGCCGGAAACCGGTTCGGCTTCGCACTGTTCGAAGCCGGGAAATTGTCTGACCCAGTTGGTCAGCAACTGCAGGCGGGTATCCATGGCTCGGGTTGCAATCCTTTTAAATTAAGTTGTCGCTGACTGCGAAAGTTAGCAGACCAGTATAAAGAGGGTAAAACGGTTTTGCAGCGGAGTTTCCGTTAACAACCCCGGAGTGCACGTGTAAACTAGGCCGCTGTTAACCTTGCCCGTCCTCATATTCACCCGGAACAGGATTCAGCCACTGTGCCATGTCCAGAACGCCCACTGCAATCGCCGGAAATCCGGTGGCAGAGCCGGTATGGCCGTTTGTTGCTGGCCGCGTTTCTAGGATTGGGGGGTGCCACCGGTTATGCCCAGACACCGCCGTCAGCGGCGGAAATTGACTGGCGCCCCAGGGCAGAACTGCCTTCCGAGGTGCGGTCATCTTTGCCCCTGTTCTGTGATGGTGGCTATTTGCCTTCCGGCAGTCACGACGGCGTTGGCAGTGCCTTTGCCGGTGGTAGCGATGCCGAACAGCCATTGGAGGCCAGCGGCCTGAATGCCCGGTATGAAATTGACCGCGAGCTGTTTCTCCAGGGCGATGTCCGGATCCGCCAGGGGGGCTTCCAGGTAACCGGTTCAGAAGCCCGCTACAGCCAGCAACAGGGCGCGGTATCGGTTCAGGGGCCACTGGTCAGTCGAGGTGATGGCTTCCTTCTGACCGGTGAGAACGCGAACTACGATGTGGATACCGGGCGGCTGGACATCAACACGGCGACGTTTCTGCTGCACGGGCCCGAAATGCGCGGTCGTGCAGGCCGTCTGGCGCGGATCAGTGAAGAGCAGGTGGTCATTGAAGATGGCTTTCTGACCACCTGTGGCCCGAAGCAGAACGACTGGGCCATTGTTGCCTCGGATATCCAGCTGGACCGGGCCGAGGGTTTTGGTACCGCAAAGCATGTTCGGCTGGAGATTCTGGATGTGCCGGTGTTCTACTGGCCCTGGGCCAGCTTTCCCATTGATGACCGACGCAAGTCCGGTTTCCTGTATCCCCAGTTCGGTTCTTCCACTGCCGGTAGCGGAGGCTTTCTCGCGCTACCTTATTATCTGAATCTTGCCCCCCATTATGACGCCACGCTCACGCCTCAGTACATGAATGGCCGGGGCCTGTTCAACGAGGCCGAGGGCCGCTATCTCAGTTCGCTGGGCGAGACGACGCTGCAGTTGGGCTACATCGGCAGCGATTCGGAGTTCGCGGCCGAGAATCCCGGCGAATCGGGCGAGCGCTGGGCTCTGGATGCCACCACGAGGGCGGTGTTCGGCGGTGGCTGGTCCGGCTACGGTGATTTTTCCGTAGTGAGTGACGAGGACTATTTCAGCGACCTGAACCGTAACCTGGAGATTAACCAGGCAACCCACCTGCAAAGAAAGGGTGGGGTCACTTACCGGAGCGACCAGCAGTATTTTGATGCCTACCTTAACGATTACCAGACCATCAGTGAAAGTATTGCCAATGAGGATAAGCCCTATGCCCAGCTGCCTGAAATAATCTACGCGGGACAGGCAGGCGCGGGTATTCTGGAAGCGAATCTGGAGAGTCAGTACACCGTTTTTTACCGTGATAACGAAGGACTGACTGGTCTGGACCAGGCCAACGGTCAGCGGTTCCGGGCCCGGCCGGAACTGGCTCTGCCACTGCGGGCGTTGTGGGGCTTCAGTCGCCCCTCGGTGAGTGTGGATTACACCCGCTACGATCTCGATGATTACGATCTCGGTGATGGCGCGTTTGATCGCACGGTGCCGGTTGCCGAGTGGGATAACGGGCTTTATTTCGACCGTCAGGGCAGTCTGTTTGATGTGCCCTACAACCAGACCCTTGAGCCCCGGCTGTACTATGTATGGGCCAATGCGGACGCGGATCAGAATGACATTCCTGACTTTGACACCGACCTCCAGACGTTCCGGTTTGACCAGCTGTTTCAGCCGGATCGCTTTACCGGCGGTGATCGGGTAGGTGACGCCAACCAGTTGACCGTGGCCCTGACCAGCCGTTTCAATGACCTGCTCACCGGTGCCGAGCGGGCCAGGTTCAGTATCGGCCAGGTGCAGTACTTTGACGACCGTGAGGTAACTCTGTTTGGTGAGGGTGGCGGAACCCGGAGCCGCTCTCCGCTGGCGGGTGAGGTGGTGCTCAACCCGCTTGATACTCTGGAGATCCGGTCGTCTGGCCTGTGGGATCCCGACACCGGTGATACCGAGGAAGGTCGAAGTCAGCTGACTTTCCATTCCAGTGATTACCGCTACCTGGCCAGTCTGGGGCACACCTATAGCCGGGATGAACTGGAACAGTCAGACATTGCGACGGTTTTCCCGGTGACGGACCGTGTTAGTCTGATCGGCCGCTGGGTCTACGACTCAAGCCTTGACCGTACGGTGGGGTCCCTGGCCGGCCTTGAATACAACAACTGCTGCTGGAGCATTCAGGTGGTTCACCAGAATTACCTGACTTACGACCGGGAGCTTCAGGGGCGCATACTGTTTCAGATTCAGCTGAAAGGACTGGGTGGCAGTGGTGGTGCCTCATCGAGTATTTCCGAGGCCATTTACGGTTTTGATGAAAGGGAGAGTCGTCGTTTTGGAACTCCCTGACTGGATCCCGGACTAAGGCCCCCAAAACGCCAGAAAAGCTCAAATTCTATTTGTAGAGGTGATTATGAAGGCGACCCTTCGCCATGGTGTACAAGCGTTACTGGTTCTTCTAGCCGTCCTGGCCCCGTTGTCTGTTCAGGCCGAGCGTAAGTTGCTGGACCAGGTAGTGGCCATCGTCGATGAGGATGTCATCCTTCAGACCGAGTTGGAGGCCCGAATCAACACCATCACCAGTCGCCTTAGTGCACAGGGCACGGCGCTGCCGCCAAGGCAGGTCCTCGAAGAGCGTGTGCTTGACCAGCTGATCACCGAATCGATCCAGATGCAGATGGCAGATCGGGCCGGTATGCGCATCAGCGATAACGAGTTGAACGAAACCATGGCCAACATTGCCGAACGCAATGGCATGAGCCTGCCGCAGTTTGAAATCCAGCTCGAAGCCGAAGGCGTGACTTACAACCAGGCCCGCGAACAGATCCGCAAGGAAATGCTGACCAGCCGGGTTCAGCAGCGCCAGGTCGGCAACCGGGTTCGGGTGACTGATCGGGAAGTTGAAAACTATCTGGAAAGTCTGGAGGCCCGTGGAGGGAATAACGCTCAGTACCGGCTGGCGTACATCTTTGTGAGCGTAGACGACCCCTCTGATGAGGCGGAGGTGGATGCCGCAAGGGAGAAAGCCGAGCGGCTGCGCAGTGAGATCGCCAATGGCCGTGATTTCCGCGAAGTGGCTGTTGCCGAGTCTGATGCCAGTAATGCCCTGGAAGGTGGCGATATGGGCTGGCGTGCCGAGGGTCAGCTGCCGTCTCTGGTTGCTCCGGTCGTGCCGGAGCTGCCGGTGGGTGAGCCCTCAGACGTCCTGGAAAACAACAGCGGCTTCCACCTGGTAATGGTGATGGACAAGCGCGGCGGCGAGCAGCAGCAGATGATCCAGCAGCACCGTGTTCGTCACATTCTGGTTCGGCCTTCCGAAGCCACGACGGACAGCCAGGCTGAAACCGTGATCCGGGATCTGTACCAGCAGCTTCAGAATGGAGCCAGCTTCAGTGCGCTGGCCAGAGAATACTCCGATGATCCGGTGTCTGGCTCCGATGGCGGTAATCTGGGCTGGGTAAGCCCGGGCCAGATGGTGCCGGCGTTTGAGCAGGCCATGCTCGATGCTGATATTGGCGAGTTGCGCGGGCCGTTCCGTTCCCAGTTTGGCTGGCACATTCTGCAGGTTCAGGAGCGCCGCCAGAAAGACATCAGCGGTGATGTGCGCGACGCCGAGGCCCGCCAGGCGATCTATCGCCGCAAGTTTGAGACCGAACTTCAGAACTGGCTTCAGGAGATCCGCGATGAGGCCTTTGTCGAGTTCAAGGGCGAGTACGCCAAGGACGAACCGGCGGAAGAAGAGCCAGTCTCCTGATGAGTAATCCCGTGGTGCTGGCACTGACGGCCGGCGAACCTGCCGGCATTGGTCCGGAGTTGTGCCTGCAACTGGCTCTTGAGGCCCGGAGTGCAGGTGTGGTGGTGGTTGCCAGCCGGCCATTGCTGGAGGCCCGGGCGAAGCAAATGAACCTGGCGGTTGAACTGCGTGCCTGGCAGCCCGGAGAGTCGCCGGAAATGGAGGCAGGCCTGCTGTCGGTTCTGCATGTGGACGGTTGTGCCAATCATGAACCGGGCACACTGGATACCGGCAGCGGTGCTTATGTGCTCAGAGCGCTGGAAGTCGCCGCTAACGGCTGCCTCAGCGGCGATTTTGACGGCATGGTGACGGCGCCTGTCCATAAGGGCGTTATCAACGATGCCGGCATCGCGTTCAGCGGCCATACCGAGTTCCTGCAGGAGCTCTGCGGTGTGGATCGTGTGGTCATGATGCTGGCGACCGAAGAGTTGCGGGTTGCGCTTGTTACCACCCACTTACCGCTCAAGGACGTATCCGCCGCCATTACCCCGGAGCGCCTGACTCAGGTAACGCGAATTCTCGATGCTGATCTGAAAAAGTTCTTCGGTGTTGCCAGGCCCAGGATACTGGTGGCCGGCCTGAATCCTCATGCCGGCGAAGGTGGCCACCTTGGTCGGGAGGAAATCGACACCATCGAGCCAACCCTGGAGGCTCTGCGTGCCGAAGGCATTTCTCTGACCGGACCTTTACCTGCGGATACCCTGTTTACCCCGCACTGGCTCGACCAGGCCGATGCGGTTCTGGCCATGTATCATGATCAGGGGCTGCCGGTGCTGAAGTTTCAGGGCTTTGGGCGTGCGGTGAACATTACCCTGGGGCTGCCGATTGTGCGCACGTCCGTGGATCATGGCACGGCTCTGGATCTGGCGGGAACCGGTCGAGCCGATGCCGGCAGTCTGCATACGGCCCTGAAGATAGGCGAGCAAATGGCTCGTTGTCGAAAATCTGCAATTGAAGAGACCCGTTCGTGAGCAACAAAGCCGGCCACCAGGCCAGAAAACGGTTTGGCCAGAATTTCCTCCATGATCCGGGAGTCATAGAGCAGATCATCCGCGCCATTAACCCGAAACCCGATGACGCCATCGTGGAAATTGGCCCTGGACTGGGCGCACTGACCGAGGAAATACTGGCGGTGAACCCGAAGCTCCAGGTTGTGGAACTGGATCGGGATCTGATTCCGGTGCTGCGCACCAAGTTCTTCAACTATCCCGAATTCCGGATTCACGAGGCGGACGCACTCAAGTTTGATTTCAGCCAGCTCATGGTGGATCGCCCCCTGCGGATCATCGGTAATTTGCCGTACAACATTTCCACACCGCTGATTTTCCACCTGCTGTCCCAGGCCGGTGTTGTGCAGGATATGCACTTCATGCTGCAGAAAGAGGTGGTTCAACGAATGGCAGCGGTGCCGGGTGACAACAATTACGGGCGTCTTGGGATTATGACCCAGTATTTCTGCCGGGTTCAGCCGCTGTTTGAAGTTGGGCCCGGCGCTTTTCGACCGGCGCCCAAGGTGGATTCGGCGATTGTCCGATTGGTGCCTCACAAGACCCTGCCACACCCGGCGAAGGATTTGACGACACTTCAGGCCGTGGTCCGCACAGCCTTTAACGCCCGGCGGAAAACTCTCCGCAAGGCACTGGGCGGCATGGTGTCGGCCGAACAGCTCCGGAGCCTTGGCATCAATGACGGTCTGCGACCGGAGAACCTCGCACTGGCCGATTTCGTGGCGATTGCCGACCTGCTTTTTACCGAGAAGGGTGCAGCCAATCCGGCAAACGAGGTAAGTGATGACTGACTACGCGATCGGCGATATTCAGGGCTGTTACGAGCGTCTCAGGGATGTCCTGGAGAAAGTGGATTTCTCTCCCTCCCGTGACCGTCTATGGGTGGCCGGCGATCTGATCAACCGCGGCCCGTCCTCGCTGGAAACCCTGAGATACATCGAGAGCCTTGGGGATTCGGCGGTCGTCGTGCTTGGCAATCACGACCTGCATCTGCTGGCGGTGTCCCTGGGCGGTCATCAGACGCGTCGCAAAGACACCCTGTCGGATATCCTTGACGCTCCGGATTACGAGCCGCTGGTTAACTGGCTCCGGCAGCAGAATCTCTGTGTTCACGACCCGGCCCGGAATCTGGTGATGACCCACGCCGGTTTGCCCCATATCTGGACGGTCAGCCAGGCAATGGAGTGTGCCAGGGAAGTTGAAGCCGTGATCCGGGGCGAAACCGCCGAGGAATACTTTGCCCATATGTACGGCAATCAGCCCGAGCGCTGGGACGAGTCCCTGCAGGGAATGGACCGCTGGCGGGTCATTACCAACTATTTCACCCGCATGCGCTTTATTGCCGAGGATGGCTCTCTGGAACTGGCGGCCAAGGAAAGCGTCGACAGCGCGCCGGAAGGTTACCAGCCGTGGTTTCATTTTCCCCGCAATGACGATGTGCGGGTGGTGTTTGGGCACTGGGCAGCCCTGGAAGGAAAAACCGGCAGTGACCGTTTTGTCGGCCTGGACACCGGGTGTGTCTGGGGTGGCGCACTGACCATGATGAACCTGGATTCGGGAGAAAAGATCCACTGTGACTGCTGAATCCGTACGACCGGCCAGGAGAGGGATTCTTCGGTTACCGCTGTTGGCAGGTGCTTTTCTGGCCCTGGTGGCAGTGATGGCCGGCGCTTTCGGTGCACACGGGCTGCGCAATCTGGTCAGTGAGCGGGGCCTTGAAGTTTTCCAGACCGCCGTCACATATCAAATGTATCATTCCATTGCGCTGGTTCTGCTGGCATTGCTGGCTGCACAGGGCCTGTCCAGAAAGCTACTGGCCTGGTCGGCCGGGTTTTTCCTGGCCGGCATTCTGTTATTCAGTGGCAGTCTTTACCTTCTGGTGCTGACAGACATCCGCTGGATCGGTCCGATCACGCCCCTTGGTGGGTTGTGTTTCATGGTGGGCTGGGCGCTGTTAATAACCTCCGGTCTCCGCCGGAACAAGTGAAGAATACAGAGGTTCAAGAGTCACGATGCAGGTTCAGGTAAATGGCGATCAAATGGAGCTGCCGAGTGGCGCTACCATTGCCACGCTGATTGAAAAGATGGCGCTGGCCGGCAAGCGGCTGGCGGTTGAGGTGAACGAGGACATAGTGCCACGAAGCCGGCACCCGGAATTTACCTTGAGCGATGGCGACCGTGTAGAAGTCGTTCACGCCATTGGCGGCGGCTGAACAGTCTGCCCAGCCCACCCATGACGGCGGTTCCCATCCTCCCGTAACAAACGATTCAGGAACACTATGACAGAGACATCCGAACTCCAGCTTCCAGAAGACAGACCGCTCGAAATTGCCGGACGGGTCTACCAGTCCCGTTTGCTCGTCGGGACCGGCAAATACCGTGACATGATGGAAACCGGCCATGCCATCGAATCCAGCGGTGCCGAAATTGTTACCGTTGCGGTGCGCCGGACCAACCTTGGCCAGAACCCGGATGAGCCGAACTTGCTGGATGTGATTTCCCCAAGCAGCTATACCATTTTGCCCAACACGGCGGGCTGCTATACCGCGAAAGACGCCGTCCGCACCTGCAAGCTGGCCCGCGAGCTTCTGGATGGCCACGACCTGGTGAAGCTGGAAGTTCTTGGTGAGGAGAAAACCCTTTACCCGAACATGACCGAGACCCTGGTTGCCGCCGAAGAGCTCATCAAGGACGGCTTCAAGGTCATGGTCTACTGTTCGGACGACCCGCTGCTGGCCAAGCGTCTGGAAGAGATGGGCTGTGTGGCCATCATGCCCCTTGGTGCCCCGATCGGTTCCGGCCTGGGTATCCAGAACCGGTATAACATCCGTCTGATCGTAGAGAATGCGAATGTTCCGGTGCTGGTGGATGCCGGTGTTGGCACCGCGTCGGATGCCACCATCGCCATGGAGCTGGGCTGCGACGGCGTACTGATGAATACCGCCATTGCCCAGGCCAAAGACCCGATCCGAATGGCCAATGCCATGCGCCTGGCCATTGAGTCTGGTCGTGAAGCCTATCTGGCGGGCCGGATGCCCAAGAAGCTCTATGCCAGCGCATCCTCGCCCATTGATGGCACCTTCTTCTGATCTCGGGCACAATCCTGACTAACGATAACCGAGGGCCGGCGCTGAACGACCGGCCCCGACAACGATAAATCAGAGCGCTGCTGTCCTGCCATGACTGACCAGAAACCCAGTCGCCGCGAGGCGATTCTCCATGCTCTTGTGGAACTCCTGGAGACTGATCCGGGCGCCCGTATCACCACCGCCGGTCTCGCCAAATCCGTGGGCGTTACCGAGGCGGCTTTGTATCGGCACTTTCCCAGCAAGCGGAAAATGTTCGAGGCGCTTATCGAGTTTGCTGAAGAGGCCGTGTTCTCTCGCTGTCAGGTGATCCTGCAGGAGCAGGAGGACGTGCGGGTTCGTCTCCAGCAATTGGTGCACCTGGTGCTGGTCTTTGCTGAACGCAATCCGGGGCTGTGTTGTGTGCTGACCGGTGATGCTTTGATGGGCGAGAACGACACCCTGCGCAAGCGTGCCTCCCAGTTCTTCGAGCGCCTGGAAACCCAGGTACGGCAAACCCTCAAAGAAGGCGAAATCCGCCAGGGCCTGCGGCCCCGGACGACGTCTGCTCGCGGCGCGGACTTTGTACTGGTTTTTGTTGAAGGGCGGATCCAGCGGTTTATCCGCTCCTCGTTCTCGCGGTTGCCTTCTACTGACTTCGACGAGAGTTGGGGGTTGGTTGCAGAAGGTGTTTGGGGCTGAGCTTGGAGTTGGCCTCCTTTTGGTAGCCTGATAGATCCGGTGGTGAGGCGAAGGCAGGAAGGGCTTTCCCGAAACCGCTACGAGCACATGAATGTGCTCGTAGCGGTTTCGGGGAGCAGGTTCCCATCCTGTGCCCGCCCCGAAGTTAACAGGCTAGTGACAACCCCCGAAGGCAATCACAAGCACAATCAGTCGTACCCAGAGGCAGACCGCAGGATAGACCGAACAGGCTCCCAAAGAGCCGGGGCCGAAATCAGGATATCGCGGCCCCAGAGGTCGGCAGGATAACCGTCGGGCACTTCACTGAAATGGCCAGCGGTGGCGCCTGCTTCCAGGGCGATCAGGCGGGCGGCGGCGAAGTCCCATGGGCTGACGTTTTCATAGTAGATATCCAGTCGGCCACAGGCCACCCAGCAGATATCCAGTGCCGCGGAACCGATGCGCCGCAGGTCGCGGCATTGGTGAATCATTGCATCCAGGCGTTTGACCAGCGGTTCCAGGGCGTCCTTGGTGTAGGGGAAGCCGGTTGCAAACAGGGCATCCCGGGGCACGGTGGCGCCGCTGTGGCGGATCGGATGGTTGTTCAGCGTGGCGCCCTCTGAGCGGGTCGCCCGGAAGGTTTCGCCGGGGAAGGGCGCATGCACCACACCGGCCTGAACCCGACCTTTTTCGGCATAGGCAATGGAGACGGCTACCTGGGGATGGCCATAGGCATAGTTCACGGTGCCATCGATGGGGTCGACGATCCAGAGGGGGGTATCCAGCTCCTCGGCCTGGCTAAGGTCCGGCATGGTCTCTTCCGAGAGAATCCGGTGACCGGGGAAGCGTTTGCGGATGGCGCCTGTGATGAATTCGTCCGCCATCACGTCGGCGTGGGTTACCAGCTCGGTTTGATGCTTGTAATCGGTGCGCAGGGCGTTGTTGTCCCGCTCGCGGCGAATCAGTTCGCCGGCCTCGCGGGCCAGGTTTTCGGCAAAGTCGGTAATCTCGAGCAGAGAAACTGAATCAGACATGGCGCCCCCGTTGATATCCCGTTAGAGAATGAGGGCGCCAGTCTAACACGGCAGGATCAGAGGCTGTTCAGCCACTGCTCCATCTTGTCCATGGCGGTGACCAGCCGCGGGCAAGCCTGTTTCACGAAGTCGTCGCCCAGTTCCTGTTCGGCATAGTCGCCGCCGGCGAGCTCCAGGGATTCGGCGCCGTCGAAGTCGACGAAGGCCAGGCGCGCCGCCAGATGATCCGGCACGAAGCCAAAATCGCTGGCCGGCAGGATGGCCACGCCGGTGTTTTCCAGCAGGGCCTGGCAGAGGGCCTGGCTGGTCTTGATGTCTTTACTGGCCAGTTGTTCGCGGAAGCCGGAGAAGTCCGGGAACAGGTAGAACGCGCCTTCCGGTTTCTGGACTACCGCGCCCATGTCGCTCAGTCGACGGTGCATGTACTCGCCAACAACCTTCAGCACCCGACGGGACTGTTTAAGGTATTCGTCGATGTCGTCACCGCCATTGAACGCTGCAATGGCCGCGTGTTGGATCGGCGCGCTCGTCGCGGTGTAGGTTTCACTGGCGATGATGGCCATGGCGTCCTGCAGGGGCCTCAGTTCCCGGGGGAAAATGAATGTGCCAAGGCGCCAGCCGCCGGCACCGGCCCATTTACTGAGGCCGGTACTGATGATGGTGCCTTCCGGGTAATACCTGGCAATGGATTTGTGCCTGCCCTCGAAATGCACCTCACCGTAGATCTCATCGGAGAGCAGGATCAGCCGGTATTTTCGGGCCACATTGGCAATGGCCAGTAGCTGGTCGTCGGTGTAGGTGCAGCCGGTGGGGTTGGACGGGTAGTTCAGGATCAAAATCCGGGGCCGCGAGGGATCATCCCGACAGATGATATCCAGCTCTTCGGCGGTAAGCTGCCAGTTGTTCTCGGCATGGGTTGGCAGCCAGTGAACCGAGCGGCCGATGATCCGGGCTTGCGGGGCATAGGAGACCCAGCTCGGACGCGGGATCAGCAGATCACCATAGTAGGCCAGCTGCAGCATGAACAGCAGTTCCTTGGAGCCCGGGCCAATCAGCACGTCTTCCCAGGTGCAGTGCATGCGCTCACTCCGGCGAATATAGCCGGCGATTGCCTCGCGTAAGCCTTTGAGCCCTTTTACCGGCAAATAGTCCTTTTCGTGGGCGTGCTCCTTGAGCGCCTCCACCACGCGATCGGGAACCGGGAAAGGGGACTGCCCCAGCCCGAGTTTGATAATGTCCTTGCCCTCGGATTTGAGGTGATTGCTCAGCTCATTGATTCGAAGGGTGGCCGAGGGCTGAATACCCCGGACGTTCAGGTTGATCGCGTAACGGTGGTCGTTTTGGATGTCCATTGTCCCTGTCTGTTGGTTGGAAATGACCCCGTCAGTATAGGAAACCCAAACATATCTGTGATGTCGTGGCGGATAGGTGATTGCCGCAGTTTTTCGTCAGACTTTGGTCTCGACTAGCGGGATTTGATCCAGACTTCCACGCGACCATTGCGCCGGCTGCCACTGCCACCAACCGGCATGTACTGGCCGTAGCCGGTGTAGGCCACGTCAGGAACATCCACTTCCTGAAGCGCCTTGCGGACGGACAGGGCCCGGAGCTCGGAGATCATCTGGGCACGTAATTCATGACTCTGGGTGTCGGCAAACCCGATCAATAGCAGGTCGTCAGCGGGCCGGCCGTTCTGGATCAGGTACTGCTGAACCCGCTGCAGGTCCCTGCGGGCCTTGTTATCGAGCTTGGTCCGGCCTTCTGAGAAGCGGAAATTGACCGTCAGGCGATGGTAGTTGCCGGTCAGGCGGCGAAAGCTCTCGGGCGTCGCGTCGTCGAATTCCGGCTTTACTGCGATGGGGTTCTGAGAGATAAAGCCGGACTCGGCCACCAGTGCCTGACCTTGCTGGCCCAGGGCGAATCCGATCAGACCGGCGGAAAGCGCTGGGACATCGCTTCCCGGCGTGTACATGAACAAACGCCGTGACAGCGGGTAGTCCTCGCTGGCGACGGTGAGCTGGTTGGGGCGCAGTGCTGGTGCATTGCCTTCCGAAATAGCCAGGAGTTTGCTGTCCCGAACTGAGGCCAGGCCGGAGAAGCCAATGCCCGACGGATCCCGGCTAACATCATCCGATAGCTGGTCGTTGGATTCATAGCGTTTGGCATTGCTGTCCAGTTCGAACTGTTTCCCCAGCACCAGGGATTTGAAGGTGTCCCAGGTGCCGGAGCGGTCATCCCTGGCATAGAGGTGGATCGGCCGGTCCGGGCCGCCCAGCTCTGACCAGTTCCGGATCTGGCCGGAGAACACACGGCCCAGGGTTTCGATACTCATCTTGCTGACGGGGTTGGATGGATGTACCAGAATGGCCAGTCCATCAATGGCAATCACGTGTTCGCTCTCGGGCGCAGTGAGATCCGCCCGGGCCTGGAATTGCTCCGCTTCTTGTGGTTTGACCGGGCGGGAAGAGGCCCAGATGTCGGCCTCGCCGGCGGCCAGCGCCTTGAAGCCGGTGCTTGATCCGTGCGCTGCAACCAGCACCTCGGCCGCCCGGTTGTTCACAGGCGCTCGCAGGATCTTTTCGTTTTCCACTCCCGTGCCCCTGGCTGCAACCTGCCCGCCGCCATGCTCTTCCAGGTAGCCGGTAACGAGCATTGGCGCCAGGGTAGCGCCAACGGTATTGGAACCGTGGATTTCCAGGTCATAGGCCTGGGCCTGAAAGGCCATAAGAGCGGGCAGTAGCAGTCCCGGGAGTGTTGCAGTCATCCGTGTGAATCGCGGCATCTTTCGAAAAACCCTTACCAGACAGTTGGTTGAGAAGCTGGAAGGATGCTTCAGAAATATGACATTTGTGTTTCACTGCCTACACATTGGGACGCAAGGCCGCAGGTCCCTGTAAAAAAATGTTAAGCAGTGCGCGGAGCGCAGCGTTCGGCTGGCCTATAGTGACGCATCCGCCGTAACAAAAATAAACACAGCGGGCAGAGGCACATCCATGGATGCCATAACATCGAAAGCCGGGCAGGCCCCTGCTGCGGGCGCACGACCAGTTCCCATGAAGAAGGTGTTGCTGGTCGATGACCATGCCCTTTTTTCCCAGGGGTTGGCGGGCCTGATCCGTCAGGAAGGCTTGGCCGAATCCGTTGTGATCGCCAGCACCGTTGAGGGCGCCTCGGATTTGTTGGTCCGTCAGGACGATTTTCAGCTGATCCTGCTCGATATCGCTTTGCAGGGCGAAACAGGATTGGCGTTGTTACCCAGGCTGGCAAGCCACAGGGAGCCACCTCCGGTGGTGATCATTTCCAGCAGTGAAGACGAAGCTACGGTAAGAGCTGCGCAGGCAGCCGGTGCCAGTGGCTTTCTGGCGAAATCTGCCGGGCGGTCGGCGCTGGTGAGCATGGTCCGCTCTGTAAGCCGCGGTGAGAGGTATTTCCCTGGCGGTAACGATCCTGTGGCACCGGGGCTGTCGTTGACCCCGAGGCAAATGGACGTGCTCCTGTTGTTGGCCCAGGGCTTTCCCAATAAACGGATTTGCCAGAGCCTGAATTTGACGGAGCACACGGTGAAAACCCATCTCAAGGCGATTTTTACCCAGCTTGGTGTTCACAACCGGACAGAATGCGTGAATCTGGCGCGGGCTCGTGGGTGGTTGTGACGGCCGCGGGAAGCCGGACCCAGAACACAGACCCCCCGCCAGACCTCGACTCGGCGCCGCACTCTCCCCGCATCAGCGCAACAAATTCCTGAACAATGGTCAGGCCAAGTCCCAGACCCGGATACTCACTGGGGCCTGCGCCCCTCACGTAGGGTGAGAACAGGTTATCCACCAGCCCGGGTGGCAGGCCGATGCCGTCATCCGCGACCTCCAGCAACACATGTGAGCCCATGGCTTTTGCTGACAGGGTAACGGCCGTGCCGCTGCTGTGTTGCACCGCATTGAATATCAGGTTCTGGAGGATCCGCGACAACAGTGATGGATCCGCCATAACCTGAAGATCACTACCCGGGTGGTCAATCCGAACCTCTATCTTGTTATTGCCAAGCGAGTCCGCCAGCAAATCGTTGAGATCCCGGAATACCGGTGCCAGTGTGGTTGGTCGGACAACGGCTTGCACCATGCCCTCGTTGAGCCGTGCGCTGTCGAATACGGTGCCCAGCAGGCGCCGGAGATGACGAATCATGTCCCGCAACTGTTGGGTGGCCGGGTGCGCTGCGGGGCCGTCTTTGCTTGGCGACAGGCTTTCCAGCGTTATGTCGATCACGTTCAGAGGCTGGCGCAGGTCGTGGCTGGCTGCGGTGATCAGTTCCGTTTTTCGCCGGCTCTCGTCGCGGGCCGCCTGATGCATGTGATCCAGCAGCTTGCGGTCCAGAAAGTGCGCTCGGTGGCGGTATTCACTGGTCCACGCGCCAACCATGCCGATAAGGTTGGCCGTGGTCAGGAAAAACAGGTTGGTCGCTATGTCGGAGCCGGACATACCGCTCCAGAGTTCGGTCAGAAGGTAGCCGACGATCAGAACAAGCGAGACCATGGACGCGCTTAAGAACGGCAGCCCCATGGCAAAGTATCCGAACATGAGCATCAGGATCATGCCCTCGTAGGGCAGCGGAAAGGCAACCTGTCGCGCGGCGGCAATGATTGCGACCACGCTCAGGCCACCTACGAGGTAGGCCAGGGTATAGATGCGCTCGAAGAGCCTGTCCGAGGGAGACGCGCGGTAGGCGAGCCAGACAACTGATGCAATCACCGGGCAGGTGACGGCGAGCCGGATGGAGACCGTGACCTGAGCCAGTTCTGGCGGCAGGGTCAGTGCATCCATAACCGCGTAGATCAAAAAAAGGAACAGGCCGGCCACTGAAACGGGCCGGGCTCGCTGTCGGATCAGTCCGGACCGGGTTCGCCGGTAAGCTTCCTCCAGATCGGGCGCAAAGCGCAGGTTCCGAAATCCGGCGGCCTGTTGTTGTCTGATCTGCTCGGTTGTCATGGCCATTTCCAGTGTCGGGCAGGTTTCTGGATTGTATCCGCCCCGGCCGACTGGCTTCGCGAACCCGAGCACATTCCGGTCAGCCGTTACCGAGCATCTTCAGCCGTGCCCAGGTTCTGTCCTGCTCATCCGGGAAATGCTGTTCCAGCAGAGCTTCTTGCTGTTCCTGGATGTCGGCCTCGGTCAGACCCGAGGATTCCTCCCGTTCCATCGCGTCCCGGAACGCATCGGAGCGCTGGTCGAAGCGCTTACGCTGCTTGAGATACTTTACGACGCTCTCGACACCGTCCGGACCCACGCCAAGCTCTTCCAGTTGCCTGCCGGCGGCTTCCGGAGACGAGGCAGATTCAATGGCTGCTGTCCGGGCCTGTTGTTGTCGGCTGCTCGCGTGAAGGTGTTTTTCGGTTGTCCTCAATTCCTCGGGCAACTGATTGCGGTGCCACTGTACGAGTGCCTGTTTGCCCTGTTCGCTCAGGTCTGTGCGCTGCTGAATGGCCAGTGTCGCCAGTGTGTATTCGCTGTAAGCCTCCTCAAGCCCGAAGAAAGCCCGGTGGGCATCAGGGCTGAAGGTGCTGGCGCGCAGTTCTTTCAGCTGTGCCAGGGCATCGCCCAGCGCCGTCAGCTGATAGCCCGGATCCTCCGTTCGGGCTGGGTCGAGTCGGGTTTGCAGGACTTGCAGTGACGCCTGCTTATAGGCGAGATACTCATCGAGGAGCGCCAGCGCCTGGGTGGAAGCGGGCTCAGGCAAGTGGTTCCTGGCCATGGTTTCGATCTGTTGAATGGCTGTTTCCGGAGTCACCTCGCCGACCGTGCTGAGGAAGTAATCGAAAAAGTCACGCACCCGGAGATTGATAACCAGCTCGCCGTTGTCATCGGCTGTCAGGGCGCCGTCAATTTGTGTCCCTGATAGCGACGCCGCAAACGGGGTCGGCCCGAGGGAATCAGGAGTTCGGGATTGCTCCTGTCCAGAAGAAGGCTCTTCCGGGACCGCTTTGGCGCTGTGCTCGGATGCTGGCGTTGGCGACTTCGCCGGGGCCGCGGATGATGGTGGCATTGAAGCCGAAATTTCGGCGTTTGTCTGGGCTGTTCCGGCAAGGCCATACCAGAGAGCACCGGCGACCAGGACGGCCGCCAGTGCACCCGGGAACAGCCACCGACGCGCTTCGATGGATGTCCGCTTCATGGTCACCTCACAGACCGCGGTTTTTAAGCCGGTTGGCCTGGGTGCGGTAAAGGGTGACAGGGTTGGTCCACAGAGAACGGGCTCCGAGAAGGTGGTTGATGGCGTCCACGTGGTTCATGTCGTAGTGGGTGCCGATCACCCGGCCCATCATGGTTGAGCAGACGCCTACCAGCCCGTCATTGGGCTCGCTGCCAAAGGCCAGTGAAGTGATACCCAGGAACGGGTCGGTAATGTCGAACGCATTGGTCCACACGCCCCGGCCGGTCCAGGAAAAGAACTTGATGCGATTGCCGTCTATCCAGACATCCTCGCTGGTTCCGGCGCAGCTATTCCGGTTCACGCCTTTCCAGCCAAGGGCATCGTTCAGGCTGGTTGTACCAGGTGTGGTGAGGGTCTCCAGCGCCGCCAGCCCGTTCTGAGGGTTGTCTGCTCCGGACAAGGCATTGATCAGATCGCCCAGGGCGTTGGCGATGGCGTTGGCGCCGCCTTCGACATAGCTACCCGGCGGAAGGATTCCCCGGACCACATCGGCCACTTTGGAGCCCTTGTTAACGCCGTCGATGGAGGTGATTGAGGCAATACGGTGAGGAATCAGGGCTGCAGTCACCCGGGAGGTAGGCGCGCCCTGGCTGTGGGCCATCAGGTTGACTTTGGAATGGCCGAGGCTGTTGACGTAGTTCGCCAGTTGCTGGCCCCGCTGCTCACTGCTGTTGACGAAGGACACGCTGGCGGAATAGACCTGTGCGCCACTGCGCTCAAGATTCCAGGGAATGGTATGGAAGTAGTTCACCAGGCCGCCGATGGTGTTGAACCCGGTGACGCCGTGAACCAGGACAATCGGGTGGCGGGTCTGGGTGTAGCCGGCGTGGCTTGAAAATGAGGCGGACAGCAAGGCCAGCCCCAGCACAACTGCTGTGGTAAATCGAATACGCATGTGTGACTCCTGTTGTTTTTGTTGACGGCTGCATCAGGCAGCCGACGGTCGTCGATGCGTTGTCGATTATTGGTATGTCAGGAGCGATCAGGAATCGCCCAAATGGGTGAGGACAGGAAGGCTGCGTATTCAGGAAAACCGGTGGGGTTCCAGTTCCATATGCTGAATACGCTGGCCCAGCATGATGATGCGGCCGGTGTAGCGTTCCTCGCCGGTAGACGTGAAATCGAACAGGAAGCGGCGCCATACGCGGATCCGGCCCTGATCGTCGCGTTTGAACCAGAGACCACGGAGGAATACCGCGTCATCCAGCAGCATCACGTCCATGCTTTTGCAGTAGCGACGCGCGGCCTGCAGCACGAAATCCTTGATGGCTTTGGCCCGCCACCAGTACCAGACAGCGAATCCGGCCACGAATAGCCAGAACAGGGTTCCAAGAGTCACGGTTGCAGCGATCTTCCACGGTTGCTCAGAGGGTTGATCGCCAGCCTACCTTATTGCGTCGGCTCGGGGAATCGTTGCCGGTTCCGGGGCGCTGGTGCCGGCAGCAGTCGGTCGCACAGCATCTGCAGGAAATGACTGGTCAGCAATTGGGCCTGATCCACGTTATTGCCCAGGTGTTCCGACTCTTCCCGGGCGTTTTCACTGCTCTGTACCGACCGGTTTCCGAGTTCCAGAAGCCTTGCTGCCTGCCGTTCCACCTGAACGCTCAGTGCGGCCTGCTCTTCCGTCGCGCCGGCTACCTCGTGGGTGCAGGAGGTAATGACATCCACATCCCTGAGCGTCGCCTCCAGCGTTTCGCTGGCTTCACTGGCAATGCCGGCTGTCTGCTCGCAGCAGCGTGTTCCGTTGTTGATCACCTCAACCACTTCCCGGGTTTCGGTCTGCAGGGCTCCGATCATCTCATCGATCTTGCGGGTGGATTCGTGGGTTCTCAGCGCCAGGCCCCGAACCTCATCGGCAACCACGGCGAAGCCGCGACCTGATTCGCCGGCTCGCGCCGCTTCGATGGCGGCATTGAGAGCCAGCAAATTGGTCTGCTCGGCGATGTCGGAGATCACATCCAGAACCATGCCAATGGCATCGCTTTTTTCGGACAGCGCCTGCATGCGGTCATTGGCCACAGAGAGCTGCCCGCCAAGCTCGGACAGCGACTGATTCATGGATGTCATCTGCCCGCGACACTGGTTGGCTGACTGGCGCGCGTCGTCCGTTGCGTCGTGGGTCCGTGCGGTCAGTTCGCTGACCCGCCGCACGCTTTCCGCCAGCTCCTCAAAAGCACGGGTTATGTCCTGGATATCGCCCTGCTGGCTGCGGATGCTGGCTACAGAGTTGGCGACCCACTCGACGGTCCGCTGTTTCCGGCCGTGGAGCTTGCCCACATTGGCGTGCATGCGGGCGGAAACGGCCCGAAGAACGGCATCCCGTTTCTGGCGATCAAATTCGATCCAGGCACCTTCATCCCTGCGTCCGGTATAGATCCAGGGCATGGCCGGGTGGGTCTCGGTACAAGCCGATCTGGCGCTGCGCATCACAGGAAGGGTAAGCCAGACCAGTACCGCGAATACTGCCAGCAGCAGCCCTTGCAATGTCACTAGATGGGACAGGGCGAGCTCTGAAAGTCCGAACCAGAGCAGGGCAACCGCCAGCAGTCCATACAGGCAGCCCAGTTTCAATGCCAGGGGCGGACTGACTGCAAGGTATCTGCGGGGGACTTTGCCTTGTTTCCAGGCCGAATAAAGTTTCTCCGCCCGGGCAACCTGATCTGGTCGGGGGCGTGTGCGAACAGACTGGAACTCAACAATCTCGCCGTCTTTGCGAATTGGCGTAACAAAAGCGTCCACCCAGTAATGATCGCCGTTCTTGCAGCGGTTCTTCACCATACCCCGCCAGGATTCGCCGGATTTAATGGTTTGCCAGAGATTTTCGAATGCCCCCGGCGGCATGTCCGGATGCCGTATCAGGTTGTGGGGCTGGCCGACCAGTTCGTCAATTGTATAGCCAGCGACTCCGGCAAACTCTTCGTTTGCGGCGGTGATCTTGCCCCGAAGGTCGGTGGTGGTGATCAGGTGGTAGTGGTCCGGGTAAACCTGTTCTTTCTGAGTGACCGGTTCGTTGACTCGCATGGCGTTTCCTTGCACGGGTCAGTGTTTTTCTCGTTGTTGGCCTACTATCAACCCGTTCTTTTGTCCTGAATATCCGGTTATTGCAATAAATGAAAATATGTTCATCTATTTGCTGTTTCCCCTGGTGGTTTCTCGTCTTTTGCAATATGTGGCTAGGTTGGCGACAGATACTGCTTATGCTGGTGGGTGGAACTGATCGGACATGATTCAGGGGCTGCTAAAAAGGAGTGAGCAGTGCATGCAGGCATTACAACAACAAGATTTCAGGGCTCTCGTCGACAACCACCCAAAAGCCATCATGCTGGCAACCAGGGAGCCAAGAATTCTTTACGTGAACGAGAAATTCCGTTCAGTCACCGGCTACCGGTCGGACGAGGTGCTTGGCCAACCCCCTTCTGTGCTCAGCTCGGGATTTCACTCCCGCGAGTTCTATCAATCCATGTGGAGGGCCATTGGTCATAAGGGGCGCTGGGAGGGACTGGTCTGGAATCGGCGCAAGAACGGCGAGACCTATCCACAGTGGTTGATGATCTATCCGGTTGAGCATGAAAACCATCGGTTTTACGCCGGCGTTTTCATGGATGTCGGTGATATGACGGCTGACGATGAGCGCCTCGCCTCGCTGGCCTATTACGACCCGTTGACCGAGCTGCCCAATCGCGCGCTGTTTCAGGAGTTCCTCAAGGCGCGTGTCTCACAGAGGGTAAAGGACGGTCAGGCGTTTGCGGTGCTCTATATCGACCTGGATTTCTTCAAGTCCGTAAACGATTTGCATGGACATGATTGTGGTGACCGGGTTTTGCAGCAGGCAGCTCTATGTATCCAGAGTGTGCTTCGCCGCGGGGATGTCGTGGCCCGCCTGTCGGGTGACGAATTCGCCGCTATCATCGAGCTGCGGAATGATGATGACCTTGAGAGCGTGTGTCAGCGGATGGTTCAGAGCTTCAGGGCGCCAGTGATTGTCGATCATCGCGAGTATTTTTTGTCGTCATCTGTTGGCGCCGCCGTCTATCCGGACCATGGCAGTCAGGCATCCGAGCTTCTGCAGAACGCGGATCGGGCCATGTACGCAGCAAAGCTTGCGGGGCGGGCCTGTTTCCGGATTTACGATGCGGTCGACACCGAACAGGGTCGGCAGGCCGAGCTGCTATCCGAGGCGTTAATTGTTTCACTGAAAACGGCACCGGAGGAGTTCACGGTTGTTTACCAGCCACAGTACCACCTCGATACCGGCAAGATGGCCGGGCTGGAGGCACTTCTACGCTGGACCCACCCCGAATTCGGTGCCGTGTCACCCGCTGATTTTGTGCCGATCGCCGAACAACGAGGCCATATCCACGAGCTAACGGAGCATTTGGTCCGTTGCATTGAGTCGGATCTCTCCGAATTCCCCGCCTCATTTCTCCGTGGTCTGCGGCTTGCTCTCAATATTTCGGCCCGGCAGATCACGGACTCCCGTCTTGAAGCCCTCTTGAATCCACTGTTCGAGAGAATTCGAGCAGTGGGTTGGCGCCCTGAAATCGAGATTACCGAAACCCATTTGATGAATCTTTCACGTCAATGTCTCGACAGGCTGGCGGAATTCTGTGAGCAGGGGGTTGTCGTCGCCATTGATGATTTTGGCACAGGTTACTCTTCGCTTGCCTACCTTCACACGTTGCCAGTTCAGGTGCTGAAAATTGATCGTCAGTTTACTCAAAGACTGGGTGGGGAATCGCGAGATTCACGCATCGTCTCCGCGATTTTGGCAATTGCCGATGCCCTTGAACTGGAGGTGGTTGCTGAGGGAATCGAGAACGCCGAGCAGCACGCAAAACTGAGAGAATTGAAATGCCAGAGAGGACAGGGATATTTGATGGCGCGGCCGGCTCCCTGGAGAGTATGGAGCGCCAATCTGATTGACCACAGTCAAGAGAAGAGCAAATAACCCTAAAATTCACAGGGTTTTGCAAGATATGGCTAGTGGGAAAGTGTTGCCTCCTATAGAAGTAGCCCAATATTTTGTTTCAGGGCTCAAATGAGAAAGACATCTCCAAAACCGGATCTGGACGCGTATTTGAGGCTGAATAACGCCTCATTTGAGGAGTGGATCACCGCTCTCCGTGTGCTGTCTGGCTGCGACGATATAAAATGCCGCCCGCATTCGGGCGACGGCAGTATTGGTTCTCTCTCTGCTCTTGATAGTGCGCGCGGTCGGGTTATTTCGCTCAAAGCCAGCAAAGGGATAGACGTGTCGGGTTTTCGTTCAACCGAATCTGTCCTGTTATTACCCCGAGAAGGGGTGCCGGAAATCGCCATTCGGGGAGGCCTCTGGCGGCCTCTGGACCGACTGCTTGTACTTGTTCCACAAGACAGGTTCGAACTTCGTCTGGCACCTGGAACAAAGGTTATGATCCTGAGGCCAGATGTTGGTGCTCTGGGTGACTGGATCGCGCAATCATCTGATCAATGTCTTACCGTTCTTGAAGCAATAATTGACTGTTACCTGGAACGTTTGCCATTTGTTCGGGGGGATGAACAGGCCAGGCAGTTGACGAACCGCTTTTTCGATACGTTGGCGACGCCCTGGACACCCCGGAAGGCAGCTGTGTGTTCGGAACGCAACCTTGACCGCCGTTTGCAGCGAGTGGTCGAAAAAATCATGCAGGATCCTGCCTGGGAGTTCGACCTCAAGGAACTGGCAAGTTACGCCGGGGTCAGCGAGCGGAATCTCTACTACCTGATGAAGCGGGAAACGGGTATTACGCCTTATCGGTTCTATCAGAGGGCTCGATTGACCCGGGTTCGGGAACGGTTGGTTGACTGTCAGTGTGAGGTGCCACACATCTCCTGGTACGCCGCGGATGAGGGGTTTTCCCACCTTGGCCGATTTGCCGCCATGTACCGTGAGCATTTTGGGGAGCTGCCCAGCGAAACCGTCCAATGGCGCCGTAACCTGCTGCGACGCAGCGTTGCGTCCGCGGAGGAACTTGTAGAGACGTGATTGTCTCACGCAAAAAAAGGCCCGGCGCACGTTGCCGTGGCCGGGCCCGATACCTTTCTTCCTATCAGTCGGCCGGAGCTGACTTTTCCTCAGGTCCGGACCCGTTGCCATTCTCCCCGGCGGCTGAGCCGTGATGATCACGGCCCAGCAGGATATAGAACGCCGGTAAGACAAAGATAGTGAACAGGGTGCCGATACCAAGACCTGCGCTGATGGTCAGGCCGATGGCAAAGCGGCTTTCTGCACCCGGGCCGATGGCAATCAGCAGAGGCACCATGGCAAAGATCAGCGCCAGTGATGTCATGATGATTGGCCGCAGACGAATGGCGGCAGCCTCGATGACCGCGTCCACTTTGTTAAGCCCACGCTCCTTCTGCAACTGGTTGGCGAACTCGACAATCAGGATACCGTTCTTGGACACCACCCCGATCAGCGTGATCAGACCCACCTGGGTATAGATGTTCATGGTGGCAAATCCGAGCACGATGAACGCCATTGCCCCGGCTACCGACATGGGTACCGAAACCAGGATGATGAACGGGTCCCGCCAGCTTTCGAACTGGGCTGCCAGAACCAGGTAGATGACCAGCAGCGACAGGAAGAAGGTCACCATCAATGCGCTGCCCTGGGTGGCCAACTGTCTTGTCTGGCCGGTGTAGTCGTAGGTGTAACCCTGCGGGAACACTTCGGCGGCGGTCTGCTCCATGAAATCCATGGCAGTGCCAGCGGCCACCCCGGGCATAACCACACCCTGAAGGGTCAGCGAGTTCTGCTGGTTGAACTGGGTCCGGTTGGATGGCTCAACGTCCTGGGTGAAGCTGACGACGCTGCCCAGCGGCACCAGTTCGCCGTTGTCTGCCCGAATGTAGTACTCATTGAGGGCCTGGGCGTCCAGCCGGAACTGCTGATCTACCTGCGGAATGACCTGGTAGGAACGGCCCTCCATGCTGAACCGGTTGATGTAGCCGCCTCCGAGCATGCTCGACAGGCTCTGGCCGACGTCCTGCATGGACAGGCCAAGGTCCGCCACCCGGTCCCGATCAACGTTGATACGCGTGATCGGACGATCAAAGTTGATGGACTTCTGCAGGAACATGAAGTTACCGCTGCCCATGGCTTTGCCGAGCAGTTCGTCAGCCACCTGGTCCAGCTGTTCATAGTTGTTGCCGGTGGTGATTACGAACTGGAACGGCAAACCGCCGCCGGAGCCCGGCAGTGAGGGGCGCGGGAAGACTGCGGTTTGCAGCCCGGTGACGTTTTTGAGCTCGGCATCAAGTTTGGGCTGGGCCTCAAACTGGCTGATTTCCCGCTCGCTCCAGGGCGCCATCTTGAAACCACCGAATACGGCATTCGGGCCGGTGATCCCGATGATCATGAAGTCTTCGTTGTAGCCCGGAACCGTCGACATACGCTCCTGGATTTCATCGCCGTGCTCCAGCAGGTAATCCAGTGTCGACGTCTGTGGGCCAAGCCCCTGATAGAACAGAATGCCCTGGTCCTCGGTGGGAGCCAGCTCGTTCTGGCTCATGGAGACCATGAAATAGATTGAGCCCAGCACCACGACGGCGAAGAAAACCACGACCGACTTGGTTTGCATCAGTGAGCTCAGGGCCGACTTGTAGGTGGCGGCGAGGCCGTTGAACGTTTTCTCTACCAGGTTTTCGAATTTACCCGGGTTGCCGTGGGGTTTGAGAACCTTGCCCGACAGCATCGGAGAAAGCGTCAGGGCAACAATGCCGGAAATAACCACGGTACCGGCCAGCGTGAAGGCGAACTCCGTAAACAGGGAGCCAACAAGCCCGCCCATGAAGCCGATCGGGGCGTACACCGCCACCAGGGTGGTGGTCATGGCAATGATGGGAACCGCCATTTCCCGCGCACCATTGATTGCGGCGTCAAAACGGGATTCTCCCTGCTCAATGTGCCGGTGAACGTTCTCTACCATGATAATGGCGTCATCCACAACGAGACCGATGGCGAGAACCATCGACAGCAGGGTAAGCAGGTTCAGCGAGAAACCGAACATCAACATGATGAAGGCGCCGCCAATCAGTGACAGCGGCACCGCAACCGACGGAACAATCGAAGCCCGAACCGAGCCGAGGCAGAGGAACACCACCACCAGAACGATGATCATGGCTTCCAGCAGTGTCTGGATAACCTCGTTGATGGAATCTTCGATAAAGTCTGAGGCGTCGTAAGCCAGGCGAACATCCAGGCCCGAAGGTAGTTGGCTTTCGATGTCCGGCAGCTCGCCCTTCACCAGGCCGGCGACGGTCAGCGGGTTGGCTCCGGGGGCCAGTTCAATCGCCACGTAAGTGGCAGGCTGTCCCTTGTAAAGAGCCAGTTGATCGTAGGTCTCCGAGCCCAGTTCGACTCGGGCGATGTCCTGCAGTCGGATCTGGGTGCCTTCGGACTGTTTGACGACAAGGTTGCGGAACGCATCCGGATCAGCGACGTCGGTGTCGCTGGTCATGCTGATTTCGGTGTAGGTGCCCTTGGTGTTACCTACGGCAGCCTGGTAGTTGTTGGCGCGGAGCTTTGCGACTACCTCCTGCGGTGTCATGTCGACGGCCGCCAGGCGCTCCGGATCCAGCCAAACCCGAAGGGCAAATTTACGCCCCAGCAGTTCGGCCTTGCCGACACCGGAAAGCGCCTGCAGTCGGGGCTGGACAACGCGGGTCAGGTAGTCGGTGATCTCGGGCACCGCCAGCTCGTTACTGTAGAAGGCGATATACATCAGGGCGGTTGAGTCACCGGTGGTGGAGGTGATGACCGGGTCCTGGGCCTCCGCCGGCAGAACGTTGCGCTGGCTCGCCACCTTCGCCTGGATTTCAGCAAGGGCTGCGTTGGCGTCATAGTTCAGCACCATTTTGGCTTCAATGGTGGAAGTGCCCTGCGAGCTTGTGGATGTGAGATAGTCAATGCCACTCGCCTCGGCAATGGCCTGCTGCAGCGGCGTGGTAATAAAGCCTTTGATCAGGTCGGAGCTGGCACCGGGGTAGGCCGTTGTCACGGTCACCGTGGTGCTTTCAAGCTCAGGGTACTGCCGGATTTCCATTTCCATGGCCGCGCGGGCGCCCAGAAGCAGAATCAGCAGGCTGACCACCGTCGCCAGTACGGGACGGTGGATAAAAATGTCGGTGAAGCGCATTACTCAGACGCCCCCTGCTTCTGCTCTTCGTCCTGAATGGCAACTTTCTGACCTGCGCGCAGGCGCAGCAACCCCTTCTCTACAACGGTTTCACCGGCTTCCAGCCCGGACAGAACGGCTACGCGGGTGTTGCGGGTTTCGCCGGTGGTTACCGTGCGACGATTAACCACCAGATTCCCGTCGTCATTCTCTTCAACGACAAACACAAAGTCGCCGTAAGTGTTGTAGGAGATGGCGGTGCGCGGCACCGTGACTACCTCGTTGTCTTCCGGTTGCTGCGTCAATACGGTGGCAAACATGCCAGGGCGTAAGAGGTTGTCCGGGTTAGACAGCGTGGCGCGAACCCGGACAGTCCGGGTCTCCGGGTTAACCGAGGTGTTGATTGCGCTGACGGAACCCTCGAAATCCTGCTCCGGAACAGCTGCGACGGTGGCGACCACCGGATAGCCTGTTGCTACGTTCGGCAGGTTTTTCTCGGACAGGGTATAGTCGACATAAATCGGATCCAGCATGTTGATCTCGACAATTGGGGTGCCGGTGGCAATGTATTCGCCCTGGTCGACCATCCGGATACCGAGCGTGCCATCGAAGGGCGCGCGGATAATTTTCTTGCTCAACTGGGCCTCGGCTTCATTGACCCGCGCGCGGGCGGCGTCGAAATTGGCCTTGGCTTCATCGTATTGGGACTGCGACACTGCGCGCTTGGGTAACAGGTCGGATACCCGTTTGAATTCCTGCTCGGCCAGTTGCGCCTCGGCACGGCGAGTGCGAAGGGCAGCCTCATCAATGGCGGCGTCAATGCGGATCAATACATCGCCCTGTTTGACCACGTCGCCGGATTCGAAATTGATGGCCTCAATCACACCGGGTACCTCATTGGCAACCCGGATGCCGTTAATGGCTTCAACACTGCCCACGGCCTTGATGGCCGGTGTCCAGGCTTCGTTCTGAGCCTCAACGGCGGAAATCTGCGCCGGCGGTTGGGGCTGGGACATCTGCTCTTGCATCTGGCCAAACTGGTAGAATTTGTAGCCGAAGATGCCTCCGAGCACTACGCCGAGAAATATAATGACGATCAGAAAGCGGGAAGCAGTGCGCATGATTCGGGTCCTGAGGATCTGTGTCAGATTTTGGGAAGCATAGCATCCTACAAAACAGGGTCGCTAATGTCACCGGGTTGTAAGTATTTCTATCTAGACTTCGGATTGGTCAGATTTGACAGATATCATGGTCGTTTTCTTGGCGGGGGGTTTTCCGCGCAGGGCACTGGTAATGTAACAGGCGACAGTGACAGAATTACGACGGTATTCAGGGTGAGGATCAACAATGCAGTGGATTCTGGGAATCGCGTTGGCAGCCGCCGTGTTTGTGATTCTGAAACAATGGGGTGCGTTGTCCGCCGAAAAGAAGAAGGCGGCCACCTGGAAAGTTATCCTGGTCGTGGGCGGCGCACTGCTGGTGTTTATGGTGCTAACGGGCCGGATCCATGTGCTTACAGCGGCGGTGGCGGCCGTTATTCCGCTGTTGCGCAAACTCCCCGCCTTGTTGAAGTTTGCCCCTGAAATCAACCGGTTCATGGGGTCGAAACAGCGGGAAGACGGGCATGCGCAGGGGAACGATCACGCTGGTCCGGGCGCTGATCTGGTCGGCCAGATGTCAGAGCGCGAAGCCTGCGATATCCTCGGCGTGAAAGCCGGTTGTGCCGAGGAGGACATCGTGATGGCCCACCGCCGGCTCATGCAGAAACTGCACCCGGATCGCGGCGGGAACGACTACCTGGCGGCCAAACTGAACGAAGCCAAGCAGGTCCTGCTGGGCAAGCGCCACGCCTGATATCAGGGCAAAACGTCGACCCGCACTTCAAAACTCCGGTTCTCGGACCGACTGCTGTTCACCTGATAGGTAATGCCACTGCGCTCCTGGGTTGATCGGGTTGCGGTGCTTCCCAGTGTTACCCACTGTCCCGGCTCCACACGCCGGATGGTGACTACAGCCTCCGTTTCGTAGCCGTTCAGGTTTGCCGGTTCTTCCTCGAAGGAAACAATGCTCAGTTCGACCGCCTGATCAGAAATAACCTGGGGGCTGACCAGAAAGCCACTGCGCGTTTCGACCTGCTGTAGAAAGGCAGCAGGATTTCGGCCACCACGAACAGCGACGGGGATTGTCCGGACCTGGCCCGAGGTGATGTGTGCCGACTGGCCATCCTGCATGATCACTGATCGTTCCTGAGCGCTGCCGGTACTGGTAACGCGACGCTCTGCGGATATTCCTGCCTGCCCGTTGGACGCGGAGATGCCGGCACCTGAGCGCTTGCCGCCGCTGTCGGTTCTGGAGCGAACGGTGATCCGAACCTGGACTGGCGCTACATCCAGCGTTTCGACAAGCCGTCCGATTTCCTCCAGCAAGGGCGGTTCGCCGCGCACCACCAGTTGTTGCCCCCTTGCAGTCACGGTTACGGGCGAGCCCTGATAGAGCTCGCGGATCTGCACCGCCACATCGTCGCCCGGCCTGTTGTTGAGCTGGTAGGTGCGGGACTCGGCCTGGGCCAGAACCTGGCTGGAGATCAGCCCAAGCAAGAACGCCAGGGCCAGCTGCAGAGGATATCGTCGGACAAAATAGACCATTGATTGCTCCCAACCCTGATGTCGGTGGTGAAAAAACTCCGGCATGCGGGTTGCCAAGGTGAAAACCGTGGGTATATATTGAAAAGCATGAAGACGACACACGCGACCTGTCAATTGAATGTTTTGCAAGCTTTCGGCGCCAAGCCGGCGGCTGCAGTCGCTGCTGTGTTTTTCTGGTGGTTTGGTTATGGCTTTTATTTTAGCCAGAGCCGGGGCCGCCCATAGGATCTTCATCGAACGAATAACGAGGAAGGCAGCCCGGCAGAAAACCCAGGCTGCCACCGGACTCGAAAAGCCCCGACTGGTAGCCCACCAGCCGGGGCTTTTTTGATTCTGACGCAGGGAAACGGAAGCACTGACATGAATATGTCCTTGAACACTGAACTGACACACCAGGTAGTCGGATCACCGGCCACCCACCGGGAAGAAGTGGTTCTGCCAACGCCGGCGGAGCTCAAACTTCAGATGCCGGCCAGCGACGACATTGTCCGGCAGGTCGACAAACACCGGCAGGCAATCCGGCAGATTCTGCAGGGCAGCGACACGAGAACGTTGATCGTCATGGGGCCCTGCTCCATCCACGATGAGGTGGCGGCACTGGAATACGGGGAAAAGCTGAAAGCGCTGGCGGATGAAGTCAGTGACCGCTTCCTTGTCGTTATGCGGGCCTACCTGGAAAAGCCGCGGACCACGGTGGGTTGGAAAGGGCTGTTGTACGATCCGGAGCGCACCGGATCAGGCGATCTGAATGAGGGGCTGCTTCGTTCCCGTCGCTTGTTGCTGAACCTGGCGGCCATGGGGCTGCCGCTGGCCACCGAAGCCCTGAGCCCGTTCGCAATGGATTACTTGGGCGATCTGGTGAGCTGGACGGCTATTGGTGCCCGAACTACCGAGTCGCAGGTGCATCGGGAGATGGTCAGTGGGCTACCCATGCCGACCGGCTTCAAGAATGGCACCGATGGTGGTGTCGCCGTCGCCACCAATGCCATGAAATCGGCTTCCCATCCCCATCATCATCTTGGGGTTTCGGCAACAGGCGCGCCGGTCATGATTACTACTCGGGGCAATCCCGACACCCATCTGGTGTTGCGCGGTGGCCGCGGTATCACCAATTACGATGCGTCCAGCATTGAGCAGGCTGTGGGCGCCCTGGCAGAGGCAGGATTGTCCACAGCCGTCATGGTGGACTGCAGTCACGACAACGCCTGCAAGGAGTCAGAGCGACAGCTGGATATTGCCCAGGACGTGATGGCGCAGCGCCGCGCCGGCAACCACCATATCCGGGGTCTGATGCTGGAAAGCTTTCTGGAGCCGGGGCGTCAGGACGACGGCGAAGATCTGCGCTACGGCTGTTCGATCACCGATCCGTGTCTGGGATGGGCGCAGACGGAGGCTCTGATCCGCTCACTGTAGACAGCAGTAGCTGTCCGGCGAGCAACAGGAGAACGCCGCCCATCAGCCGGTCGAGCCAGTGCCCGAACCGGTTAAACCCGTGGCGGACACGGGGCAGGGTAAAGAAAATGGCAACCATGGCGAACCAGAGTGCCGTGGCCAGGGCCATGTAAATGCCATAGCCGGCCTGGAGCACAATGGGTGTGCCTGGGCTGATCACAACAGAGAAAAGGGACACAAAGAACAGCGTTGCCTTGGGGTTCAACGCGTTGGTCAGAAAGCCCAATCGCAGGGCTGCAATACCGGACTGTCCACCCGTCGGATCCTGTTCCACATGAATGCCGCCGGCCCTTGCCTGCAGGCACTGGACGGCAATCCAGGCAAGGTAAAGTGCCCCCAGCACCTTGAGAACATTGAAGAGCATGATCGATTGCTGGATCAGCAGGCCAATGCCCAGCAGTGAATAACAGACATGCACCAGAATGCCCCCGCCGATACCAATGGCGCTTAGCAGCGCGTTTCGTCGGGTCTGGCACAGAGCCTGTCTGAGCATCACGGCAAAGTCCGGCCCGGGACTGGCCACTGCCAGCAGGTGGACAAAGGCTACCGTCAGAAATTCCGGCCAGTAACTCTGCATCTTCCCAATTCCTCCGTTGAGACGTCCGTTGCCTGAAAAGTCTGACAGCATAGGCGGAATCGGTGCGTTTTTCATCGTGTGGGTGAAACTTGTCACGGCTTCTATACTGGGGGCACAGCCGTCCCAATCTTCCCTGTTCCCGATTCCGGGAATGCCTGTCAGGAGACCCTTGTATGGAAAAGCGAACCGTAGACGTTGCCATTATCGGAGCTGGAACCGCCGGTATGGTGGCTTACCAGCGCGTGCGCAAACTAACCGACAAGGTTGTGCTGATCGAAGGCGGCCATTATGGAACCACCTGCGCCAGAGTCGGGTGTATGCCGAGCAAGTTGTTGATCGCGGCCGCTGATAACGCTCATCAGATGCAGCTTGGTGAGCTTTTCGGCGTGTCTGCCGGGGATATCAGGATCGACGGAAAGCGGGTGATGGAAAGGGTGCGAAGCGAACGGGACCGCTTTGTTGCTTCGGTGATTGATTCGGTCGAGAAGTTTCCGGATGCGCATCGAATGGAAGGCCACGCCCGGTTTGCCAGCCCGAATCGTCTGGTCGTCGACGGCAATGTCGAGGTTGAGGCGGGGCGTATCATCATCGCCACTGGCTCCCGACCCAATGTTCCCGGGTTCCTGAAAGATGCCAAGGATCGGCTGGTTGTAAACGACGATATCTTCGAATGGCAGGATCTTCCCGATTCGGTGGCAGTCTTTGGCCCGGGGGTGATTGGTCTGGAGTTGGGCCAGGCCCTGAGCAGGCTGGGTGTGCGTGTCCGTATGTTCGGGGTTGGCGGTTCGGTTGGTCCTATCCAGGATGAAACCATCCGGAATTACGCGCTGAAAACGTTTAATGAAGAATTTCCTCTGGATCCGGATTCGGATGTAAAGAAGGTTGAACGTGTTGAAGAGGGCGTTGCCATTACCTTTGAGAGTGGCAACGCCGGTGCAACGACGGAAACCTTCGATTACCTGCTGGCGGCTACCGGGCGTCGTCCTAACGTCGACGGGCTGGATATCCAGAACGCCGGTATTGAGCTGGATAAAAAGGGAGGGCCCCTGTTTGATCCCCATACCCTGCGCTGTGGCCAGAGCCACATATTTATCGCAGGCGATGCCAATAACAGTCTGCCGCTGTTGCATGAGGCAGCCGACGAGGGCCGGATCGCGGGCGATAACGCCGGGTCATACCCGGATGTGCGAACCGGGCTTCGCCGCACGCCGTTGGCCGTGGTCTTCACCGATCCGCAGATTGCGACGGTGGGGCTGACGATTCACCAGGTTGATGAGCGCTGCCGCGGCTGTTTTGCCGTTGGAGAGGTGTCCTTCGAGGATCAGGGCCGCAGTCGGGTTATCGGCAAGAACCGGGGCCTACTCAGAGTTTATGGAGAGCATGGAAGCGGCCTGTTCATGGGCGCAGAGATGTTTGGCCCGGCCGCGGAGCATATTGCCCACCTGCTCGCATGGTCTGCCCAGCGAAGGCTGACCGTCACCGAGATGCTGGAAATGCCCTTTTATCATCCGGTTATCGAAGAAGGTCTGAGGACCGCACTCAAGGACCTGAACCGCAACCTCAGCATCGGACCGGCGCCAGAGGAGGGTTGCACCGATTGCGGGCCGGGTGTCTGAACCGGCCCTTAAAAGGAATCAACAGATATGAGGCCTCGCCTCGCTCAGCGTTCCCTCTGGAACCCTTGTATTTCGCTGGCGCCGCGCCCAGATCTTTTCGTGGAAGAAATAGGCAACCGTGTTGATGGCCGGTTCCACCATGGCTATGAGGCTTCCGATGAGCAGGTCACCAGTGAGCAGGTAAGCCACGGTAAAAGCGACGGTAAAATGGGTGAGGGCGAACGTTACCGTCTTTATCAGCGACTGGTCGCCATTCGTGCCATGGTTGTGTACGAATAGTTTTAACGCGCTCATGGTTGTCTCCGGTGTCGTTCTTTAATGTGATCATTAGACGCCGGGTGAGAATGATTGTTAAATGAAATGTATTGAGATGATTGATAGGTTAGAGCTATCTGAATTTCTTCTTCTATAGGGTCATGCATCGCTCCTATTATCGAGATTAGCAAACTAAACTTCCTGACGACCGCCGATCAGGCGTATATTCAGATATAAACCTGTTATATAACCGCGAAGGAGAAGCGTTATGGGTAAGAATTTCATTGGTCTTGATACCGAGAAAACGGCAAAGCTTGCTGATTCCCTGAATGATCTGCTGTCCAACTATCAGATCTTTTATATGAATGTTCGCGGCTACCACTGGAACATCAAAGGCGACAACTTCTTTGAGCTGCATGTAAAGTTCGAGGAGCTCTACGACGATCTGCTACTCAAGATCGACGAGATCGCAGAGCGGGTTCTGACGCTCGGCCATCGCCCGGCTCATGCCTACAGTACCTACATAAAGCGTTCGGAAGTGCCGGAGCGAAAAGATGTTTCCGACGGCAAGGAAGCGATGGACAACATTGTCGAAAGTTTTGCCAAGCTGATCGGCAAACAGCGGACACTGCTCAGTCTGGCCGGTGAAGCGGACGACGAGGGTACCGTTGCCCTGATGAGCGACTATATCTCCCAGCAAGAGAAGACGGTGTGGATGTATCGCAGCTACCTCGGTCACTGAGCCGAGTGCGCTGAATGAATGGCGACCCTGCGGGGTCGCCATTTTTTTGTCGCTGCAATGCGTTTGTCATCAGATTGTCTTCTGTCTGACGCAGTTATGTCACCTTGCCTCAATAACGTGTGTCGTGAACCAACACACTTTAAAAGACGAGGCGAATATGGAACTGCGTAAATCCCTCCTTGGTACCGCCATACTGGCAACAGTTCTCGGCCTTGCCGGCTGTGACGGCGACGACGGCACAGACGGTGCACCTGGCACCAGTCAGACGCTCATTGAGCTGAATGTGGTGGGCTCCTATCAGGCGGAAGGAGAGGTTTTTGACGAGAGTGCTGCCGAGATTGTCGCCCACGACCCCTCGAATCAGCGACTATTCGTAGTGAATGCCCTCGCCAGTACGATCGATGTGCTCGATATCAATGATCCAGCGATGCCTGTGAAACTGAGCACGATTGACGCCACAGCTGAGGGTGCTGCTGCAAATAGCGTCGCGGTTTATGGTGATCTTGTCGCCGTAGCCATTGAAGCCGAGAACAAGCAGGCAAATGGCAAGGTTGTGTTCTACAACAGCACGGACCTCAACAAAGTTGGTGAAGTTGTGGTTGGCGCGCTGCCCGACATGGTGACCTTCACGCGGGATGGCATGAAAGTGCTGGTTGCCAACGAAGGCGAGCCGAGTGACGACTATAGCGTCGATCCTGAAGGCTCAGTCAGCATTATTGATCTGTCCAACGGCGTAGCGTCTGCCACCGTGACCACCGCCGATTTCACCGGTTTCAATGCTGACCAGGCGGACCTGGTAACCGCGGGCCTGCGGGTCTTCGGCCCAGGCGCCACACTGGCCCAGGACATGGAGCCGGAATACATAGCCGTATCTATCGACAACACCAAAGCCTGGGTAGCCCTGCAGGAAAATAACGCCGTGGCCGAACTGGACATCGCTGCCGGTGAAATCACGGCCATCGTGCCGCTTGGCTTCAAGGACCACGGCATCATCGGCAACGAACTGGACGCCAGCAACCGTGACAGCGGTATCAACATTCGCAACTGGCCAGTGAAAGGCATGTACATGCCCGACGCCATCGCAAGCTACGGCTACAACGGTAAAACCTACTACATCACCGCCAACGAGGGCGATTCGCGGGATTACGATGGCTGGACCGAAGAATTCCGCATGGGCGACCTGACCTTGAACCCAGCCGGTGAGCTGGCGGCCATAACCAATCTGTTGGAAGACGAAAACCTGGGTCGTCTCAACACCACTTCCACCATGGGCATCAGCAACGGCTGCGACCCATCACAGCTGCCCGCTGAACTCGGCGACCTGAACGGTGACACCAATGTGGACGTGGACGACGTCAAGTTCTACGTGGAAAACAGCTGCGAATACGACACCCTGTACAGCTATGGGGCACGCTCATTCAGTATCTGGAGCGCTGAAGGCCAGCGTGTTTTCGACAGCGGCAGCGAATTCGAACGAGTCACCGCTAGCCTGATCCCCGACAACTTCAACGGCAACAATGACGAAAATTCCTTCGACAATCGATCGGACGACAAGGGCCCTGAGCCGGAGGCGGTGGCCGTAGGCATAATCAATGGCCAGACTTTCGCGTTTATTGGATTGGAGCGAGTTGGCGGCATCATGGTCTACAACGTTACTAATCCCCAGAATCCGGAGTTTGTCCAATATCTGAATAATCGAGATTTTTCGGTATCCCAGGCGGATCTGGAGGCGGGTATGGCCGGTGATCTTGGACCGGAAGGCCTGGCGTTCATTTCTGCGAATGACAGCCCCAGCGGTAAGCCAATGCTGGCGGTTGGCAACGAAGTGAGCGGCACCACGACGCTGTACAGCATCGACGTAATTGAACTGACTGCAAACTGAGTTCTGACCCTGAAATAAACCCGGAAGCATCATGATAGGTGCTCCCGGGTTTTGCTTTTCGCCTCAGACAGCAACTTTCAACGGTGGCACCTCCTGGTGCAGGAACCACTTCTCTGTAACCACCTTGCGGGTAAACCAGTGGGAGCGCATCAGGCTGCTGGCCAGAGGCATCTTGACCCAGTCAGGAACCTGCCAGCCCTGGTCTGGCTCGGAGGCGCGAGTGCCGAAGCGTTCGGCAATGGCATCACCGTAAATCTGCAGGGAGGAGGCTGAGTAGTCGGTGGCCTCGCCGATCACATCGGCTGCCAGAAGGGCGGATTCGATCGCCGGCCGTATACCCTCGCCACTCTGGGTGTAGGCGAGGCCAGCGGCGTCGCCAATCAGCATCACACCGTCGTCCACCAGTGGTCTGTCAGCATGGGCGTAGAGCAGATAGGCGTGGCCCTTGAAGCGTCCGGGCAGGTCCTGTGGAATCCGGCCGGTGGATTTCATTTCCTCAACAAACGCTTCCAGATGCCCTGTCAGCTTGTGGTTGTCTTCCCGGCCCAGGCCAATATTCAGGAAATTGCCCTTACGGAACACCCAGGCATAGCCCTTCAGGTCCCGACAGAACCAGAGTTCGGGCGTATCGCCCCGGGCCAGGCAGGCTGAAGCCTGGTCCGGTGTCATTTCAAATTCAACCTCTTTGGCCGCCACAACGGTTTCATGGCCACCGGGGCCATCCCCCAACAATCGCGCAACCGGGCAGAAGTGACCGCCGGCACCAACAATAAGAGGCGCTTCCCAGGTGTCATTGACGACCCAGTTGCCGTCTTTACGAACGATGGATTTGACCGGCGTGGCCAGCTGTTTTGGCGCGTTGACGCGGCTGAGCAGGTAGTCGTCAAATTCACACCGGCGAATACCATAGCTGACTACGTCACCGTGATCGTTCTCCACGGCCGGCTGGCCCATCATCCCGATGCGAAACCGCCGGATGGGTTGCAGGGTTCGCCCGTGGGAGTATTCCTCCGGGTCAATGTTCAGGGTCTCCATCACGGCAGGCGTAACCCAGCCTGCGCAGGTCTTGTCCCTGGGGAAGTTCTGTTTATCAATGATCAGCACTTTTTTGCCGCTGTTTTCGAGGGCGCTGGCCAGGGTGGATCCGGCAGGGCCGGCCCCAACGATGATCAGGTCGTAGTAGTCCATCAGGCCTCCTCGGGTGCCGCAGGAAAGTCGTAAAGATCCCGTCTGTTCCGGGGAAGTTGGTTATTGTCGCCATGGCTGAAGACCACCTGGAACAGCTGCAGAGAACCTGCCCGGAAGGCGGCGATGGAACCGGCCAGATACATGCGCCAGGCCCGGGTGAAGTGGCCGTCGTACATGGCAGTGACCTTGTCCTCGTTCTGGTTGAAGCGCTCCATCCAGTGACTCAGGGTCTGGGCGTAATGCAGGCGCAGGTTCTCGACGTCCAGGACTGAAAAATCGCCGTGCTCACAGATCTGCATGAATTCGCCGATGCTCGGCGGATAGGCACCCGGGAAGATGCGTTTCTCGATCCATGCGTTCATCAGCATCGGGCGGTTGCGGCCAATGCTATGCAGCAGGGCAATGCCGTCAGGCTTGAGGCTGCGTTTGATCAACTCGGACAGGGCCTCGTAATTCTCCTTGCCCACGTGTTCGAGCATGCCGATGGATACGAAGGCGTCGTATTGCCCGCTGATGTTCCGGTAATCGTCCTCGATATACTCCACCAGATGATCGAGCTCCTGCTTGCGAGCTTCTTCTCGGGCAAACGCGAGCTGTTCCCTGGAGATGTTGTAGGAATGGACCTTCACGCCGTAATTGCGGGCCATGTAGCGGGCCAGGCCACCCCAGCCGCAGCCGGCCTCGACCACCGTCATGCCTGGCTTTAACCGGAGTTTGCGGCAAACGTGCTCGAGTTTGGCTAGCTGGGCCTGTTCAAGGCTCAGATCCGGCGTCTCGTAGTAGGCGCAGGTGTACTGCATTTCGGCGCTGTCCAGCCAGAGCTGATAGAACTCGTTGCCCAGATCATAGTGATGGTGAATGTTTTCCTTGGCTTCCAGGATGCCGGTGGATCGGGGGTTGTGGTTGCGCCACAGGGCCTCCAGCCATTTCGGCCACTTCTGACGCGCCTGGTGAACGGACCGGTAAAGGGTTTCCATCAGGTCCGGCAGGTCACCTTCCACCTCCAGGCGACCGGCGCTGTAGAGGTCTCCGAACGCCAGGTTGGGATTGGTTACCAGCGCATACAGGGCTTTGGGGTCGGTCAGATGCAGGGTGAACTGCGCGTGTTGGCCCTCCGGTTCGATCACATCGCCGTTCCAGAGCCGGAAGCGCAGCGGCGGTGATCCCGCCATCCGCATGAGCTTGGCGATCAGCCAGCGCTCGTAAGTGTGCGGTGACCGGTCCACGTGGGTATTTTCCAGTGGCAGGGTCAGAACATGGCTTTTGGATTCTTGCCCGTTGTCACGGGTTTTCTGGGCAGTGCTCTGGTTCATGGACTCCGCTCTCCCTTGATAACCTCAACATCAATGTTTTTGTCGATGCGCGCGCGCCAGGGTTCCCGAATACCAGTCTGAGAATCGCCGGTTGTCCGTTCAGTATAGAAAACAGTGAGATTTTGTCAGGTTGGCTGAAAATAGAGGAAAACTATTGGAAGGATAGCGAAGAGCGAAAATAGGCGGATAAAAAAATGCCGGGCCCAGGGCCCGGCATTATTCGGGTCAGTATGAGGAGCTCATACCAAACCATTCAGGGAAAATCACAATCAGCGCCAGCACGAACATCTGTATCAGGATGAAGGGCAGTACGCCTTTATAAATATCGGTCGTTCGCACTCCCGGCGGTGCGACGCCTTTGAGGTAGAACAACGAGAACCCGAACGGTGGCGTAAGGAAGCTCGTTTGCAGGTTCATGGCGATCAGGATGGCGAACCAGAGCATGTTGATGCCCAGAGCTTCCGCCACCGGGGCAAGGATCGGCACGATGATGAAAGAGATTTCAACGAAGTCGATGAAGAAACCCAGTACCAGAATGACCACCATGGCCAGAATGATGAAGCCCCACTTCTCGCCGGGCAGCTGGAGCAGCCACTCTTCCAGCAGATAGTCGCCGCCGGTGTAGCTGAACACCATGGAGAAGGCTGTTGCACCGATCAGGATCGCGAAGACCATGGCGGTCACCTTCACAGTATCCTTGGATGCATCCCATACCATCTTGAAGGAAAACTGGCGGTAGATGATGGCCAGAACCACGGCGCCAACCCCGCCAAGAGCGGATGACTCGGTTGGCGTGGCAATGCCGGTGAAGATCGAGCCCAGAACCACCACAATCAGTGCCAGCGGCGGGATGATCGCCAACAGCGCATTGAAGACTTCCTTTTTACGGGACACGCCTGGCTCATCCGGCATGGCCGGCGCGGTTTCAGGTTTCAGTCTGGTCAGCACCAGGATGTAGATGATGTAAAGCCCCACCAACACAACGCCGGGCCAGACCGCGGCCTTGAACAGATCCCCAACCGGAAGGCCAAGGACATCGCCCAGAATAATAAGGATGATGGATGGCGGCACGATCTGACCGAGGGTGCCGGACGCACAGATGGTACCGGTGGCCAGTCTCTTGTCGTATTTATGCGCCAGCATGACCGGCAGCGAGATCAGACCCATGGCAACCACGCTGGCGCCTACAACACCGGTAGAGGCGGCCAGCAGTGCACCGACCAGAATCGTCGAGATAGCCAGGCCACCGGGCAGGCCACCGAACAGACGGCCCATGGAGGTCAGAAGTTGTTCCGCCAGCCTGGTGCGTTGGAGCACCACGCCCATGAAGATAAACAGCGGTACTGCCATCAGAACGGTGTTCTGCATCACGCTCATGATGCGATAGGGCATGAAGGCAAAGAGATCCATGCCCTCGGCGAAAATTCCGAAAAACAGCGCAACGCCACCGAAGGTGAATGCAACCGGGAAGCCCAGCATCAGCATCAGCAGGGCCACACCGAACATAATCATACCGATCATGCGAGGCCTCCTCCGCTGTGTTCACCTTCATACTCCTTGTCCCCCGCCATCACTCGTACGGCGTAAGTCGCCATATTGAGGCCGGCAATACCGATGAAGACGGCACTGACAGGGATAACGGATTTGATAATCCATCGGTGCGGCAGCCCGCCCGGATCACCGCTACCTTCACCCATGCTGTAAGAGTCGAGGGCGAAATCGTAGCCGTAAATGCCGATCAGATAAGCGAAGGGAATGACGAAAATGAAGGCGCCAACAAGGTTGACCCAGGCCTTGGCCTTGTTGCTCCATTTGGTGTAGAAAACGTCGACCCGAACATGACCATCCGTGCGCAATGCGTAGGGAATACCCAGCAGGAACACCACAGAATAGAGGTGCCACTCCATTTCCTGCATGCCGATTGAAACGTTGTTAAAAGCGTATCGGGCCACTACGTCGTAAAAGACGTTGGCTGCCATCAGTATCATCGCGACACAGGCAACCCAGCCACAGAAGATGGACAGCCGGGCAAGCCCGTCGTCCAGTTTGATAATCCACCGCATTGATGATCCCCCGCCAGACGGACTGGCGCTTTTATCCGTTGCTATAAACGACAAAACCGGGATCACTCAGAGAGCGATCCCGGCTCCGTTAAAGCCTATATCTTACTCGACTTCAGCCATAGTGTTGAGGTAGGCGCGCTCAGAAATGTTGGTGTAAGCGCGGCTCTGCTCAAGATAGTTCTGCTGGGAGTCGATAATCTTGGCAGCCATATCGCTTTCAGCAGCTGCTTCTTTCAGCAGCTTGTTGTTGGCTTCGTACATGGCGTCAAAGATTTCGTCTGGGAAACGCTTGATCTGGACATTCGGGTACTCTTCGCGAATATTAGCCCAAGCTTCTGCGTTGGCGTGCTGGGAGTGAACCAGCATGTCGTAGGACGCAGTGCGCATGGCAACACGCATGATCTCCTGCAGGTCCGCTGGCAGCTTGTCCCAAACCCGCTTGTTCACAAGGAACTGGAGTTCGGTCGCAGGCTCGTGCCAGCCGGTATAGTAGTAGTCGGCGATCTGCTGGAAGCCGAGACGCAAGTCCAGGGCAGGACCTACCCACTCAACAGCATCGATGGTGTTGCGTTCCAGAGCAGTGTAAAGCTCGCCCGGGGCGATGTTGGTCGGGTTAACGCCAACTTCTGCGAACACTTCACCAGCGAAGCCAGGGATGCGCATTTTCAGACCCTGAAGGTCTTCCAGCGAGTTAATTTCCTTGCGAAACCAGCCGCCCATCTGAACGCCGGTGTTACCGCCCGGGAACGACAGCATGTTGTGCGGCTCGTAGACTTCCTGCATCAGCTCCATGCCACCGCCGTGGTAGAACCAGGCGTACTGTTCCATGGCGTTCATGCCAAACGGCATACTGGTGAAGAACAGGGTCTCTGGAACCTTGCCTTTCCAGTAGTAGGATGCGGAATGGCCCATGTCGTACTGACCAGCCTTGACCATATCAAACACGCCCAGCGGGGCTTTGTGCTTGTTGGCGGAATCGATGCGGACTTTCAGGCGTCCGTCAGACATTTTCTCGACGGTTTCGGCAAAACGCTTGGTGGTGTCACCGAAAATCGGGAAGTTTGGCCCCCAGGTTTCTGCAAGGCGGAGTGTGAAGGTATCTTGGGCGAGCGCCTGCGAGGAGGCAAAGGTTGTTGCCACAGCCAGCACAGCCGCGGAAAGAACAGAACGGATCTTCATTGCTCTTCTATCCTCTTATCTTTTTTGTGGGTCGAGCGTCTCCCCTTTTGGGGAAAATCACTCTTAATGCTAGTTCACGTTAGCAATTATCGTTAACAAACGAAATCAAAAACCGCTTGGTGTACGACCTTGGTCGTACGGCGGATCAGATGTCGTCCATGCGGCTGATCTGGCTCGACAGTCGCATGGCCTCGTGCTCTTCGAGGGAAAGCAGATCCTCAAGCAAGGCCTTGGCCTCGGGAATCTCTGCCTTGCCAATCAGGGAATCGTAGAGATCCATCACCTGGTCGTGGAACTGGAAGATTTCCCTGGCAATATCCTGAAAGCTCATTGACGCGTAGTGCGTGTAGGAGTCAGCACTGGCCCTAATTGGTTTGTGGTTCAGGTAGTCGTACATGCGGGTATTGAGAGCCTTCGGATCAGCCTGTTTCTCGAATTCCCGTACGGCTTTCTCGAGAATGGTTTCGTGGCTGGACAGGTAGTCGAGGAGGGCGCTGGCTCGCTCGTCGTTGTTGAGCTTGGCGGACTCTTTCAGGCACCTTGCAAGATGCGCGTGCAGTTGCCTCGTCCATTCGATGAGATCCTCGAACGTTTTTATTTCCATTGAGTTGCTCCTTGTCGGGCAGTTCGGTTGTAGTTGGCTTTACCGGTGAGTCTAGTCAAACTTGGAGATTACAGGGTACCTGAACCGGGCCCGGGAACCAGCGGAGCGGAAATCGGCCATGGCAACGACACTCGGCATCATTGAAGGATTTTACGGCCCCATGTGGACCTGGCAGGAGCGGCGGCAACTGGTTCGCACCCTGGCGCCCCATGGTTACGGATTTTATCTCTATGCCCCGAAGGCGGATGTTTTTCTGCGTCGGAAGTGGCAGCAGCCGCACCCGCCGGCGATGGCCGCGGAGCTGGCCGATTTCTCGCGCTTTTGCCGTAACGAAGGCGTTCGTTTTGGTGTCGGCCTGAGTCCGTTCGAGGTGTTCAACCGGTTTGACGACGAAGCCAGGGCGTCGCTGGCAGAAAAACTCGCCCTGCTGGAGCGCATCGGGATAGATGAGCTGGCGATTCTGTTCGATGACATGCGGTCAGACACTCCGGACCTTGCCGGTACCCAGACGGACATTGTGCACTGGGTCCGTGACCGTACTTCAATCAAACAGCTGAGTGTCTGTCCCAGCTATTATTCCGATGATCCGGTTCTCGACCGCGTGTTCGGGGAGCGTCCGGCGGATTATCTGGAGACGCTCGGGCGCAAGCTGGACCACTCGGTGAACGTGTTCTGGACCGGAGAGGAAGTGTGTTCCCGGGAAGTGTCACCCGGCCATCTGAAACGTGTCGGAGACCTGCTTGGCCGCAAGCCGGTGCTCTGGGACAACTACCCGGTCAACGACGGCGACCGGATGTCGCAACATCTGCACCTGCGAGCCTTCACCGGGCGACCGGCGGCCAACGCGGCGCACCTTGCCGGCCATGGTATCAATCCGGCCCTGCAGCCAACGCTGACGGCCATCCCGGCTATCACGCTGGCGGAGTCCTATCGCCTGGGGCCCTCCTATCAGTACGGCCAGGCATTCCGCCATGTCGCCCGCGAGGTGCTGGGCAGGGAGTTGGCAGCGCAGCTGCATGCGGATTTACTGGTGCTGCAGGACGCCGGCCTGGGCCGGATCAGTGATGAAAAGCGCCAGAGCCTTCAGCACACCTACGATGCCTTTGACCACCCTGCAGCCAACGAGATTCTGCGCTGGCTGGCGGGTGAATATCAGGTGACCGATGAGATGGTGGCCACGCAGTAGGCGGTTGGCCTAGCGAAGGTAATATTCGACGGTTGAGACTACCCGGACGGTTTTTACCGGCTGTTGCTGCTCCATAATGCCCGGCGCCTGATCCCGGGCCAGAATCTGGAAAACGCCCTGATTGGCGCGTCGCAGCCCCCCGAGTTCCGCTTTCGCATCCTGGGCGAACTGGTCGGCAGCTTCCCGGGCCGATGCCGTTGCCTCGGCAATCATCTCCGGCTTGATGTCGTTGAGCCCGTTAAATACGTACGTCGGGCCGGGCGGGCCGTAGTCCGAAGACAGCACCACTCCGGAGTCCACCAGTTCACTGACACCCTGGGCTGCCTGCCGGATTCGGTCGATGTCAGTACTGCGCACCATCAGCGTCTGGCTGATGATGAACTTCTGCTCTCCGTTGTTGGCCTGGTAGGGGTTGGCCCGGGTATCGGTAACATCCAGGCGCTGGAGTTCGACCGCATTCTGGTCAATGGCCTGCAGTTTGAGGAACGCCATGATCGCGTCCCGGCTGCTTCTGGCCCTTTCCTGGGCTTCACTCAGGGACGCACCGGTGGCGAGAAAGCGGATCGGCCACAGGGCCAGATCGGCATTCACTTCCCGTTCAGCCACACCTTTAACGGTCACGTAGCGGTCGCCTGTGCGCAGATCGGTCAGGCCATTGCCAATCAGGGCGGCAGAAATGATGGCACTGACGCCGAGAATCACTGAGGCAAAAAGTTTCATGGGGTGTCCCTGTATTACGTCACCGGAATGTTCCGGAAAGCGTCCGGTGTCTGGCTGCTATCCTGAGGTCATGGTCAAGATTAGCGTTTCACGCCCCAAGCGAAAAGGAAGGAAACATGACGGTTGTGAAAGTTGAGTGCATCAGAGGAAACATTGCTGAACAGCAGGATATGGATGTGATCGTCAATGCCGCCAACGCCGAACTTTTGCCAGGGAGTGGCGTGGCAGGCGCCATACACAGCGCCGCCGGACCGGGGCTGGCAGAGGAGTGCCGGGCTCTGGCGCCGATCAGGCCGGGGCAGGCAGTCATCAGCTCGGCTCACGAGCTGCCAAACCAACACGTAATCCACTGTCTGGGGCCGGTTTACGGGGTCGACGAGCCATCCGACCGTTTGCTGGCTGAGTGTTTCAGAAATGCCCTGTTGCTGGCAGATCGGCATAAGCTGACGTCCATCGCTTTTCCTGCCATCTCCACCGGGGTTTTCGGCTATCCACTGCAGGATGCGGCGGCAGTGGCCATGAAGGCGGTGTCTGACACGCTGGCGGAGCTCAACTCTGTTCGCCTTGTCCGGTTTGTGCTGTTCAGCGACGAGGACCGGAAGGTGTTTGAACAGGCACTTGAGTTGGAATCGGGCCTGTCAGGCCGGTAGCCGGCCGTTTCAGTCACAGCTTTTGTCGGTCGAGCGGCGAAAGCGGGCTGTCATCGCCTCACGTTCCCGCTGGGCGTCCCGGAATTCGTCGGGCAGAGGCTGGATAAAGTAGATGAAATCACCCTTGGCGCGATTATTCTCCAGGGGCGCTTCGTTGACGTCCCAAGGCCAGAAAGCCGGGCTTACGATGGCGACCGAGATTTCAGGCGCGCGCTGTTTCAGAAGCGCCACGGTGCCCAGGCCATTTTCACTGTGAAAGGTGCCAGTCACGTGCAGTACCTGGTGCTCCGGGTGCTCTGTCCGCGCCTGAAGAATACGTGTTGCCATGGCGTTGTCCCTGAGCAACTGGGCCTTGTAGGTGTTGTCCATCCGCTCGCTCATGGTGTCGTCTGCCTGGTGGCTTGCACCGATGGCCGCCATGAACTTTTCCCGGTATTCCGGGGTGTCCATGAAGGGTTTGGCGGGTAATTTCTGTCTCAAGGTGTCTGAAATACGGTCGAGATAGCCCGGGCCCTTGCGGCCAACGCAGCGGACCACGTCGGCCGGCGCATTGGACGCGATCACCGGAAGGTCGTGCCGGCGTGCAAACTCCACCAATGGACGATAGGAGGCACGGTAATTGTCCCAGGCTTCGGCGTCTTCGATCATTTCGGTTTCGCCCGTCTCTCCCCGCAGATAACGGTTCAGTTCGTCCTGACGATCCAGGTTGAACTGCTCCATGCTGAGAATCTGCTCCGGCCGCAGCCGAAACAGGGCGCTCTGAAGCCGGGATTGCAGAAGGTGTGAGCCATGGTGCCCGTGGTATTCCCCGACAACCACAACATCGACGTCGGCTAGTTGCTGCGCCAGTTCTTCCGGAGTCAGCGCGGTCTTGTTTGCCGGGTTTACGAGCAGGGCATCGTACTGGGTTTGCGGTGCCGAATTCAGCGTGTCGGGGGCTTTCGATGAAGGCATGGCAGTGCATCCGTTCATAACAGACAAAGTGGCAAACAGCAGGATTGGCGCGATAGGTTTCATCATAGTCTTTACGTAATGAACCCCGTCAGGATTTCTTTTTACGATCTTCGCGCCAGTCCGATCCCAGTCTTTCTTCCACGTATTCCCGAATGAACTGGCGCACTTTCTGGGATGGCGTCACATCTTCCTGCTTGCACAGTTCTTCAAAGGCGGCCTTTTTCTCGGGATCGATCAGCAACGTCAGGCGGGCAGTGCGGTTTTCCATTGGGTTTTTCTTTACCTCGGGTGGCTTTCGATGATGTTAACCGTATTAACATTGAATGTGGATATAATGAGCATATAATTAGTCGTTAAAAGTTGCAATTAACGAGTCACCCATGCCGCATCGAGCCCACCTTTTTTCTCTCCGGATGGCCCACGCATTCCGGGAAGCGTGTATTGATGAGCCCTACCGGGGCCGCCGTTTCCTGCGCGATGTGATGGCGGGTTTGACGGTGGGCATTATTGCCATACCCCTGGCCATGGCATTGGCGATCGCCAGTGGTGTTGCACCCCAGTACGGCCTCTACACCGCCATTATTGCCGGGTTTGTGATCGCATTGACCGGTGGCAGCCGGTTCAGCATCTCCGGCCCCACCGCTGCTTTCGTTGTCATTCTGTACCCCATCGCCCAGAGCTATGGGCTGGGCGGTCTGCTTTTGGCCACCTTGATGTCGGGCGTTTTGCTGATTCTGATGGCTCTGATGCGACTGGGTCGTTTTATCGAATACATTCCAGAATCGGTAACCCTCGGGTTTACCGGGGGGATCGCCGTGGTGATTGCCACCCTGCAGATCCGGGATTTTCTGGGCCTTCAGGTTGGCGATATGCCCGAGCATTATTGGGACAAGCTGGCCCTGCTGACCGGTGCGCTGCCGGAATTTGATGGTATGAGTACCCTGGTGGCCGGTGTCACCCTTGCCTGCATGTTGCTCTGGCCACGCCTGAAAACCCCGGTGCCCCCGCATCTGCCAGCGGTGGTGATCGGAAGCCTGCTTACGCTCTGGTTGAATGCCCAGGGTGCTGCTATCGATACCATTGGTTCAAGGTTCAGTTATCTCCTGCCGGACGGCACCGAGGGAGCGGGTATTCCGCCGTTCTTGCCGGAATTCGCCTGGCCGTGGCAGCAGGCAGGGGCATCGGGCGAGCCCGTCGGGCTGTCATGGTCGCTGGTCCGGGATCTGCTGCCGGCAGCTTTTGCCATTGCCATGCTTGGGGCCATCGAGTCTCTCCTGTGCGCCGTGGTGCTTGATGGCATGACTGGCAAACGCCACAGCGCCAACAGCGAGCTCATGGGGCAGGGCCTTGGCAACATCATCACGCCGTTTTTCGGCGGCATTACCGCCACGGCCGCCATCGCCCGCTCGGCGGCCAACTACCGGGCCGGCGCCGAGTCGCCGGTCTCCGCAATGGTGCATTCGCTGGTCGTTCTGCTGGCGCTGGTTTCGCTGGCGGGCCTGCTGGCGTATCTTCCCATGCCGGCCATGGCCGCCCTGCTGGTGATGGTGGCCTGGAATATGAGTGAGGCCCCCAAGTCCCTGCACCTTCTGAAAACCGCGCCGCGCAGCGACATCCTGGTTTTTCTCACCTGCTTTTCACTGACGGTATTGCTCGACATGGTCATTGCCATCACCACCGGCGTCCTGTTGGCGGCGGTCCTGTTCATGCGGGAAATGGCCCAGATGACCCGGGTTACAGATATCGCCCAGAGCAAACGGATTGCAGAATCCCGGCTGCCCGATGGCTGGCAGGTGTTCAAGATAAACGGCCCCCTGTTTTTTGCCGCTGCGGACCGGATTTTCGGGGAACTGGCAGTGCTCGCCCGGAACGCCCGCGGATTCATTCTGTACATGGACGGCGTGACGATTCTCGATGCCGGCGGGCTGTCCGCTTTGAACAAGCTTATTGCTACCTGTGAACGGGACGGTACACAGATTGTGATTGCCGATCTTCAGTTCCAGCCTTTGCGCACCCTCGCTCGTGCCGGGGTTGCGCCGATCGCTGGCGTTAGCTGCTATACTTCCTCCCTGGACGAAGCTTTGCGTCTGATCAGTTGCCCTGCGTCTGAAACTGATCGGGCTTCCGGATAAAAACCTGATTCCATCCGTTTCCGGATGGTCTACCCTGACGCGACGAAAATACTCTCTTCAAGAGGACTGCCATGCTGCCTTTCCGGCTGATCGACCGAGTCAAATTCATACTGGAACGCCAGCTCGTCAAAGGCGCGGGATTTCAGCTTCTCGTGGTCGGTGTCTTCATTGGCCTGATCTCGTTAATCGGTGGCCTGCTTGTGGTTCCCCAGGGCGGCGACTTCGAAGATCCGGGCTCTGCAATCTGGTGGGCGTTTCTTCGGTTGACCGATCCAGGTTACCTGGGTGACGACGTTGGCACCTGGCAGCGCTTTGTTTCGACCCTGCTGACTATTAGCGGCTATGTGGTGTTCATGGGCACTCTGGTGGCGATCCTGACACGGTGGTTGATCGCTAAAATGGCGGATCTTGAGAGAGGCCTTACGCCGGTTACGCTGAAGAATCATGTGGTGGTGCTGGGCTGGACCAGCCAGACCCTCCCGTTGCTCTCCGAGCTGTTGGGCTCCAGTGGCCGGGTGCGCCGTTTTCTGGAAAAGCACGATGCCCAGAAGCTCAACCTCGTGGTGTTGTCTGAGGAGGCGTCTGCAGCCCAGGTTCATGAGTTGCGCACCGAGCCTGGTATCGGGCGCCGGGCCCGCCAGATCATCCTGCGATCGGGATCCGCAATCCAGCCGGATGCCCTGCACCGGGTGGCTTGCCTGGATGCAGCGGCGGTTATCGTGCCCAGCGCGGCCCACGAAGCTGGCAGCCTGGTCACATCGGACGTGGAGACGGTCAAGGCGCTGCTGTCCATTGCCGCCCAGGCTCGTCAGTACCGGTCCCCCTTGCCGTATGTGGTGGCCGAAATTCAGGATGTGCGCAAGCTGCCGGTTATCGAGAGAGCGTATCCCGGTGAGGTGGAAGTGTTTGCCGGTGATGCCTCGATCAACTCGCTGATTGTTCAGAATATCATTCACCCCGGGTTGTCGGAGGTCTACAACGAACTGCTGACAGGTTCAGACGGCAACAGCATCTATGTTCGGGGTGGTGAATCGATTGCGGGCCTGTCGCTGGCGGAACTGGCGTCGGAACGGCCGAATGTGGTTGTTCTGGGTTTACTGCGCCCGGTTGGTAAAGGCTGGGATGTCCGGCTGATTGTGCCTTCCGCCACGCGGATCGAAGCGAATGACCGGGTGATTATGATGGCCAGGGAGTATTCAGAAACCGAACCGAATGCGAAATGGCCGTCATTGCCCCCGATCGATCGGCTTCAGCCCAGGGTGGCTGTTCGCAGCGGTGCTGGCCTTGAAAAGCGGGTGCTCGTGCTTGGCTGGAACCGGCGCGTGCCCGGTCTGGTGGCGGAATTCGGAAGTTACAGCCATCAGTCTTATTCGCTGGATCTGGTCTCGGTAGTGCCCGCTGCGGAACGGTCATTGGCGATTTCCCGCTATGTGGGCAATCAATCAACGGTGAACTGCCATCATGTAGAAGCGGATTATATGGTGGAGGGAGAACTGCGGCGGCTTGATCCGTCTTCCTACGATTCAGTGATTCTGTTGAGCAGTGATCGTCTGGCCTCAGGGGAGGAAGCCGATGCCCGGGCGATGGTCGGTTACCTGCAGCTCGAAGATATTCTGATGGAGAAAGCACGCCGTCCGCACCTTATTCTTGAACTCAGTGACCCGGACAATCGGCCATTGTTGTACGAACACCGCAGCGAGATGCTGATCAGTCCGATGATTCTCAGCCATATCCTGGCCCAGGTCGCGTTGCGCCGTGAGCTGAGAGTGGTGCTGGATGAGTTGTTTACGGTGGGGGGCGCAGAAATCCAGTTCAGAGATCCCGGGGATTACCCGCTACCGGGCAGCGTCGATTTCCATTTGCTGGAACGCATTCTGGCCGATGAGGGCGAAATTGCACTGGGCGTGTTCCGGCAACAGGCCGACGCCCAGGGACGTCACCTGCATTTGAATCCGCCACGGCGTGAGTATCTGGACCTGCAACCAGGTGACCGCCTCGTGGTTCTCAGCCTGACGGACTGAAACCCGCGGCATGAGTGCAGTCACCGGGGCACTTGCTGCTCCGGTGACTGGTTCGCCCAGCACTTACTCGATCTTGATCTGCCCGTTGTTCACCAGGGTATCGATAAACTGCTCTGAGGTTTGCCCGTCCATGGATACGCCGCTTAGCAGAATGGACTGCTGGGCATTGTCTGCGCTGTCTGCCAGCGCGCCATCCTTGTTTACATACAACACCGTGTCGCCGTTTTCCTCCTGGGCCATCAGGAAATCGGTCACGGTTGCTGCCGTGGCATCCTGAAGCAGATCGTCCAGAGCCAGTTGGTCACCTTCGCCGGTACCGGTATAGCCGTTGGTGCCGTCGATGGTGAAGTCAGTCACCAGATCGCGCGGAGCATCGGCCGCATCTTCGTCGCCCAGCTCCCAACGGAATACATCGGCACCGAAGCCACCGGTAAGCACATCACTGCCTTCGCCACCGGTCAGCGTGTCGTTACCAATGCCGCCCTGCAGCACGTCATTGCCTGCATTGCCCTCAAGGCTGTCGTTGCCCGCATACCCCCGGACCAGGTCATCGGTTGCGCCACCAGCGAGGGTGTCATCCGAGCCGGTGCCACCGACGGTTTCTTCGGTCTGGTCAACGCTTACCGTGACGTTTTCAGTCACCGATGCCTGAGATCCGTTCGAGGTTTCGGTAGATGTGGCAGTAACGTTTAAGCCCAGGTCACCGCTGTAGCCTTCTGCGGGCAGCAGGAACAGGTTCTCAAGCTCACCGGTAGTCAGTGACCAGGTGCCATCGGCGTTTTTGGTACCTGCCGACAAGGCGCCATCTGCCGGAATACCCGAGATTACAATATCCAGGGTTTCCGAGCCGTCCTGATCGGAAAGCGCGGCGTTGATGTCCAGTGCGACAGGAGTGCCGTAGGTGCCGGCCAGGCCGGGAACCGTGTACGAGGGCGTCCCCAGTTCAAGCGATGAGTCTTTGTTTGCATCCCGGCCGTTCAGCACCATCCACTGGAACTGGTAGGTGCCAGACTCCGTTGTGGTGTAGCTGTAGGAGCCCTCGGTCACCTGCTTCGGCAGCTTGTTTTCGGACGAGTCGACCAGGATCGCTTCCCGGGAACCCGACGGCGCCGTTACCACAAGCACCACCAGGTCGTTGTATCCATTGGACACCTCACCGGTCTGATCTTCGCCGTTAATGAAATCATAGCTCCACTGGACTGACATGCCAGAGGACAGCGTCTGCGTCGAGCCGGTGATCTTGCCATCCAGCACATCGACGGTGCCGGGATCGGTCACCTCCGGTCCCGATGGGTCGAAACGGTTGTCCAGGTACCCGCTGGCGACGCCCAGTTCCTGTTCCAGCTGAGCCTGGGTAAGGCCTGCGCCGGAGTCGAAATCATCAGGATCAACGATAGTGTCCTGCAGGCCCGTTGATATGACCGTTGCCCCCGCATTTGTTGAGCTTGCATCCGCGACCGAAAGCGTCGGCGCATCGGCACTTGGCATCACGTTAATGGTTGCCGTAGCGGTATCGGTGCCGCCATTCCCATCACTGACGGTGTACGAGAAGCTGGCTTCCCCGGTGTAACCCGTATCCGGGGTGAACACCACATTGCCGCTGCCATCAATCGATACTGTGCCGTTGGTGGCATTCTGCACGCTTTGGATGGTCAACGTGTCGTCGTCGGCATCGGTGTCGTTGGCCAACAAGACGCTGGGGGCAATATCCAGAGGCTGGTTCTCATCCACGACAAGCGCTGGATTTTCGCCAGTATGAGACACGTGGTTGCTGCCGAACACCTCATAGGTGCCGCCTGCGGGGCGAATATCTATGCCCAGTTCGGCTTGGCCTCCCTGATCCCAATAGACAATCTCGATCGTGTGAGGACCTTCGCCAGATAGCGTGAACTCGCTGCCAGCTCTGGTTGTGGCCGACTGATTGCGATCAGCAATGGCCACGGTCTCACCGTTTACCTCGATACGATAGCCATCGTCGGCGCGCACCTCGAACTGGTAGGTGCCCGGCGACAGCTTCAGCTCCCCGGTCATCCGGATGATGGCGTCGGAACTGTTCTCCGGATCTGTTGAAAGTGACGATGCGTCAGACCCCAGGAAGCTCTGAAGGCGGCCTTCATTCCCCAGATTTCCGCCGACTGAGCCGTAGTCCACGTTGGTGCCCACAAAGGTCGCATCCGGGGTGTTTGAGTTTACAAAGTTTTCTACCTGAGCGAGATTGGACAGGTTGCTTCCATCAGATCCGGAGCCCTGTTGATAGGCATAGTACTCACCGAGCAGGCCGTCGATCTGCAGGGCGTTGTATGTCTCGTTCTGGGCATCGGGATTGGAATTGACATCAAGCGTCGCCGTTTCAATATCGGATACGGCGTTGCCATTTCGGTCGGTGGCTGACGCGTCAACGGTTAGGGTGCCATTCACCAGGCCAGAGACATCGACATCCGAGACCGAGTAGGTGCCGTCGGCGCCAACGGTGGCCGTGGTGTTAACCACGGTGCCATCAACGTCCGTGAGGGTGATGGCAACGGTGTTCCCCAGGGCCACGTCGGAGGTGGTGCCGAAGAGGTCGATGGTTTCGTTGGCGTTGTCGACATTGTCGATGGCCAGAGTCAGATCGCCTGCTACAGCATCCAGAACGCCGGATTCGGAATCAGATACATTGTTACCGTTTCGATCAGTAGCAGAGGCGTC
>NZ_AGTR01000045.1 GCF_000235625.1 Marinobacter manganoxydans MnI7-9 | reverse complement strand
CCTGGTCTACCGACTCAATATGTTGATCTCCGGATCGGAAGAAGGGGCTGTTCGCGACCTGAAGAACCCGGTTGGTCAGTGCAGGGTCCTTCAAGATAATGCTAACCAGCTCCCGTCTGTCCGAGTTCTCCTTGGACAGGGCGTGCAACAGCTTGGGGAGAATCAGCGGCTGACGTGGCAACTCTTCCAGTTTGCCAGAGCTTATTCTGCTTTCCAGTTGGGCGACAATGGCGCTTGTGCGCTCGTCGGTTTTCTCCAGTTGGTGTGGCTCCACGTTCAAGAGCCAGGAGAGCAAGCCTTCTTGCAGACTTCCCGAGACCTCGTCTACGGCCAAGAAAACTGGATCGCTCGTCTCCTTATCGGCATGGCCCGGTTGGGAGGTAGTCGCGAGCTGCGATTTTGTCGTCGAGGTTCCGAAGAATTCCCTAACCCATTGAAGAGTGCGTCGCACCCATTTCCCCTTTTACTACGATAAAAAAGACTGTCTTCAGGAAGCATGACGATCGGACAGATCCTGACGCTGGAGTGTCCCTGACAGTTTTTAACACTCTCGAGACGCCCTCTCGCTTCGCTGTTATGAGCATCAACGAAGTGCAATGGCACTGCTGAAAAACTAACACTTAACAGTTAGTTACAATTAATCTAAGAGAGAGTTTTATAAACAGTTTAATGTTTTGTCAAGAATATGAGACAGCGTTCACTCTTTATTGTCTTCTACTTGATCTGGAGGGTGAGTTAGACCGTGGTTTGTCTTGTGGGATTATCCGAAATTACGCTCAATCAAAAACGGCCAATTCCGCATGATAGAGCCTTTAGAGAGGAATCAAACAATCCAACATAAGGGGCCGGCCATTGCGACTTATCAGGGTATGCAAGGCTTCCAGTTGTGGGGCAATAGCTCGTTGATGGCGTTGTTTTTCTGCGTCGGCAGCCGAGTCAGAACATCCTTTAGATAGGCATAGGGATCGTGCCCGTTCAGCTTCGCGGACTGGATCAGCGTCATGACCGCAGCTGCCCGTTGACCACTGCGCAGTGATCCCGCGAACAGCCAGTTGGAACGACCCAGCGCCCAGGGTCGGATCTGGTTTTCCACCCAGTTGTTGTCGATGGGCACAGCGCCATCGTCCAGGTAGCGCGTCAGCGCTGCCCAACGTTTGAGGCTGTAATCCAACGCTTTGGCCGTGCCGGAGCCATCTGGCACCTTCTGGCGATGCGCCAGCATCCACTGATGCAGTGCGTCAGCCAGTGGTTTGGCTCTGGTTTGCCGGATTTCCCGTCGCTTATCCGGCGGCAGGTCTTTGGATTCTCGCTCGATCTCGTAAAGCCCGCCGATGTATTCCAGGGCCTTGGCTGCCAACTCGCTCTTGTTGGCTTCGTGCAGGTCGTAGAACTTGCGCCGGGCGTGGGCCATACAACCGATTTCGGTGATGCCATTACCGAACCCGGCTTTGTAGCCAGCGTAGTCGTCACAGACCAGCTTGCCCTGCCAGTCACCCAGGAAGTTCCGGGCGTATTCGCCCGCACGGCTGGGCGCGAAGTCATAAACAGTGGCTTTGAGATCCGAGAACGGCGTGGTGCAGTAGGCCCAGACGTAGGCTTTGTGAGTCTTTTTCTTGCCCGGAGCCAGCATGCTGACCGGCGTTTCATCGGCATGCAGAACGCTGTGCTCCAACAGGGCATTTCTCAGTGCATCCACCAGGGGCTGCAACTGCACACCGCAGGCACCCACCCATTCGGCCAGGGTGGAGCGCGGGATTTCTAATCCGGCACGGCCGAAGATGCGTTCCTGGCGGTACAGCGGCAGATGGTCGGCGTACTTGGCCACCAGCACCTGGGCCAGCAGACCGGCGGTGGGGATGCCCTTGTCGATCACCTGCGCTGGAACCGGTGCCTGGATCAAGGTCTCGCATTCTTTGCAGGCCCACTTTCCCCGGATGTGGCGCTCCACCGTAAACTCACCCGGGACATAATCCAGCTTTTCACTGATGTCTTCACCGATGCGCTTGAGCTGGCAGCCACAACGGCACTGGGTATTTTCAGGCTCGTGGTGGATCAGGGTGCGGGGCAGTTCCGGTGGCAGCGGGGTGCGCTTGGGCTGCTGCTTTGGCCGAGCGGCTTTCTGCTCCTCGGTCATCGCCTGGTCCAGCTCGGCTTCGATGGCGGCCAGGTCGCTGTCGATCAGTTCGTCCAGCAGTTTCCCCTGAACCGCATCGAGTTGTTCACTACGACGGGCGTACTTGTGACGCTTGAGGATGGCTACTTCGTGGGTCAGCTTCTCGATGATGGCATTGCTGCGTACCAGCTCCCGCTCCTTCCGGCCCAAGGTTTGATCCTTGGCATCCAGAGAGTCCATCAGTTCCGTCGCCAGGGCACGGAGCTGATCGGCAGAGAGATGGTTGATATCGGGGCGCTGAGTCATGTCCCATAGTATGCCAAGCCCTTGTGCTGCAAGCGATTCGCAGTTCTGGCTATGGCGAAATTACTGCACTTGTGGTTACAGGATGGAGATGACGCCGCCGGCCCCTAGGCGCTGCCAGGGCAGGCCCTCAACCAGGGCGAATAACTGTTCCTCGGTCAGGCGCAGTTGGTCACCGCGCCAGGCTTCGCCCCAATGGAACTTGCCGCGGTTCAGCCGGCGGGCACACAGCCAGATGCCCAGGCCATCGTGGATCAGAACCTTCATCCGGTTGCCCCGTTTGTTGGCGAACAGGTAGGCGCAATGGGGCCTGGCAGAACCGAACACCTGAATAACCCGGGCCAGGGCCTTGTCGGGCCCGGCCCGCATATCCAGCGGTTCGGTAGCCAGCCAGATCTCGTCAATGCGGATCATCCCAGCAGGTCCCGTAACAGCGCAGCACACTGGTGCGCCTGCTCCGCAGGCCACTCCACCACGACCGAGCCACCGGCGCGGGGAATCTTGATGCGGATGGTGCTACGCTTGTCTGGAACTGATTGGTTGCTCGGTGCAGAGGTTGCCGCTGGGAGAGCGACCGACACAAATCCCGATCTTTTCGGCGCTCGTCGCGCTTCATTAATCCAGCGCCGAACCATGTTGGTGTTGAGCCCATTCTCCAAAGAAATCCGGGAAACAGAAGCTCCGGGTTCTAGGCACTCAGCAACGATGTCGGCTTTAAACTCAGGAGAAAAGCGGCGACGCTTCTGATAGGGCTTGGTTGCGCTTACGTTGTTCATGTTAAGTGTCCACTAGAAAATAAGTGGACACTATCCTGACGGCAGCAGCGCCAGGATCAAGATGGGATCACCAGACGGTTACAGAGCCAAAACCAAAACGCATCTGAATGAATTTGAAGACAAGGCACTTACTGAAGAAGAGCTGGCAGCAGTCTGGGATGCGCTGAGAGTTGATTCGCCTAACAACCCATGGCCGAGATTAGAGGCGGTTCGTGTACGTAATGCCATCATGTTTCTCGTGTTGTATGAAACAGGTATCAGGAGAGGGGAGCTCGGGAACATTAGGGTTAGTGATGTCAATTTTCGAACCCATACCCTTAAAATTCGGCGACGTCAAAACTCTAAATCCGATCCGCGTACACGTCAGCCAAACGTTAAGACGAGAGAGCGTGGTCTTCCGATTTCTGAAGAACTCAGCGGACATATTGAAGCTTACGTATTGAACGAGCGACGCTGCAACAGGGCCGCTCGTAAACACGATATTTTATTCGTTTCCCATCAAGGGGCAACGCTTGGTCATCCGCTCGCTATGGATTCGATCAATTATGTATTCCGTTGCCTTCAAGCAACCGTCCCCGCGTTATCCGGCATTCATCCCCATAGGCTGCGACACCATGCCAACTATGAGATTACGCTAACCATAGACGAGAAATATAAAGGGAGGCCGCCCGAGGAGCGCCAAAAAGCCGATCAGCAAATACGCTCCCAGATTATGGGTTGGAGCCCTACCGGGACTCAGCAGGCCCGATACAACAAGAGATACACTCAAGAAAAAGTTGAAGAAGCGACCAGCAACCGCAATGAAAAATTCTCATCCGACGAGCGAAGAAGGGTTCTCAACACATTTCTGGATAATCAGCCGTCGGGAGAAGGTAAATGACACTCGCGTTTCATTCACAAATAGAAGTTGATGAACTTCGAGCTCTGCTTGAGACAGAGTTCGTTAATATCAACGATTATAGGTATCGCCCAATTGATCCGATTTGGAGGCTGACCAACAATTCGAAGCTTCATATACAGATGGATTCAATCTCTGAAATCTTTCCCATTGAAAAGCGACCGTACTTTAGAATCGCTCTAGCACATTATGCAAAGGGTCGCTCCGGTTCCACCGTTAGTAATGTATGTCAGGCACTCTGGTTCGTGCACAAGAGTTTTCCCAATGAGGACATGTTAAGTGAGGCCGGCTTTCTATCGATCCGTGCCGGTACTAGGAAAAGCCACGAATGGAGATTGTCAACAATTCGAGGGTTTTTCCGCTACTGGCATAATATTGGGTATTGGGGAGTCAGCAAGGAATTTCTGGCGTCCATAGCCGACATGAGACTTGAGAGTAACTCCAAATTCACCGCTATACGCAACAGTGACCCGCACATAGGGCCATATAGTCCATTGGAATCTCAGGCAATCTTTGATTGCATGAACAATGCATTGTCAGCAGGAACTATTGATCTCACGGACTACTTCTCCGTTTATCTGCTGCTCACCACTGCCCAGCGGCCTGTTCAGCTTGCTGCTCTGCGTTTTTCTGATTTTTATCGGAGAAACAACAAGTTTTACGTGAATGTACCCGAAGCGAAGGGGCGCGGTGTGCCTTTTAGAGGGCGGTTTACAGAGCATGAAATCCCCGAGGATGTGCACATTGCTATGAGGCTTCATAGACAGCGTGTTTACGACGAAATGGGAGAGGGGGCTGAGTCTCTAGATCTTCCGGTGTTCCCAAATTACGGAGAGTTCCGAAGGAGCCCCGTCTCCACTCAAGCCGAGTTAACGATTGATCATTATCTGCCATCTACCTCGCTATCGGACGCATGTACGCGGGTTGAGCGGGAAATCCAGGCGAGGAGTGAACGGACTGGTGAAACAATTCATCTCACGCCGAAACGTTTCCGTTCTACGATGGGTACAGACATGGCAAGGGAAGGTTATGGTGCCGCTGTAATTGCGGCGAAGCTTGGTCATGCGGATTTGCAGCACGTTGGAGCGTATGTGGAGTCTCAGCCGGAGTTTGCTGAGCTGATCAATAAAGCCGTTGGTTCTATGTTAGCGCCGCTAGCCCAAGCGTTTGCTGGCACATTGATTCGTGATGAAGGAGAAGCAGTGCGTGGTAATGATCCGGCCAGTCGAATTCGCACAGTCGATGGCTCCAAAACGGTCGGCAATTGCGGTTCGTACGGGTTTTGTGGCGTCAATGCCCCCGTCGGGTGCTATACCTGTAATCGTTTTCAGCCCTGGGTCGATGCCCCTCATCACGAGGTGATGGATGCCCTGTTAGAAGAGCGACAGCGTATCCTCGATGTGACAGGCGATAAAACGATTGCGGCACAATCGGATCGCTCGATTCTCGCAGTGGCGGATGTTATTCAACAATGTTCGGACCTGAAGGGGGCTCAAGCATGAGTTTTGTTCTGGAGTTCAAGTCCGAAACAGGGCGTAATGCTGATAGACAGGTTCAGGCCTTTATCGACTATGCGAAAAGCCTCACGGCATTTGATCGACCAGAGCAGCCTTTGGATTGGCAGGCAAACAATTGGTCGCCCTGGAAGACTGGCCAATGCGGCCTTTGCACGTTTCTGAAGGCTGGCATTCCTTCTTCGAAAGTTCATCCAAGCCAAGCTCGCGACGAATACTTTCTGGACGTCGAACTGCGGGACTTTGCAAAGGCTTATATTCGTTACAGTCTTGCACGACAGCCAAAAAAGAATCCCCAAGAAATACAAGCGCTAAGGGTGCTCGAAAAGTCGCTTCTTGATCTGAAAGGTCGTGCGGTTATTTCACAGGTAGATGAGAATGTTTTAAGCCACGCTGCGCTGCTGGCCAAAGAGCTCTATCCCGGTCCTTGTTACCAAGTGGGTGGGCAGCTAGAGCGATTGGCGAATTTTCTGACATCGAAGCAGATGGTAGAGCAGCCTTTAGTTTGGAAAAATCCGATTCGTCGCAAGACCGATGTATCAAACGGGCATCGGAATAAAAAAGCCGAGGCTGCTGCGAAATTGCCTGACGAACGGGCATTGGATGCGCTCGCCGAAATTTTTGCCTTGAAGCCCGAGGTTCATCGCGACATTGTCGCAACGTCGATGGTTGGCATACTGGTCAGCGCCCCATCACGCATCTCTGAACTGTTGGAATTGCCATCTGATTGCATCATCAAAGAATGGAACCGTACGGATCAAAAAGATGAATTGATGCTCCGATTTCATGCGAAGAAAGGTGGTGGCTTTATGAAGAAGGTGATACCACAAGCCATCGCAGATGTGGCAGAGGAAGCAATTACACGATTACTGGCAATTACCGAAAAACCTCGAAAATTAGCTAAATTTATGGAGGATCACCCAAATGATTTTCCACCTCATGAGCGCCTTCCTTTGGTGGGCCAGGATACTTTGCTATCTCCGGAGCAGATTTGCGATGCGCTCGTACTTCTGGATATTAAAGAGACGCCTAGTAGAAAAAGGTCTGCGGTAAGAACCTGGTTGACCACGCGCCTGACGACAGCCCAGAATCGTGTTGCTCAAGATACTTCGTATTCTGAAGTGGTGCGTATTCTACGTGAGGCGTTGGAGGGTATGCCGCTTAGAAACCGTAGCAAGGAAACGCTGCCGGACACCCCCAAACTTACCTTGCGAAAGTTGAATGTAGTAATTCGCAAACTATACCTCCCTGATCATTTTCCCTACACAACCCCCGATGCAATCACCAAGCATTCTGATGCGCTTCTGTGTTTCTTCTACAACCAGCTCAACACTCAGTTTGATTCGGTTAAGCCGTGGGCTCTACAGAACTTTACTAAGAACTGGCTCAATAACGAAATTGGGATCTCAGACGCCCGCGCTAAGTTGAAGAAGGAATCGATCTTTGAGAGATGGAACTATCAAGGTGAGTATTACCGGGTCACATCACACCAATTTCGTCATTATCTAAATACTCTTGCACACCGAGGGCAGGCTGGCGAACTTGAAATTGCACGTTGGTCAGGTCGAGCAAATCTGTCGGATAACGCTGCATACAATCATATGAGCGACGATGAGTACGTAGACCGTATGCGTGAAATTGGTCTCGGCAAAAGTGACAAATCTGATTTGGTGCTGAAATCAACGAAGAATATGCCTATTACCTTGGCTGAGCTTGAGGCTGACGGCGACAGAATTGCTCACGTAACGCTTTACGGGGCCTGCGTGCACGATTTTTCCATTGAGCCGTGTCAAAAGGCACCGGGACTGCTTATCGTGTCAGGAACACCGCTGTATTAAGGGAGACGATGAAAAGCTTAAGCGCATCAAGGAGCTGAAAAAGATGCATGAGACGCAGCTGAGCAATGCGCTAGAGGGTGCCGAGAGTGGTTACTTCGGCGCTGACCGCTGGGTACAGTTTTACAGCGGGAAATTGGAGCGTGCTAATCAGCTCATTGAAATTTTAGAGGATCCAGCCATCGAGGATGGGGCAGTCATCCGTATGGGCACAGATGTGGGGTTCAGCCCAATCAAGAGGATTATGGCCGAGCAATCCCAGGATACATCGCGGCAACTGCCAAACCAAGTGGGAGACTCTGATGAGTTGGAATCGTTGAGAAGGTTATTGGGTAGGTAGCAATAGTGGCAAAACATTTAAAACCAAATGATGTTGAAAGGATAGTCGGCTTAATCGATAGTTTCGAGTATGACCTGACCTGGGAGAATCTTGTTAGCGAATGTAAAGCGAAACTTGGTATTACAACAACCCGACAAGCTTTATCTCGTAAAGATCGAATCAAAGACGCATTTAATTTACGAAAGAAGGCCCTAAAATCGAACCGTGGGGAATATTATTTTCGACCGAATAGCCTGGACTTAGCCCATCAGAGGCTTAACCGGCTTGCTCACGAGAATGAGCGCTTGAAGCTCGAAAACGAGCGATTGCTTGAGCGTTTCATAAGGTGGCAGTACAACGCGGCTCTGCGCGGCGTTACGGAGGCGATGCTTGATCGGCCGTTGCCGCAGACGGACCTTGCTTCAGACCGTAGCTAGCTTTATCAATCCGTTGTAACCATCCTCTAGAGTTGATAGCAGCGTTATCGAATGAGCAGCGCATCAGCGCTGGACCAGAATCATGTTTCAAGCGGTTAATATGAAGGCATATAGTCCGCACGGCTTTTGCCCGCTTGCATTCACCGGACGCATCGGCAGGAGTGAGGCCAATTTCCGCAGTTCGAACATTTGTAGACTGCTTTTTGATTCTCTAGATTGAGAGCAGCCTCAAAGTCTGCTTTTTCTGTTTCATTGAATCCGAGCTGAGTCGAGTTGTTTATAACCCAAATAAGCTTTTCCCTGCCAAGTTTGCCTTTCTCCATGCGGCGAAGCAGGCTGGCCTTCATTTCTTCTCTTTTCGCCAAGCTTTCAAAATTGTCAGCTTTAGCTTGTATGGCTTTTCCCCTCGCCTCCAGGGCCTGATGACGACATGCTAAATCCTCCTTAGCCTGTTTCTGGGCCAGCCACTTCAGTCTATTCTGTTTACTTCGATATATCCCTTCTGCGCGTGAACGTTCCTCTAGCCCGGATTTCTCATAGTGCTCCAACAACCTTCGCAGACCAAGCCTGGTAGTGCCAGATCCGAGTGGTCATGGTCGAAGTTGGCGATTATTTAGCCAGTTTCCGGCATTCAGGCACAATT
>NZ_AGTR01000046.1 GCF_000235625.1 Marinobacter manganoxydans MnI7-9 | reverse complement strand
CCGGTATCGCTGGGTAAGCGTGCGGAGGTCAGAGGCGTTGCCGGTCAGCCCGATGATTTTGTCACCAAAAAAATTGACGTACTCCGCCAGGCGTTCGGGTGTGTCGCGCTGAGGATCGACACTGACGAACAACGTAAGTACTTCCTCCTGATTTTCCGTGCTCAGCCCGCTGACGGCCTGGCTGAGTTTTTGCAGAGCAGTGGGGCAAACATCAGGGCAAGAGGTAAATCCGAAAAACAGCATTCGTACCTGACCACTGTAATCATCGCCTGAAACCCGTGTTCCCTGACTGTCGATCAAATCGAATTCAAGCTTGGGCATCACGCCGCTGATTTCTGTCCCGTGCCAATCCGGCGGATCATCGCCCATGCAGCCAACAAGGAGGATTGCCAGCATCATCAATGCAATGGATGCAAAGCGCTTTGCGTGGTGTTGGAAGCAGGGTTTGATCATCAAGTGGTGTCCTTCAATTACGTGTTGGAAGGATTCTGGTGTCCCAGAACAATCGCCAAGTCTTCCGGCACCGCCATCGGTTCAAATGCGCTGACGTTGGCACGTCCCGTATTGCCGACAGGAACCCGGATTCGTGAAACCAGCAACGCAGCGAAGGCCCGAGCCAGCTGACCGAGAACCTCGCGAGCATCGCGCGCGTGCCAGCCAAGCCGGAGCATGCGCAAATGTGTTGTCGTGTGCGCTAACGCGAACTTCTGGCTCAGAATATGAGCCCGTTCAAGATGTCTGAACGCTGTAGCGACATCGCCCTGATTGTCAGCATCAGCGGCTGCTGCCGGTTCTGTCAGATAGAACGTCTTGAGTTCACTGTTCACTGCTCAGTTCTCCTGCCTTATCGGCCAGCTAAGTTGTGGGCAAAGATTTGCCCGGGATCAACCGAGTCTTCCGAGTACCGGAAATGCGGATAACATCCATGATGCAAACCGGGTCATCTGTCCCGTCAGCACCATTACCCCCATAACAACCAGAACCAGCCCTGCCAGGATTCTCAGTGACTGACTCCAGCGGCTCATCCAGCGCACTCGCGCCCGAAAGTGCTTAATAAATAAAGCCGTTGCCAAAAATGGAATTGCCAACCCCAGCGAATAAACGGCCAGGTACAGCATGCCGGTTTCAGCATTCGCATGGGTGGAACTGAGAGCCAGGATAGCGCCCAATATCGGGCCAATACACGGTGTCCACCCGACGGCAAAGGCCAAGCCGAGAAGGAACGCTGCCGTGGGCCGTCCACCCTCAAGGGTTTGCCCAAAGCGCCAGTCGCGCTGTAACGCGGGCATGCTCCACCAGCCCAGCATAAATAGCCCCATCAGCACAATCAGAATGCCCGCCACCAGATTGGCTTCCTGCCGGTAGGCCATCAGCCACTGACCGAGCAGACTAGCGCTGGCACCAAAAGCGATGAACACTACACTGAACCCAAGGACAAAACAGATACTGAGCCACAGAGATTGCAGTCGACTCGAACGGTCTGTGACAGTGCCGCCCGTAACGACCGATAGATACCCCGGAACCAGCGGCAGAGTGCAGGGTGAGAAAAATGACACCAGGCCGCCAAAAAAAGCAGCCAGCATTCCCCATGTCGCAAGATCTGGCATTTCCGTGAGTCCTCAATTTTCTGAGTTCAGTTGACGGTGGAGGGCATCAAGCCCATCCGTGTTTTGTTCGACACCGGTCGACTATTTCTGTGCGTCTGGGAGCGACTCCTGAACAAGACGAAGTAGCGGTTTGGGACCAAACTCCGTGAGTTGGCGGCCATTCACGAAAAAAGTCGGGGTGCCCCGAACACCGATGGTTTTGACGTCCTGCATGTCCTGATCAAGGATGGCGCTTATCCGTTCGGATTGCATATCCTCACGGGCTTGGGACAGGTCCAGACCGGCTGCCTCGGCCGCTCCCCATGCCTTGGCAACCTTCGGGTCGTCGTGCCAGGCCGGCTGCACCTCCAACACAGCTTCCAGCACCGGTTCATAGACATCTTGCAGGCGAGCTGCTTCCAGAATTCTGGAGACTTCCTCGGAACCCTGATGGAACATTGTGTACCGCAAAACAAGCCGCACCTGGCCTGGATACTCAGCAAGTATCTGTTTCACGATCGGGTAGAACGCCCGGCAGGCTTCGCAGGAGGGGTCGAAAAACTCAACGATGATCACCGGTGCGTCGGCAGGCCCGAATGTGGGCGAATGGAAGCGTACCAATGCTTGTTGGTTCGCGATCGGTTCGGCAGCGGCAACAGACTTTTCGCCGGTGGTGGCCGTTTTTTGAGGCTGCTGGGGCTGTGGCTTGAATAGGACGGCGGCTGAAAAGGCTGCGATCAGCACGAGACACACGACAACAAAGATGGCACGACGATTCATGTATGAACTCTCCGACGGATAAGCAAGAGCAGAATGATGATGGCAACAAAAATGGCCAGCGATAGAAACGGAAGCGGCAGCCCACCAAATATCGTCATTCCGTCACCCGAGCAGGACGGGCCAGTGGCCGTGCAGGGCTGAATGGGTTGTGGAATGAGCCCCACATAAAGCAGTGAGTGGGCTAGAGCGAACAGGGAGCCAATGACAGACAGCGGCATAGCGTAGCGCCAAACGTTAAAATCCGAGTAGTAGCAGGCGACTGCGAGAATCACCGCCAACGGAAACATGAAGGCGCGCTGAAACCAGCACAGAACGCACGGAGCCTGCCCGAGAACTTCCCCGATGTAGATGGCTGAAAGCGAGGACCCCGCCGCCAGTAGCCAGGCTGACAGCAGCAGCCCCCATGGAATCACCCGGTTATTGGTGGTCACCGGGATGGCTCTCTGGATTCATTGGCACAAGTGCTTTGCGAAGAAGAGCAGCAGCTGTTTCCAGCGGTATCGCCTTCATCTTTGCTCGATTTATCGGCGGTTTCAGCCCCACCGGCACGCCATTCCTCCATACCCTCACGGATGACCTGCCAAGCGGAGTGCAGGAATAGCGCAGCAATGGCGAGGCCCACAATGATGTCCGGCCAGAGGGTATTGGTGAGGGCGACCAATCCTGCCGCAATGATTACACTGCTATTGGCGAACAGATCGTTCCTGGAACACATCCAGGTGGAACGCATATTGAGATCGTCCGCACGATGACGGTAGAGCAACACAAAACAAACGCCGTTTGCAAACAGGGCAAGAGCGCCGACAGCGCCCATCCACTCGGCGGCGGGCACTTCCTGTATCACCAGCTTGCGGATGGCATCGGCGACAACAACAAGCCCGAACAACAGCATAAAGCCGCCTTTGAACAAAGCCGCTCCGGCACGCGCGCGACGGCTTCGGTCCAGCACGAACAGTGTCAGTGCATAGACAGACGCGTCGCCAAACATATCCAGCGAATCGCCCAGCAACGCGGTAGAGCTTGCAATCCAGCCGGCGCTGAATTCCACCACAAACATCACTGCGTTGATGGCAAGCGCAATGTAAAGCACCCGGCTTTGGCTCGCTCGCAATTGTGCCAGTTCACCGGCCTTGTTTTCACAGCAGCTGTCCACGACGAACCCTCCTAAAACGTGCAATACATCGATACACTGGTGGTTATAGTAACTATAAGGTCAATAGCGATGAGCGAAAAAAGGAACACGGTCGGTCGGCTAGCTGATGATACGGGCGTTAAGCCCGTGACCATCCGTTATTACGAAAAAATTGGACTGTTGCCGAAAGCGACCCGCTCGGAGTCGGGCTATCGTCTCTACTCCGAAGAGGATCATTCGCGGCTGCTGTTTATTCGACGAAGCCGCGGGCTCGGATTTAGCCTTGACGATATTCGTGAACTGCTTTCACTGGCGGATCGTCAGCAGGAGTCCTGTGCGGGTGTGGACGCCAAAGTTGAACAACAACTGGTTCAAGTGCGCTCTCGACTGAAAGATCTACATGCAATGGAACACGAGTTGGAAAGACTGAGTGCGTGTTGTGACGGCGGAGTTATTATGGACTGCCGAATTATCGAGACACTCTCCGGCTCTGCTTAACCACTTTGTATGTGCCCGCCAACCAGGACTGTCTCAATTCGAGTTGGGACAGTCTATTCAGTCAGGCATCCTCCTGAATAAGAGCAACGAGGTCATGCCGAATTTCTTCTCTACTCAGATCGGGCCGCATTAAGAGGCGGGGGTTACCTTCGCGATCAAATACATAAATCGCGCTGCTGTGTGAGACCGCATAATTTCCATCGCGGTCAGGTTCGTCATAACCGAAGGTTGTTCTATATCGTTTTGCCAGTTCACGAAGCTGGGGTTCTTTTCCAGTGAGTCCTACAATATTGTCGCCGAAGAAATCCACGTATTTTGCGAGACGCTCAGGCGTGTCACGTTTCGGATCGACACTCACGAACAAAGTGAGTACTTCATCCTGAAGCTTCGGGGTCCAGGCCACTGGTTGCCTGATTGAGTTTTTGCAGGGCGGTCGGGCAAACATCGGGGCACGAGGTGAACCCGAAAAACAGCATTCTCACGCGGCCACTGTAATCATC
>NZ_AGTR01000047.1 GCF_000235625.1 Marinobacter manganoxydans MnI7-9 | reverse complement strand
GCGTTAAGGCAAAGGAGGGTTGATGCGCAAACTATTTTGGAAGCTTTTCCCTCCTTATGAGGTAAAGCTCACGATTGAAGAGGTAAAAGCTATCCTCGATCAATCTGCAGGGCCGAGCAAAAGCATTTTAGAGTCAGAAGTTGTTTCTATTGCCAAGGATGCAGAAAAGACCATTTATTCGGTCAGAATTGACGGGATAAAACCTGACGAACTCGCTCTATTGTTGATAACCAATGTAATCGGTCGGCATCTTAGTAGTGGGCAACACCATACCTATCGCGGCGTTCTCAATATGACTGGAAAGGACATGCTGAGGGTATGGCACACTGCGCAAAAGGCAATGCTTGAGCGAAAATTTGTCACTGAGTCAGAGGTTGAAAAAGACAACCACTGGGTTATGGAACAGGTCAAAAGTGTCGGCTGAGAACTCAAGTGCCTTAACAAAATGCTCAAGCCGACCGGTTTGCGCTGGCGCTCCAACCGGCGGCTTAGCTCCGCGTT
>NZ_AGTR01000048.1 GCF_000235625.1 Marinobacter manganoxydans MnI7-9 | reverse complement strand
GGTGTGACGCCTGCCCGGTGCCGGAAGGTTAATTGATGGGGTTAGCGCTTGCGCGAAGCTCTTGATCGAAGCCCCGGTAAACGGCGGCCGTAACTATAACGGTCCTAAGGTAGCGAAATTCCTTGTCGGGTAAGTTCCGACCTGCACGAATGGCGTAACGATGGGGGCGCTGTCTCTACCCGAGACTCAGTGAAATTGAAATCGCCGTGAAGATGCGGTGTATCCGCGGCTAGACGGAAAGACCCCGTGAACCTTTACTATAGCTTCACAGTGAACTTTGAGCATGTTTGTGTAGGATAGCTGGGAGGCTTTGAAGTGGGAACGCCAGTTCTCATGGAGCCAACCTTGAAATACCAGCCTGACATGTTTGAGGTTCTAACTTGGTCCCCTTATCGGGGATGAGGACACTGTGTGGTGGGTAGTTTGACTGGGGCGGTCTCCTCCCAAAGCGTAACGGAGGAGCACAAAGGTGGGCTAAGCATGGTCGGACATCATGCGGTTAGTGTAATGGCACAAGCCCGCTTAACTGCGAGACAGACACGTCGAGCAGGTACGAAAGTAGGTCATAGTGATCCGGTGGTTCTGTATGGAAGGGCCATCGCTCAACGGATAAAAGGTACTCCGGGGATAACAGGCTGATACCGCCCAAGAGTTCACATCGACGGCGGTGTTTGGCACCTCGATGTCGGCTCATCACATCCTGGGGCTGAAGCCGGTCCCAAGGGTATGGCTGTTCGCCATTTAAAGTGGTACGCGAGCTGGGTTTAGAACGTCGTGAGACAGTTCGGTCCCTATCTGCCGTGGACGTTGGAGATTTGAGGAAAGCTGCTCCTAGTACGAGAGGACCGGAGTGGACGAACCTCTGGTGTTCGGGTTGTGACGCCAGTCGCATTGCCCGGTAGCTATGTTCGGACAGGATAACCGCTGAAAGCATCTAAGCGGGAAGCCCCTTCCAAGATGAGATCTCCCTGGACCCTTGAGGTCCCTGAAGAGCCGTTCAAGACCAGGACGTTGATAGGTCGGGTGTGTAAGCGCTGCGAGGCGTTGAGCTAACCGATACTAATTGCTCGTGCGGCTTGACTATATAACACCCAAGACAATTGCGGATAACGCAGAGCCTAACCGCTCAAACGAAATCAACATCACTCAGTTCCTTCTCGTCCCCCAGTGATCAACCGTTTTGCCTGACGACCATAGCGGTCTGGAACCACCTGATCCCATCCCGAACTCAGAAGTGAAACAGACCAGCGCCGATGGTAGTGTGGCGTTGCCCATGTGAGAGTAGGTCATCGTCAGGCTCCTAATACC
>NZ_AGTR01000049.1 GCF_000235625.1 Marinobacter manganoxydans MnI7-9 | reverse complement strand
CTTCCCCCGAGCCTGAACGAGTGGCTGCCCGAAGGGCATCTGGCCTATTTCATCAGTGACGTGGTCGAGGAACTGGATCTGAGTGCCTTCTACGCCCGGTATGAAGGGAGCGGTCGGCGCAACTCGCCTTTCGATCCGCGGATGATGTTGAAGGTGTTGATCTATGCGTACGCGACCGGCGTGTTTTCATCACGAAAGATCGCCCGGAAGTTGGAAGAAGATGTCGCCCTTCGGGTCCTGGCGGCTGGCAATTTCCCCAGACACCGCACTATCTGCGATTTTCGCAAGCAACACCTGGCTGCGTTCAAGGCCGTATTTATTCAGGTGGTCCGGATCGCCCAGGAAGCGGAATTGGTTACTCTCGGTACGCTGGCGATTGATGGCACCAAGGTCCGGGCCAACGCCAGTAAGCACAAGGCCATGAGCTATGACCGCATGCGGGAGGAAGAAGCCCGTCTGTCAAAAGAGGTTGATGAGCTTTGTGGCCAGGCTCGCCGTGTGGATGAATCGGAAGACCAACAGTTTGGCCCGGATCAGCGGGGCGACGAGTTACCCGAAGAGCTTCAGCACCGTCAGGGGCGGCTGGACAAGATCCGGGCAGCGAAGGAGAAACTGGAAGCGGATCAAAAAACGCAAGATGAGGCCAAAGGCCGGCATCCAGACGATGATCGCCGCTCACCCAAGGGTGGCCGGAACTTCAAGAGAGATTATGGAGTTCCGGAGGACAAGGCTCAGAGTAACTTTACCGACCCCCAAAGCCGGATCATGAAAACGAATGATGGGTTCCAGCAATGCTATAACGGCCAACTGGCCGTGGATGGCGAGTTCCAGATCATCGTGGGCAACCGCCAGGGTAACAACCCCAGTGATAACGGCTGTCTGGTGCCGCTGCTGGGCGAGGTAAAAGAAACTCTGGGAAGTTACCCGGGCCAATGTCTGGCTGATGCGGGTTATCGCAAAGAGGAAGACTTGCAGGCATTGGAGACAAAAGGCATAGATGGCTACGTCTCGCTGCGCCGGGAAGGCAAAAAAACCGGAGATATAAACGCGAGCCGGTACCCGGCGACGGCCCGCATGGAGGAGAAGCTTACCACGGCGGAGGGGCGAGCAGTCTACGCTCAGCGCAAGCACATGGTTGAGGCGGTGAATGGCTGGATCAAGAATGTCCTGGGCTTCCGGCAGTTCGGCTTGCGGGGCCTTCAGGCGGTGCAGGGTGAATGGGATCTTGTCTGTCTGTCGCTCAATCTCAGGCGCATGAGTTCACTGATGAGGCTGGCATAAGTCGCTGAGGCAGCCTTTGGCTCACGGTAGGTACAGCTGGGGCCCTGCGATGCCCCTTTTAACCGGTTAACTGGCTGGATCGAAAGCGATGATGGAGCCGATCCGATATCGCGAACACTCCTTCCGGCCAGACAATGATCCGGTCTGGCGGAAACGAGGGCTCAAAACGTTTCTGCCGCGCAGACT
>NZ_AGTR01000050.1 GCF_000235625.1 Marinobacter manganoxydans MnI7-9 | reverse complement strand
GTAAAATATAAAAATTAATTTTTTATATAGTAAATGTGCCCCCAAATATGCCCCCAATCATTCTTTATCACTTGCCAGTTTTAACACGCAGAAACCCCTACTCCTAAATCTAAAACGCCTTGTGAATGCAGGCTGCTCATAAAAGCTCCAATAGCATCAGCGTAAAATACGTGTGCAAATGCTGGATGATTTCGATCGTTATCGGTTGTGTCGTAGAGAATGTCCGCCAGCGGAGTGGCATCGTCTAGACCTATTCGCACAATTCCCAAGTGAAGGCTCATTGGCTGTACTTTTTCTGCCAATTGTAGCCGCACCCTCGCCAGAATTTGAGGGCGATCTTTGAGGAGTCCATGTAACTCATAGGTCATATATTCTGACAGCTTAAGATATCGAGTACTCAGCGTAAGGCCTGGAGAGCTTTTCCCAGTGTTTTGATAGTAGAGCTGAAGTATCTGAGCCAAGTATTTTGCTGTTGTAATGCCGCACCTATGCAGTGTGTCTGGAGAAGTTCTCAGATCGTTGTGTGCGGCTACCAGGAGTAGGTGTGGTGTGAAAGGGGGGTAATCGCCAATGGGGTCCGGTAAAGCTGGTTTGGTCAGTGATGGTGGGCTGTCAGGAACGAGCTCTACAGGGGCGGTCGGCCCCTTGTTGACAACTTTCAATCTTGCGCTGGGTCCAATGTTGTCGTCGTGAATGTACAAATTGGGAATATGGGAGTCCTGAAGATTTATTTGGCCGGATGCTACTGTGCTTGGAGGGCAAGATCTAAAGCCAACGGCGCATACGGCATGCAGGCCAGCAGTGCCAAGTTGGCCGACAATCAATACAGGATACCCTGATCTGATCAAAGAAGCGCAAGAGCTTGAAAATCGCTCAATGCTGAAACCCTTAACGCCGGCAACTGCCGCAAGGTCACCGTTGAATACTATGGGTGACAGGTCATGTTCCTTAATTGCCTCGCGGACTTGTTCGATGCTTAGCCCTGAGGATGGGAAAACTCGATCTCCCATAGAAGCTGTTTGATGTGCTGCCTGAGTTATATCTGCGGTCGTCGGAATAGCGTGGTGATCATCGAAGGCAGATGAGTGCAGCATCGACCACAGCCCGACAGTTGCACAGGCTCCGACGCCAGTGTCCTGTTGTTGCCACGCAAGACCGTGGACCGTCAATCTGATTCCGGCAACGTGGGCGTGGTAGTCGCGAGATGGTGTAACTACCCGTGGGGTTTCGGGCTTCAAATCTTCGTACCAAGCCAGCACGGTCCTCCCTAACGGGGTTGCGGGGATTGGTCGGATCACTACGAACCCAAGATAATTTTCTTGAAGACGTTTAATAGCGCGCTCACGGCCTGCTGCTGCTGATCGCAGCGTGGAGCGATTAAACGCTGCCCCAGCGAAGAAATGCAGCCTTCGGCAAGTGTTGGGGTAACCCGCAGTGCTTTTGCAATAGAAAGCTGCAAATTCTGCAAGATAATCTCGATCGAAATAATTCGGTTCTTCAAGGACAGTTTGAGCGCCTAAATCAGCCAAGTATCTAATTAGATAATTTTTCTGACGAAAATCAGGCAGCTTGTGAAGGGGGCTGGCTTTGTCGAATTTATGAATTTCTAGCTTTTTAGGAGTGTTGGCCATATCAATCCCTGATTCTCAAAAAGAAAAAGGGCCGACTGATAAAGCTCGACCCTTCGAAATCTTTGATCCAAACGATAGCGCTTCGCTACTACCTGATTGTGTATCTCAGCTCTTCTTCCGTTACCGGAGTGCGGTAGGGTTTAGTTCGTTCCTCGACCTCATCGTCCTTCAACCGGCGGCTTACTTGGTCGACAAGGCGAGCGGCCAGTTCGCGTGAGACTTCTTGCTCAAAATTGGGAAGCTTCGACCACTGTCTGGAATCTGTGTTCCAGAGAGTCCTACGTTTGTTAGCTAACATGACAGCTCCCTGCTAGTTCGATGAGTGACCTTTCGCTGGCAATGCAGCGCATCAGACGTGACGCCTTTTAACTTGGAGGCGTGGCAAAGTCAACTTTTTGTAGTTAACCCGAGTTATAGCCAACGCAGTCCTCAATTGCAATTCTGAATTGTAAATGTGCGTACAGGCTTGCCTGCAG
>NZ_AGTR01000051.1 GCF_000235625.1 Marinobacter manganoxydans MnI7-9 | reverse complement strand
GATGCGCCAGGTTAATCTGGCATGTTGGTGGCGCTGGAAATGCGCTACGAGGTAAGGCTGGCCAGCCGCCTTGGCCCCGAGTCATGGCCGCGACGGGTAACCGGAGTGGGCAAGCGTTGACAGGGGTTGTTGTGGGCCAGGTATTGAGCTCCGAAAATTCTCGCCCTTGGGGTGCCGACGGTATGCCCGTTCACGGAAGGCAACACTGGCCGAGGCGCAAATGGCAAGTCCCGGCCGGGCCCCACGGAGTCATAGACCCTGAGCACGCAGCTCTATACAGCATGCACGGAACCTGGGAGAGCCCAGCGCGTATCTGGTGGTGTGGGTAGTGCATCATCAGATCGGCAGGTGAAGGTGAAAGACCCGAACGACCTGCATGAACGCGGTTGGGCAGTCGGACGAGCCCATAGTAGTGGAGAAGCGGATGAACGAAGGCAATCAACGAGAGCAAGACCAAACTCGCCAAAAGCCGGAGGAATTCGTGGAGCGAAGGGGCTCGGCCAAGGGGAACACCGCTCAGGCGCCCACGACTGGGACACAGAGCCCAGGGGCCGTGTCGCGCGGTCTGATCGGTGTACGGGAAGCCGCAAGAAGGGACAAGACGTTGCAGTTTACTGCCTTGCTGCACCACCTAACGCCGGAGTGCCTGAGAGGAAGCTTTGCGCGCCTCAAGCGCAATGCGAGTCCAGGCGTGGACGGGGTGCGGTGGGAAGATTACGCACCGATTGCAGAGAAGCGGGTCGTGGACCTGCACCGGAGTGTACAAGAGGGCAGTTATCGGGCTCAGCCGGTCAAACGAGCACGCATCCTCAAAGAGGACGGCAGTGAGAGACTGCTGGGCGTCTCTGCCCTGGAGGACAAGGTTGTCCAGGGCGCACTGGTGGAGGTGCTCAATGCCATTTACGAGGTCGACTTTAAAGGCTTCAGCTACGGCTTCCGGCCGGGGCGAAGCCAACACGATGCGCTGGACGCGCTCTGGGTCGGCCTGACCAGTCAACCGGTCAACTGGGTTCTGGATATGGACATCCAGGGGTTTTTCGACCACATCCAGCACGACTGGCTCATGCGCTTTCTTGGCCACCGGATTGGCGACAAGCGCATTCTGCGACTGATCAAGAAATGGTTGCGAGTAGGCGCCTTCGATGAGGGGCAATGGCTCGATCTCGCCGAGGGCTCACCTCAAGGCGCAGCCATCTCGCCGTTGCTGGCCAACATTTACCTTCACTACGCGTTTGACCTATGGGCCGATTGGTGGCGCAGACACCACGCACGTGGACGGGTGGTCATTGTACGTTATGCCGACGATACCGTTATGGGGTTCCAAGGCCGCGACGATGCGGAGGCTTTCCGCACCGCCGTGGCGCAACGCCTCAATCGGTTCGGTCTGACGCTGCACCCGAAGAAGACGCGGCTACTGGAGTTTGGCCGCTATGCCAACATCAACCGTAAGCAGCGCGGCGCAGGCAAGCCGGAGACCTTTGACTTCCTGGGTATGACACATATTTGCTCGTGCACACGCCGAGGCAAGTACACCATCCGGCGCCAGACTGCCGCGAAGCGCTTACGGGCTAAACTGCAACAAGTGAAAAGGCAATTGCGTCGGCGCCTGCATCGACCGGTTCCAGAGACCGCTCGTTGGCTGTGCGCCGTGCTCCAGGGGTACTACAATTATCACGCGGTGCCATACAATCTGGCCTCGCTTCGAGCTTTCTGGCACCATCTCAGCCGCGCCTGGTTCAAGGCGTTGAGGCGCAGAAGCCAGAAAGCACGGGGCTTGACGTGGGAACGCTTCAAACGCTTTCGCGATGCCTGGCTTCCGCTACCGCGTATCCTCCACCCCTGGCCCAGCGAGCGGTTTCGCCGTCGTCACCCGAGGCAGGAGCCGTATGCGGTAATACCGCACGTACGGATCTGTGCGGGGGGTGCCTCGTGAGAGGCATTCCTACCGCAACTAGGGAACTGGATGCCCGTGAGGCCCAAGAACACATCACACAGGGATATCATGTAGAAAATCAGTAGAGGAGGCAATAACGCGTCAGCTCGCATTGCGCTTGCAATAAGCCCCATGTACTCCATGTCGATTGGTGTCGCGTATTGTCAACCTGACGCACACACCGGGCAGAAGCGACAAGCAGTGAATTCGGTGCAGAATATATCATCTACGCCTACTTGAACGGATAAAGACAAAAACACTGGAGAAAGAAGTTGGCTTGGAAATTTCAGTTGCAGCTTGCGAGCAAAACAATCGCCAGCACGGTGTTGGGCGGGCTGACCGGAATGGATCGGTTATGGCACCGCCGCGAAGCCAGCATGATAGCCTACGCGGCAGCAGCGTTGTGTGCCTGCGGCTTTGCGTTTGTCTCGCAGCATATTCCAGGTACCGATCCCAGTCGCGTTTTGGTTTCAACAAAAGATAGGATGTGCAACCATGGAAAAAACACTTCGCCTTGACCTCCCGCTCCTCCTTCCCGACACGCCGGATGCGCATGGGGCTTGTGCACAGCGGCTAGCCGAGAGCCTGGAAACTCGTGAAGGTGTCTCTATCGCCCACGTTCGCAATACAGAAAGCGGTGGGGGCATGGAGCTATGTATTCATTACGACCCCGCATTGCTTTCGCTTGAACGAGTCCGCGAAGTCGCCAAGGCGTTCGGGGCAGAGATTACCTCTCAGTTCGGGCACCTCGTGTGGCAGGTTGAAGGTATTCCGGATCAACGTCGGGCAAGAGCGGTCAGCGCACAGCTGCGCAGTCTCCCGGGGGTTGTAGAGGCCGAGGCCAATGCCAAGGGGCCGCTGCGGATTGAATTTGATCGAAGGCAAACTGATGAAAACACTCTGCGCAATGCCCTTCAGAACATGAGACTGTCGCTGGTACAAGACGAATCCAGACCGCATGAGCCGACTGGAGAAGCACACGATCATGAGCATGGCGGCATATTTGGTGCGCAAACGGAACTTATTTTTGTGGCCTTGTGCGGTGCGCTGTTGCTGATTGGCTGGCTTTTGCCGAAGTTCGTGGCGACGCCGCCATGGGCACCCCTGTTCGTCCTCGTGCCCGCCTATTTCTTCGGCGGCTACTACGCCCTGCGCGAGGCTATTGACAGTGTGCGCACTGGCCGGTTCGAGATTGATTTTCTGATGCTGGTGGCGGCGGCGGGCGCGGCAGCGCTTGGTGAATGGGCCGAGGGCGCATTGTTGCTGCTCCTCTTCAGTCTTGGCCATGCGCTGGAAGGCTATGCCATGGGTCGCGCCAAGCGGGCCATCGAAGCGCTTGGCGCCCTGGCGCCCAAAACCGCCACCGTGCGCCGGGATGCCAAGGTCGAAGAGATCGCCGTCGATGCTTTGCGGGTCGGTGACATCGTGCTGGTGAAGCCGAACGAGCGTCTGGCCGCGGACGGGTTCGTCATCAAGGGTGAAAGCAGCGTCAATCAAGCACCGATCACAGGCGAGAGCGTGCCGGTGGACAAATCACCCGTCGGGGATGCGACCGTTGCCGCGGAAAAACCCGACCTCGTGGATGCCGAAAACCGTGTCTTTGCCGGTACGATCAACGGCGGCAGTGCGTTGGAAATTCAAGTCACGCGCACATCGGCGGATTCGACCCTCGCCCGCGTCGTCAAGATGGTGAACGAGGCCGAAACCAACCAATCGCCCACCCAGCGCCTGACCGACCGGTTCGAACGCATCTTTGTACCGGCGGTTCTGGTTCTTGCCGTTGCGCTTTTGTTTGCGGGCTTCGTCGTCGACGAACCTTTCAGCGACACCTTCTATCGCGCCATGGCTGTACTGGTAGCGGCAAGCCCCTGTGCGCTTGCGATCGCGACGCCAAGCGCGGTTCTCAGCGGGGTCGCACGCGCCGCCCGTGGCGGTGTTCTGATCAAAGGCGGTGCCCCGCTCGAAAATCTGGGGCGGCTGACGGCCATCGCCTTCGACAAGACCGGCACACTGACAGAAGGCAAGCCGAAGCTCGTCGATGTGGTGACGGCCGATGACGTAGCGGAAGAGGAGCTTCTGCGGGTGGCGGTTGGGGTCGAGATGTTGAGCGACCATCCCCTCGCCGCTGCCGTTGTCAGGGGTGGACGCGAACGCCTGGGCGATACGCCTGCCGCCGAGTCATTGAACCTGCGCAGCATTACGGGCCGCGGGGTCGTGGCAGACGTCGAGGGCGAGACAACCTACATCGGTAAGGATGACCTGTTCGCGGAGATTGGCGGCCCTGCCATTCCTCCTTCTCTGAAGATCCAAATAGAAGCATTGGAAGCGAACGGCCGCACCACGATGGTTGTTCGCCAAGGCGACCGATATCTTGGCGTGATTGGGCTGATGGATACGCCGCGCGAAGCGGCACCGGCGGTGATAGAGACGCTGCGCACGATCGGCATTCGCCGGATGATCATGATCTCTGGCGACAATCAGCAGGTCGCGGACGCTGTCGCGCGGGCTGTCGGCCTTGACGAGGCACGCGGTGATCTGATGCCCGATGATAAGGTGGAGACGATCAAAAAACTGCGCGCAGAGGCTAAAGTAGCGATGGTTGGCGACGGCGTCAACGACGCTCCCGCGATGGCGAACGCCACAGTCGGCATTGCCATGGGCGCGGCGGGCTCGGATGTCGCGCTGGAAACCGCCGATGTGGCTCTGATGGCGGATAACCTGAACCATTTGCCCTTCGCCGTGGCGTTGAGCCGGTCGACGAGCTCAATCATTCGACAGAACCTGTGGTTCAGCCTGGGCGTTGTTGCCTTGCTGGTTCCCGCGACGATTCTCGGTCTTGGGATTGGACCTGCGGTGGCGGTTCACGAAGGGTCGACTATTGTCGTCGTGTTCAACGCACTGCGCTTGCTCGCATTTCGTTTTGCTCCACCTGTTACACCCGTGGGTAGGGTATCCAATGCGGAAATGTCGGTGTAATCAACCAGACAACAGGAAGCCGTTGCAGGAAGCTCCCAATGAAGTGGATCGAACAAACTCTCGGACCACTCTTCCTGGATGGGGATACAAGGCGTGTTCATTTGTTCGAGCTTCTGCTTGACGTGAATGACGGATTGAAAAAGGCAGGTAATAACACACAATTTACAGGTCATTGGTGCTGGATCATCGGCTGCGCAAACTCCGACGACCGCGCTAGCGGCCTTACATACATGTGTGAAGATTATTATCACAGAATAAGGGGCGGTGTTATCCCGCTCTCTTCCAGAGCCCAACGGGCGCGCCATATATCTGAACGCCGCTCAAGCACCAGATAGTTGCGTTCCGCAATATAGCGCGACTTCTGACCGGGGATACATGGGATTCGGATCGGACACGCCTTGAGCGGCGATTCACCAAATTGTGCAAGGGCCCCCAGAATTCGTGCCCACACCCTTGGCGGGGCGCGATGCGCAATGCCCGAGGCAACCAGCTGGTGTAACCAGCGACCGGCGCCGAGCTTCATCGTGGCACGCGTCGCCAGGTGGATTTCCCCCGAAAGCACCGTGACATCATGGCCGTTGGCAAGCGCCATGTCCCGGATCACCCGAAGCATATCGCACCATTCGTCACGGTGAGCGCGGCTTTGCCACTGATCGCGCAGATCGTCCTCGTATTTCTGCATTTTGGGGATGGCGACCATCAGAGCCTCAAGCACCGACAGGCGTGGACCCAGCAACGGCACGCTGGACATCAGGAACGTGTGACCCTGCACCGGGGTCGAGGCCTCAGCTCGAATCATCTTCCAGCCGCCGTCCCCCATTACCTCGTGGCGCGTACGCTCCGACCTCATATCAGGTGCAAGGAGGCGCAGACCGGCTGTGCGAACACTCCAGCCCAGATGCAGCCCGGCAGGATCGTGGAACCGTTCAGGCAGATCACCATCTACTGCGGCATGCTGAAAGGTCAAAAAACTCTCGCGGGCAACATCAAACAGGATTTGGCCGACCGGTGTGTCGGTCTTCGTCCCCGGTAGCGATCCCCAGCCATCGCAAATATCGTGGTCGTCCCACTGCATGAGAGACGGCACGCGCGCGGCGATCCAGACAAATTCCGGCGCACGATAAAGCGCCACGTAGCGCTCCAGGAAGCGTTCGCGCAAATAATGGCGCAAATCGGCAAGATCGGCGCGCGAAGGATCCTTGGGGATATGTTCGGGCCAGTCCTCGCTCAGGGGGTGACCCTCGGTGACTTGGTCAGCATAGACCTGATCGCCACCGTGCAGCAGCAGGGAAAACGGCGCGTTCCGGTGATCTTCTGTCAGGCGTGCCCACATCGCATTGCGCTCGGACCCTTCGCGCTCCAGATCGCCGATTTGCTCGCCGTTGCAGGACACATAGGCGATCCGTATATCGCCTCGAAAATCACTTGCCAAGGAGTAACTTTGGCCGTTCCAGGCATAACAGGACGAGCGGTTTGCGGGCAGGTCGAAGCGTGCTCGCCAAACGGTCATATGATCGTATTCCGCGAGGATTTCCGCTGTATGTACGCCGTGGACCGTTTCGATTGGCTCCGGGCACTCGCCATTGTCCGCAATGAAAAGGACAGAGAGCCGTAACACATATTTCTCGACATGGTCGAGAAAGAGAAGCGGTCCGGTCATGACCGGAGGTTCGGATGTCATGCGCAAGGTGGTTCCGATCAGTCTTCGGGCACTACTGTCGCCGTTGTCCTCGTCGCAGGACAGCGGGTATTGCAATCAGCGCGATCAGCCCTGCAACCCAAACCAGCAGAACGACCGTCTTGACAAGAAAATGAATCGATCCACCCGCCCAGCCGAGCAGCCCCTCAATATTGGCCGCATCACGTAAAGCCGTGGCTTCCTCCCCAAGGCCAAACCACTTCGCAAGCCCCGCTCCGGTATCGGCCAGTGGCCCGGCTGCACCGGAGATCCAGGAGAGGACCGGATCGACCAGCCACCAAGCGCCGAGCGAAAGCGCAGACCATATGACCAGCCCGGCCACGATGACCGAGGTCGGAATATTCAGCACCGGCAGGGCTCTGCGTTCGCGATAGCCGGAATGGTCATCGCCCTCATAATACCCACCCATGTCGCGATACCGTCTGTGTTTGGGTCGCCGGAAAAGATGATGTCCCATGATTTGCTTCCTCTAAGGGTGACGTTCACCTCCGCCAACACAACGTATCGCATCCTTGACCACCAGATGACCGCGGTGCGCGTCAAGGCCCCAGGTCAAAGTCCAGACGTAAGGATCCTGCGCCGCGGTGACACCAGGCAGGCCCATGTCCACCCGAGTTGCGCCGCCTGAACAAACCTGTCTAATCAAAAATTTCCGACAACCAGGACTTGCGGCGATACCCATGTTTGCCATGGCCTCCATGCTTGCCGTAACCGCCGTGCTTGTCATAGCCTCGGGGTTCTGGCTCGCGACGTGGTGGCGGCGCCAGTTCTACGGCACTACGCTCGATGATCTTGTCCAGCTCCCCCCGGTCCAGCCACACGCCCCGGCATTTGGGGCAATAATCAATTTCCACACCTTGTCGATCGGCCATCGTCAGATCAACACTCTCGCATACTGGACATTTCATGAGCTTCTCCTTTAGGTCAATCATCAGGGAAATCATAGTAGCACCATACTCACACCCCTTCACACTTGGGGCAACTAATCAAAATATTCTCCAGCATGTTATCGGCACCAACCATGATTAATTGGTGTGCCCAGAAGCCCCCTGCCCCCATTGAGCAGGTGATCTATTATCTGTTGTGAATCAAGGGGCAGT
>NZ_AGTR01000052.1 GCF_000235625.1 Marinobacter manganoxydans MnI7-9 | reverse complement strand
TCCGTGATTGAACGGATTGGCCTGATTCTGGGGCTCCATAAAGCCTTGGCCCGCATGACACCGATAGATCATACAGAGATGGCGAAAGAGTAGTTCTTGAAAACCGTCAATCTTTAGGGCCTCAACGGCACCTTGATTCGGGAGTACTAATTGAACGAGCCCCGCACTGAGGCGCTGATCACCCTGATTCGTCATATTCGAGCGGAAACGGCGTGATCTGAAGGGTTCGCTTGTGCCCGGGATGTGCGGCTTAGTACCAATTAGTAACGCGAGTTACTAATTGGTAGGAAATTGGAGCCAGTTCAACTTTTCAGAATTGGTGTACACTGGTAGATAATCCGGAGCACGCACCAATATGACAAAGCGCCCAACTGAAAAAGAGCTGCTGGAAGGCCTCGACGCCTACACGGCCCATGCGGATGAGCTGGCCGACCCGTTGCCTCAGGGGTTCCGTCAAACGCTATGACCGGCCGACCGATCCGGTTTGGGACGAGTATTTCGACTCTGAAGGCGTCAGTGACGATTTCATGGAGAATCGAGAGCAGCCCAAGAATGGGCGAGCATAATGGCCATTGATGACGAAAAAGCCAAAGGGCATGTGGCTCTCAAAGGTTTCTTTGGTATCTGTCGTGAGTGGGACTGCACCCAGAAAGAGACGATGCAGTTGCTCGGCGGTGTGTCCCGGAGCACGCTGGCCAAGTATGAGACGTTGCCACACGTAACGCTCTCGCAGGATACCCTGGAGCGCATCAGCTACATCCTGGGCATCTACGAATCCCTGAGGATCATGTATCCAACGGCCGAACGCGCCAATCGTCGGGTCCGACTGGAAACCAGTGAGCCTCCCTTCCTTGGAGCGTCAGCCCTAGACTTTATGGCGCGAGGCTCCATGAAGCATCTCATGGAAGCTCGACGCTACTTTGATGCAAAACGGACAGGGTAACCAGCCACCGTCGACCAAGATTTTGGGCGGTCAAGTTGGCCACCTTTTTTGTTTGAGTGGTAGGAAATACGGAGCCAGCTCAAGGGGCCTTCCATGCTAAGGATCACCCGGATCGACCCGGAACCGTTTTTCAGTCTGCCACACCGCACCAGCGGCCCGGCCGGTGCGCCTCTGCATAATCGGCTGCCGTTTTACCGGGCCTATGCCACCGGCCTGCCAGATCATGTGAAGGGCATTGTGCTGACCTCCGATCTCCAGGGGCGAGAAGCCGGCGGTCAGAATCGGCTGCTCGGCGTGTCTGTGGCGGAAGCCCTTGTTGGGCTGTCTCGGGAAGGTCTCATTCCGGCGCCCGACGCGGTGTTTCTGTGCGGCGACCTGTACGACTATCCCGACTGCCGCAAACGCGGCGGTACCGGGCCGGTGGACGAGGTGCTTCAGGCCTTTTCCGCTATGACGCCGGAGGTCATCGGCGTTCTGGGGAACCACGACCAGATGGAGTACCCCGAGGCGCTTCCAGATAACACCACCCTTCTGGATGGCGGGGTGGTTAGGGTGTTAGGCAGCCTGAACGTCGGTGGCGTCAGCGGTATCGTGGGCAATCCAAATCGCAACCAACGGCGAATCGAGGACGATTTTCTGGCCGCACTGGAATCGGTGACCGATCATGCCCCGGATATCCTGCTGCTCCATCAAGGCCCAACCGACCCGGAACGGGCGGATCGTCGGGGTGATCCCGGGGTAGCGCTGTCGCTCGAAACGGGCTTTCAAGGACTCACGGTCTTCGGCCATACTCGATGGGACTGGCCCTGGCTGATTCCTCTGGGTGAGGGTCAGGCTTTGAATGTCGATGGGCGGGTCGTGGTGGTTTTGCCGGAGGTTGACGGAGTTTTCGGTTTCAGTGCAAAGGTCAAAATTCCATAGCCGGAAAAAATGTCCTAGAAACCGTGGACACACCATGGACACAATTTGGACACAGACAAATAAAAAGGGCCTACGTTTTCACGTAAGCCCTTGAAAAATATGGCGCGCCCGAGAGGATTCGAACCTCTGACCTCTGCCTCCGGAGGGCACAGATTTAGGTCGGTGTTGAGCGGTATAGTAGGGGCTGATTCGAGCCAGTTCAAGCAGATGCAGTAAGAAGACCTGCTTGTATGGAACCCTTGTCCTGAGCGGTTTTCAACGATTAACGCCATTTCTGGGCACAGAGATGTCCTGAATTGATTGACTGAAATTGGACACTTTGACCGCTGCCTGACATGGGATTTCTTCGATCGTATGGCATTATCTCATGCCTTTGAGTTTGGTCAATGTGTCGGGTTTTGGCTGTCTCGTTAAGGACAGAAGAGACTCAAAAGAATTGTAGCATGCTACATATTTTTGAGTTTTTTGAAGCGGATAGGGGGCACCATTTTCGTCTCAAGTTCCACGCCTCTGCAGACAATGTTGAAACGCCGGGACCGTCCTCACGCAAGGTTCAAGAGCGTTGCTGTGTAGCTGGGAATTGTTTGCTGGGTGAGATTTAGCAAATGTCTCAGACGGCAATTCACCAAAAAGTTGTCTGTAGTCTGAGGAGAACTGGCTTAGATGGTAAAAGCCGTTGAATGAGGCAGCTTCAGAAACGGAGCTTGTTGAAGGCTGGCACAGCATTCTTTTCGCCCTGTTTAATCTGCTTATCCTCAGGAAGGTCATGGGGCTAATGCCAAGAATCGTCTCAAAGCTATATTGCAAAGTCCGCCGGCTAGCGCACCCCACTTCGCATAGAGTTGTCATGGTGACAGGGGCAATACTCTCCGTTGCCATGTAATCCTTGATTCGCTCTACCACGGCTTTTCTGTGCTGATAACTTGGAGCCACCTTCTTATTGGGGATCTCCTCCGCTAACAACTCCAGCAACCCCATGATCAACAAGTCATGGTGAAGGTCTGAGTCGATTTTGTTTATTGTTGGCTGAAGGATTCGCCGCAATAAGTATCGGAAGTTCTGTAAAGTTCTTAGTGAAAGGCGTAACCGAGGGTAGTTCTTGGCATCTAGCAACTTAAGATCAATATCCTCTGATGCCTTGTGGGACTGAAGCTTGGCTTTGCTAACAACAATGCTTAGCATGTCGAAGCTTTCTGGAGTGACGAGCTCGAATTCTGTGCTCCCAGGCCTACAGAGAACATCACTGGATTCGACGCTCTGGCCATTGATGCGCGTTTCGTTGCGCTTACTTGGAAACCCGAACCAAAATGAGTCTGGCCAAACCTTACAGCGCTGAAGTAAGGAGCGGCCAGTATGTTCATTGAATAACTGAAGCCCACCAAAATTCAGCTCGTCGATACGTCCGCAAAAACGCCCCGCCCCTATTTGGTCGTACTCCTGTTCCCAGTCTGTAAGGTTGCCTGCCTGATCATTGGCATCATTTGCGATGACTGTGCACCTATGTGGTGCATGTTGTTCTTGTCGGTGCACTGCGACCTCGGTGTCGGCATGCACTTTGAGTATGGGCGTGACGCAGTTTTCGTGCACATAAGGCTTTAAGGCTGTTTTCATAGCACTTTTGTGCCCCTTAATGTTTGCCAAATTTCGATAACGCCCTCTTGGCGTAGCTCGCTACATTGAAATCCACAGCAAATTACGTTCCGTGTCGGACGGGGCGTGAATCTTGTTTTCAGTGAAAAAAGCGAGAGGAAGTTTATGTCCCATAGGTATGTCTACCAGTTAGGCACCAGAACCTGGTCGTTTCAGGGATTACGGGATGTCATGGCCAAAGCATCGCCTGCGAGATCCGGCGATCGACTCGCCGGCGTGGCAGCTTCCAGCGCGGAAGAGAGAGTTGTGGCCCAGATGTGTCTGGCCGAGGCAATAAATCGTTGTCGATATGAAAATTAAAATTAAGGAGTTTCAGGTGAGCAAAATCTTCAAATCAATAAGCGCTCCGCTGGCGATAGCTTTAGTAGCAACACCGGCGTTGGCCGCGGAGCCGGTCGGGCGTGCGTCACCGA
>NZ_AGTR01000053.1 GCF_000235625.1 Marinobacter manganoxydans MnI7-9 | reverse complement strand
TGGTTTTACCCATGCCAAGCTCACCATCCAGATAAACAACCAGGCCATGGCCAGATTCCACGACGGTTCTGGCCAGCTCCCGACCGAGATGCTCGGTTTCGGCCTCGTTCTCCAGAAAAACCCGACGCTCGTTACCCATTATGCTCATAACGATTCAGCCCCCGGACTCCTTTCAGATTCCCGAAACACCAACGGCAGCGCATCGATAACATCGGTCGGTATCAGCCCGATAAACCCCGTGGTTCTCGCAGCACGGTCAGCCGCAGCAAGGTGCACGGATGCACCCAGCACGGCCGCTTTCTGTCCGTCGCCAATCTGAGCCAGAACAGCCGCAACAATACCTGAGAGCACATCTCCCATTCCGCCAGTCGCCATTCCGGGATTGCTGCCACTGATGATATCCAGGCCACCGTCCTCAGACGCGACAACGGTGCCGGCGCCTTTCAAAAGCACCGTGCCGCCATACAGCGCCTGCAGATTTCTGGCGGCGGCCATCCTGTCTGCCTCAACCTCGGGCACCAGGCAATTCAGCAACCTGGCCGCCTCGCCCGGATGAGGAGTCAGGATGTGATTATCCGCTGGGATGGCTACCCGACCAGACAAAAGGTTCAGCGCATCCGCATCCAGCACCCGCGGCTTGCCGCTGGCAACCACCTGCTCGAGCATCTGCTGGCCCCAGGCGCTTCGCCCGATACCCGGGCCACACACGACAACCGAGGCAGCATCAAGCAACGTCGGCAACTCCGAGCCATGGATCAGGCCATGAACCATGACGGATGGACATCTTGCCAGGGCCGCTGTCACATGCTCGGGGCGGGTCGCCAACGACACGAGCCCGGCACCCGATCGCGCCGCAGCCTCTGCCGCCAGCAGACCGGCCCCACCGAATCCGCGATCACCCGCAACCACCAGCACATGCCCGAATCTTCCCTTGTGAGCGTTGGCAGGCCGGGGTGGTAGCCAGGGCATCACAGAACCCCAGTCACGACGGCGGGCGACGGGCTTCTGGCCGCTACCGGCGATACCCTCGTCGGTATCCAGAGATTCGAAAACCACCTCGCCGCACGCTGCTGCACCTTGCCCCGTGAACAAGCCAGCCTTGAGCCCGATAAAGGTCACTGTCCTGGCCGCATTAACCACATCCCCCTCGGCCGCTCCCGTGGTCGCATTAAGCCCGGAGGGCAGATCCACTGCAAGGACAGGCGCTAAAGCGCTGTTACACCGGCTTATCAGAGTCGCAAACGGTTCCCGGGGGGCACCGGACACGCCAGTACCGAGCATGGCATCAACAATCAGGCCCGCGCTGGCAAACAGATCGTCCAGCGATGACTCGCCGAGAGCCTCGAGGTCAAGAACATCTACACCGTCCGCCAGGGCCTTTTGCCAGGCTTTACGGGCGTCGCCGGACAATTTGCCGGTTGGCGCAACCGCGACACAGCTGACGTCCAGATCGTGCCTTTTCGCACTTGCCGCGACCAGGTAACCGTCACCACCGTTGTTACCCGCACCGCACAGGACCAGCACCGAGCCGCAGTTTGGCCAATGCCGTACCAGGCAGCGAAAAGCGGCGTGGGCGGCGGACTGCATCAGTTCAAAACCATCAACACCTTGCTGATCAATCACATAGCGATCGATCTGCCTCACCGCATCGGCGGAAAACAGTGCGTCTGGTAGACTGTGCCCAGCGGACGGCGGCATGAACCTTTGCTCCCGTTACAGAAACCGGTTTAAGAAAATTGGCCAGATACCTGTAAAGCATAGCAAAACAGTAGAAAAGGTCATAACTTAATCAGATTAAATATCCGTACACGGGTTCAGCACCGAATTCCAGCATCGGCAGTCACTATGAGCACCACAGCAACCTGTACCACGACACACCCGGAACTTGCGGATCTGCCGTCGCTCATCCGCCGGTGGGCAGCTGAATTCGGGTTTGCCGATGTGGGCATTACCAACGCGGACACGGGCGAGCACGCCGACCATCTGAAGGACTGGCTTGCGGCAGGTTACCAGGGCGAGATGGATTACATGGCCCACCACGGTGACAAGCGCTATACGCCTGCCTCTCTGGCGCCGGGCACCACGCGGGTTATATCCGTGAGAATGGACTATTTGCCCTCACCAGACAGTCCGAAAGAAGCGCTTACTAACCGGGAGGGTGCTTATGTCACGCGTTATGCGCTGGGTCGGGATTACCATAAACTGATCCGTAAGCGTCTTGCACAGCTGGCAGCGAAGATTGATGAGGCCGTTAGCGGATACGATTACCGGGCTTTTGTAGACAGCGCTCCGGTGCTGGAACGCGCACTGGCGCAGAGAGCAGGCCTCGGCTGGATCGGCAAGAACAATATGCTGATTCACCCGAAGGCCGGCTCGTTCTTTTTCCTCGGGGAAATCTTCACCAGCGCCCCCCTGCCCATTGATGAACCCTTTGAAACGGATCATTGCGGCAGCTGTTCGGCCTGCCTCGACCTTTGCCCGACGGACGCCTTTGTTGGCTCGCACAAGCTTGATGCCCGGCGTTGCATCAGCTATCTAACCATCGAGCTAAAAGGGAGTATCCCAGAGGAACTCCGGCCGCTGATGGGCAACCGGGTTTTCGGTTGCGATGACTGCCAGTTGGTGTGTCCATGGCAGAAGTTCAGCAAACCAACCAGCGAAAAGGACTTTCAACCGAGGCACGGACTGGACAACAGCTCGCTGGCAGAGCTTTTTCTCTGGACCAAGGAGCAATTCCTCAAACGCACCGAGGGCTCTGCAATTCGGCGAACAGGCTACGAGGGCTGGCTCCGCAACCTGGCGGTCGGGCTGGGCAATGCGCCGTCAACCATTCCGGTAATTGAGGCCCTGAAAAAGCGCGCGGACCACCCTTCCGAGATGGTCCGCGAGCACGTCCAGTGGGCTCTGAAGCGGCATGGCCTATAGCTTGAAGAACTGTTCCCGGTAATGACGCAGTTCGTTGATGGAGTCCCGGATGTCGTCGAGTGCAAGGTGGCTACCTTTCTTTTTTACGCCGGCGAGGACATCCGGGCGCCAGCGGCGGGCAAGTTCTTTCACTGTGGATACATCGAGATTCCGGTAATGGAAGAAGTCTTCCAGTTCGGGCATGTATTTGACGAGGAACCGGCGATCCTGGCCAATGCTATTGCCGCACAGGGGTGACTGGCCCTTTTCTACGTGTTTTTTCAGGAATTCGATGGTCTGCTGTTCGGCTTGAGACTCGGAGATATCGCTTTCCTGAACGCGTTTGGTGAGTCCGCTTTCACCATGGGTACGGGTGCACCATTCGTCCATGGAGTCCAGAAAGGATTGTGGCTGATGGACGGCAATAACCGGTCCTTCCGCGACAATATTGAGTTCCGAATCGGTGATGATTGTGGCCATTTCGATGATCCGTTCTTTTTCCGGATCCAGGCCTGTCATTTCCAGATCGATCCATACGAGGCGATTGCTTTCTGCCATTTTGTTACCAGCCTTCTGAGTGCGGTGGTAGTGGTGCTGGGTCCGGCTTTCCGGAAACCGCTACGAGCACATCCATGTGCGCTTGGCGTCGGCCATCCATGGCCGCCGACATTTCCGGAAAGCCGGACCCAGCCCCACTGCGAAATCAGGTGATATACCCTCGACGTCTCGGCATTGCCCAAGCCGAGTAGCTACGATTGCAGTATGATGGCACATCAAAGGCGAAACTTTCATCTGGTTATCCGGGACATAAATGGCAAAACGGCGACTGAATAAACAGCAACAATTCCGTATCAAGAAAGTCCAGGAAGAGCGTACGGCCCGGGCGGCGCGCAAGGAGAAGAAGGTTCAGGAGCAGGCCGACGCCGGCGAGCTCGGGCCAGAGCAGGAAGGGTTGGTCATCGCTCACTATGGGCAACAGCTGGATGTCGAAGCGCTTGAAGGCGACCAGGAAGGCGATGTGGTTCGCTGCTTTGTTCGGGCCAACATTGATAGCCTGGTAACTGGCGACAAGGTTGTCTGGCGGCCGGGTAAGAATGAGACGGGGGTTATCGTTGCCCGCAGTGAGCGCCGCAATCTGCTGCAGCGGCCGGATAATTTTGGTGCCCTGAAGCCGGTGGCCGCAAACATTGATCATATTATTCTTGTGATTGCGCCGGAGCCGGAACCTCACGATAACCTGATTGACCGGTATCTGGTTGCATCCGAGATCACAGACATTCCGGCAGTGATTCTGTTGAACAAGACCGATCTGATCACCGACAGCAACCGGGAGTACATCGACGCGCTTCTGGGCCGGTATGAGGCCCTGGGCTATGAGGTGGTTCGAACGTCTGCGGCTGAGTCCGGTGATAAACCTTCGCCAGAGGTTGAGGCACTGGTGAAGGATCAGACCAGTGTGTTTGTGGGGCAATCCGGGGTGGGCAAGTCATCCATTATCCAGACACTGATGCCCGATGAGGCCATTCGCGTGGGGGCTGTGTCGGAGAGCACCGGCAAGGGGATTCACACGACAACCACGGCTAAGCTGTTCCACCTGCCGCTAGGAGGCGATCTGATTGACTCGCCGGGGATCCGTGAGTTCGGGCTCTGGCATATGACAGCGCAGGAGATCGAGTATGGCTTTTCGGGAAATTCGGGAGGTGATCGGCACCTGCAGGTTCCGCAACTGCCGGCACATGGGTGACCCCGGTTGCGCCATCGACAGAGCTGCGGAGGAAGGGAAAATCAGCCCGGAGCGGCTGAAAAGCTTCCACCGGATTCTTCAGGATATGACGGAGCAGCAGGCCCGCGGGCTGAAGCTGGACTGACAGACCCGAGCGGCCTTACCAGTTGAGTTCGCCAGGGGCCGGCTCTTCTTGTTCCTGCAACCATTCCCCGCTTTCCAGACGCTCACGGGCCGCCTCCTGCTCCGCCTCGGTTGGCTGGGTCAGATCGATCAGGGGCTCATCTGACTGGCCAGCGCTACTCTGGATGTTATCGACGGTTTTCTTGTTGAGGACGATAATGGAGATGCGGCGATTCACCGGCGCGTTCGGGTCTTCGTTGTCGAACAGTACGGAATCACTCAGGCCAACCACGCGAGCAATCTGCTGCTGACGCACACCCCCTGCAACCAGCGCTCTTCGGGCGGTATTTGCCCGGTCTGCCGATAATTCCCAGTTCGTGTAACCCGGCCGGCCGCTAAATGGCGTGGAGTCGGTGTGCCCGGTAATACTGAGCTTGTTGTTCACTGAACCCAGAGTTTTCGCAAGCTCAAACAGAATATCCTGAGAGTAGTACTTCAGCTCGGCCCGGCCGCTGTCGAACATGGGGCGACCGGAGCGATCGACGATCTGGATCCGCAGGCCCTCGTCGGTTATATCGATCAGCAACTGATCCTTGAACTCCTGCAAAGTCTCATCCTGCTTGATTTGCTCCTTCAGCTCCTGAAACAACTCCTGCATACGTCGCTGTTCAAGAGTTTCAGAGAGCTCATCCACCACTTCGTCTTCAATCTGGATCTGGCTCGATTCGATATCCGGACTCGCCTCGTTGACGACCGAGGCACTGCCCTCAAGGTCCACAGGGTTTGGAGAACCACCCTCGGTAAAGCCAACGGGATCCCGGAAGTAACCCTCAACCGCTTTTTTTGCTCCGGCGATGCCGTAGCGGTTAACCACAGAACCAGAAAGAAAGCCATCATGGCGGTGGCGAAATCGGCAAACGCGACCTTCCAGGAGCCACCGTGATGGCCACCTGCAACAACCTTTTTCCGTTTGATGATGATCGGCTGTTCTTCCACGAATCGGCTCCGGGTTCAGATGAGGGCGGTGTTACTTGGAACGAACGTGATCATTAAGCTCCTGGAACCCAGGGCGCTTATCCGTGGGCAACGCCTTGCGGCCAAACTCAATGGCCATCTGGGGTGCTTGCCCGGAAACCGTCGCCACAATCGCTGATTTGACGCACTCGTAAGCCTTCAGCTCATACTTCGCAGCGTGTTCCATGGCGATAGAAGCAGGACCCACAAAACCATACCCCATGAAAATACCCAGAAAAGTACCCACCAGTGCTGCAGCCACACTGAGACCAATTTTTTCCGGGCCTTCAGTGAGAAAGTTCATGGTAATTACGATACCCAGCACCGCAGCGACGATGCCAAGCCCCGGCAGCGCATCGGCGATTTTGTTGACCGCGTGAGCAGGCTCCTCAAGCTCGTGCTGACGACTGTCGATCTCATTCTCCATCATGCCTTCCAGCTCGTGGGTCGCCATATTTCCGGAGCTGATGATGCGAAGGTAGTCCGTGATGAACGCGAGCAGTTCCTTGGACTTCATGACGGCTGGATATCGACTGAAAATCTGGCTTGCCTCGGGATTATCGATGTCCTCCTCGATCGCCATGACGCCTTGTTTACGGGATTTATCGAAGATCTCGTAAAGCAGACTCAGCAGATCCATGTAGAAAGCCTTTTTATAGGGTGAGCCTGTGAGTAACTGGACTCCCTTACCAAAGACTTCTTTGAGCGTATGGACGGGGTTAGCAATGATGAACGAGCCCAGAGCCGCCCCGAAAATGATTAACACTTCGGTTGGCTGCCAGAGCACCATCAGATTGCCGCCGTGGAGAACATAGCCAGTCAATACGCTGGCCAGAACAATAATCGAACCGACGATCAGTAACATAGAATCTACGCACGCCTTATTTTCTTGGTTATCGGCCGGAGCCGGAAGCTGTCACGCAAAAGGTGACACGATAATAGCAAGGCCGCGTCATAACCGCGAAGCCATGAAACAATTTCTATACAGGTAGCAGTCTTTGGTAAACTTCGCGCCTTTGAGCGCAAAGGATCACATCTAATGTTCGACAAGCTTTTTGTTCTTAGCCAGTACATCACGCCGCAACTGGGGGTATCCAACCTCGCCGGCCGTCTGGCGGACAATGACCGCTCCCCTGCGCTCAAGAACCGGGTTATAAAATGGTTTATCGGCCGCTATGGCGTTGACATGAGCGAAGCCGCCGAGCCTAACCCTGAAGCCTACGCCACGTTCAACGATTTCTTCACCCGGGAGCTGAAGCCTGGCATCCGCCCCCTGGCGGACGGCGAAAAAACCCTGGTCAGCCCCGTTGACGGCGCCATCAGCCAGCTCGGCCAGGTCACCGGAGACCGGGTTTTCCAGGCAAAGGGCCAGTCGTTCAGCCTGAGCGAGCTGCTCGGTGGCGAAGAGGCGACCACAGCCCCGTTTGCCGATGGCGAATTTTCTACAATCTACCTCTCGCCCAAGGACTATCACCGGATCCACATGCCGATGGCCGGCACGCTTCGACAGATGATCCATGTTCCCGGCAAGCTTTTTTCGGTCAACCCGGTAACCGCCGAAAATGTCCCGAATCTGTTCGCCCGCAATGAGCGGGTTGTCTGCATCTTCGACACCGCCTCCGGCCCCATGGCCCTGGTACTGGTTGGCGCCATGATTGTCGGCAGCGTGGAAACCCGCTGGGCAGGCGTTGTTGTGCCCGGCAGACGGCAGGTCACATCAACACTGTACGAAGGCGAGCAGGCCATCACCTTCGATAAGGGTGAAGAAATGGGCCGGTTCCGCCTGGGCTCCACTGTGATTGTGGTTATGCCAAAAGGCGCCGTCAGTTGGAACAGCAATCAGGTGGCCGGCAAAACCGTTCGCATGGGCGAGGCGTTCGGCGCCCTGGCGTGATCAAGTTCCGCAGGCTCAAGCCCGCTCGAACGGAAACGCCAAGACCTCACGGATGTCCTGGACTCCCAGCTTGAGCATCAGCAGCCTGTCCAGCCCGAGTGCGACACCGGAGCACTCGGGCAAACCCTGATCAAGCGCAGCGAGAAAAGCCTCATCCAGCTCCATTTCAGGCTTTCCGGATCGGCTGCGAAGCTCGTTATCGGCCTCAAAGCGCAACCTCTGTTCTCTTGGATCGGTCAATTCCCAGTAACCGTTACAAAGCTCCAGACCATCTACATAGAGTTCAAAACGATGCGCGGTCTCATAACCGTTAGACTTCGAAACTCTAGCGAGAGAAGCCTGCGAGGCTGGATATCCCGTTATGAAAACGGGCCTGCCCCGTCCCAGATTCGGCTCCACGGCAAAACTCATCAACAGATCGAGGCAGCCATCCCGACCAAGGTCCGCCAATTGCTCTGGCTCCAGCCACTCCTCACAGCGGCGCATCAGTTCAAGGTCCGTCGCTGCGAACGGGTCAATGTGCGCCCATCGCCTGAGGGCATCGCGATACTGAATGATTTCCGGCCGCTCGCATCCCAGCCAGCCGCAGACAAGGTCCGACACTTCAGCCATGAGCGTCACATCGTCAAAGCCTGTCCGATACCATTCGAGCATGGAGAATTCGGGGTTGTGACGACGCCCCTGTTCGCCATTGCGGAACACCCTGGAGATCTGAAAAATGGATCCACAGCCGGCCGCAAGCAATCGCTTCATGTGGTACTCGGGAGACGTCTGGAGCCACCCGCCTTTGCGTGTGCCGGCAGAAACCTGCGCGGGGATGCCGTCAAGATTGACATCAGTAACGCCACATCGCCCAAGCACCGGGGTTTCGACCTCCAGCACTTCTCGCTTCGCAAAAAAGCCGCGCACAAACGCCAGTTGTTGTGCGCGGCTTTTCAGGGCAGCCTGCGAGGCAGAGGGCTGCCAGACAGGTTCGCGGTTCATGACCGGATCAACTGCTCTTTACCCGGCTCACGTACTCGCCAGAGCGGGTATCCACCTTCAGGACTTCGCCGATGGTGATGAACAGGGGTACGTTGACAACCGCACCGGTAGAGAGTGTTGCCGGCTTGGAACCACCCTGGGCGGTGTCACCTTTCATTCCCGGATCGGTATCGACCACCTCAAGTTCAACGAAGTTGGGGGGCGTTACAGACAGCGGCGAGCCGTTGTAGAGCGTTACCGTATAAACGTCCTGCTCTTTCAGCCACTTCAGCGCGTCGCCAACCGCTTTGGCATCAGCCGGGTACTGCTCGAAGGAACCGTCAGTCAGCATGAAGTGCCAGAATTCACCGTCGGTATAGAGGTATTCCATGTCCTGATCAATGACATCTGCGGCTTCCAGACTTTCGCCGGACTTGAACGTGCGCTCCCAGACCCGGTTGGTCATGAGGTTACGCAGCCTTACCCGGTTGAAGGCCTGACCCTTCCCGGGTTTGACGAACTCATTCTCGAGAATGATGCAGGGGTCGCCATCCAGCAAAACCTTAAGACCGCCGCGAAATTCGTTGGTAGAATATGAAGCCATGAAATGTCCACCTGACAAAATGCTGTTTAGAATTCGAAGGGCGTTATGATACAGCGAACCCCCGCCCGTATAGAAGCCCACCTTTCCGACCACGAACAACGCAGCTGGCAGCAACTGCTGTCGGGCGCTGTTAAGTCGCCGAAGGAGCTGCTCCGCCGCCTGGAGTTGCCCGAGGAACCGTGGCTTGCAGGGGCAGAACAAGGCCACCGGCTTTTTCAGATCCGGGTACCTGAACCCTTCCTCAACCGGATGGAAAAGGGCAATCCGGCCGACCCTTTGCTTAGACAGGTGCTTCCGCTGGCGGACGAAGCCGGCCACGCGCCCGGTTTTGTCAGCGATCCTCTCGAAGAATCCGGCGCCATCGCCACCACCGGGCTCATCCGCAAGTACCGCAGCCGTGCCCTGCTCATGGTGACCGGACAGTGCGCGATCAACTGCCGGTACTGCTTCCGCAGGCACTTTCCCTACGACGAGCAACGCCTGAGCCCTCACGACCGGCAGCGGGTAATTGATACCCTTGGCGCCAGCCCGGAAATCAACGAAGTCATCTTCAGCGGCGGCGATCCCCTGGCCGTCAATGATCGCCTACTCAGTCAGTGGGCAAGCGCTATCAGCGGGATACCCCACATCCGCCGGCTGCGCCTGCATACCCGCTTGCCAGTTGTGATTCCCCAGAGGGTTTGCGACGAGTTACTGAAGTGGCTGTCGACGACTCCGCTCCAGGTAGTGATTGTCCTGCACATCAACCACCCGGCAGAGATCGACGGCCCCACTCGCCGTGCGCTCGGATACCTCCGGGCCGCAGGCGCAACGCTCCTGAACCAGAGCGTGATCCTCAGGGGTGTAAATGATCGAACGGCGGTGCTTGAAGAGTTGAGCGAGACCCTGTTTGATGCGGGCGTCCTGCCCTATTACCTGCATGCATTTGATCCAGTGACAGGCGCTCACCATTTCGACGTATCCGATGATGAGGCCCGAAATCTGGTGCGTGAGCTGCTGGCGCGCCTGCCCGGTTTTCTGGTGCCGAAGCTGGTGAGAGAAGAGCCTGGCAAGGAAAGCAAGACCCCGATCAACCTGTTCCCGTGACCGGTTTCGCAAAAAACGGCCCAAATTCACTTGTCAAAGATTGTCAACTCATGATCTTCTCGCTTTTTACGACTGGTTTGCTACTTTAAAGTCCAGTACCGTTAACGATAAAAACATGTATTTACGGCGTTTTCCTGACAGGCCGGCGGACACCCGGTAACCGCCAGCCAGGCAGGGCCAACCCCGGAATACCACCTGTGGTCCAGACATTGGCATGCATTCATGGAAGGTAAGACCCTGAAACCTGATCTCCGCGTTCCCGAACAGAAAACGGCCAGCCTGTCGTTCTGTGACACGACGCCCAAGGCGTTCCGGGTCTGGATAGACCAATTGCCGATGGCCAATATCGGCGAGGTGTCACGACAGCTTTACCACGCCATTATCGAACTGAACCACCTTTTCCTGGCGCCCCAGCAGCGCATGCAGTTCCTGGAATTGATTCGGGAAAAGATTCATTTTGTCTGTAATGAGCTCTCCCGCCACTACCTCGGTCTTGCCGTGGCGCTGCCCGAAAAACAAAGGAAGATCGCAAATCTGTCCCAGGCGCTCCAATTACATCTGGCCGGCGGCTACAAGCTGTGCGTTCTGGAGTTTATCGACAACGGGGGACTGGACAAGAATCGGCGCCAGATTGCCACAGCCGCACACCGGGCCATTTCCGAGCTGTCGGCAACTATTCTGAGATCGCACCAGCTCTACTGCCCGAGCCCCGCCCAGAGCTGGCTGGAGTGTCACCGTCTATTCCGGTTTGCACACCGCAACAAGCTCTCAGTGGTTCAGGTGGATGACGACACACTTCAGCATCGCCGCAGCAGCTCGGTCGCCGACAGCTACAAGCGTATCCTCCTGCTGGGCTGCGCGCGCCCGAATCAGCTTCGGCAGGCTGAGCTTCTGCACGTCTATGAACTCTTCGAATCCTGGACCGACCATACCCGATGCGGACCGGATGTTGAGGACGACAGCCTCTTTGTAATCAACATGGAACGGGACAACCCGCCGATTTACCGCAGCCTCCTCGAACAGAAGCCAGGTGACGACAGCTTCGGCTTTGATACCCATGACCTCTCGGCGATGCTGTCGGAGACGCTCCATGCCCGTCGCGAGCACAAAGATACCGATCACGAACTTCAGGTGCCGGCAAAGGTAAGCGACACACTGCTCACCCACCTTAGCCAGGCCCTCGGTATTCTCGCGAAGCGGAACTTCAACCGCATCGCGAGCCAGGGTTCACTTGAAGTCTGCGTCGGCCTCACAGCCGCGCACTACTTCATTGCCGGTGAGAAAACCTTTACGGAATTCGTGAATGGCAACGACAACGGCCATCATGAAGAAGAAAACCTGTTCGCACGGTCTTCGCGCCAGAAGCAGGACGCCTGGTCGGGCGCCCACGACGCCAGTCCCAGCGACGAACGGCTTCACGCCGGCGACACGCCGATCAACTTCAAGGGTTCCTACGGCAACTCCAAGGCCCCGTCGACCGACCGGAACCGGCCAAAGTCGCACCACTCTCTGCTGATCAACACCAGCCCAGGTGGTTACTGCGTCGCGTGGGAAAGCAATGTGCCTCCGTCATTGCAGGCCGGCGAGGTTCTGGGCGTTCGTGAGCAAAACTCTCATCCCTGGAGCGTGGCGGTGGTGCGCTGGATTCGACAGATCAAGAACCAGGGCACCCAGGTGGGCATTGAGCTGCTCGCACCGAGCGCTTCACCCTGCGGTGTGCGCCTGATCCAGAAAGTGGGCAATAGCAGTGAATACCTGCGCGGCCTGCTGTTACCGGAAATCAGCGTGGTCAACCAGTCAGCCACACTGATCACGCCTCGCCTGCCATTCCAGTCGGGCAGCCGCATCTCCCTGCTCCATGATGGCCGGGAAGATCAGGGTCAGTTGTCTCGCAAAGTGTCCTCTACTGGCAGCATCAGCCAGTTCGAACTCAAGCTGCAGAACGCGGCAACGCTGAATGCTGGCGCACCGCCTGCATCATCCGGAGCCAGCGAGGACGAATTCGACTCGCTCTGGCCATCTCTGTAAGGTCTCCAAACTGAGACACCGGAAGCCTTCAGAGGGTTGTTATTGATCGGCAACCCCTGCATCATTCAGCGTTAGTGAATGAACCGTGTATCACGAGATGCCCTTCGAATGCAGAAAAAGAACGCGACCGTACACCTGCTGATTCTGGATCCATCGCAAAACGATGCCGAATCACTGGTCAGCCTGCTCCGTAACTCCGGCAAGGCTACCCGAGCCCACAGAATCACCTCGGAAGAAGATCTGGAAGAAACGCTCAAGGCCGGAAACTGGGATTTGCTTCTGGCCCGCGACCTGGAGCAGGAATTTTCGGCCGACGACGCCCTCGCCATGATCCGCCGGATGGACAAGGACATTCCGTTCATTCTCCTGACGGAAGAAGAAAGCCGGGAGCGCACCGTAGGCATGATGAAGGCAGGCGCCCAGGATACGGTGTCGTTCGAGCACACCGATCTTATTGTGCTGAAGGTCAATCGTGAGCTGGCAGCTCTTGACGAACGTCGCCGGCGCCGTGTTCTGGAGTCCCATCTGCGGGAAGCGGAACAGCGGTGCCAGTTGCTGCTGGAAAGCTCCAAGGATGCGATTGCCTACATCAATGATGGCATGCACATCTACGCCAACCAGTCGTACATGGAGTTTCTCGGGTACGATGACATCGACGATCTAATCTGCGTTCCGGTGCTGGACACCCTCACCCCGGAAAGCCAGGAGAAGTACAAGGAATTCATGAAGTCGTTTGCCGAAAAGGGCGAAGACGGCATGACCATGAATTGCACGGCTCGACGCAGCGACGACCACGAACTGAACGTGACCATGTCGGTCTCGGCCGCCACCTACGACGGTGAGGAATGCACGCAGATCGTTCTGCAGCCGGAGCACAGCGACGCAGAGCTGGAAGAAAAGCTGCGCCAGATCAGCAGCCAGGACCTTCTGACCGGGCTGTATAATCGTCAGTACCTGATGGATGCACTCGCTGAAGCAATCGCCAACGCCGGCAAGAAGAATGAAACCGGTGCACTCGCCTACATCGCCCTCGATAACTTCATGAGCATGAAGGGCCAGGTGGGCATTTCCGGCGCCGACCTGCTGCTTGGTGATCTGGCAAACCTGCTCAAAGAGCAGGCCGGTGGCGACCTTGCCCTGGCCCGGTTGAGCGATGATGCCTTCAGTCTGCTCAGCCAGCCCTGCGATGAATCTACCATGGCAGGGCACGCCGAGCGCATCCGCAAGGCGGTTGAGGACCATCTGTTTGATATCAATGGCCGCACGGTCCAGTTGACCGTGAGCATCGGTGTCGCCGCGATTACCGAGAATTCGCCGAAGACCGAGGAACTCATGGCCAGGGCCCATACGGCATCGGCGGAAGTACGAAAGCTCGAAGGTCATGCAGAGGGCAACGGTGTGGTGGTCTACAACCCCGCCGACTTCGAGGCTCTGGATCAAAGCAATTCGGTGGAAGCGATTCAGAAAGCTCTGGAAGAAAACCGCTTCCGGCTGCTGTTCCAGCCGATAATCAACCTGCGTGGCGAAGGCGAGGAACATTACGAGGCCTTCGTGCGCATGCTCGACAAGGACGATGAGGAAGTCTCACCCTATGACTTCCTGCCGCCAACAGGTCCGAGCGACACCGCGATCAAGATTGACCGCTGGGTTATTCTGCAGACCATCAAACAGCTGTCCAGCCATCGCTCACGGGGCCACGATACCCGCCTGTTCCTCAATGTGACGGCCGAAACCCTGCAGGATAAAACCTTCACTCCCTGGCTGAGCGTTGCCCTGAAAGCCGCACGGCTGCCGGGCGATTCCCTGATTTTCCAGATCCGGGAAGGCGATGCCAACAACTACATGAAGCAGGCGAAAGACTTCACCAAGGCGGTGCACGAGCTTCACTGCAAGGTATCCATCTCCCAGTTCGGCTGCGCCCTCAATCCGTTCAACACCCTGAAACACATCGATACGGACTATGTGAAGATCGATGGTTCCTTCACGGAAGAAATCCAGAAGAGCGACGAGGCCAAAGAACAGGTCAAGGAAATGGTCAAGAGCCTGCAGTCCAGCGGCAAGCTCACCATCATCCCGCTTGTGGAGAATGCCGGCGTTCTCGCCACCCTGTGGCAGGCCGGCGTGAACTATATTCAGGGCTACTACCTGCAGGCACCAGTACCTGAAATGAACTACGACTTCGGCGACAACTGAGCCTGAACGGCTCAGAAGTCGGCGTTTTCCAGACTCTGATTGGTTTCGCTCTCACGGAAACCAATCAGGTACAGGATCGCATCCAGCCCCAGCGTCGAAATCGCGTGGCGCGCTGATTCCTTGACCAGGGGCTTGGCGCGGAAAGCCACCCCCAGGCCGGCCTGGCTCAGCATTGGAAGGTCATTGGCGCCATCACCGACGGCAATAACCTGTTCCCGGGAAATATGCTCTTTCTCGGCGATTTCCAAAAGCAGTTCTGCCTTTCGCTTGCCGTCGACAATCTGCCCGGAAACCTTGCCTGTGACCTTGCCATCCTCAATTTCGAGTTCATTGGCGTAGATGTAATCGATACCGAGTTTGCGCTGAAGGTGGCGCGCAAAGTAGGTGAAGCCGCCCGACAGGATTGCGGTGCGATATCCCAGCGCCTTGAGACTGAGGATCAGGTGCTCTGCACCCTCGGTCATCCGCAACCGCGAGGCGATTCCCTCGAGGACCGATTCATCCAGGCCTTTCAGAAGTGCCAGGCGCTCGGCAAAACTCTGGCTGAAATCCAGCTCGCCCTGCATGGCCCTTTCGGTAATCTCTGCCACCTGCTCCCCGACTCCGGCCTCCGCAGCCAGCTCGTCGATCACTTCGGCTTCGATCAACGTGGAATCCATGTCAAAGACCACCAGCCGGCGATTGCGGCGGAAGATGGAATCTTCCTGGAAGGCGATATCCACATTCATTTCGCCAGCGATATGCAGGAAATCCGCCCGAAGTTTCTCAAGATCTGATGGTGTGCCTCTTACCGAGAACTCGACACAGGCGATACGATTGTCTGCGGCATTCAGCGAGGGCCTGGCAGACAGGCGTGAGATGTTATCGATGTTCAGACCATGACGCGCCGTGATGGCGGAAACCCGGGCAATCTGCTCGGCTTTGATATCCCGGGCAAGCAGCGTCACGATGTAGCAGGCCCGGTTCCGGGCCGCGGCCCAGGATTGGTACTCCTCGACGGTGATCGGCGCAAACCTGACCTGCAGATCCAGAGCGTGTAGCCGGAACAGCAAGTCACGAATGACGGGCGAGGATTTGGATTCATCCGGAATCTCGATCAGAATGCCCCACGTCAGGTGGTCGTGGATGACCGCCTGTCCGATATCCAGAATGCGCACATCATAGCGCCCCATGATGCCGGTGATTTCCGACGTCAGGCCGGGCTTGTCACGCCCGGAGACATTAATCAGTACCAGTTCACTCACTGTCGGTACCCTCGCTGTCAGAGCCCACCTCTTCCTGCGCTCGTGCGGCGGAAGGAATCACGTCAATGCCATCAACCCGTTGCAGACCCCTTGGCAGCTTGTGGCCGCGGCGCCCCCGCTCTCCGAGGTAGTGCTCGAGGTCCGCGAACTGCAACCCCATCTTGCGCTTGCCGGCCCGTATTTCCAGCTGGTCATCCTCGGCAAATACTGCTACTGCCACCACATATTCTTCACGGCTCTGAACCCTGGCCGAGGGAATGCTGATGATCTTGTTGCCTTTACCCTTGGCCAGTTCCGGCAATTCGCTAAGCGGGAACACCAGCATCCGTCCCTCGTTGGACACCGCCCCCAGATACAGCGTTTTCTCGGTCGTCGGTATGGTCAGTGGAGGCATGATCCTCGCGCCCTTGGGAACACTGACTACTGCCTTGCCATTGCGGTTCTTGCTGATCATGTCGTTCAGCGATGTAACAAACCCGTAGCCACCGTCGGTAACCAGCAACGCCTTACGGGACGGATCTCCCATCAACAGGCCTGAGAAGCTGGCACCGGAGGGCGGGTTGATGCGCCCCGTCAGCGGCTCACCCTGGCCTCTGGCAGATGGAAAACTGTGAGCCATCAAGGAATAGGCGCGCCCGGTAGAATCCAGGAATATCGCCTGTTGGTTGTTCCGTCCCCGGGCCGCGAGGGAGAAACGGTCACCGGCTTTATAACTCAGACCTTCCGGCTCAATGTCATGCCCCTTGGCGGCGCGAACCCAGCCTTTTTCAGACAGCACAACCGTAACGGGGTCGTTCGAGATCAGGTCCACTTCACTGAATGCCTTGGCCTCCTCACGCTCGACTATCGGTGAGCGGCGATCATCGCCAAAGGTCTGGGCATCCGCTTGCATCTCGCTCTTGATCAGTTCGCGCAGGCGATCCTCGGAACCCAGAATGGATTGGAGCTCATCCCGTTCAGCCGCAAGCTCATCCTGCTCGCCCCGGATTTTCATTTCCTCAAGCTTGGCCAGGTGGCGCAACTTGAGTTCGAGGATGGCTTCCGCCTGGTCCGGGGACAGACCGAACCTGGCCATCAATTCGGCCTTGGGCTTGTCTTCAGTGCGAATGATCTCGATCACCTCATCGATGTTGAGATAGGCGATCAACAGGCCTTCCAGAATGTGCAGGCGTGCAAGCACCTTGTCCAGGCGGTGCTGGAGACGGCGGATGACAGTGGTGCGCCGGAAGGTCAGCCACTCGGTAAGGATCTGGTGCAATCCCTTCACGCCCGGTCTGCCATCGTTGCCGATCACATTGATGTTGACCCGATAGGTTTTCTCCAGATCGGTGCTGGCAAACAGGTGCGCCATCAAACCATCCAGATCAACCCGGTTGGATCGGGGCACGATCACCAGGCGGGTCGGGTTTTCATGATCGGATTCGTCACGAAGGTCCGCCACCATCGGTAGCTTCTTGGTCTGCATCTGATGGGCAATCTGCTCCAGAACCCGGTTGCCAGAGACCTGGTGCGGCAGATCCGTAACCACGATCTCACCACTCTCGCGGATCCAGCGGGCCCGCATCCGCAGCGACCCGCGGCCGGTTTCGTACATCTGCCGGATGTCTTTCCGGGGGGTGATGATTTCTGCCTCAGTCGGAAAATCCGGGCCCTTGATGTGCTCGCAGAGTTCATCAACCGTCGACTCCGGCTGATCCAGCAAGCGTATGCAGGCTGCGGTGACTTCCCGAACGTTATGCGGCGGGATATCCGTGGCCATACCAACGGCGATACCGGTGGTGCCATTAAGCAGAACATGGGGCAACCGGGCCGGAAGCACTGACGGCTCATCCATGGTGCCATCAAAGTTGGGCACCCAGTCCACCGTTCCCTGCCCCAGCTCTCCCAGTAGAACTTCCGCAAACGGCGCCAGGCGAGATTCGGTATAGCGCATGGCAGCAAAGGACTTGGGATCGTCCGGAGAGCCCCAGTTACCCTGCCCGTCTACAAGAGGGTAGCGGTAGGAAAAAGGCTGAGCCATGAGCACCATGGCCTCATAACAGGCGCTGTCGCCATGGGGATGGAATTTACCCAGCACATCACCCACGGTACGAGCAGACTTCTTGTACTTCGAGGTAGATTTGAGCCCCAACTCGGACATGGCATAGACGATTCGCCGCTGAACCGGTTTCAGGCCATCGCCGACATTCGGAAGTGCCCGGTCGAGAATGACGTACATGGAATAATCGAGATAGGCCTTTTCCGTGTAATCCCGGAGCGAAACCCGCTCGAAGCCTTCATCCGTTGTCTGAAACTCTGGCATGGATGCCTCTTTGATTGCCTGTATTGCCTGATTTGAATAGTGTCCGTGATCCTGCTTCCCGGGCCGGGAATAATCAACGCAGAAACGGGAGCGGACATTATATGGAGCACGGCGCCGATACACCAACAACCGGCGAATTTATTGGCCAAAACCGTCACACCCTTGCACAGGCATCTGATTCCAATAGCGGAATTCCCGCATGGAGTGTCCTCAAGGTGAGCCGTATTCTGCCCTCCAGTGAATAGAAGACCGTTTTACTTCTCTAACAAGCGGAACACTATGAAACCCAACATCAAAGCCTGCGGGCAAGCCATGGTGACAGCCCTGGTAAATGCGGTTCTGGCGGTGACGCTGATGCTCCTCGTGGAGTTTGCAATCAGCGGCAGCTTCCAGATTCCCGAGCCCTACCTTTGGGCGGGTTTGCTGATCTGGCTGGTCATCTTCGCGGGACAATTCTGGCGCCAAAGGCACCTGTGCAAATCTTGTGAAACAGACAGGTCATCGTCAGATCATCCACAGAGCGAATCCACGCTCTGAACCAGCCAGAATGCGGCATTTGTATTCACGGACAATCATGATGCATCGTAGAGGGGAATCCTGAAGTGAGGTTCCGGGCCTGCGCCCGGAACCCCCTCTGACAGGGTCAGCCAGTTTTACTGCCGGATACCTTCGACAGAAATGATGATCTCGACAGTCTCGGAGGCCTTGCCGAGATCCATCGGGATGCCAAAGTCTGTCAGGCGAAGCTCGGTTTCCGCTTCAAAACCCATACGGTAGCCACCCCAGGGATCGTCCCCGTGGCCAAGCATTTCGGCATCGAGGGTCACTTCTTTTGTCACACCTCGGAGGGTGAAGTCGCCGATGATATCGGCCTCGCCTTCTTCATCCAGCACCACGCGCTTGCTCTTGAACGTTGCTTGCGGAAATTCGTCCACATACAGGAAATCTTCGCTGCGCAGATGCTTGTCGCGCTCGGCGTGATTGGAATCCACACTCGCGGTATCAATGGTGACGTTAACGGTGCTGTTTTCCGGGTTCTCGGCGTCGTACACGAATTCGCCGTCGAAGTCGTTGAATCGGCCGTAAAGCCAGCTGTAGCCAAGATGAGAAATCTTGAAGGTTATGAACTGATGGGCTCCCTTTTTATCAAACGCATAGGTGCCGCTGTGTTCGTTAGCATTGACTGCACCTACAAGCGCCATCGACACTGCCGAGGCAAGCACAACTTTTTTCATGGTTATCTCCCTTGTTGCATTGGTGCCCGACTTCCGGGCGTTAAACGATAAAAAACGGCCGGCCAGTCACTTCCCTAGCATACGCCGTAACGTGCGGTCGCGATCAAGCAGATGATGTTTGAAGGCGCCAGCCGCGTGAATGGCAGCAAGACCGACAATGGCCCAGGTGGACCAATAGTGAACGGTTCCGGCGGTGTCCTCCATTCCCTTTATCTGGCCAGTGACCGATGGCACTTCAAACCAGCCGAACACGCTGATCGAAGAACCGTCGGCGGTCGATATCAGGTAGCCGCTGACCATGGCGACGAAAATCAGCATGTACAGGAGAAGGTGGGCCGCATGTGCGCTTCGAATCTCCCAGCGCTTGTGCCCGTCCAGCGGATCCGGCGAAACATTCACCGCTCTCCAGACCACCCTGAAAAGCATCAATAAAAATAGCAGTATGCCAATGCTGCGATGTATATCCGGACCGCGGCGGTACCAGTCGTCGTAATAGGACAAATCCACCATCCAGAAGCCGAGCCCGAACAGGCCGAAAACAGCCAGAGCAACGACCCAGTGATTCAAGATGGTTACAAGACCGTAGTTGGCTGAAGTATTCCTGATTTGCATGATGAGAATTCACCCTGTTCCCTGGTTACATCGTTGAAGCCAAGTCTAGAAACTTGGTTGTGCGAAAAAAATCAAAATCTTTTGCAGCGGTACATCAGAAATTCTGACTATTCGCCCGGGCTTTTGCCTTTGGTCGCATAGGGGTTTTACGGATTGTTCAAAATTATAGTAACGATAAGATTGGCCCATACTTGATTGCCCCGTCTGGGGCCTCATTGACCGAGAGGACAGGACATGGAACTCGAATTCGACGAAAGCGTGGTTGTACCCAGCAATAACTGATTTTCTGGCGGTCCGTCCGGACCGCTGGGCTCCCCTCTCTTCTTTCCCCTTGCAGACCCTCAAAGATACAAACCGTTTCCAGTTTCTAAATGAAACAGTGGTAATAAACGCGGTTTTTTGGCAATCTTCCTTCCAACTATCAGTAACTTCCCGATTTTTCAGGCGAAACCTGTACTGATAAAAGACAGTTCAGACGCCAGACTGGGGCGACTGATGCGTTCGTTAAATCAACCAGAATCATCTATGTCGAGACGCCTCCCTGAAAAGCTGACAGCTCCGGAAGTGGACCTGTTGTCTCCTATGCTGAACAGGGACGGTGACACATGGACCGCAGATTTTCGCGGACTGACGTTGAAAACAGCGCTCCAGCCGATCTACAGCATTTCACACAAACGTATCGTCGGCTATGAGGCCCTGATCCGGGCCTTTGATACGGATAACTCCGCGGTACTGCCGCTGCACCTGTTCCAGCTACCGGCTTCCGAGGCGGAGAACCTTCTCCTTGACCGCCTGTGCCGCTATCTGCACATACGCAATTACAGCGGCATCCGCGATCAGCTGAACTGGCTGTTCCTCAACGTTTCGCCCCAGGTGGTAACCAGCGGCAGCCAGGCCGATTCGTTCTTCGGACAGCTTCTGGCCAAAACCGGCCTACCTCCACACCGGATTGTTATGGAAATTGTTGAGCAACCCACAGACGACGCCGAAAGGCTTCGGGAAACGGTTGCCTATTACAAGAAACTGGGCTGTCTGACGGCCATTGATGATTTCGGTGCCGGCCACTCCAATTTCGAGCGGATCTGGAACCTGTCACCCGACATCGTGAAACTGGATCGACAACTGCTTACCCGTGCGACAGATGATCACAAGGCTCGCCAGATTCTGAACGGCATCGTGTCACTGCTGCACCAGTCCGGCTGCCTGGTTCTTCTGGAAGGCGTGGAAACCCGTGATCAGGCAATGATTGCGATCGATGCGGGCGTGGATTTCGTTCAGGGCTTCTATTTCCGCAGACCGAGCACAGACCTCGACCAACTGACCCACTCACCCGCCGATTTCGATCATCTGTTGCAGGAATACAAAACCCGCAACCAGGTTACCCTGGATCCGACCCGGCAACTGGTGGACTTTTTCAGTGGCTTCTTCGACCACGCAATCACGAAGCTTCGCAGCGGGATGAGCATGCAGCAATCCTGTCTGGAATTGTTGAACCACCCAGCCGTTTCCCGCTGCTACCTGGTCGACGACAAGGGCGTTCAGATGGACGACACCCTGGTTTCCGATGCGGGCACACGCAGTATGGACCCGCGTTTCAAACCCCTGGAGAGCACCAGCAGCGCCGACTGGTTTCGCCAGCAGTTCCTTCGCCAGGCGCTGGCTCAACCGGAAAGCCTGCACGTAACCGCCCCCTACCTTTGCGTCACCGGAGCCTATATGTGCGTGACCCTGTCACTGGGGTACTACCAGGACGGCAAGCTTCAGGTGCTGTGCTGCGACATTCTCGCCAACCCGACCGAACAGCGCTCATAGACCGGGAGTGATGTCGTAGACCACGGCAATAACCACAACGGTAACGGCACCAACAAACACGTTCATGGGTAAACCGACCCGCACGAAATCACTGAACCGGTAACCACCAGGCCCGAATACCATCATGTTGGTCTGGTACCCCAGCGGCGTGGCAAAACTGGCGGACGCGGCCATCATCACCGCAATCACAAACGGCTCGGCGGCCACGCCCATACTGTTCGTCATCGACAGAACGATGGGAATGACCAGGACCGCCGCCGCATTGTTGGTAATAACCTCGGTCAGGACCGACACCACGAGATAAACCAGCAGGATCGTTAACAGTACGTCGCCCTGACTGAATTCAAGGATGCCTGCAGCCACAAAGCCTGCCGCGCCGGTCTGTTCCAGAGCCGCGCCCATGGCAAAGGAGGCCGCAATGGTAAGGATCACCGGCACATCCACGGACTTCTGGGCCTGGCCCACCGAGCAGCAGCCAGTCAGAATCATTCCTGCGGCGCCCAGCAGGGCCGCGTTAAGCATGCTCAGGGTGCCACAGGCAGCGAGACCCACCAGCACCAACAGGATTCCCCAGGACAGCCACGCCCGGTCATGCCGGGGTGTCTCGGTTTCCAGGTCATTAATAAGCAGAAAGTCCTTGTTATAGCGCTGTCGGCTGACAAACGCGGGGCGGGCCTCGAGAAGCAGCACATCGCCAGGTTTGAGGCGGATATTCCCAAGGTTGCCGGAAACACGCTCCCCACCCCTGGCAACGGCCAGCACAACCGCACCGTAACGGTCCCGGAACCGGGCGTCGCGAATGGTCAGCCCCAACACATCGGACTGGGGCGACAATGCCGCTTCAACCAGACGCCGTTCCGCCCGATCCTTGCTCAAGCTCGGCTCGTCTTCATGGACTGACGGGACGATACCGTTTATCCGCAGGAGGTCGGAAATGGCCTGGGTATCACCGGCAAACACCAGACGATCGCCACCCCTGAGTCGCTCCTCCGAGGGCACCGCCGTAACCACGCTGCCATCGCGTTCGATCTCAACCAGATACAATCGCTCAAGCTCCCGGAGCCCGGCTTCACCAACAGTCTTGCCGACCAGCGGCCCGTCAAACGACACCGCGACCTCCAGGGTAAACTCCCTCATGGAGCCAAATTTCTGCTGATCCTTACGATCCGGAAGCACACGGGGCATAACAAGCAGCAAAGCGGCCACGCCGATCACCGCCACCGGCAGCCCGACCGCCGTGATCGAGAAAATGGAGAAGCCCTCTTCGCCGGTTAGCTGCTGGTACTGGCCGTTGACGACCAGATTCGTGCTGGTGCCGATCAGTGTCAGGGTACCCCCGAGAATGGCGGAGTAGCTCAGGGGAATCATCAATTTGGACGGTGAGATACCGATCTTGCGGGACCACGCATGCACCGCCGGGATCATGGTGGCGACAACCGGGGTGTTGTTGAGAAAACCACTGAGAAGGGATACCGGGAGGGCAATCCGTGCCTGGGCAGAACGAACGGTCTTGGGATTGCGAAGCAGGTGGTGCACCAGCAGATCGACACCGCCGGAATGATGAATGCCCGCAGCCACCACAAACATGGCAACCACGGTGATCAGACCACTGTTGCTGAACCCGGCGAGCGCCTGGTCCGCGGACACAATCCCGCTGGCACTGAGCACCACGAGCACACCCATCATCACCAGATGGGGCGCAAATCGCCCTGCACTCATCAGTATCAACGCGGTGCCTGCGAGGCCCAGCGCAAACCAGCCCTGCCAGTCCATCAACGGTTCTTCCCGATCAGAAAACTGGCAGGATAACGACTTTGCAGAAGACAGAGAAAGAATAAAGGATGCTTTTTATAGCATCTTATAGAATATTAAACTTCGATGTCCGCCATGTTGCCGTAGGTCTCTAGCCACGCCCTTCGATCGGATGCGCGCTTCTTGCCCAGCAACATGTCCATCCGGCTATCGGTATCATCCCCGTCTTCGATGGTCAGCATGACCAGGCGACGGGTGTCCGGGGCCATGGTGGTCTCACGCAGCTGAAGCGGGTTCATCTCACCCAGACCCTTGAAGCGGGTCACCGAAATCTTGCCCTTGCGCTTCTCCGCGGCAATACGGTCGATAATGCCCTGCTTTTCATGTTCATCCAGGGCGTAGAAGGTTTCCTTGCCCAGATCTACCCGATACAGCGGCGGCATGGCAACGAACACATGGCCGGCGGCAACCACAGGGCGGAAGTGTTTGACGAACAACGCGCACAGCAGCGTGGCAATGTGAAGGCCATCCGAGTCCGCATCAGCAAGGATGCAGATCTTGTTGTACCGAAGGCCATCCAGCTGGTCAGAACCGGGATCTACACCAATCGCAACGGCAATATCGTGAACTTCCTGGGACGCCAGGATCTCGCCCGAATCAACCTCCCAGGTATTGAGGATTTTCCCCCGAAGCGGCATCACCGCCTGGAACTCCCGGTCCCGGGCCTGCTTGGCGGAACCGCCTGCAGAATCACCTTCTACCAGGAACAGCTCGGACCGGGCGGTATCCCCACCGGAACAGTCCGCCAGCTTACCCGGGAGTGCGGGGCCCGAGGTGACTTTCTTGCGGGCCACCTTTTTGCTGGCTCGCAGCCGACGCTGGGCATTGCTGATGAAGAGCTCAGCTAGTGCTTCTGCCACATCGGTGTGCTGGTTGAGCCAAAGGCTGAAGGCATCCTTGACCACGCCGGAGATGAAGGCCGCGGCCTCACGGGAAGACAGACGCTCTTTGGTCTGCCCTGAGAACTGGGGCTCCTGCATCTTGAAGGACAGGACATAGGCTGCCCGTTCCCAGATATCTTCCGGAGAGAGCTTCACGCCACGGGGTAGCAGGTTGCGGAACTCGCAGAACTCGCGCATGGCTTCAAGCAGGCCGGTACGCAGCCCGTTCACATGGGTGCCGCCCTGGGCCGTGGGAATCAGGTTTACGTAGCTTTCCATGATCGCTTCGCCGCCCTCGGGCAGCCACTGGATGGCCCAGTCCACCGCTTCCTTGTTTCCGGAAAAGCTGCCGGTAAACGGCTCAAGCGGCACAACCTCGATATCGGCCAGGGCCGTGCGCAGGTAGTCCCGCAACCCGTCCTCGTAAAACCATTCGTCTTTTTCGCCGGTTTTTTCCTGGAGGAAGGTAACCGTGAGGCCCGGACACAGAACCGCCTTTGCCCTCAGGTTATGGCGCAGCCGGCTAACAGAAAAATTGGGGCTGTCGAAATAGGTTACGTCGGGCTTGAACTTCAGACGGGTACCTGTGTTGCGCTTGCCCACGGTATCGATCACTTCAAGCTCGGACGCTTTGTCGCCATTGGCGAACGTCATCCGGTGCAATTGGCCATCGCGCTTGATGGTTACTTCCAGATGGGTGGACAGTGCGTTGACTACGGATACACCGACACCGTGGAGACCACCGGAAAAGTTGTAGTTGCCCTGAGAGAATTTGCCGCCGGCGTGCAGGCGGGTAAGGATCAGTTCAACGCCAGGCAGGCCTTCCTCTTTGTGCAAATCCACGGGCATGCCGCGGCCGTCATCTTCAACGCTCAGCGAGCCATCGCTGTACAACACCACGTCGATGCGTTTGGCGTGCCCTGCCAGCGCCTCATCCACACTGTTGTCGATAACTTCCTGCGCCAGGTGATTGGGCCGACTGGTGTCTGTATACATCCCCGGCCGCTTGCGCACCGGGTCCAGGCCGCTCAGTACTTCAATAGCATCGGCGTTATATTGTTGCTGGCTCATGGGCAGGAACTGACTCCGCGATTGATATGAAAAGCTGAGCCATAGCTTAGGGATTCGTGAGGAAAGATCAACGGTTGTTTTGTCTGTCCAGCGACCACTTTCACTTCCCGACGATTTTTATCAGAGGTCGATCGGAAAGCCCCGTTACTTCAAGTCTTTGCCATTTGTCTTTGGAAACCGCCAGCACTGCACAGGGTGTGGTAATAACCTGTGCAACCATCGCATCGGGCTCAGGCGTGATAACCGCCATGTCCAGAAGAAGCGTATCACCAGTTGCATTGGCGTCCCGCAGCCCAACACTGAAACCGGCCGTTGGCTGTTGGCCGAGAGTCACAAACACCAACTGTTCCCGATCGAAGCTGACGCTTCTGATCGCCGCTGTGGTCAGGTTCTGTCCGGACACGCCCAGGAATCTGTCGAGTTCATCGGACGATTTCACATAAGCCACACCCGGCCCGCTCAAACCACAATAAGGCGACTGGGTAATTTGGCGAGCCAATGGTGCCGGGGAGGCATTCCTTGCGGGAGATGTGCAAGCCGTCAGAATCAGAACCAGAAAAGCCGTTATCAACCCCGAATTCGATAAGCTCATCGCGTCGTTTTCCTCGTGTATTCGAGAGACTCTCTGCGCTCACCGGCTTCCAGCAGGCGATAACCGGAAAAGTCTGGTCGAGGCAGGATATCTGGAGTTGACGCTGAGATCGTCGGTCGCGAAAAGCTGGTGGTCATGATTACTTCCTCCAGCGACTGCCCTTCTTCAATGGTGATGATCTCTCGAAGCCCGGCTATCGGGTATTCCGCACAGGCCTCGCCTGGCTGGCAAATGATCCCGTCTCCATCGATATCGGTGCCCGCAACGAGGTAATAGGAGCCTGGTGAAACCTCGCTCAACCGTTTCGGTGCCACGCCATCATCCGACTCGAACCGGAACGTGTAATGCCCATTTTCCGGCTCAACCGCCAGTTGTGCCTCCGCCTCATAAAATCCGTCTACCGGGGTAGTGTTCACGAGGAGCACGAAATGGACCCCGGCAGTCCTCGCAAATTCATCTGAAAGTACTTGGGCTACTACGGGAATATCCAGAGACCGAAGCTCACTGCCAGCCTGGTAGTCAACACGTATCACATCGCGATAAGCCACGTTTTCTTCAATTGCCGAGTCAACCAGCGCAACATTCAGAGCGATTGTACTGTCGATGTCGCTGCGGATTACCGTAAACCAGGGAGGCGTATCCGAAATGCTGACGTTGCTGATGGCTCCGTTACCGATCTGATTCAGACGGACAATCTGTTCGCTCCCCGTTTCAGACCCCAGAATAACCTGGGATGGGGAGGGTGAAAGAATAGTGATATCACCACTCAGATTCGCCTGCAGCGCCCCGGAGGCATCAAGAATGCCAAAGCCAAGCTGGTCCGACCGGCTACCAGAGAAGTCGGTTAGCCCGCCGGACTCAAGCAGCGCTCTTAACCCCTCATAGTTCAACGAGCTATCCTGCGTCTTCAGCAAAGCAAGAACTCCCGAGACATGAGGTGCCGCCATGGAGGTGCCCTGGAGCCCGGTATAGCTGGCCTCAAAACCATTGGCACCTGCAACCGCACTGGTACTCCAGACTACATCTGCCCGCCCGTCGTTGTTGCCATCACGGCTGGCATCGCCGCCCGGTCCGGCAAGATCGATCCAGCTGCCAAAATTCGAATACGATGCCAATTGCCCCCCCGCATCCACCGAGCTGACCGCAAGCACATTGGGCGACGCGGCCGGGTATGAGGGTGAAGAAGTGGCCGAGTTGCCCGCGGCACCGACAAAAAGCATATCTCGTTCATTGACGCCGAATTCGATGGCTGCCTCCAACTGGGGAATTTCAGGCAAACCACCGAGGCTAAGATTTACCACCTGAGCTCTCGCGGCAACACCGTCAGTCTCCCCGGTGACCCACCGAATAGCATCAATCAGATCGTCCGAAGACCCGGTTCCGCCCTCGCCAAGCACCCTGACCGGCAGAATACGTCCTCCGAAAGCGACACCGCCGATGCCCTGGCCATTGAGCACAGCACCAATGGTGCCGGCCACGTGGGTGCCATGAAAGACACTGGCAGCAACGCTACTGCCCGGATCCTGGGGAAAATCATCACCGTCCACGAAATCACGGCCCGGGAGCACATTGTCTTCCAGGTCCGGATGCCAGCTTCGGCTCGCCGGATCAGGGCTAAAGAGCCCGCTATCCAGGACCGCCACCGAAACCCCGGCACCTCCGTCCGGTGCCAATTGCCAGGCTTCAGGACCGTTTATGAGATCGTAGTGCCATTGAAGACCATACAATTCCTCGCCCACTGGTGTGTTGGCGCTTGAAAACAGGTAATTGGGCGATACAGATGCGACATCGGTTCGCTTGCGTAACCCTCTGATCCAATCGAGGGTTTCTGTTTTCGTAGCCTCGGTACTGGCAGCCGCAGCTTTCAAAGGCATTTTGATCAGCCAGTCCTCGTTACCCAGATGCCGCCCTGGAGTGGCCGACTGACCGGATAGCCCCGGAGAGCCTGCGCTGTTCATTCTGACAATAGCTTCTCCAGACATGAACTCATGGGCCGGCCAATCGAGGCTGAACGAGCCAAGCTGTCCAGTTGACGCTTTCACCAGAACATAACGTGCTGGAAAACTGCCGGTGGCCTCGACTTCCAGCAGGTAATCGTCTTCGGAAAAGCCATCGCCAAGTGTGACTTCGGCGGGATCTGACTCTCGGTCCGTTGTCGCCGAGGGCGGCATCCCGGATCCATCAAACAATGTGAGCGTGAGTTGGGGATTGCCCGCGCGGCTACCAAGACTGACCAATCGGACGACTTCACCGGGCGCAAGAGGCACTAAAAACTGATCAGAAGCGTCTGCGCTGTAACTGAAGATTTGCCCGCTAATGGCCTCGTAACGGCCCGAATCACCACTGACATAGCCAGCAAGAACAAAGTTCAGTGGCAGAGACTGTGGACTGGTTGCCGGTTGCGCGCCCGACAAACCCAGCTCATCCATGGTGTCCTGATCTATTCGGCTACCGGCCTCAATATTTATTTGGCCCGCGAGCGGGCTGCCCGGTGCTACCGGGAAGGGGTCAGAGCTGGCTTCACCGCCCCCACCTCCGCAGCCGGTCAAAAAGGCTATGCCGGCGGTCAACAGAAGGTGTCTGCAGCGATTTTGAATAATCATTTGAATAGGAACCACCCAAAATTCAGGACAAGTGAGAATAGCTTATAGTCACTTGCCGGCTGTGTCAGTTTCTGTTCAAACTACGTTTCCTCTTGTATTCCAAATGCAAAAAAGCCGCCCGAAGTTTCCCTCAGGCGGCCCTCTTTATCGCACTTCAACATTACAACGCGTAGAACAGCATCGGCACAAAGGCCACGAACAACAGTGTGGGGCCCATCACGGCCAGGGGCAGCAGCAGCCGCTCATAGCGATGCCAGAAGGAACCTGTGCGCTCTGCCGCCAGCACTTCGGTCTCGCCCACCACCTGGCGGGTGAGCAGGTGGTTCAGCGCCACTGGCGGGCTCAGGTAACCGAGCTCAAATGCCACCAGACACACAATCCAGAAGTGCAGCGGATCAATACCCAGCTGGATCGCCGGCTGGGCAATGGTCGCCGACACCAGGATTACCGCGCCGAACGGGTCCATGACCATGCCTATAACTGTGAGCATCACGACGATCACCAGCATGGCGATCCAGGGACTGGTCAGGTCCTCAGGGAAGAGCGCGTGAACGATATTGGAGCGCTCCAGGATTCCCCCCAGGCAGATGGAAAACCCGATCAACGCCAGCAGCGCGCCAATGTGCACTGCCGAATCGCTGGCAGCGGCCGAGCTGCGTGCCCAGAACACCTGGGAACGGGTCTGGCCCTGCTCACCACGACTCCGGCCGGAATCCAGCAACACCAGCGCGAGCATTACCAGGGGCAGGATCAAAGGAGCGCTGTACTCGTTGAACTTCAAGCCGAGAACAACCCAGATCGACAGGATGACCAGAGCTGCCACGGCCACATAAGGCAGCAGGGCCCGGCTTTCCGAGAGAGCCGCACGGAAAGCGCCGGGCGCCGGACGAGGCTTCCAGTTTCCCTGGGTCTTGCAGACAATCAGTGAAAACAGCGTTGCCGACATGATAAAGACCCAGAAACCCCAGCTGTACATCTCAGTGGTTGTCACTTCCTTATTGAGAGCCGCCACAACAACGATCAGCAGGCACGGGTTGAGCACCACGCCGAGGCTTCCGGACATGGCAGTCGTTGCCAGGGAAAGCTGCCGCCCTGCCCCGGCTCGGCGCAGCTCGTCATACACAACACCACCCACGGCCAGGATGAAAATGCCCGATGCGCCGGTGAACGCTGTCGGAAACGCCGTTGCGAAGATAATCACCGAAGCCAGCATCGGCGCTGGCAGATTAAAAGGTTTGATGAGATTGAGCAGGAGCTCGGGAATTCTGGTCTGCTTCAGCATCATGCCCACCAGCACGTAAAGTCCGATATTGATGAACATGGATGACAGGTTGGACATCATTCCAAAGTAGATCGCCAGGCCCGAGGCATACCCGTCTACCAGGAAGAAATAACTTATGGCGATCAGGCCCATGGCACAGTACAGAGGAATCACCAGACCGGACGAAGCGGAAAGACCGCCGGGGCGGATACGTTCCGGAACGTTCAGGAAACGCACTGCATTGATCACTATAAAGAGGCCGAAGACCCCGCCCCAGGCATATTGAAGGCTCATCGTACCCTCCGAACCCGGCGACGTGGCCAGCTTGCCCAGGTAAGCATTCAGCGACAGCACCATCAGACCATTAACCACAAACTGCACACCCTGGCTCAGCCGCCATTCAGCTCGATTGCGGGGCAGGCGCAACGCTATGTGGTCCGTGTCCAGCGCAGCGATTGCCGCAGCCATCGCGAACATCGCAATGAACAGGTACTTGGTCAGCTCAATGTTCTCGAGCAGGAAGTCCGCAAGTCCCTGCTCTACCGTCTTGAACGCCCCTAGGGCTGGCGTAGCGTGGGCCAGGTTCTGTTCATAGACGTCGTATTGCTGCTGGCAGAGTTCCAGATTGCTCTGTAGCGATTTGCGGATGGCATCGGGATTGGGCGGTGAGCTGAACAGGTCATCGGGGTCGGGCTTGTAATTGGCCACCCGGCGAGCCACTTCGGCATCAACATCCATTTCCAACTGACAGGACGGCTCTGTCGCCTCGGGATTCAGCAGATAATAGTTCGGCCAGGTCTGTTCTCCGACCCAGAGCAACCGGGAATGGAGCGAGTTGCCCATCCCCAGCAGCAGGGTAAACAGCAGGAGAAGCAGCAGAACCGCCCCGTAAATGCGATGTACGGGGTAGAGGGTCCGTGCTGCCGGAGCGGTAATTGCTCGCCAGTTCATGATGGTTCCGCCCCGTTATTCGCGGTTGTCCGCGGTGCACTCGGCTGCAGCAGGGTTACTTGCACAGCGGATCTTGCTGAGCAGCCCCATCATTTTCGGGTGATACACATCCGGCGCCCCGTTCAGGCCATCGCGCATCTCGATCCGGTTCTCCCGGAACATCTCCTGATAGCCGCGGATGTCTTTTTCAGGAATGCGCACCCATTTTTCTTCGGGAATGGCTGCTTCCTGGCCTTCAATCAGCCCCATGGCCTGAGGAAACATATTCCAGGCAACTTCACGGGCTTTCTGGGCTGTGTCGTCGTCCAGCACGTCATCACGGGCAACCATCTGAAGCGTCAGCTGTGCCAGCGGATAGTCCACAACCCCACCGCTTTCGCCGATGCCCTTATAGAGTTCCAGAGCTTCGTAAGCAAAGGCCGGCGCATAGGCGGTATCCACCGAACCGTTGTTAAATTTGCCGGCGAAGTTGGTGATGTCAGAGGGCACGACCGTGGCCTTGACGAAGTTCACCATGTGAATCGCGTCTTTCTGATAGTCGAGGGTTGCCATTCGCTTGCCCGCCAGCTCGCCGGCAGTATCAATACTGCGATCATTTACAAACAGGTAACCGGCACCCACCGGTATGATGCCGAGCACTTCGTAACCGTTATCCTTCATCAATGGCGCGGCTTTCGGCTGCGCCAGCGTGGCCAACAAGGTTTTCAGGTTGTCGTAGGTGGGCAGCGCTCCCACAGCGCTGATGCTGCCCGTGAACTTGTTGAATGGACGAATCCGGATGTCTGTGGCGGCAACGGCATCGCATTGTCCGGCGTTAAAATCACCGATCGCCACGCCCTCATCGGTGTAGGGTTTCAGCTCGAAATCCACGCCGTGGCCCTTCATCTCTAGCGCATAGTCTTTGACGAAGTTGTAGAAGTCGCCATTGGCGCCGATTACATCGAACACGCACATGGAAACAGACTGTGCCGATGCCAGCGGAGCGGCGGCCACAAGGGCCATGGCAGCGAGGGATTTGCGGATCATATCGACCTCCGGGTCATTCTTGTGTTTGTCAGTTTTCAGAGGATGTCGGCAACCTGCCTTAGAGCAGGTCGTCCAGATTCATGGTTTCGACGTTGTCGGTTTGCCGCTCAGGGCTCATCCTGCCGAAGAAGGATTGCGGCGTCCGGTAGCCGTAATTGGCGGTCCAGTGTTTGTCAGAAGAGAAGCGCACCACGCCCGCCGCGACTTCATCCACCAGACGATACTCGTCCCAGACCTCCATAGTTGCATCGGCCGCGGCGAAACTGGCGATGGCTTGCTCAAGCTTTTCCGGGCGACCAAAGGTTTCGGCGGCGACCGCTTGAAGCGCGTGCGGAACCCGCATGCCTTTCTCAACCCCCAGTTCCCGGCTGTGCTCAAGCACCTGCCAGGGGTCCGGCGCCAGAGCCGGACGGGTGTCGGGCAGCAGCAGCCAGACCAGGGCCCGGATGGCGTTTGGCATACCACCCCACTTTTCATTGTCCAGACAGGTAGCGGCACGCTCGGCCTGGGGAGCGATATTCCTGGGGACTCCGGCCATGGCGCCGGAATTGGCATCGTTTACGATTGCCTGCATACCGGTCAGCAAGCCCAGCAGGAAGGTGATTTCGTCCTGTTCGGTGAACAGAAAGGGGCACTCGAGGGGTTCAGCAGCGGGATCGAACTCGTAGGCGGCCATTGCTCGCTTAAAGGAGGCATACCGACGTTTCGCGGTCAGCGCATTCAATCGCTTTGCCACTTCCCTGGCGTCCTTTGCCGCTTCCACATCTCCCTCATAATCCGCTCTGAGATAGGCGAGCTCAGCCTCCCAGGCCTTGTACTCCGCACAATTGCCTGCCAGAAGCATCAACAGGGAGCCGGTGGTGTCAGGTGCATCGGTGACCCGCGAGAAGGAATAGAGCAGCGGATCCACGCCCTCGCCCAGCGCACACGCCATCTGGGTGTCGGACATCTGCAACACGTAGGGCGTGGCTTCGCCCTCCGAATAATTGGAGAGCACAACGCCGGTGGTGGTGTAGATGGGGTTGGCCGAGCAACCTGTGAGTATGGCAACGGCTGCCAGCGAGAGAGCCTTGAGGCGAGCCGCAAAGACATGCGGTCCGAGCTTTGCCAGAGAGGAGATCATATTTCACCCTGCATCACGTTGTTTTTGTTTGCCCGATCTGAACTCGGTTTTTGTCAACGGGTGCAAGAATGCGGTGAAAACTGTCCTACAAAAATGGCTCGAATGCCGATTTTGTTATGCCGATCGGGCCAATGGCCCGGAAGGAAAGGAATTTGCCAGAATATTATTGATATAAAACAATGACTTTTGAAAACGCCAATCCGCTTACAGAGCCATCATTGCCATTACCTGATCGGTCAGGCCATCCAGTGTCAGCCCTCCCCGCTCCGGTTTGTACCAGGTTACGGTCCAGCTGAGAGCGCCGGTCAACATCCTTCGAACAACGAAGGGATCCGCCTCCAGCGCGCCCTCGCGCTTCAATGATTCCAGCACATCCAGCCACAGTTTCTCGTAGATGTCCCGAAGTTCCAGCACTTCGCCCTGGGACGGGGCCGACAGACTCCGCCATTCAAATACCAGGACCGCCATCGCTTCGCCGGTCTGGCCATTGATAGATTCAAGTTCCGCGCGGATCAGTCCACGAAGCTTCTGCCTGCTGGTATCGGCGGCCTCCAGAGCCGCCTGCATGAGCGCGGTGTTCAGCCGGATGGTTTCTACCATCACTGCCTTGAGGATCTCTTCCTTGGTTCGAAAGTGGTGGAACAGGCTGCCGGACTGAATACCCACGGCAGCGGCAAGGTCACGAACTGTAGTGCGCTCGTAGCCTTTTTCCCGGAACAGCCGAGCCGCCTCAGTGAGCAGACGGCCGCGAGCGCCTTCGGGGTCTGACACAAGGTTTTCTGCGATCAGGGACTGGAGGATCTGGTTCTGGCTCACTACGGCTACTCGGTTGGCATAAGAGGCCTTTAATTCTACCTGAAACATGCCTGTTTACAAACCAAGCGCTTGCTTGGTATTGTCATCTCCATCGTGTGGCAAAACCGCCACCGCTCCCATTTTCAATCAGCAATCATTTACAGGGCACAGGAAGATGGCTGAATCCCCCAACACTGTTCGCATCGGATGCTCCGCCGCCTTCTGGGGCGACACGGAAACGGCTGCCGCGCAGCTGGTCCACAAGGGCAATATCGACTATCTGGTAGCCGATTATCTGGCCGAAATCACCATGTCGATCATGGCGGGCCAGAAAATGAAGGACCCATCCCAGGGGTATGCGCGGGATTTCGTACAGACGGTCATGGGCCCCTTGCTCGGTGACATCAAGGAAAAGGGCATTCGGGTGCTGGCCAACGCCGGCGGCGTCAACCCGGTGGCCTGTCGTGACGCCCTTCAGGCTCTCTGTGAAAAAGCCGGCGTGGACATGAAGATCGCCCTGGTTCTGGGCGACGACCTTCTGATGAAAAAGAAAAATCTCGCAGATATGGGCGTCAAGGAGATGGGTTCCGGCCAACCGATGCCCGCAATGATGGTCAGCCTGAATGCCTATCTGGGAGCGCCAGGTCTGGTTGCGGCTCTGGAACAGGGCGCGGACATCGTTATTACCGGCCGGGTGGCAGACAGTGCCCTGGTATTGGCACCGCTGGTGCACGAGTTCGGCTGGAGCTGGCAAGACTACGACAAACTGGCGCAGGGCAGCCTGGCCGGGCATCTGCTCGAGTGCGGTGCCCAGGCCACCGGCGGCAACTTCACCGACTGGGAAGCGGTAGCTGGCGGCTACGCCAACATGGGATTCCCGATAGCCGAAGTGAGTGCCAACGGCGACTTTTTTATCACCAAGCCCGAAGACACCGGCGGGCTGGTTAGTCGTGGCACAGTTGCGGAACAGCTGGTCTACGAAATCGGTGACCCAAGGGCCTACCTGCTGCCTGACGTTACCTGCGATTTCACAGGTGTAGAGCTGGAGGAAACCGGTAAAGACCGTGTACAGGTGCGGGGCGCACGGGGGCTACCACCCACCGACAGTTACAAGGTATCGGGCACCTGGCCGGATGGTTTCAAGTGCACGGTTACCTTCCTGCTGGCAGGCATGAATGCCAGGGCCAAGGCCCAGACTGTCGCACAGGCCATTCTGGCCAAGACCTCACGCATGTTCAGCGAACGTGGCCTGCCTGATTACAGCGAAACCAGTATTGAGCTTCTGGGTACGGAAACGACCTACGGTGCTCATGGCCGTGGCGAGGATTGCCGCGAAGTAGTGGTCAAGATCAGCACCGCCCATCCCAAGAAAGAGGCCCTTGTACTGTTTTCCCGCGAGATTGCCCAGGCAGCCACGGGGATGGCACCGGGAATCACCGGGATTGTGGGTGGCCGGCCGACCGTGTGGCCGAAGATCCGGTTGTATTCATGCCTGGTGCCGAAAACGGAAGTTGATGTGTCCGTGGATCTGGGCGGCGAGCGGCAAACCGTTGGAGTCGAAACCAGCGGCGGTTTCGATAACAGCGACCTCCAGCCCCAGTCGTTCACACACGAGACAGACGAAACGGACACCACTGTGCCGCTGGTGAAGCTTGCCTGGGCCCGCAGCGGTGACAAGGGCGACCACACCAACATTGGCGTGATCGCCCGCAAACCGGAATTTTTGCCGTTCATTGAAACCGCGCTGACGGAAGCGGCGGTTGCGGACTGGATGGCCCATACCCTGAATCCGGAAACCGGCCGGGTGACCCGCTGGGCCATGCCCGGGCTGAAGGCCATCAATTTCCTGCTGGAGCACAGCCTTGGCGGCGGTGGCGTGGCCAGCCTGCGGATTGATCCACAAGGGAAGGCGTTTGCGCAGCAGCTATTGGAGTTTCCGGTGCCTGTTCCTTCTGGTCTGGTTAAAGATTGATTTATTGGTGCATGCACTCTGGTTGATAGCGCGTTCCGGGACACGCCGTGAATACATCCATGTAGGCTTGATCGCAGCATCCTTGCTGCTCACAGTCCCGAAACGCGCTACCAACCAGAGCGCCCGAACTTTGAAAGGGTCTTCGTTACTATGAGCTATCAGTCTGTGTTTCATCCCGACTTGTTTAAGGGCCAGGTGTATATTGTTACCGGCGGCGGTTCTGGTATTGGCCGGTGTACGGCCCATGAACTCGCTGCCCTGGGCGCACGGGTTGCCCTGGTCGGCCGCAAGGCCGAGAAAGTGGAATCTGTGAAAGCAGAGATCACCGAGGACGGCGGCATTGCGTCCGCCCATGTCTGTGATATCCGTGAAGAGGACTCGGTCAAGGCCACGGTGAAGGCGATCATTGCCGAACACGGAGGCCTGAATGGTTTGGTGAACAATGCCGGCGGGCAGTTCCAGGCGCCGCTGACCGGGATCAACCAGAAGGGCTGGGAGACGGTGGTTCGAACCAATCTGACCGGCGGCTTCCTGATGGCACGGGAATCCTACACCCAGGCGCTGTCAAAAACCGGGGGCGCTATTGTAAATATCGTGGCCGATATGTGGGGTGGTATGCCCGGCATGGGACACTCCGGCGCCGCCAGGGCCGGCATGGTGAACTTTACCCAGACAGCCGCCGTTGAGTGGGGCGCGTCCGGGGTTCGTGTAAACGCAGTCGCTCCGGGCTGGATTGCCTCCAGTGGCATGGATAACTACCCCGAACACATGAAGCAGTGGATTCGCAGCCTTGGTGATAACGTCCCGATCAAACGCATGGGCACCGAATCCGAAGTCAGCTCGGCCATCTGTTTTTTACTCAGCCCTGGCGCAGCGTTTATCAGCGGGGATTGTCTGCGGATCGACGGCGGTGCGTCACAGGGAGGTCGGGTCTGGCCGCTACCGAAAGCCAAGAACAACGAACCCTACAACGGCTTTCACCGGGCCATCACCCCGAAAGTTCTGAGCGACGACTGAGGAGCCGACCATGCAGGTACTTGAATCCACGGTAAGCTCCACGTCCGAGGACTTCCGCACCAACGCCGAAGCCATGGACGCCCACATCACCACGTTCCGGGACGTTGAGCAAAAGGTTCTGGATTTGGCGGAAGCCGCCCGGGAGAAGTTCATCAAACGGGGCAAGCTGCTCCCGAGGGACCGTATTAACCGGTTGCTGGACCGCGGCACGCCCTTTCTGGAACTCTGCTCCCTGGCAGGCTACAAGATGCACGACGACAAGGACGGCAGCCTCGCCGGCGGCGGGATCATCGCCGGTATCGGTTATGTGAGCGGCATCCGCTGTCTGGTGGTGGCCAGCAACAGCGCCATCAAAGGCGGCACCATTACCCCTGCCGGCCTGGACAAGACGCTGCGCCTGCAGCAGATCGCCATGGAAAACAAGCTGCCGGTGGTATCCCTTTCCGAGAGCGGCGGCGCCAACCTGAACTACGCCACTGATATTTTCGTGCTCGGCGCCCGGGGCTTTGCCAATCAGGCGCGGATGTCGGCTGCGGGCATTCCCCAGGTCACCGTAGTTCACGGCAATGCCACTGCCGGCGGCGCCTACCAGCCGGGTCTGTCCGACTACGTGATCGTGGTGCGCGAACAAGCCAAGATGTTCCTGGCCGGCCCACCACTGCTGAAGGCAGCAACCGGCGAAGTTGCCACCGATGAGGAACTTGGCGGCGCGGAGATGCATGCGACCGTGGCAGGAACGGCAGAGTACCTGGCCGAAGACGACGCCGACGGCATCCGCCAGGCCAGAAACATCCTCGAAGCCCTGCCCTGGAACGAGCAGCTGCCACCCCGGCGCGAACTTCAATGGGAGGAACCGCTCTACCCGGCCGAGGAGCTGTTGGGTGTCATCCCGGCGGATTCCAAAAAGCCCTACGATGTGCGCGAAATCCTCGCCCGCATTGCCGACGGTTCAAAGTTCATGGACTTCAAGAACGAGTTCGACGACCAGACCGTCTGCGGCACCATCCGAATTGAAGGTCATTCAGTCGGCATCATCGGCAACAACGGCCCGATCACCCCGGCTGGATCCGCCAAGGCCGCCCAGTTCATCCAGCTCTGCGACCAGGCCGGAACGCCCCTTTTGTTCCTGCATAACACCACCGGTTTCATGGTGGGTACTCACTCAGAGCAGAACGGCATCATCAAACACGGCTCGAAAATGATCCAGGCTGTGGCCAACTGTCGGGTGCCAAAGGTCGCAATTGTCATCGGCGGTTCCTATGGTGCAGGTAACTACGCCATGTGCGGACGTGGCCTGGACCCGAGGTTCATCTTCGCCTGGCCCAACAGCCGAACCGCGGTTATGGGGCCGGCACAGGCAGGCAAGGTGATGCGTATCGTAGCTGAAGACAAGCAGCGCCGCGGCGGCATGGAGCCGGATCCGAAGACACTGGATTTTCTGGAGCAGGCCACGGCGAAGAAACTGGAGGAAGGCTCAACGGCGCTGTTCGGAACGGCCAGATTGTGGGATGACGGGCTAATCGACCCGCGGGATACGCGGCGCGTTCTGTCCCTGGTTCTGGACGTTTGCCGGGAAGCCGAGGCTCGGCAGTTGCGGCCCAATACCTTTGGTGTGGCCCGCCTGTAGGCCTTCGAGCTTTGGGGCTGGAACCGGGGCGGAGGGCTTCCCAAAAAACGCCCGTAAATACGTCCCTGTAGGGCTCGGTCGCGCCATCCCTGGCGCTCCACGTTTTTGGGAAGCCCTCCGCCCCGGTTCGGGTCAACCACGAGTTATCGTTTTGGAAGAACAAAACTGCCAGCAGGCAGCATCAAATTTACAGACATAGGCAGGTGGGTGGGGCCGCTTCCAGAAAATGTCGGCGGCCAAGGATGGCCGACGCCAAGCGCACATGGATGTGCTCGTAGCGGTTTTCTGGAAGCGGCCCCACCCACCTGCCACCCAAGCTAAAGAACGTGCACCTAACAAAATAAGGCACGAACTCTCTAAAAGCAGGAGAACAAGAACGTGAAATTCACAGCCGAACACGAAGCCCTTCGAAAAACCGTCCGCGATTTCGTCGAGAAGGAAATCAACCCCCATTGCGACGAATGGGAAGCCGCCGGGGAATTCCCGATTCATGAACTGTTCAAAAAGCTCGGAAACCTCGGAATCCTGGGTATCCAGAAGCCCGAAGAATACGGCGGTATGGGGCTGGATTACAGCTACAACCTCGTGGCTGCGGAAGAGCTTGGCATGGCCCATTGTGGTGGTGTGCCGCTGGCCATCGGGGTTCAGACCGATATGTGTACCCCGGCCATTTCCCGGTTTGGTTCCGATGAACTGAAACGCAGTTTCCTCGCGCCGGCCATTGCCGGCGACATGGTGGGATGTATTGGCGTCAGTGAAGTTGGCGCAGGTTCTGATGTAGCGGGAATGAAAACCACTGCCAAGAAAGACGGCGACGACTACATCATCAACGGCTCCAAGATGTGGATTACCAACAGCCCCAAATCCGACTTCATCTGCTTGCTGGCCAACACCTCGGACGACAAGCCCCACAAGAACAAGTCTTTGATCATCGTGCCCACGAAAACGCCGGGCATCTCCTTCAGCCCGCACCTGAACAAGCTCGGCATGCGCTCTTCCGAAACCGCGCAGATTTTCTTTGACGACGTCCGTGTGCCCCAGCGCTACCGGATCGGCGCCGAGGGCACCGGTTTCATGATGCAGATGTTGCAGTTCCAGGAGGAGCGGATCTGGGGTGCGGCGAACGTGATCAAGGCGCTGGAGAACTGCATCACCAAGACCATCGAGTACTGTCGCGAGCGGAAGACCTTCGGCCAGCCACTGATCGACAACCAGGTAATCCACTTCCGCCTGGCCGAACTGCAAACCGAAGTCGAGGCCCTGCGCGCCCTCACCTACCAGGCCTGCGAGCTGCACGTTGAAGGCAAGGATGTCACCCGCCTGGCCTCCATGGCCAAACTCAAGGCCGGACGTCTTGGGCGTGAGGTTACAGATAGCTGCCTGCAGTACTGGGGCGGTAACGGTTACATGTGGGACAACCCGATCTCCCGGGCGCATCGGGATGTTCGGCTGGTCTCCATCGGCGGTGGTGCCGACGAAATCATGCTGGGAATTATCTGCAAGATGATGGGCACCCTTCCGGGCAAGAAGCGCGAATAACAAACGGACGGTGGAGTCACTTATGGACCAGGTACCGCATTGCGAAACACTGCTTCTGGAAAAACAGGGCCCAACCCTGTTTATCACCATCAACCGACCGGACGTGCGCAACGCCATGAGCCTCGAGATGGTGGCGGAACTGTCCGCGGTGTTCACCCAGATTGAAAACGACCTGCACATTCGCGCCGTCGTCATCCGGGGCGCCGGTGGGCACTTCTGCGCCGGTGGTGATATCAAAGACATGGCCGGAGCCCGCGGCCAGAAAGCGGCCGAGGGTGAGGCGGACCCGTTCTATCGTCTGAACCGCGCCTTCGGTCAGATGATTCAACAGGTCAACGAATCCTCGAAAGTGGTCATCGCGATCACCGAAGGCGCCGTCATGGGCGGTGGATTCGGTTTGGCCTGCGTTTCCGACGTCGCCATCGCCGGGCCGAGCGCCAAGTTCGGCATGCCAGAAACCTCTCTCGGCGTGATTCCAGCCCAGATTGCGCCGTTTGTGGTTGAACGAATCGGCCTCACTCAGGCCCGGCGGCTGGCCCTGCTCGGTTTGAGAATCGATGCGAACGAAGCATGCAGTCTTGGCATCGTTCACCAGGCGGCTTCTTCAGAGGATGAACTGGAAGAGATGCTGACAAGCGCTCTGGATCGTGTCCGCCACTGCGCACCGGTTGCCACGGCAGAAACCAAAGCGTTGCTACACAGGGTTGGCCATGAACCCATGAGCGGTTTGCTGGACAGCGCGGCTGAAAAATTTGCGGAAGCCATCCGGGGAAGCGAAGGAACGGAGGGCACCATGGCCTTCATGCAAAAACGTCCACCAGCCTGGGCAAGCGAATCGGACTGATGCGGAGCGAGGGTGAGTGCCGTCTGGCTTCCAGAAAATGTCGGCGGCCATGGATGGCCGACGCCAAGCGCACATGGATGTGCTCGTAGCGGTTTTCTGGAAGCCAGACGGCACTCAGCCTCGCGGCTTACTCCAAAGGAGAGAACAAGAACATGTTAAAGAAACTACTAGTAGCCAACCGCGGCGAAATCGCAGTCCGCGTCATCCGCACCGCGAAAGCCCTTGGTTACCGCACCGTAGCTGTCTACTCCGAGGCCGACGCCAGGGCCATGCACGTGGAACTGGCCGACGAGGCCGTCTGCATTGGCCCGGCACAGGTATCCGCCTCCTACCTGAACAGCGATGCAATTCTTGAAGCCGCCCGCAAAACCGGCGCCGACTGCATCCACCCGGGTTACGGCTTCCTCTCCGAGAATGCCGCCTTCGCCAACGCCTGCAAAGACGCCGGCCTGGTGTTTGTTGGCCCTCCCGCCTCGGCCATCGAACTCATGGGCAGCAAGCGCCGATCCAAAATCGCCATGCAGGAGGCCGGCGTGCCAGTGGTGCCTGGCTATGAAGGCGACAACGCCAACGACGACGAACTGATCACCGCCGCCAAAGACATCGGCTACCCCCTCATGATCAAAGCCTCTGCCGGCGGTGGTGGCCGCGGCATGCGCCTGGTTGAGAGTGAATCCGAACTGGCCGACAACATCAAACGGGCCCGTTCCGAATCAAAACAGGCCTTCGGCGACGACGAACTGATCCTGGAAAAAGCCGTGATTGAGCCCCGCCACGTGGAAATCCAGGTGTTTGCGGATCGCCACGGCAATGCGGTCTACCTCGGCGAACGGGACTGCTCAGTACAGCGCCGACACCAGAAAGTAGTGGAAGAAGCACCCTCCCCCTTTGTCACGCCGGAACTACGACAGGCCATGGGTGAGGCTGCAGTCAAAGCGGCTCTGGCCTGCAACTACGAAGGCACCGGCACCGTCGAGTTCCTGGTCGACAAGCACCGAAACTTCTACTTTCTGGAAATGAACACCCGCCTGCAGGTAGAGCATCCGGTCACCGAACTCATTACCGGCCAGGACTTGGTCGCCTGGCAGCTCAACGTGGCTGAGGGACGCCCGCTGCCGCTCGGCCAGGACGATATTCACCTGAATGGCCATGCCATTGAGGTTCGACTCTATGCAGAAGACCCTGCCCACGGATTCACACCCCAGACCGGACCGCTATACGCCTTTGAACCAGCCGAAGGCGAAGGTTTAAGGTTTGATACCGGGGTACGATCTGGAGATGCTATCACTCCCCACTACGACCCGATGCTGGCAAAAGTAATTGCCTGGGGCCAAAACCGGGATGAAGCCCGCCGGCGGCTGATCCGCTCGCTTGAGGACACAACCGTGTTCGGCGTGACCACCAACCGCCATTTCCTGAGCCGGATTATCGCAGACGAGACTTTCGGGGCCGGCGGGGCGACCACGGCCTTCCTGCAGCAGGCCTTCAAGGACGATCCGTCCCTTCAGCCGCAAAACCTGACCATTCGCCAGTTGGCCCTGGCCGCCTGCGTGCTCGACCATGACATTTCGGGCCAGAGCGCCTGGAGCAATGCGCCGGCCACCATGACCCCCATCAAGCTGGAAACCGGCGACACCACTGTCGAGCTACTGGTGACCCGCAGCGGCAGCCGGTTGTCTGTCAGTATGGGCGAAACCCGGCATTCCCTGGTACTTGAAAGCCAGAGGGATGGCCATTTGTGCATTATCGACAACGGCGTTCGTCAGGCCTGCCAATATCACCGCCAGGGCGATTCCCTATATTTGCAGACGTTCGGGCAATCCTGGTCGGTGCGCGATGTTACCCACCAACCAGCCAGGACTGCTGGCGGCGCGGGCAGCGGTCGCATCCAGGCGACCATGGATGGCGCCATCATTGATGTGTTGGTTGAAGCTGGTCAGAGCGTTCACCGGGGCGATACGCTGGTGATACTGGAAGCCATGAAGATGGAGCATCCGGTAAAAGCAGACCGCGACGGCAGAGTCGCCGAGATTCTTGCGAGCAAGGGCGACCAGGTAAAACGCAGTCAGTTACTGGTCCAGATAACCGCCAACGAGACGGCCGAACAGGAGAACGAGGCATGAGTACCATGCGTGATCGTACCGTTTTTATCACCGGCGCCAGCCGTGGCATCGGCCGGGCCATCGCCCTCGCCGCCGCCCGTCAGGGCGCCAACGTAGTGATTGCTGCCAAATCAGACACGCCTCATCCGAAGCTGCCAGGCACGATCCATACGGTGGCGGAGGAAGTTCGGGATGCTGGAGGCAAAGCGCTACCGCTGGTTCTGGATGTCCGGGATGAAAAGCAGATCCGCCAGCGCATTGATGAGGCCGGCGAGCATTTTGGCGGAATCGACGCACTGGTAAACAACGCAGGCGCCATTCGGCTAACCGGTGTGGAAAACCTCAAGGTCAGCCGGTACGACCTGATGCATCAGGTCAATGCCCGGGCCGTCATGGCCTGCAGCCAGGCCGCACTGCCCTGGCTGAAACAGTCGGACCGGGCTCACATCCTGAGCCTGTCGCCGCCTCTGAATCTGAATACCCGGTGGTTCGCCCAATACGGCCCCTATACCACCACAAAATACGCCATGACCATGCTGAGCCTGGGCATGGCGGAGGAGTTCAGGCGGTACGGCATTGCGGTTAACACGCTGTGGCCGAAAACGCTGATTGCCACGGCAGCCATCGAATTTGAGGTTGGCGGGCCCCAGATGATGGCCCAGGGCAGGAAGCCGGACATCATGGCCGATGCTGCTGTCAGCATCCTCAACCGGTCGTCTGAGACTATGACTGGTCAGACCCTGATCGACGAGGACCTGCTACGGCAGGACGGTATCACCGACTTCGAGCATTACCGGTATGAGCCGGGCGATAAGCCCCTGATGCCGGACCTGTTTCTGGACTGAACCCGAGGCATGCGTTGTTCCGGGTTCAACGTCCACACAATAAAAGGGACCAATGGAAACACCATGAGCCAAGACAACGTATCCGCACTGGACATTGCCCGCAGCCTGCCCGGAATATTCCGGCGTTTGCCGGCCATAACCCGGGGGCTGTATTACTATGCCCTGAAAAACGAGAACCGTGAGCTTACGCTCGGCACACTCATCGAGAACAACGCCCGGAACCTGGGCAGCCGGCCCGCCATTCTGTTTGAAGACCGCTCGATCACATGGAGCGAATTGAATGGCTGGGCTAACCGCATCGCCCGCTACCTGCAGGACCAGGGGCTTGCCAAAGGGGATGCCATTGCGATCTTCCTTGAAAACCGCCCCGAATTGCTGGCCGTGGTAGCCGGCGCAGCCAAACTCGGGGTCGCCTGCGCCATGCTCAACACCTCCCAGAGAGGCAAGGTACTCGAACACAGCATCAACCTGATCGAGCCCAAAATGGTGGTGGTTGGCGAGGAACTGATCGAAGCGTTCGACGGCATAAAGACAGATCTCAAGACCGCCCATCCCCAGCCATTCCAGTTTCTGGCAGACACCAACACGCTGAACGCCTTTGGGGACGCACCGACCGGTTACGCCAACATGGCCGCGCAGGTCAGCACCTTCAACAGCGACGCCCCGGTTCTGAGCGATGCGCCGAAAATGGGCGATACCGCCATCTACCTGTTCACCTCCGGCACCACCGGCCTGCCCAAGGCCGCCCCGGGCTCACACCGCAAATTTATAATGGCCTACGGCGGGTTTGGCCTGATGTCTCTGGCCATGAAGCCGGAGGACGTTCTTTACTGCACGCTCCCCCTTTATCACGGCACCGCTCTGCTGGTCTGCTGGGGGTCCGTCCTGGCCGGCGGCTCCGCCATTGCCCTGCGCCGCAAGTTCTCCGCCAGCGCCTTCTGGGACGACGTTCGCTATTACCACGCCACCACCTTCGGCTACGTCGGCGAACTCTGCCGCTACCTGCTGAACCAGCCACCCAGCGAACAGGACCGGAACCACAGCCTCACCAAAATGATCGGCAACGGCCTCCGCCCCTCCATCTGGAAGGAATTCAAGCAGCGCTTCGGGATAGAGACAGTCGCAGAGCTCTACGCCTCCAGCGAAGGCAACATCGGCTTCAGCAACTTTTTCAATATGGACAACACCGTGGGCTTTTCCACCGCCCCCTACAAGCTGGTGAAATTCCACGACGGCACACGGGATCCAGTTCGTAACGAAAAAGGCTTCATGCAGGAAGTCGCAAAAGGCGAGCCCGGCCTGTTGATCGGCGAGATCACCAAGAAATGGTCGTTCGAGGGTTACACCCAGAAAGAGGCCACGGAAAAATCGATCCTCCGCAACGCTTTCAAGAAGGGGGACGCCTGGTTCAACACTGGCGATGTCCTGAAGGAAATCGGGTGCGGCCACCTGCAGTTCGTCGACCGTATGGGCGATACCTACCGCTGGAAGGGCGAAAACGTCTCAACGACGGAAGTGGAAAACATCATCGACGGCTCGGGGATGGTCGAGGAAGCCATCGTCTACGGCGTCGAGATCCCCGGCTCCAACGGTAAGGCCGGCATGGTGACCCTGGTTCCCCACAGTAATGGCCAAGAGTTCGATGTGAACAGATTATTCGCCTATCTGCGGGACAATCTGCCGGCCTATGCAGTACCGGTGTTTGTGCGCATCACCCACGCCATCGAGAAAACCGGAACCTTCAAATACCGCAAGGTGGATATCCAGAAGCTGGGCTATTCGCTTAGGGACGGCGAGGAAGTCTATGCCTGGTTGCCCGGGACTGATGGGTATACCCTGCTGACGCCGGAGCTGGTTTCGGAGATTGACTCGGGTTCGGTCCGGTTTTGATGATTGGCCTTTTGTCTGGGCCCTAGCCTTATGGATTAGCGGATTGGTGAGGGTGGGCACCTCCTCCCAAAAACCGCTACAAGCACGTCCGTGTGCGCTTGTTTCGGGCCGTCCATGGCCCTCTACATTTTTGGGAGGAGGTGCCCACCCTCACCACCGGGCTATTGCGTTATAGTCTTGATACTCAGAGATACCACTGATTCCAGAAGTTGCCGGTTGGAAGCACTTCCCAAAAATGTCGGCGGCCATGGATGGCCGACGCCAAGCGCACATGGATGTGCTCGTAGCGGTTTTTGGGAGGTGCTTCCAACCGGCAACCTCCCAAAGCTTTCAGGCTTCGATAAAACTCAGGAGCCGACTTTAAGCACAACCTTGCCAGTCGCTTTGCGTTCAGTAAGGGCTCCAAGGGCAGAGGCGTAATCCTCGAAGTCATAGACGGCACTGATCTTCGGATCAATCTTGCCCTCGGCATAGAGCTTCATCAGCTCCATCATGTTCTGGGCGCTGGCTTCCGGCTCGCGTTGAGTGAAACTGCCCCAGAATACGCCAACAACGGAACAACCTTTCAGAAGAGTCAAATTTGCCGGGATTTTCGGAATCTCGCCGGCCGCGAAGCCGATGATCAGGTGGCGGCCATTCCAGGCCATGGCGCGGAGAGCCTGTTCGGTGAAGTCACCGCCTACGGGGTCGTAGATGACATCCACGCCTTTGCTGTGAGTAAGCTTCTTCACCGCGTCTTTAAGAGGCTCTTCGGCATAATTGATCAGCTCATCGGCGCCAGCTTCCTTGGCAACCGCTAGCTTTTCCGCCGAACTGGCGGCTGCAATAACCTTTGCGCCCATGGCCTTGCCGAGCTCAACCGTTGCCAGGCCCACGCCACCGCTGGCGCCCAGAACCAGAAGCGATTCGCCAGGCTGAAGGTTGCCGCGCTGCTTGAGGGCATAATAGGAAGTCCCATAAACCATGGTGAAGGCCGCAGCCTTCTCGTCGGACATGCCATCGGGGACGGGGAGAAGATTCTGCTCCGGCACGATGACTTCTTCGGCAAAGGCGCCATAACCTGTCAGCCCAGCAACACGGTCGCCTACCTTGAAGCGGGTTACCTTGTCGCCAACCTCGATAACCTCACCCGCCATTTCGCCACCCGGGGAAAAAGGCAGGCTTGGCTTCAACTGATATTTGTTCTCGATGATGAGGGTGTCCGGAAAATTCAGGCCGGCGGCTTTAACGCGCACTTTAACACCGCGGCCTTTCACTTCGGGGCTGGGAACTTCTTCGATGACCAGCTTCTCGGCCGGACCATATTCCTTGCAGAGGATGGCTTTCATGAGTGCTCCGTTTTTGTTTGATCGGATTCCAGGCGACAGGCGCCTGTGATTGTTATCCGTCAAGCTAAACAGAGTCTTAACATGAAGCAAATAAAGTTCTTTTATCTAAGCGCATAAGCGGCGCTTATTTCTCAGCGCGAGTCCATTCAGAGCATGGTCCCGCCGATCACGAGAGCGCCAACCAAAACCACCCCGGCCACAATCAGGCCAGTTTTCATTCCTGAGGACAGCACCTGAGGCGCGTCGCCGACAGATTTAGGATCATCACGGGTAGACAGATTCTGTTCCTGGCTGGAGTTGCGAACGAGCTCGATCATTTTCTCACACTGTTCAGAGGTGAACGCGGCCGGATCAAAGGATTCAAGTCCCTGATCATCCAGAAATGCCCGAACGTCCCTCGAAAGCGGCACGTATTTCATGGACCAGTTACTGAACGTTCGGCTCTTGAGGGGCTCTTCTATCAAGGTGACGATGTTGCGGTGGCGGTCATCCTTCAGGATCCTGTCATACGTGCGACGGACGGCGTCCTCTTCACCTTCCAGATACTGGAAAAACCGGTCGTTTCCGTAGTAGAGGCCACCGACCAACTGGTCTTTGGCATTGTTCTTACGGGAGGTCATCAGAATTCGTGCAACGTGGGGTTCAACACCCTTTTCCACCGGTTTGGCTTCAAACGTGGCTTCACTGGCATAGGCCAGGCGCATCAGGGACATAGCAACTCCGTACAACAGGATACAGGTAAGTTGAATGCAAGATACGTTCAGAACTGTCGCTATGGATCACAGTCCGGAGGCCCGCGCTTCCTGACACCTATCTGGCCTCAGGTGAAAGCCATCCGCTTTTTCGCTATCCTGCGCGCTTTGACTTTAGGCATCCGGCCACTCCTGGCCTATCTCGGGGCTCGCCATGATCGACATCATCTACGTGCTTGAAATGGTTGGAATCGTCGCGTTTGCGATTTCCGGCATGATCGTGGCGCGCTCCAAAAATATGGATCCTGTGGGCGTATTTACCATCGGCTTCATCACGGCACTCGGGGGTGGCACCCTGCGCGACCTGATCATGGACAACCACCCTCTTTACTGGATCAAGCACGAAGAGCAACCGATGCTGATTCTGGCCATGGCGGTTGTCTTCAGCTATTGGAAAAAAGCAGAGCGGCTGCGGGAGTCAAGAATTGTGTTCCCCGACGCCATCGGACTCGGCGTTTTTTCCATCCTTGGCGCCCAACTGGCCCTGGATCTGGGACATTCCTGGTTTGTCGCTTCCCTGCTGGGAGTGATGACGGGCACCTTTGGCGGCGCCCTGCGGGATACCCTCTGTAACGAGGTCCCCTATATTTTTCGCAAAGACCAGATCTACGCCTCGATTTCATTTGCCGGATGCTGGCTGTACTTTGTCTGCCAGTGGTTCCTCGACAACGAGGTCCTGCCGCTGACCATTGGCCTGCTTTTTATCGTCATCGTGCGGATGTTGGCGGTCCGCTTCGATATCCGGCTCCAGCGTGACTCTCACAGCAACTAACGCCACATTCGCTTTGACGAACTGTCAATCATCCCTTGGCCTCAGGAGGCTGAGCCGGTAATATTGCCGTTTTTTCACGCAATTCAAGAATTCCGTCCAGACCAGACCCCCAAACACAAACTTTCAGCATCCTGTGAGGCAGACACCCGTCATGCTTGAACGACTGTTCCAACTCCAGGCCCACGGCACCACTGTTCGTAAAGAAGTGGTTGCGGGCATTACCACCTTCCTGACCATGGCGTACATCATCGTGGTCAACCCGAGCATCCTGTCATCGACCGGCATGGATTTCGGGGCTGTCTTTGTTGCTACCTGTCTTGCAGCCGTGATCGGCACCCTGATCATGGGGCTATGGGCCAATTACCCGATCGCCATGGCACCAGGCATGGGGCTCAACGCCTTTTTCTCCTTCACGGTCGTCGGCAGCATGGGCTACAGCTGGCAGATAGCGCTCGGAGCGGTGTTCATTTCCGGCTTCCTGTTCTTCCTGCTGAGCATCTTCAAGGTGCGGGAATGGATCATCAACAGCATTCCCATGTCCCTGCGCTTCGGCATCTCCGCGGGCATTGGCTTCTTCCTGGCCCTGATCGCCCTGAAGAATGCCGGCATTGTTGTGGATCACCCCGCCACGCTTGTGGGGCTGGGTGAAGTGAAAGTGGCAGAGAGCCTGCTGTTTTTCGGCGGCTTCGTGCTGATTTGCGCACTGTCCTTCCGCCAGGTAACCGGCGCCGTCATGATTGGTATTATTGCGGTTACCGGCGTAGCCATGGCACTGGGAATGGTGGAGTACAACGGTCTGGTTTCAGCACCCCCGAGCATAGCGCCGACGTTCATGCAGCTGGACCTGGCGGGCGCCCTGAATATCGGCATGATCAGCGTGATCTTTGCGTTTCTGTTCGTCGATCTGTTTGATACATCCGGCACCCTGATCGGCGCCGCACAGCGCGGTGGCCTCCTCGACAAGGACGGCAAACTGCCGCGCCTCGGCCGGGCCCTGATGTCGGACTCGGTTGCGACCATGTCCGGTGCCGCCCTCGGCACCTCAACCACCACCAGCTACATCGAATCCACCGCGGGCATCTCCGCCGGCGGCCGAACCGGCCTGACCGCTGTCGTGGTTGCCGCGCTGTTTCTTGCTTGTTTGCTGCTGTCACCGATCGCCAGCATCATCCCTGCCTACGCCACCGCACCGGCACTGCTTTACGTGGCGGTTCTGATGGCCAGCGGCCTCAAACTGATTGATTGGGAGGATGTCACTGATGCGGCCCCGGCTGTTGTCACCGCCCTGATGATGCCTTTGACCTTCTCCATTGCCAACGGCATCGCCCTGGGATTCATCACCTACGCCATTCTGAAGGCACTCAGTGGCCGCTGGGCAGATCTGAACGCCAGTGTTGTTATCATTGCGGTTGTGTTTGTTCTGAAATTCATTTTCCTGGATGCGGCCTGATCCGCTTCCAGGGCATTAACCGGAACGTTTATGGATTATTTTTCTGAAAGCATCAAAAAGGCCATTCGCACGGTCCCGGACTGGCCAAAGCCGGGCGTGGCCTTTCGCGATATAACCACGGTACTGCAGGACAAGACTGCCTTCCGTAAACTGATTGATGCCTTCGTACACCGCTACCACGGCCACAAGATTGATGCCGTGGCAGCGGTGGATGCGCGCGGCTTTATCATTGGCTCGGCACTGGCCTATGAGCTCAACGCGTCCCTGGTACTTGTCCGCAAAAAAGGCAAGCTGCCGTTCGATACGCTGGTGGAGGACTACGAGCTTGAATACGGTACCGCCTCCGTGGAGCTACACAAGGACGCGTTCAAGCCGGGCGACAACGTGGTTCTGGTGGATGATCTGATTGCCACTGGCGGCACGATGCTCGCCGCGACCCGTCTGATCCGCAGGATTGGCGCGGAAATTGTGGAAGTGGCAGCCATGATTGATCTGCCCGATCTCGGCGGCTCCCGCAAGCTGCAGGACGAAGGCCTTCAGGTTTATACTGTTTGCTCGTTTGAAGGGGAATAATCAACAGCAATCAGGAGGCGACCATGCCGGATTACCAACACCACTGGAAGGATGGCACACCCGTCCATCTGCCACTGGGAAAGATCGTCTGCATTGGTCGCAACTACGCCGAGCATGCCCGGGAGCTCAATAACCCGGTGCCGGATGAACCGCTGCTGTTCATCAAACCCGCAACCTCGGCGGTGCATATCACCCGTCCCCTGGATTTTCCAAGAGACCAGGGGGCGGTTCACTTCGAGACCGAACTGGCGGTTCTGATCGGTCGCCCCTTGACCCGAGCTTCAGCCAGCGAAGCCAAATCCGCGATACTGGGCTACGGTCTGGCACTGGACCTGACTCTGCGGGATCTACAGGGCAAACTCAAAGAAAAAGGCCAGCCATGGGAAAGAGCGAAGGGGTTCGATGGTGCCTGTCCGCTTTCGCCGTTTGTCGCGGCCGATAAGTTTCCCGATGCCCCCATTCACTTCACAATGGACATTGATGGCAACCGCCAGCAAACCGGCGATACCGGCGATATGCTCAACCCCATCATTCCCCTGATCGCTCACATCAGCAGCCAGTTCACTCTGCTGCCCGGCGATGTGGTGCTGACAGGAACACCAAAAGGCGTGGGCCCGCTGGTTTCTGGCCAGACCCTGTCGCTTGAACTGGAAGACCTGCTGTTCGTGGAGACCAAAGTGGTTTAACGTGCAGGGCCGGCTAAACCCAAATCCGGTCAAAGGCGTACATCTGTTTATGGCAAAGAAACCGGTAACCTCCCGACGTGGTCGCTTCTTCAAACTCGCTGGCATGACTGCCTCTGTGGCAGGGCAATATGCCGGCCAGCGTGCGCGCCGCCTGTTCCGCTCAGAAAATGACGAGGGCGCGCAGAGCGAAAGCTACACACGCATGGCCGACCAGATCGCCGATACCCTGGGCGAGCTGAAAGGGGCGGTCATGAAAGTCGGGCAAATCGCTTCCCAGACCCAGGACTTTCTGCCCAAGGAATTCTCGGACGCGCTCGAGAAGCTTCAGAAAGAAGCCCCGCCCATGCCTTTTGAGGTCATCGTGGGGCAGATCGAATCGGAACTGGGCAAACCGGTCTCCGAGCTTTTCGAGTACCTGCAGGAGACACCCTACGCTGCGGCTTCCATCGGCCAGGTGCATCGCGCCAGACTCCACGATGGCACCGATGTTATTGTGAAAATCCAGTACCCCGGCGTGGACGAATCCTGCGATTCAGATCTCAAGCAACTGCGCATGGCACTGAGATTGGGCGGCCTGCTGAAAATGCCCAAGGAGTCGGTCGACCGGCTGTTCGCCGAAATCCGGGAGCGACTGAAAGAAGAACTGGATTACGAGAACGAAGCACGAAATATCGAACTCTTTCGGGAGTTTCACAAGGATCAGCCCTGGGTGCTCATCCCTTCCGTGGCGAAGAGCCACTCAACCCGACGTGTCCTGACGATGGAACTGGTTGAGGGAGATCACGTCAGCAAGGTTACGAGAGACCGGTACGACCAGGACACCATCAACCTGATAGGTCACCGGATCTTCATGCTCATGGCGGACCAGCTTTTCCGTTTCCAGTGCATCCATGGCGATCCCCACGCCGGCAACTTCGCCTACCGGCCTGATGGCTCCATCGTCATGTACGACTTCGGCTGCGTAAAGAAGCTGAAACCGGAAATCATCGCCGCCTACCGCAACGCCCTGGTTTCTGCCCTCGAGGAAGACTACGAAGCGCTTGACCGTCATCTGATTGACCTGGGCGCGCGTGTCGGAAGCCAGCCAGCCGTGGATGAAGCCTACTACGCTATGTGGCGGGACATTCTGGTGGTGCCCTTTGAGGATCGGGAGGTGCCCTATAACTTCGCAGAAGCCGACATCCACAAGCGCGTGGCCGAGAAAACCAGCACCGTGTTCAAATACCTCGACTACTTCAAGCCGCCGGTGGAAAGCATCTTTATCGACCGGATGATTGCCGGTCATTACTGGATGCTGAAGCGGCTGGGTGTTCAGGCCGCGTTCAGGGAAGAACTGGAAAGGTACCTGAAAGCCTGAACCCTACAGGTAATGGGCAACCCACTCGGCAACACCCTCGACGGCACCCTTGCGAATAAACCGGGCCCGTGACACTGACGCCGGCTCGCCCGGGTCAATCACGGTGATGGGGACATCTCTGTCCACTTCGTAAACCAGTCCTGCAGCCGGGTATACCTGCAGAGACGTTCCCACGATCAGCAGGTGATCGGCCGTGCGGACAACTTCTGCAGCCTTGTCCAGCATGGGCACTTCCTCGCCAAACCAGACAATATGAGGACGAAGCTGGGCGCCACGGTCGCAGGTGTCGCCAGGGTTAATATCACGATAACCGATGTCATAAACCAGCTCCGGATATTTTGAACTGCGCGCCTTGGTAAGCTCACCGTGAAGGTGAATGACGTTGCTCGCGCCACCCCGTTCGTGAAGATCGTCCACGTTCTGGGTGACCACGGTGACCCGGTAGCGCTGCTCAAGCTCCGCCAGCAGCTGATGGGCCCGGTTCGGCTGGGCAGAGGCGAGCTGGCGGCGTCGGTCATTGTAGAACCGCAGCACCAGCTCCTGATTGCGCGCAAACGCCTCGGGCGTAGCCACATCGTAGACGCTGTGCTGCTCCCACAACCCACCGTTGTCCCGGAAGGTGGAGAGACCGCTTTCGGCGCTTATGCCCGCGCCTGTCAGCACTACGATATGATCCTGCATCAGTCGAAAATCTTGCCCGGGTTCATGATTCCGTTGGGATCGAATACCTGCTTGATTCCCCTCAGGTAAGCGATTTCTGCCTCGCTACGGGTGTACTGCAGATAAGGCTTCTTGGTCATACCCACGCCGTGCTCGGCTGACACGCTGCCCTGATAGCGCTCGACAATCTCGAACACCCATTTGTTGACCTGTTGGCACTTCTCGAAGAAATCCTCGTTGGCCATGTCCTCTGGCTTGAGGATATTCAGGTGCAGGTTGCCATCGCCGATGTGCCCGAACCAGATAATCTCGAAATCCGGATAGTGCTCGGTGACCACGGCATCAATTTCCTGCAGGAAGCCCGGCACCTTGGATACGACCACGGAAATATCATTCTTGTAGGGCGTGCGGGGCGCGATGGACTCGGAAATGCGCTCGCGCAGTTGCCAGAGGTTCTGGGCCTGGGTTTCGCTCTGGCTGATCACGCCATCCAGCACCCAACCGTTCTCCACGCATTGTTCAAACAGAGCCATGGCATCGTCCATCACCTGATCGGAGACAGATTCGAACTCCAGCAGCGCATAATACGGCGCCTCGGTTTCAAACGGCGCCTGAACCTGACCGTGGGCCAGCACGTGTCCCATGGCTTGATGGGAGAAAAACTCGTAGGCGGTGAGATCAATCTTTTTCTGGAAAGTCTGCAGCACATCCATGGTGTTGGTCAGGTCATTCAGACCCAGCACCAGCACCGTCAGGTTATCCGGCTTCCGGGACAATTTCATGGTGGCTTCGGTAATAAAGCCCAGTGTGCCCTCAGCGCCGATGAACAGATGACGCAGATCGTAACCCGTGTTGTTCTTCTCCAGATCCTTGTTCAGATCCAGAATATCGCCCTTGCCGGTCACGACCTTGAGGCCGGCAACCCAGTCCCGGCTCATACCATAGCGAATTACCTTGATACCGCCGGCGTTGGTGGAGAGGTTGCCACCGAGCTGGCTGGAACCGGCGGAGGCAAAATCAACCGGATAGTAAAGACCGTTGTCTTCAGCACAATTCTGCAACTGCTCGGTCACAACACCGGCCTCACACCGAACCGTCCTGTCGCTGGCATTGAAGTCCAGAATCTGGTTCATGTTGTCGAACGCCACAACCACCTCACCGTTGGCGGCCACAGCACCGGCACTCAGACCTGTCCGGCCGCCAGAGGGCACCAGCGCCACCTGATTCTCGTTGGCGAACTTCACCAGCGCCTGCACCTGCTCGGTGGTCTTGGGCAATGCGATCGCCAGGGGCTTGGGCGGGTAGATCTTGGTCCAGTCCTTGCCGTAGGTATCCAGATCTGCCGGGTCGGTCAGCACCTTGCCGGGCGCGTCGCCGGTGGCCATCAGGTCTTTGAGAGAAGCAATGATCTGTTCAGAATTCATGAATTTTTCGGTCTCGTCAGGTTTGGGCCGGAGCATCCTGCAACAGGAATCACAGACAGTTGATTCAGGCAAACCGGCGCGCTGTGAAAATCTTTGTTTATGGTATCATACCGCCCCTGTTCTGTGAGCCAGCCCTGACGATCACTGGCCACGGGTCATTTCACGTGACGAAAGGTTCGGAAGCAAGCCCATGTCAAATACGTCTCTTGAGAAGAGCAAAATCCGTATCCTGCTGCTGGAAGGCGTGCATCAATCTGCCATTGATACGCTGAATGCTGCGGGCTATACCAACATTGAGTACCTGTCTCACTCGCTGGCCGAGGAAGAGCTGATCGAGAAGATTGCCGATGCGCACTTCGTCGGCATCCGTTCCCGCACCCAGCTGACCGAGAAAGTATTTGAGGCCGCCAAGAAGCTGGTGGCTGTGGGTTGCTTCTGTATTGGCACCAACCAGGTGGATCTGCAGGCGGCCACCCGGCGCGGTATTGCCGTTTTCAATGCGCCTTTCTCCAACACCCGGAGCGTCGCGGAACTCGTTCTCGCCCAGGCCATTCTGCTCCTGCGCGGTGTCCCGGAGAAAAACGCCAAGGCCCATCGCGGCGAGTGGCTGAAATCCGCCAAGGACAGCTATGAAATCCGTGGCAAAAAACTGGGCATTATCGGCTACGGCAACATCGGCACCCAGTTCAGCGTCCTGGCCGAGGGCCTGGGCATGGATGTGTACTTCTACGATGTCGTCTCAAAACTGTCGATCGGCAACGCCACCCAGGTAGGTACGCTCCAGGAGCTGCTCAACATTGCCGATGTGGTCAGCCTGCACGTACCGGAAACCCCGGCCACCAAGTACATGTTCAAGGCCGAGCAGTTCGCCCAGATGAAACCCGGCAGCATTCTCATGAATGCCTCCCGCGGCACCGTGGTGGACATCGACGCCCTGGCCGATGCTCTGGGCAGCGGTAAACTGCTGGGTGCTGCCATTGACGTATTCCCGGTTGAGCCCAAATCCAACGACGAGGAATTTGTCTCTCCGCTGCGGGAGTTCGACAATGTCATCCTGACCCCGCATGTTGGCGGCTCCACCATCGAAGCCCAGGCAAACATCGGTCGGGAAGTGGCAGAAAAACTGGCCATGTACAGCGACAACGGCACGTCGGTTTCTTCCGTGAACTTCCCGGAAGTCGCTCTGCCGTCACACCCCAATCAGCACCGTCTGCTGCATATCCACGAGAACGTTCCCGGCGTGATGTCAGAGATCAACCAGGTGTTTTCAGAGAATGGCATCAACGTTTGCGGCCAGTATCTGCAGACCAAGGAAGACATCGGCTATGTTGTCGTCGACGTGAACAAAGAGTACGGCGAACTGGCGCAGGAAAAGCTGCTCAAAGTGAAAGGGACCATTCGCTGCCGCGTACTGTTCTGATTAACGGCCAGATATAAAAAACCGGAGCCTGTGCTCCGGTTTTTTTATGGCTGCGAACGCCCTGCTTACTGCATGGGCACCAGCGTCAGCTCAACACGACGGTTCTGCTCACGGCCGGCCGCGGTATCATTTGAGGCAACCGGGTAGCGTTCGCCGTAGCCAACAGCACGGGTACGCTTCGGCTCAATACCCTGGTTCAGGAGGAAGTCACGCACGGATGAGGCGCGACGCTCACTGAGCAGCTGGTTGTAGCTGTCAGAGCCGGAGCTGTCGGTATGCCCCTCAATCTGGATGATGGTCTTGTCATACTCCTTCAGTACCAGAGCCACGGATTCCAGTGTTCCGCTGAATGACGGCTTGATGCTCGATTCATTCAGATCAAAGGTGATATTGCCTGGCATCACCAGTTCAATCTCATCGCCGTTGCGCACCACGCGAACACCAGTGCCCTCCAGCTTGCGACGCAGCTCGGCTTCCTGTTTGTCCATGTAGTAACCAACGCCACCGCCAATGGCCGCGCCGCTGGCCGCACCAATCAGGGCACCTTTTCCGCGGTCACTCTTGCTGGAGGTTGCCGCACCGATAGCCGCACCGCCAATAGCGCCGATGATGCTTCCCTTGGTCGCATTCGAAGTTTTCTCTTCACCGGTGTAGGGGTCGTAGGTCATACAACCGCCGAGACCGAAAGTTGCCACCATAAATACAAGAATCATCTTCTTCACAGCTTTCTCCTGTGCCTGGTTTCTTCAGCCAACCCGTTTAACGGGTCTTTTCCGCCGAGTTCGTGAATGTATCAATAATGGTATTGAATACGGTTGCCTGCAAATCCTGAGCTTCGTTCACAAGATGATGACGTCCGTCAGGGATTTTCCGTTCCTCAACCGAGGAAAATTTATTCCGGATAATACGCAAATTGTGTTGCCAGTCGACTGTCAGATCCTTCTCACCTTGCACGACGGTCACCGGAAAGTCGACCGGCCGCGCAGATTCAATGTGGGGGACCCATTTTCGGAGTGCACTCACCCAGTCGACATGCACTGCCCTCGCCTGAAGCGGGTCGTACTCCCTCAAGAACCTGAGGAAACGACCGTTGCCACTGTTCTCTGCAAATACCCTGCGCCAGCGGGAAATAAACGGCTTCACCATGCTATGCAGTATTTTTGCGCCCAACCAGCCGGCCGGCCTCACCAGGGGCGCCAGAAGCACCACTTTCCGGAAGTCGGAGGTTTGCTGGCTGTGATGGTTGGACAACAGATAATCAATCAGGATCGCTCCACCGGTGCTCTGCCCAACCGCGAACCAGGGCTGACGCAACTTGTCCCTGACCTGAGCCATCACGTCTGACAGAACGCCCTGATACTCAAGAAAACTGCCAATGGCTGCGGGCGTGCCGCTGGAAAGGCCATGGCCGGGCTGATCGTAGGCCAGCACATCAAACCCGGCTCCCAGGCACCGATCGATCAACTGACTGTACAACCCGACGTGGTCGAAATAGCCGTGCAGAATGAACACCGTGCCACGCTCTGTTGACTGGTCCGGCAATCGGAAATAATGCACCATGACTTCATGACCGCAGGCTTTGACGTAACCCTGATGATAAGCAACGTCCGGATGTTCCACCCAGAGATCCAGCCCATAAAAACGACAATAGGCCACCATTTCATCACTAAGATCACGCGAGCGGGTCGGGTCGAAGGGTTCGAGTCTGTCCAGAAGTGAGTGCCTGTCCCAATCCGGTATTTCTATGGTATCCGTTTTCCAGTACACGTAGAGTTAAACGCCTGTCATGAATGAGTTATCTATTTCGGGGTTTCAATCCTAACCTATAGCGGGCCTAACCCATAGCAGGGGAAAGACACAGATGTTGCAACACGTTTTAGAGAGTGCGTTGCGCCAGACCATGAACCGGCTGGTCAGACCGGTTCTCAACCCGGCGGTACCGGTGCCACTTCAGCGACGCATTGTTCGCCAGGCTTATCGGAGTTCGACACCACCGAGAGGCGCGAAATTCGAGAACATAACCATTGGGGGAGTGCCAGCAACCCGGACAACCTTCGGCAATGATCCCCGGGGCGCCGTTCTCTATCTGCACGGCGGAGGCTACATCATCGGGTCCTCGAGTACCCACCGTGGCATAACCGGGCATCTGGCGAAAACAACCGGCTGCGCCATCGTTACGCCGGATTACCGGCTGGCTCCCGAGTTTCCGTTTCCCGCTGCGCTGGATGATGCCGAAGCCTGTTGGAACGGGCTTCTGGAGGCTGGCCTGAAACCGGACCAGATTGCCGTCGCCGGCGATTCCGCTGGCGGGGGGCTCTCTGTTGCCCTGGCGATGCGACTGCGCGATAAGCGCCTGCAGCTTCCGGCATCGCTCACCGCGTTTTCACCCTGGATAGACCTCACCCAGGAGCAGCTTTATGCGCCGGAAATTGAGCCGGTACTTCAGGCCAGCTGGACCAGCAAGGCCGCCAGGCTTTACGCCGGAAAGGAACCCCTTACCAACCCGTTGATCTCGCCGATCTTCGGGGATTTAAGCGGCCTGCCACCCTTGTTGATCCAGGTAGGCAGCCAGGAAATCCTGCTGAACGACGCCGAACGGCTCGCCGAGGCCGCAAGCCGGAACGATGTGGAAACCCGCCTTGAGGTCTATAACAGTCTTTGGCACGTTTTCCAGGTACACAGTGGTCAGCTGGATCGAGCCACTGCCGCGCTGGAAACCGCAGGCGAACACATCAAACGTCATCTGGCAGACTGAGCTCGCCCCGGGCCAGGGCCTCTTTCCTGGGCCGGGGCCATTGTTTGATGCGCCACTCCAACCGTGAAGCCCGGCTTCTGTCTCCGGCTGGCGCGCTGAACACCAGTTCCAGTGGCCCCTTCCCCCTCAGACTACGCGCGCCCCGGGGAGCGCCTCCCTGATGTTCATGGAAACGCCGCTCAACGTCAGTGGTTATGCCGGTATAGAGCGAACCTCTGGCGGTTCGAACCATGTAGACAAACCAGTCAGCCAAGGTTCAGGGCCTCTTCCCGATCCTTCACTTTTTTCTGCTGAATCCATAGCCCCATCATGATCAGAACCAGGCCAATGTATGTGGAGGGCAGGATATGCTCGCCCAGAATAAAGTAGATGAACACCAGCGAAAGGAACGGAGAGATAAAAATCAGGTTGCTGACTTTCGAAGTATTCTCCGCTTTTTTCATGGCATAGGACCAGAGAACGAAAGCGATACCCATCTCGAACACGCCTACATAGAGCGCTGCAGCCAGCGACGTGCCCGGAGCAAAACTGAGCCCCTCTGTCCACCAGCAAATGAGCAGAATCACCGGCAATCCACACAGGAAATTCAGGAACAGGCCAACCACCGGATCTCGGGTATCCCGTGTGGCGATAATCCAGTAGGACGCCCAGACCACTGTGCTTCCGAGGGCGAGAGAAACGCCAAGTGGATCCTCGAAGCTCAGCGAAGTGACAGCCCCGCGGGTGGCAATCACCACGACCCCGGCATAACAGATCAGGCCCGCGACAATATCCAGTTTGCGTAGCCGGTGCCCCAGAAAGGGTACCGACATATAGGCCAGCACCAGAGCCCAGGTGTAGTTCAGCGGTTGCGCTTCCTGGGCGGGTAGTCGGTCAAAGGCACCGAACAACAGGAAATAGTACAGACAGGGATTGATCAGCCCCATGCCAAAAGACTGGGCATACTGTTTGCGACTGAGCGAGAACACCAGGTGCCAGCGCCCCTGAAGCATCAGGATGACGGCCATCACAACCACAGACGCACTGCACGCAATCAGCAGCATCTGAACGGGCGCGAGCTCTCTGAGCGAGAGCTTGAACGCGGTTGCCACGGTAGACCACAACAGCACCGTGCCAAGGCCATAGAGCATCGCCTGCTTCTGGTTTGTCATTCCCGGCCTCCTGCCCAACACTGAAACTCCATGAACTGTCTCCTAGATGCACTTGATCGTCTGGGTCGACAGTGTAATTCAATCCAACCCCGTAACCCACGGCAGTGCGCATTCTTGTGTTACCTTGTATGGCAATATCAACCAAGGATCGAGAAAACTGGAGTTCCCGTTATGCCCACCGTCCGTTTCAGGTTCTGGCCATTGAGCCTGGCATTGGCCATTGCACTGACCGGTTGTTCAGACAGCCAGACCAGCGGTGAGGACGAGACCGCCGATGTCCCGGAACCCCCCGATTACCCGGTTACCTGGCGTTTTGCCCTTGAGGAGATCGAGGGTAGCGTTCAGCATGCTTATGCCGAAGCGTTGAAGGAACGGATTGAGGAGCGTTCCGACGGCAGGATTGAAATCGATATTTTTCCCTACGGTTCTCTGGGAACCTCGGCACAGCTTACTGAACTGGTTCGCAATGGTTCCATAAGCCTGGCGTTCGCCTCCCCCGGGCATCTTGCCAACACCATCCCTGAAGTCGGTCTCTTCACGCTGCACTATGTTCTTCCGGACGACGCCGACGTTACACGAGAGATTCTGGCCAGCGCAGAATTGCTCGAATTGTTTGAATCGCCCTATGCCAACCAGAACATGAAACTGCTGGGTTTCGTGCCTGAAGGCTGGATGGCCTGGACAGCTAACAAGGCGCTGCGGTCGCCGGAAGACTTCACCGGACAGCGAATCCGAACCATGACCTCCGACATGGCGGAAGAAACCTTCCGGGCCTATGGTGCCGAGCCCAGCCAGATCCCCTATTCCCAGGTATACAGTGACCTGCAGCTGCGCAAGATCGATGGCCAGAGCAATCCGGTTTTCGCCATCGAGGAAATGGATTTCTACGAAGTGCAGACCACCATGACCCTGGCGCGACCGGCCCAGTTCGTCGCTTCAGTGGTCTCGAATCTTGAGTGGTACGACGCCTTGCCCGAAAACCAGCAACAATGGCTCGACAACGGACTCAAGGACGTCGCGCAGATCGCCTGGGAGACTCAGGAGGAGCTGAATCAGACCCGGCTCGAGCAGATGCTGGAAGGGGGCCACATGAAAGTGGTCCGCCTGACCGATTCAGAACGCGAGGCGTTTCGGGAAGCCAGCATGCCGGTGCGTGACATTTACCTCGAGCGCACCGGTGAAAGCGGGCAGCGTATTCTCGGCAGGTTGAATCAATTGATTGAGCAAACGGAAACCCGCAAGCAAAGCTCAGGGGTTTCCGGTGACGGGGACTGAGACAAACCTGACGCCCTCTGAAGCCAACGCACTTGCGCCCTTTGCAGTGAGCTCGGAAATAAACCGGAACTGATCCTTCAACTCGATCGGGTATGCCTTCAGCCGATAACACATGCCCCAGGGTTTGTTGGAGACCACCACCACGACAGGCCGGAACGTGCGGGTAAGAGGACAGGTGTAGGCCACATCCCGCAAGAGCGCCATAACCCGGCTGACGTCATGGTGGGGTTCAAGGTTGAACTCCGCCACGCACATCAGGTTATCCGTTCCGTTGTTGGCGTTGGCAATGAGGGACGCCCAGAGTTTGCCGTGGGGTATCACCACCACGGTATCATCCGGCGTAACAAGTTCCGCGGCTCTGGTGCCAATCGAACGGACCTCTCCGTACTGCCCGTCCACCTCGATCCAGTCGCCAGGCCGATACGGCATTTCGTAGAGGGTTACGATTCCGGCAATCAGGCTGTTCGCGTAATCCTTGAAGGCAAACCCGAGAGCCAGTCCCAGGGCTCCGAAAATGGCAACCATGTTCTCGAACGAAGGTTCCACCAGGATCGGAACCACAACGATGATGGTCACCACGATAATGATCAATCGCAGCAAGGGCACCGACGCCAGGATATAAAACCGGGGCTTGCCCCCGAGTTTAACTGCGATTCTCGGAAACAGCTTCTGTATTACGATGATCAGGCCCGTCGCCAGCAGCACAACCATCAACGATTCCAGCAACGCTTCCGACGTGATCGCTGAAAACGCCTCCCGAATGCCAAGATCACCCATCACTCATCTCCTAGAAAGTGTCGACCGGAAATCCCCAGCTCTGCAAATGCCGACGAATCGAGGGGTATCCCTGAGCGGTGACTTGCCAGCGACCACCAGATGACTGCTGCTCAATCAGATCCGCGCGGGCCAGACGTGCCAGCACAAACCCTGCCTCATGTTCCGCGACCCCTGTTACCAACTGCAGATGAGAGGCGTCCAGTCCATCGTGCAACAGCAGGGCGTGCAATAGCAGGCCAATGTTGTCGCCCTGGCTCTGGGGGACCGCTGGCAAACCCAGTTGATCAAAAGGGATAACCCAGGCCCGGGTGACTGAACCGCCGTCTGAAGAACCCGGGCCGGATTCCTCCGTGCCCGCCTCTTCTTCAGGGCGGGCTCTCAGCGCGCGTCGCCATATGGCCAGCGCAACACCGGGATTACCTCTTGCTACTGAGGCGAGATCCCGGAGAAAGCCACTGTGTTTGCGCTTTTTCCCGTCATTTCCTTCCGTCATCGGCAATACCCAAAGGCCATCGTCTGCCATTCGGGCCGTGATTGAGTAATCACTATCACCGGCAGCAAGGGATTCGAACCATTCACCAAGTTCGACTGCTGCCATCGGCGAAGGTGTCATCGGCGAAAAGTGCGCATCCCTGAAGTAAGAGGACCAGAATTGCCAACACCAGCTCGAGCAACCAATAGCACCAGGAGCAGTGCCTCCCGCGGCAACCCGACGGAGTAATTCCCGAACCAGAGCCAGTCCGGACAGATGGCGCAGCCAGAAATCAGCCAGTTCCGGAATCACCCACGGCCTGGAAAGATCCTGCGTGTCCCACCACTCCCTGGCGCCCTGTTCATCAAGAAGCAGATTCTCGGGTGGCAGGATCAGCGACCACCGGCCCGCCTCGCCCTCTTGCTGCAATTCAAACTCGGGAAAACACTCAAGGGCAGAACGAATACCCGAGAACGGTGGAGCCACCAGTAACGCAACTCTCTTGCCGGAATCATGGTTTAGCCCAAGCTCTTCAAGGGCCCTTGATAGCACTTCCGCCAGCACGCTTGGATCTGGCCGCGGTGCAAAGGATTCAAGCCGGGCGGCTGAAAGTTCCGGAAGGTTATCGAGGCTTTCAAACACTTCCTTTTCTGCAACCACGCCCGCCCGAATCTGGGCCAGGGCATGGCGCAACGCATCTTTGAGTGAACGTCTCACGGACGTTTCAGGCACTTTCCACTGCTCAACCGGAATCAGGCCGCCGGGCATCCACACGGATCCTGCCTTGTTTACTGGCTTATCCTTCAACCTCGTTGCTCCCTTGCTTGCCGTCCTTTCAATTACTCAGGAACCAGCCAACCAATATCGTGAGACAAATTCAAAACGTCCGACCCGGCAACATCGCTCATCATTGCGGCAAACCGGGAGTCAAAACCCCAGGGTGGGTTTACCACCAGCATGCCCGATCCGACCATACCTCGCTCCGGCGGATTATTCAGATGCACCTCACTGCAGAGTATCTTGCGCGCATCAGTGCCCCTGACCGCATCTTTCAACTGTTCCTGCAGGCCACTGGTCAGTATCGGGTACCAGACAAGAAAAATGCCATGACGGCACTTATGCCATGCTTTCCCCAAAGTGTGCGCCACTTCAATGTAGTCGGTTTTGACCTCGTAAGAGGGATCAATCAGCGTCAGCAGGCGCGGCTGTCTGGGAGGCAACTGTCTTAGCAGACCTGCCAGGCCGTCCTGTCTGAGCACCCGAATCGGAGCCTCGGAAGCCCATTCCGCCAGTTGCTCGCCCTCAGATGGATGCAGTTCAAACAGCGTCAGCGCATCTCCATCCCGTAGAAAATGCTGAAACCACGCAGGAGAACCGGGGTAAACGGACAGTTCACCACCGCCGGCATTGAATCCTTTCAGCACGTCCAGAAACGGCTTCCAGTCCCCGGACAGCAACCGATCTCTGGCGCCCCAAAGTCTCTGAACTCCGTGGTCGGCTTCTCCAGTCTTGCGGGCCCGCTCACTTCGCAGGTCGTATATGGCACTGCCGGCATGGGTATCGAAACAGGCAATACCGGAGGCCTTCGCCCGCATCATGGTCTGGACCAGTGCCAGGGCTCCATGTTTCTGGACATCGGCGAAATTGCCGGCGTGGAAGGCGTGCAAATAACTCAACATACAAGAATAGCTCCCTGGTGACGGGGCCATTAAGCCCGATCACGGTTGCCCGGGGCAAGAGCACAATCGTCAAACCTGATCGATCGAGTCCGTTTCCCGCTTGCGTTTCGATAAAACGGAACTCATAATATTTAACGCGAATATTTCTCATTATTACTACTATTAACAGAACTTGGGAAAAGGAATGACGCCCATGTTTCGTCCAGCACCCCTGGCATTGACAGTAACCGCTCTGCTCACTGCAGGCTGCGCTAATCATCCCTGGTCCACCAAGGACTATCAGCCAGCAACCAAAGACTCAGTGGTCGATCACTACGCCGATCTGGCTCATGCCAACTACGAAGATGCCCTGATCACCGCCCGCGCGCTGGACGAAGCAACTGACCGCTTGATCGCCAATCCGACCGAAGCCAATCTGGCGACCGCAAAAGAAGCCTGGCTGGCAGCTAGGGTTCCTTATCAGCAAACAGAAGTGTTCCGGTTCGGCAATGCTATTGTCGATGACTGGGAAGGCCAGCTGAACGCCTGGCCGCTTGATGAAGGCCTGATCGATTATGTGAAGGCAGACGGGTACCAGCACGAGCTGGGCAACGCCGGTGCCACCGCAAACATCATCGCAAGCAACAGGATCAATGTGGGTGGTGAGACACTGAATGTGGCATCTCTTTCCCCTGCACTGCTCGCAGATCTGAACGAAGTTGGCGGCTCTGAAGCCAACGTTGCTACCGGCTACCACGCGGTTGAATTCCTGCTTTGGGGTCAGGATCTCCACGGTTTTGAAAGCGGCGCCGGTGAGCGTCCGGTCACGGATTACGCGAAGGGCGCTGATTGCACCAATGGCAATTGTGAGCGTCGTGGCGAATACCTGGATGCGGTAACAGACCTTCTGGTATCCGACCTCGAGTGGATGGTGGCCCAGTGGGCGCCGGGCGCCAGTGACAACTACCGGGCGCAATTGACCGCTGCAGACGCCAATCAGGGTGTTCAGAAAATGCTGTTCGGCATGGGTTCACTGTCTCTGGGCGAGCTGGCCGGCGAGCGAATGAAGGTTGCTCTGGAAGCCAACTCCTATGAGGACGAGCACGACTGCTTCAGCGACAATACCCACAATTCGCACTACTACAACGGCCAGGGTATCCAGAACGTCTACACGGGTACCTATCGTCGCGTGGATGGCAGCCTGGTGACCGGCCCTTCCCTGTCTGATCTGGTTCAGCAGAGCGACCCAGAGCTGGACGCCCGTCTTAACAACCAGCTGGACGCCTCCATGGAAGCCCTGGCGCTAATGAAGGCCCGCGCGGAGAGCAGCGAAAATCCCATGGCTTTTGACACCATGATTGCACCCGGGAATGCCGAGGGCACTCGTATCGTCAACGGCGCTATCATGGCGCTGGTCGCACAGACCGGTTCCATTGAGCAGGCTGCGCGCGACCTGGGCATTGAAGCCCTGTCTCCCGATGATGCCGGCCACGCGTTCTGAGCATGATGAAACCGCTTGCCTTAATCGGGGCGCTGGCGATCGCCAGCGCCCACGTTTGTGCCCAGACTCACGAGGGCTATCCGATCCAGACATCTCCGGCCTCTGGTGGTGAGGGCACCGTACAACAGTCAGACACCAATGCCTACTCGCTTCCCCAGGGCAATCTGTCCATGACCAAACGTCTGGACTTCAGTGTCGGCAACAGTTTCTTCCGGAACCCCTGGGTCGAAGCCCCGGCAAGCACTGACGCCCGTGACGGCCTGGGCCCGCTGTTCAATACCAACTCCTGCCAGGGATGTCATATCAAGGATGGTCGCGGACACCCACCCGGTGTCGACGAGCCGCCGGTCTCCCTGTTTTTGAGACTGGCAGTCCCTGCTGATCCGGAGCTGGACGCGGACATTCTGCGCAAACACGGTTTTAAACCGGCGCCAGTATATGGCAGCCAGCTCCAGACAGCCGCGCTTCCTGCAGCCAAACCAGAGGCTGATTTGATCGTCGAATGGACGCCAGTGAAGGAAACACTCGCGGATGGGACGGTGGTGGAACTGCGCAAGCCCGTGTACCGCATTGAGAACCCAAATTATGGGCCACTGCCCGAGGACCTTCTGGTATCGCCCCGGGTAGCACCGCAGATGATCGGAATGGGTCTGCTGGAAGCCATCCCCATCGAAGATTTGCAAGCCCTCCAAGACACTGATGATGCGGACGGAAACGGCATCTCCGGAAAGCTTAACCAGGTCTGGGATCTGGCAACGGAACAGACAGTGCCCGGTCGATTCGGCTGGAAGGCAGCCGAGCCCGATGTCCACCAGCAAAGCATGGGTGCGTTCGCCGGAGATATGGGACTGACCTCTACTCTGAAACCTAAAACCGACTGCATGCCCGAGCAGAATTGTGAGTGGTTTACCCATGGCGGTGAACCGGAAGTAAGCGACAAGGTCGCCAACTTCGTGACCTTCTACGCCAAGAGTCTGGCAATACCCGCGCGTCGAGATATTGAGTCTGAATCCGTCCGGCAGGGAGCAAGGCTGTTCAACGAAAGTGGCTGCGCTGGCTGCCATACGCCGAGACATCAGACCGGCGAGGTTGCCGATCGCCCGGACCTTAGCAATCAGACTATCTGGCCCTATTCGGATCTGTTGCTGCACGACATGGGTCCTGCCCTGGCCGACGGCCGCGATGAATTCCTGGCCAATGGCAATGAATGGCGAACCCCGCCGCTCTGGGGCATTGGCCTGGCCCAAGTGGTGAATCCGCAAGCCGGGTTCCTGCACGACGGCCGCGCCCGAACTCTGGAAGAAGCCGTGCTCTGGCACGGTGGCGAGGCTCAGGCGGCCGCCGACCGATACCGCCAGATGTCGCCCGAAGATCGATCCGCTCTGATCGATTTCCTGAATTCACTCTGAGGATCAGCCATGCAAGGGATCACCAGACTGCTGTGCACATCTATCCTGACACTAACCTCGCCCCTGGCGTGGGCAAGCGATGCCAACATCCAGGCCCGCCAGCAGTGGTATGAAGGCATTGCGACCGGCTATCAATCGTTGACCACAGAAGCGGGAGAGCTGGCTGAATCCGCCCGTGACTACTGCCAGAATCCAGCCGAGGGAAGCCGGGAACACGTGGAAGCCGCCTGGCTGAATGCCTTCCTGGCCTGGCAGAAGGTGCGCTTAGTCGATTTCGGCCCGGTCGAAAACAACAACCTTTCCTGGCAGTTCCAGTTCTGGCCGGATCCGAAGAATCTGATCGCACGGAAAGCGGCTTACCTGATCGGAAACGACGAACCGATCACCCCGAGCGTGATCAATCAGTCCGGTGTCGCTGTGCAAGGCTTCCCGATGATCGAATATCTGCTGTTCGACCAAGAGTTCAATGCCGGGGAAACTTCACTCCCAGTCGCCCGGACCTGCGAGCTGCTAACGAACGTCGCGGGACACGTGAAAAGCAACAGTGACGCATTGATGGCTGGCTGGCAGGCTTTCAGACCGCACTATCTGGAGACCGAGCAGTACTTCGACACCACTATCCGAGCGGGTATGGCAACACTGGAAATTCTGGAAGAAAGAAGGCTGGCCCAACCCATGGGACTTCGCGGCATTAACAAACGCACCCCTTACATCGCGGACGCCTGGCGCAGCGGCAAAAGCCTGCAGACTGTCGCGGCGACTGTCGACGGCCTGAACCGGTACTTTTTACCAGGGCTCGAAATTTCGCTGGAAGCAAAGGGGGCGTCCGACCTGGCAGACCGCATTCGCAAACAATTCAACGAGGTTCAGCAGAACTTTCCCGGTGCCCACCTGCCCATGGCAACTGCTTTGAAAGAAGAAGACCAGTTCCGGGCTCTGCAGAGCCTTTACGTTGATATTTCCCAGTTGACCACGCTGGTGAATGACCAGGCGGCAATCGCACTTGGCGTAGTAAGAGGCTTCAACTCGAGCGATGGCGACTGAGGAAGCTGATCCTATGCTTTTGAACCGGAGAGCCCTTCTCAAGGTGTCCATTGCCGGCGGCGTTGCCGTGGGCCTGACCGGCTGTTCCCTGCTGCCCCGAAAAGCGTCAGTCCAACCTGATGGCTATGCCGGCGCCGTCCGGTTCCCGGATGGCAGTTTTGGAGTCAGCGCATTCAACCGCAACGGCCGGATAGTGTGGCAGGCGCCTGTCGATTCCCGCTGCCATAGCGGCTGCAACCGACCGCACCAGCAAGAGACCCTGTTTTTCGAGCGCCGCCCGGGTTGGTCATTCTACGTTTTCGATAGCACTACAGGTGCCCGGAAACACCATATTTCAGCCGAGCCGGGCGAACACTTTGTTGGCCACGGTGTGTTCTCGACCGATGGCCGACGCCTCTACGTCACCGCCAGCCGGTACGATCAGGGCGCGGGGATCATCGCAGTCTACGATGCCGAAAAGGGTTATCGGCGGACAAAAACCTTTGATCTGGCGGGAATCGGCCCCCATGAGCTGACCTTGCACCCCGACGGCGAAACCCTGGTGATCGGTCTCGGAGGCATCCTCACTCACCCGGATTACGACCGCATGAAACTGAATCTGGACACCATGGATCCAGCCCTGGTACTTATGAATCGTCACTCCGGCAAAATCGTTGGCCGTTTCAGGCCGCCTCATCATCAGCAAAGCGCCCGCCATGTCAGCGTCAGCGGCGATGGCCGCGTGTATGTGGCCTATCAGCACCAGGGCCCACTCTACGAAACGCCGCCTTTGTTGGCACGTCTTGAAGAGGGAACTTTGCGGGAATACCGGTTCGATGAGGATACCCGGACAGCGTTGGCCAACTACATCTCCAGCGTGGTTGCGCATCCGGAAAACGACCTCGTGGCTGCGGCTTCGCCGATTGGTGGAACGGCCATTATCTTTCGGGGCAAGACCGGTGAGCTGGTCAGCCGCGCGCACATCGCCGATTGCGCGGGCATCCAGACCCTTGCCGGAGGGGATTTTCTTGTTTCCTCCGGACGGGGAAAACTTATCCGGCTCGGCGCCGGCAAACCCGCCAGAGAACTCGCAGATCTATCCGTTCACTGGGACCACCATCTGGTCTGATCGCTCGCAGTTGCCGTAATCCGGACTTAAGGATACCGCGCCACACTGGTATCCTTTCGACACATTTTCCGGAGGATAGCGGTTTGCCTGAGAGCAGAAAGGACACCATCGAACAACTTTATGGCCTGATTGCCAACGAAGAAGATGCCCGGGTCTGCAAGGATATTCCTGAGGAAGCCTGTCGCGAGGTACCCCGCAATTTTTTCCTCATTCTCGCCAGTAACGTACTGACCAAGCTGGGCGATCTGCTGATCAGCCCGAAAACCGTGCTGGCCTGGTTGATGAGTGCCATAGGTGCTCCCGCCCTGGTGGCATGGCTGGTTCCGATCCGCGAATCCGGCTCTCTCGTTCCACAAATGGTCATCGCGGCGTGGGTGCGCCGCAAACCGGTTCGCAAGTGGTTCTGGACTCTGGGCAGTTTCGGACAGGCCGCCAGCGTGGTGGCGATGGCAGCCAGCGTCTGGTTCTTCGAAGGTTATGCAGCCGGCTTCGGGATCATTGCCGCTCTCATTGTGTTTTCCCTGGCCCGCGGCTTTTGCTCCGTCTCCATGAAAGACGTTCAGGGCAAATGCATTCCCAAGACCCGCCGGGGAAGGCTTGGCGGACTGGCGTCCACCATCGGTGGCACGGCAACCGTCGTTTTAACCGGCCTTTTATTCTGGGAACGTGGCGACCCCACGATTGCCTTCTACACCGTGTTGCTGCTTCTGGCAGGGGCACTCTGGGTAATTGCCGGTTTTCTGTTTGCCGGAGTTCAGGAGCATGAAGGTGAAACCGGTGGCGGTGGAAACGCCATCAACGAAGCGTTCCGCAGCCTGTCCCTGCTCCGTGATGACGCCCCCTTTCGCAATTTCGTGATCACCCGGGCCCTGCTTCTCTGCTCTGCCCTGGCATCTCCCTATTTCGTGGTCCTGGCACAAAAGGAGTCGGATATCGGCTGGATGCTGGGCATTTTCCTGCTCGCCAGCAGTCTCGCCAGTTCCCTGAGTGCCAGTTTCTGGGGCTGGGCGGCGGACACGTCCAGCCGGAGGGTAATGATCCGTGGCGCGGCAATGGCCAGTGGCACCTGCCTGATCGTCGGCACTGCAGCGCTTACCCTGGGGCAAGACCTGGGCAGCGTGTGGTTCTATCCGGTGGCATTCTTCGTGCTGAGCATCGCACATGCGGGCGTCAGGCTGGGGCGCAAAACCTATCTGGTGGATATGGCTGGGGGCAACAAGCGCACCGATTACACTGCCGTGAGCAACACGGTCATTGGCGTTTTGCTGCTTGTCACTGGCGGCCTGACCGCTCTGGTATCAATGATCTCCCCAGTCGCGGTCATCATGGTTCTCGGCCTGATGGGCCTCGCCGGGATGTTCAGTGCGATACGACTCAAAGAAGTTACGGAGGACTGATCGAGGCGCGCAATCAGGAGGGCGCCTTGCCATCGTTCAGAGCGAGCGCCCCCTTTACAATCCGGTAGATAATCCAGATCGAAATACCGAGAAGAATAAACCAGCCTATGATCAGTGGCGTGGTAACAATACCGATCACCGTCCAGAGCAGGCCTATCCAGAACGTACGAATCTGCCAGCGGAAGTGCCGCTCCACCCAGGTATTACGGACGTCGTCCAGTTTGACGTAATTGATGATCACGCCCACCAGACCGGTAATGCCTCCTACGAAAAACGACAGCGCCTGAAGGATGTAGACCACCACCGCCAGGTTACGCGCCGGATCACTTCGGCGGGAGGCGGGGTCCGTGTCGGCAGGAATAAACTCCGGTTCAGCCAAGACAAGTCTCCTATTGATCTATTAATCGGAGTCTACCACAGCCCCCGTGGCCGAAAATCCCGCGGGCGGTCAGTGATTGTCCGGACGGTAACCCAAACGGAACCCACCCCAGTGTTTGCCATTCACATAGATTGGTACGGAGAGGTCATGCATGATTTCGCCGGTATCCCGACGGTAGGTTTGCAAGAGCATGGTCTCGGTATGCTGGCCACAGCGAATACCGGTACGGTCGTTGAACAGCCGCTTGCTCCTGCTCTTGACCAGATCCACCTTGGGATCGCCTGTTGGCGCGTGGGCGAAATCGCGGTTGTGGGTAGGCACGTATCCGTCGGGGGCAGCGGCAATGGCAAAGACAATGGCCTCGTGAGCATTTTTCACCTGCTCCTGAATAGCAGGCAGATATTGGTCGGTAAACTTGTCAAAGGTGCTGGAGTACTTTGGCGGATGAGTATTCGGGATCGGCGTACGGGACTTGTCGAACAGCGCGCTTTCGGAGAGTTTGCCGTCGCGGATGGCCTGCTCGAACATCTGACCAATCTGGTCCGCGCCGGCCCGGGCCTGATCGAAGAACGGCCGGTGATAACTGGCTTCGCTGTTCAATGCGAATGACGCGTTAGCTTTCTCTGCAAGCTCCATCAGCGTAGCCGCCTGCTCCGCAAGCGATGAAACGCTGGTATCACTCTCGGAGATCTGGTCGCGCACGGTTTCAATCGCGGAGAAAACCTGGGCCAGACTCTGCTCGTTGTTCTGGTCAATCTCGGCTATCCGTGCAACCTGCTGCTGTACACGTTCCGACTGATCGCTGATCTGTTCCAACCTCTCTCCAACGCTCTCCACAGAAGTCAGCCCCGCCTCGATGCTGCGGGCCAGGTCTTCAATACGGGAAACGATCAGCGTAGTGTCCGAGCGTATTTCCTCCAGGGTTTCTGCAACTTCACCGGTTGCCTGGGCAGTCCGACCAGCGAGCTGGCGTACTTCATCGGCGACGACCGCGAACCCGCGCCCCTGGTCACCAGCCCTCGCCGCCTCAATGGCGGCATTGAGTGCAAGCAGATTGGTCTGTTCAGCGATACCCTGGATGGTGGTGGTCACACCCTGGATCTTGATGGACTTCTCGTTCAGCTCCTGGATCAGCCGCAGGTTTTCCCCGGACTGCTGGTGCACCTCCCTAACACTGTCGATGGCGGAGATCAGGGCTTCACGACCCTCGGTGCTTACCTGTTTGTTCTGCAGCGCCATGGTGGCTGCATCGGTGGCCTGCTCCGAGGATTCCCGCACGGTTTCGGTAATCTGCCCCGCGTAATCGGCCATCTGGGCGGTTTCTTCAACCTGACGGTCCAGCCGGATCTTGAGCTGGTCTGCGGCAAAGGAGACCTGGGCGGCGGAAATAGCGTTCCTGTCAGCGCTTCCGGAGAGGGTTTCCACCAGAGCCCGCCCGGCTTTCGCATCGGAAAGCAGCTGCCGGCAATGGGCCCGGAGCGGATGATCTTCTGCCAGGGTGCCCTTATCCAGAGCCCTGAGACCGCGTTCGGCAGGCTCCAGCACCCGGATGACCAGAAAGCCGGCGGCGGCTGCAAGGCCAACCACCAGTCCAACCAGTATTGATGCCGGTTCAAGGCCTAGCAAAGGCGCCACCACTGCACTGATGACCGCAAGAACAACAGCACTCACCACCCCCAATATTATTGAAGCCCGATCCAGCAACCCCATAGGAACCTCTTCTTTATCGTTGCTTCTACCAATATTTTGTTATTTAAGGCCATCATGGAGACTAATAAATTGATATGAGTTTATAACTCATACTTTAGTGTATGTAACTGGCTTATCGGCAGGAAAAGGGGTTTCTGAAACAAAAAACCGCAAACCCGACTCACTCTGTTACCAAGTGGGCAGGGCTTGCGGTGTTTAGCGCGTTTTTAGCTATTAATCCCGGGATTTATCGCACAGCCAGGTTGGCAGCCCCGCTGATATCCGAGGCATAATCCATTATGTGATAGATCATGTTCTGCTCGTTGGTGCCCGTTACCAGATGGGCACCCGGCCCCCTGGCATAAATGCCCACATCCTCACCGGCATGTGTCTCGCTGCCCAGTGGCACCAATGACTCCTGGTGGAAGCCCGGCGTGGTGGTGTCAACGTTGGTCAGGTCCTTTCGGCCGGCGTTGATGGGGTCGCCATAGGTACGGTCCGCATCGGTCTCGCTTCCATAGTCGCGCATGCCGAGGCCATTGGCATACCCCAGGGTGGTGTATGGCAGATCATCCGACGCCAGTTCAGGCTGCTCCGCCCCAATGCTCACCACCTTACCGAGAATGGGGTTGCCGCGCTTGGGATAACCGGCCATCGTGAACACATGGCTGTGATCAGCGGTGACAATAATCAGGGTATCCTCCGGGTTGGTTTGATCCGCGGCCACTTTTACGGCTTCGGCCAGTTCAATGGTATCGGTTAAGGCGCCATTGGCACTGCCGGCGTGGTGGGCGTGGTCAACGCGGCCCGCTTCGACGGTCAGGAAAAACCCGTCCGGATCGTTATCCAGAATGTCGATGGCCTTGGCAGTCATCTCACTCAGTGACGGCTCACCGGCAACATCATTGCCACGGTCAGCCTCGTACTGCATGTGCGACTCGTTGAACAGGCCGAACAACCTGGACGTGGTTGCGGCGTTGACGCTGTCGAAACCGGCATTGTCATACACGTATACGCCTTGTGGATACTGAGCCTGCCACTCGGTGACCAGGTTGCGGCCATCGGTGCGGTCGCCTTCGACACTGGATCGCGCATCCGGGCTGTTGAACCTGGCATCATTTGGCAGGAAGTGGCGACGGCCGCCGCCCATGACCACATCAAGGCCGTCAATATCCGCGCCGGTGCGTGCTTCGAGGTTTGCTTCAAAGTTCACCAGTTGGTCGGCAATATCCTGGCAGCCGTCGGTAACTGCCTCGGGAGGCATATCGGAGATGTCTTCCCAGTTACGATCTGCCGACTTGGCGTAGGTGGCTGCCGGCGTGGCGTGAGTGATACGGGCAGTCGATACCACCCCGGTGGCCTTGCCAGCAAGTTCCGCCAGCTCCGTCAGTGTCATCAGCTCGTTACCCGTGGCCGAACCACAATCGCCCCGGCTAACGTCTTCGTCCACGCCAAGCACGCCTACATCGGTTTTTACACCAGACACCATGGCTGTCATTGTGCCAGCGGAGTCGGGCACTTGCGCATCTACGTTATAAGTTTTGGCCAAGCCGGCGAACGGAAAACGCTCGAAGCTCAGTTGATGCTCTTCCCCCGGCTTGCCCTGATTCTGGCCATCCAGAATACGCGCCGCTGTGACGGTTGAAACGCCCATGCCATCGCCCACGAACAGGATAACGTTCTTTGCCTTGCCCCGTGCATCGGCGATGGCCGCCTGCAGGGAGCCCGATTGAGTGACAGGGGCCACGGTACCGGTAACCTCGGCCCAGGCCGCTTTCGCCGCTTCGATATCCTGTTGGCCCTGCTGGAACCAGGGGTTGGTCAGCGACGTTTCCAGTTGTTGCGAGGAAAGGCTGGTCACAGCCTCATCGGCTGGCTGCACGGGGCTGTTATCGTCGTCATCCGTGCACCCGGTCAGGACAAACATTGAAGCCGTCAGTGCGCTGTAAAAGAATTTGTTCATTGCCTTGCTCCTTATTCTTCGATTAAGCCCAGAGCCTGGTCGATCAGGTGAAAAACCGTGCTTTGTTCGATGGTTCCCTGCGCCAGATGAGCACCCGGTCCTTTTGCATGCAGACTGACGTCCTCACCGGAATGGGTCTCGCTACCAAGCGGAACCAGCGCCTCCTGGTGATAACCAGTGGTGGTGGTATCCACGCCAGTAAGATTCTGACGTCCGGCGTTAGGTGCCTGGCTGTAGGCCACGTCTGAATCCGTTTCCATACCGAGATTACGGAAACCGAGTCCGTTGGCGTACCCCAGGGTGGTGTAGGGCATGCCATCGGCGGCCAGTGCCGGCTGCGTCTCGCCAACATCAACCACCTTGCCCAGAATCGGGTTGCCCCGCTTCGGATAACCGGCCATCGTGAACACATGGCTGTGATCAGCGGTGACAATAATCAGGGTATCCTCCGGGTTGGTTTGATCCGCGGCCACTTTTACGGCTTCGGCCAGTTCAATGGTATCCGCCAGAGCGCTGGCCGCATTGCCGGCATGGTGGGCGTGGTCAACGCGGCCAGCCTCGACGACCAGCAGATAGCCTTTATCATTGTTATCAAGAATATCAATGGCCTTGGCAGTCATCTCACTCAGTGACGGCTCACCGGCAACATCGTTGCCACGGTCAGCCTCGTACTGCATGTGCGACTCGTTGAACAGGCCGAACAACCTGGACGTGGTTGCGGCGTTGACGCTGTCGAAACCGGCCTTGTCATACACGTATACGCCTTGTGGATACTGAGCCTGCCACTCGGTGACCAGGTTGCGGCCATCGGTGCGGTCGCCTTCGACACTGGATCGCGCATCCGGGCTGTTGAACCTGGCATCATTTGGCAGGAAGTGGCGACGGCCGCCGCCCATGACCACGTCAATCCCATCGGTATCCACGCCAGCGTAACGTTGTTCCAGAAGTTGCTCGAAACTGACCAGCTGATCGGCAATGTCCTTGCAACCGGCCTGAACCGCTTCAGCAGGCATATCCGAAATGTCTTCCCAGTTGCGATCTGCCGATTTGGCATAGGCAGCGGCGGGTGTCGCGTGGGTAATGCGTGCGGTGGAGACCACACCAGTGGATAAACCCTTGATTTCCGCAAGCTCCAGAGCGGTTACTACTTCATTGCCTGCAACCGTGCTGCAATCACCCCGCTGGACATCCTCGTCCACGCCCAGCACGCCCGCATCGGTTTTCAAACCAGACATCATGGCGGTCATGGTGCCAGCTGAGTCCGGAACCTGGGCATCGGTGTTATAGGTTTTCACGAGTGTCGTGAAGGGGAAGCTTTCAAAGCTCAGCAGATTTTCCTCGCCCGGACTGCCCTGCCTCTGGCCTTCCAGAATGCGCGCAGCGGTAAGGGTGGACACCCCCATGCCATCGCCCACAAACAGAATGACGTTTTTCGCCTTATCCGAGGACTTCAGGGAGAGCTTCTGCTGAAGCTGTGCCGCGGCGTTAATAAACCAGGTATTGCCCTTTTGTGAGGTCGGTAGTATCTCTGCGACGACACTGGCGGACAATGCCAGCCCGATCGCCACGGAAATTAACGCTCTTTCCAGATTCATAGCGCATATCCTTTCAACGGTGTTGTTGTCTGCCACTCCGGTACAACCTGTCCATCGAACAGAATTCCGGATCGACTCCGCTAAAAAGATAGGGGCTGGTTATGACGTTAATCCTGCATTTGTGTTACTCAGGCATTAAGGTTGTCTGGCCGCAAAAGATTCGACTCACTTTCCTCCCCGGACGCTGATGACCAGGACCCGCCAGCGCAAACAGAGGCGCGCCGGCGGAAATCGGAGAGTTATCGGAGAGTTATCGGAGAGTTATCGGAGAGTTATCGGAGAGTTATCGGAGAGTTATCGGAGAGTTATCGGAGAGTTATTGGAGAGTTATTGAGTAGCCTCCTCTACCCTGTCACCCGCTTCCTCAGCGGCATCTCCCATCTCCTCAGCTGCGTTTTCCGCTCCTTCCTGTAACTCTCCCATGACGCTTTCGTTCTGGCCAGTAGCATCCTCGTAGGTTTCCTCGACTGAATCGCCAGCCTCTTCCATCATGTTTCCGGCGTTGTCCGCAGCCTGCTCGACATCCACGCCTTCGTTGTCCTCCGAACCGCAGGCAGCAAGGCCCAGTGTCAGAACCACCAAAAGCGCACCCAGCGTGAGCTTGTTCATACCATATCCCTCTGTTGATAAATATTTACAACGCGAAACAGGGTACGGCGAGGCCCGGCCCAAAGGCAATTACCCGGCGATTACCCTTTGGTTAGCCAGTGCTGCCTGCCAGCAGCCGGCCATTAATGGTGATGACATGATCGAGCGGGAGCATGGTGCCTCGTCCGAGCAGCAGGAAATCCTGCCCTGCGCGACTGCAAAGCTCACGAATAACATCGTGCACCGTGCATATCTGGCCGGCGCTGTCCCGGTAAACCACCTCGGTCAGTTGCCCTGAGCCCAGATACTCCTGAAGCATACCCTGAACTGAGTACGAAGCCGTAGTGGAGGGAGTGGAGGGAAAATTTGGCATAGCTGATTCTTCACTACCGTCGAATTCTTGTTTTCCCCGAAGTCTGGCTCAGAAAACGGGATTTCGCCAAAAGAATGATATTTGTCATTTTACGCCAAGCTGCCCCGCTCTGCTGGACGGTCGTTGCATTGCCAGATTGTCCGACATAAATTGACATTACGCGCACCGAACGGGAGAACACAATGAACGCCAAGACCCACGACAACCCGGAATCACATAATGTCGTTTCCCCCGCCGAATCCGGCTCCACTGGCAACTGGAAGGATCCGAAACGCTATATGTGGTTACTCGGCCCTGCCCTGCCGGGCATCGGGCTCGCGGCCCTGACCGGTTACGCCCTGGCCCCCAAAAAACTGAAAGCCCTGGCCTGGACCGGCCCTGCTCTGGTGCACGGCATCATTCCGGCGCTGGACAGGGCCATTGGTGAGGACCAGAGCAACCCGCCGGAATCCGCAGTGGAGACCCTGGAACGGGACAAGTACTACGACCGGATCGTGAAGGCCTTTATTCCGACCCAGTACGCCATGACCCTCATGGGTGCCTGGCTGGCCAGCCGCAAGGATACGCCCCTGGACGATAAAATCGGCCTGACGCTTACCGTTGGTGCCATCAATGGCGTAGGCATCAACACGGCCCATGAGCTGGGTCACAAATCGAACAGACTGAACAAGCTGTTGGCGATGGCGGCTCTGGCGCCCACCGGGTATACCCACTTCGTTGTCGAACACAACTTCGGCCACCATAAGCGGGTGGCCACACCGGAGGATCCGGCCAGCAGCCGCATGGGCGAGAGTTTCTGGAAGTTCCTTCCCCGTACGGTGCTGGGTGGCATCAAATCCTCCATCAGGATTGAGAAGGCGCGGCTTGCCCGCAAAGGCAAGGGCTTCTGGAGCCTGGATAATGAGTTGTTGCAGGGCTGGGCCATGAGCGCCGGGTTCTTTGGCGCGACAACCTTGGTTTGCGGCCCACGGGCAGTACCATTCCTGGCGGCCCAGGCGGTGTATGGCGCAAGCCTGCTGGAGAGTGTGAATTACATTGAGCACTATGGCCTGCTCCGTCAGAAGGACAAGAACGGCAAGTACGAGCGTACCCAGCCGGAGCACAGCTGGAACAGCAATCATATTGTGACCAATCTGTTCCTGTACCAGTTGCAGCGGCATTCGGATCATCATGCCCACCCACAACGCAGCTTCCAGGCCCTGAGGCATTTCGAGAAGGCGCCGCAGTTGCCGGGTGGTTATGCGTCGATGCTGTTGCCGGCTTACCTGCCGCAATGGTGGTATGAAACCATGGATAAGCGGGTGATTGACCACTACGAGGGGGATCTGAGCAAGATCAACTGGGATCCGGACCGGAAAGAGGAGCTGATGGCCAGGTATGCGGACTACGCTGCTGAGGTAGCTGCTGAAGCGAAGGCTCGCCGCGAATCCGCGAATTCCGAGGCTGCCTGAATATAGCCACCTGCCAGCTCGGGCCCCAACCTTCAGGCTCGAGTGCAGGCGGCCGACCGGGGTCTTCCTTCCGGGAGACGCCGTGAACCCATCCATGGGGGCTTGATCGCAGCATCCTTGCTGCTCACACTCCCGGAAGGAGGACCCCGGTCAGCTGCCCTGAGCTCTGGCGATATAGTCAGGTTTCTTTTTAAGCGCTAAAACCCGTGATTTCTGACCAAGTTGAGCCGTTACTTACCTTTGAAAGCGGCCTCTCGACGTTCCAGGAATGACTGAATTCCCTCCTTTACATCCTCACTGGCCATAACCGGCTGAAGGTCCGGGAACAAACGCTGCTTCGCAGCCTCCTGCCCTTCGCTGACAGCAATTTTTGAGGATTTAAGACTGCCCTGGACACCCAATGGCGCCGCCCTGGCAATTTTCTCGGCAATTTCCAACGCGACGTTGAACTGCTCGCCGGGTTCCACCAGTTCCTGAATCAACCCCCACTGATACGCCTGATCGGCGGTCCACTCATCGCCAGTCAGCAGGTAACGCTGGGCATTGCCCCAGCCGATTTCACGCTGGAGGCGGATGGTGGCACCACCGCAGGCAAAGATGCCGCGTTTGACTTCCAGTTGGGCAAAGCGAGTGCCTTTGGCCGCGACGCGCACGTCGGTGTTGAGCATCATCTCAACGCCGCAGGTGAAGCAGATGCCCTGGGCGGCGAAGACCACGGGTTTGGTCAGCGCCTGACCGGTAATGTGGAAGGGATCCAGTTCGCCCTCACCCGGTTCAATGCCCTTGCCGTTGGCAAACACACCCGCCCAGTCGTCCAGTTGCAGGCCGCTGGTGAAGTGGTCGCCCTCGGCGTACATCAGCCCGACCCGTAGCTCCGGGTCGTTTTCCAGCTGGTGGTAGGCCGCCGCAATCTGGTGGTACATCTCGCGGTTCATGGCGTTCATTTTTTCCGGGCGGTTCAGCCCGATCAGCAAGATGTAATTTTTCTTCTCAACATTTACCAGAGCCATCAGAACCACTCCGATTTCATGTTCAGGCAGGTATCGTCCTGATTGCGCAGCAGCACCAGATCCTGAGCCACGGTTGGCAATTCCCAGTGGAAGAAGTATTGGGCCGCCTGCAGTTTGCCCTGGTAGAAATTGCGTTCATCATCGGTATTCGCGGAACCCAGGGCATGGGAGGCGGCATTGGCCTGACGCAGCCACATCCAGGCCACCATAATGTGCCCGAACAGGTGCAGGTAGCAGGAGGCATTGGCCAGGGTTTTGTCGGGATCGCCTTCCATCAGGGATTTACCCAGGCTTTGGGTAACCTTCACTGCCTGCTGCAGGGTTTCACTCAGGGACAGGGCCCATTGCTGGCAACGATCGGTGGTGGCTGCCTGCAGATCTACCTGCATCTCCTGCATGAGCAGCTGCAAACCGTGGCTCTGATCCTGCCAGATCTTACGGCCCAGCAGGTCCATGGCCTGGATACCGTTGGTGCCTTCGTGAATCGGGTTCAGACGGTTGTCACGCCAGCACTGCTCTACCGGATACTCTCGGGTGTAACCCGCACCGCCATATACCTGGATAGCCAGGTCGTTAGCCTTGGGGCCATATTCGGAAGGCCATGCTTTGATCACCGGAGTGAGGAGGTCCAGCAGCTTTCCGGCTTCCTGGCGTTTCTGTTCATCGGGATGGGTGTGCTGGTCATCCATCAACCGGGCGCCGTAGAGGCACAAAGCCAAACCACCCTCACTGTAGGCTTTCTGGGCCAGCAGCATGCGACGGACATCGGCGTGATCAATAATCGGCACCTGTGGGGATTCCGGGTTCTTCTCGCTGGCCCTACGGCCCTGCAGGCGATCTTTGGCGTATTCGAGGCTGTGCATGTAACCGCGATAACCGATCACGGCGGCGCCGAAACCCACACCTACCCGCGCTTCGTTCATCATCTGGAACATATACTTCAGGCCCTGGTGGGGCTCGCCAACCAGATAGCCGTGACAGGGAGCATCATCACCGAAGCTCAGGGCGGTGGAGGTGGTGCCACGGTAGCCCAGCTTGTGAATCAGGCCAGCGAGGCTGACGCCGTTGCGTTCAGTGGGATTGCCTTCATCATCCACCAGAAACTTGGGCACGATAAACAGGGAGATACCTTTCACGCCCGCCGGCGCGCCTTTGATCTTGGCCAGCACCATGTGAACGATGTTGTCAGTGATGGACTGCTCGCCGCCGGAGATATAAATCTTCGCGCCCTTGATCAGATAGTGCCCCTCATCTGTGGGCGACGCCGATGTCCGGATATCCGCAAGGGATGAACCAGCGTGGGGCTCGGTCAGGGCCATGGTGCCGCTGAAACGACCGCTGAGCATGTTCGGAAGAAAGGTGGTTTTCTGCTGTTCGTTGCCGAAAACCCGGATGAGGTTGGCGGCAGCTGTGGTCAGAAACGGGTAACCCGCGGTGCCGGGGTTGGCAGCTGTGAAGAAACCATTGCAGGCGGCCATGACCGATTCAGGCAACTGCATGCCACCCAGTTCATAGTCGTAACGTCCTGCGATAAAGCCGGCCTGCGCATAGGCGTCGAAGGCTTCCTTCACTTGCGGCAGCATCTCGACCTGGCCGTTGACGAACTTTGGTTCGTCCTTGTCGGCGGCGCTGTTATGGGTGGCAAACTTTTCCCGTGCCATCTTGTCGGCGGTTTCAATGACGGCATCGAAGGTGTCGCGGTTGTGTTCGCTGAAGCGCTCGCGGGTGGTGAGGTTTTCGGTATCGAGAACTTCGTAGAGCTGGAACGCCAGGTCGCGGCGGTCGATCAGGGTGTCGGTCATGCTTGGTCTCCTGTTTATTGTCGACAGCCTCTCACAACTGGTTTTTCCTGGAAACCGGCGTTTATGACATAATTATGGTCAACATTGCCACTGATGACCTAATTTGGAGTTTGCATGCGAACGGTCTCTGTTATCGGTTTTGATGGCGCTTTAGCCAGCGCCATCACTGGCATTATTGATCTTTTCCGTCTTGCCGGCGTTACCTGGGCGCGGATTAACGATGAAGCGCCGACACCCCGGTTCACAACCCGGCTTCTGACGAAGGACGGAGCGCCCTGCCGCTGCATTAACGGACTGACCATTCAGCCAGACGGAGCCTGGAACGATTTGTTACCGGGTGGCGACGACAGCGATCTGGTGGTGATACCGACTATTGGTGGTCCTATCGAAGTCGTTCTGGCGGGGAATTCGGAGCTTATTGAATGGCTGAGCGAATTTCGGTCTTCAGACGCCGGGCAGGTGCGGGTAGCCAGTAACTGTACCGGGGCGTTCATGCTGGCCGAGGCGGGGCTGCTGGATGGTCGTCAGGCGACGACGCATTGGGGCTTCAGCCATCAGTTCCGCCAGCGCTTTCCGGCGGTGAACCTTCAGCCGGACAAGCTGGTAACGGTGGACGGCGACATCGCCTGTGCCGGGGGCGGCATGGCCTGGTGGGATCTGGGGATCTATCTGGTCGAACGTTACGCGGGGGCTCAGGTGGCGCGGGAGCTGGCGAAGGCGTTTGTGATTGATGCGGGGCGGACCAGTCAGGCGCCTTATAGTGCCTTGCAGGCTCGCCGTTACCATTCTGATGCCGCCATTCTGAAGCTGCAGGACTGGCTGGACAGTCATTACCGGGACCCTGTTACCCTGCAACGCCTGGCTTCACTCAGCGGACTCACCGAGCGTTCTCTGATTCGCCGATTCAAGGCAGCCACTGGCGACACGCCCACCGGGTATCTACAACTTCTCAGGATTGAGGTGGCACGTCAGCATTTGGAGAAATCGCGGCTACCGATTGATGAAATCACTCAGTTGGTGGGCTACGAAGACGTGAGTTCCTTCACGCGTCTGTTCCGCAAACATACCGGGCTTTCACCGGGTGCCTACCGCTCTCGCTTTGTCAGGTAATGTCTGGTCGGTCCTGACTGGCCCGGGTTATGCATTGGTTTCCAGTGAAGGCCAATGTTCGGCCTGAAACGTAAAGAATACCGACAGGTGTCACTATGGGGAGGTCCGCCATGAATGCACCGATCAGACAAAGCCAGGCAGAGATTCTGAGCAGGCTGTACGACATGAAGCGCAAGCAGATCGAGCAGGCACTGCAGCAGGGAAACAGCCTTCGAAGTCAGGTACTTGAAGCTGAAGCCGAGGCGATTTCAAATGCCTTGAAAGCCTCCCGCTAACCAAACCCTTCTATCCGGAGCCATACTTCTTCAAACGCCGGCTCCAGCGCTGCTTCGCATACCGGCGGAGGTTCGAGACATTATCGGTTTCATCCATGATTTCCGTGCCCAAAAGTGTCTCCAGTATGTCCTCCAGCGTCACTATTCCCAGCCAGGTTCCCAATTCGTCATAGACGACGGCCAGGTGTTGCCGCTCTCGCAGCATGTCCGAAAACAGGAATTCGATGTTGGTGTTGCCTTTCACTCGCTTGATCTTGCGCATGTGGTCGAGCAGGTCGACATCGGAATCGAGGTTGATCAGGTCTGCCCGATGCAGGTACCCGAGCGCCTCGCCTTCCTCATCGATTACAGGGTATCGGGAGAACGGTGATTTGCTGACCTGCTCCCGGAACTGGTCGTAAGTGATTCCCGGATCAACGTATTTGCAGACCGTCCTTGGTGTCATCACGGAACTGACCTTGATCTCGTGGAATCGCAGGACGTTGTGAATCATGCGCCGTTCGTCTTCGTCCAGGGCCTGCTGATCCTTGCCGATCTCCGCCAGGGCGCTGATCTCCGCACGGATATCAACGTCGGCCTCACCAGACCCAATTCGACGGGTGACCTGTTTGGACAACCAGATGAACGGCAGCAGCGCCTTGATCATGAATCCCAGAATAGCTGGCAGCCGTGGCGCAATACTCCGCCAGTATTTGGCGCCAATGGTTTTGGGAATAATTTCCGAGAATATCAGGATAGCCAGGGTCATTACCGCAGAGGCAATTCCGAGCCACGCTTCCCCAAAAACCACCGTCACCTGGGCGCCAACGCCGGTGGCGCCCACGGTGTGGGCAACCGTGTTCAGTGTAAGGATTGCAGACAGGGGATCGTCCACATCGTCTTTCAGTTTTCGCAACCGGGCGAAAAGCTTCGGCTTCTCTTTTTTCAGTGAGGCGATGTAGCTCGGAGTCACCGAAAGCAGGGCCGCCTCTAGAATGGAGCATAAAAAGGAGAAGCCAATCGAGAGCACTGCGAAGGCAATTAGTAATGTCATAATTTGGCTGCGACTTCCGTTCCCTGCCGGATGGCCCGTTTGGCGTCCAGTTCTTCGGCGACGTCTGCACCGCCGATCAGATGCGCGGTCACCCCAGAGTCCGATAACTCGTCGAAAAGTTCCCGATAAGGTTCCTGGCCTGCACAAATAATCACATTGTCCACGGCCAACACCCGGCTCTCCGTGACCTTGCCATCTTTGTCGGTCAGGGAGATATGCAGCCCCTGGTCGTCAATCCGCTCATAGCGACAGCCCCTCAGCATCTCGACTTCACGGTGCTTCAGGCTGTTGCGGTGCACCCAACCCGACGTCTTGCCCAGACCGCCGCCGACCTTGCCGGTTTTTCGCTGCATCAGGTAAATCTTTCGGGGCGACGGTGTTGGCTGGCGCTCGGCCAAGCCTCCGGGGCCATCGAAGTCCGGGTTGACGCCCCATTCCGCCTGCCAGTCGGCAACGCTGACCTGCTCGCCTTCGGGATGGTGGCTGAAGTCATGGGTCAGGAATTCGCTGACATCAAAACCGATGCCGCCGGCGCCGATAACCGCCACATTCTTGCCAACGGGTTTGTTATGGCGAAGTACATCGACGTAGCCGAGCACCTTGGGATGATCAATGCCTTCAATGGACGGAGTTCTCGGCTTCACGCCGGTGGCGATGACGACATCGTCGAAACCCTGCGCCTTAAGTGACTCGGCATCCACACGAGTGCCGAGCTTGAGGTCAATCTCCAGCAGCTCGATCTGGCGCTGGAAATAGCGAAGGGTTTCGTAAAACTCTTCCTTGCCCGGAATGCGCTTGGCGTAGTTGAACTGGCCGCCGATCTGGTCATCCGCTTCGAACAGGGTCACTTTGTGGCCCCGTTTCGCAGCGGTTGTCGCCGCCGCCAGTCCCGCCGGCCCGGCACCTACAACGGCAACCCAACGAACAACAGGCGCTACCGTCAATACCAGCTCGGTTTCGTGGCAGGCTCGCGGGTTCACCAGGCAGGAGGCCCGCTTGGCCTGGAAAGCATGGTCCAGGCAGGCCTGGTTACAGGCAATGCAGGTGTTGATTTCATCACTGCGGCCCTGTTCGGCCTTACGCACGAACTCGCTGTCTGCCAACAGGGGCCGGGCCATGGAAACCATATCGGCCTTGCCCGAGGCGAGGATTTCTTCCCCTTTTTCCGGGGTGTTGATGCGGTTGGTGGTACACACAGGGACATCCACTTCGCCATAGAACTTGGCGGTGACATCGGCGAAGCCGCCACGGGGCACAGAGGTGACAATGGTGGGGACCCGCGCTTCGTGCCAGCCAATACCGGTGTTAATGATGGTGGCGCCGGCCTGTTCGATGGCCTTGCCCAGGGTCACGATCTGATCCCAGGTCTGGCCGCCTTCTACCAGGTCCAGCATGGACAGCCGGTAGATAATGATGAAGTCCGGCCCCACGGCTTCGCGCATGCGCCGGATAATTTCCACCGGCAGGCGCATACGGTTTTCGTAGGGCCCGCCCCATTTGTCGGTTCTCTTATTGGTCCGCTCGCACAGAAACTGGTTGATGAAATAGCCTTCAGAGCCCATCACTTCAACGCCGTCGTAGCCGGCGAACTTTGCGAGTTTCGCGGCACTGACGAAATCGTTGATCTGCCGTTCAACGCCTTTTGAAGAGAGCGCACGAGCCTTGAACGGGCTTATCGGGGCCTTGGTTGCAGATGCCGAGACAATCAACGGCTGATAGCCATAACGCCCTGCGTGCAGGATCTGCATACAGATCTTACCGCCTGCCTCATGCACCGCACCGGTCACATGACGATGCAAAAGAGCCGTTGCCCGATTGTTCATGGTTGAGGCAAGCGGGGCCAGCTGCCCAACCAGATTGGGCGAGAAACCGCCCGTCACCATGAGCCCCACGCCACCTTCTGCGCGCTCGGCAAAGTACCGCGCGAACTTGTGGATGTTCCAGAACCTGTCTTCCAGGCCCGTGTGCATGGACCCCATCAGCACTCGGTTCTTAAGTTCAGTGAAGCCGAGATCCAGGGGTTTCAGAAGGTTGGGATAGATGTCGCTCATGGGACTCTCTCAGTAAATATTTATCGCGAGTATACACTTGATCAATGGCAAGTTGACTTGACCTTCCAGACGGGGCACGTATCATCGGCAATCAAGTTTCATTGACGGAGCAACCATGACCGCAAGGTCCTTCGGCTGCACAAGAGTTACCCGCCCACCTGTGACCGCTGACATAGCGCGGCACCGGGGACGTTTACCGTACTTCCCGGACCCGCCTGTTTTCTGCTGATCCACCCCACCTTCCATGCCGTAAGGGCATCGGTGCTCAATGTGCAGGGTGGCCGGCCGGAGACTAGACTCAGGCAAACATGCCTTCAATACTCACGTAAAAGAAAACCAATAACGAGGTTGCGATGTCGCTACCGCTGGTTGTTTTACTGCCTTTTCTGGGTGCTTTAGCCGCACCGCTGTTCGCCCAGGGCGGCAGAACGGCGATTGCCGTTGCATCTTCTGTACCCGCGTTGATCGCACTCGCTGCCCTTTTCCCCCATTGGGAAACCCTTGCTGACGGCGGCGTTGTGCTGCACAGCTACGAATGGCTCCCCGCGCTCGGCCTCTCCTTCAGTTTTCGTCTGGACGGGCTGTCCCTGCTGTTCGCTCTGCTGATCCTGATCATCGGGCTGCTGATCATTCTTTACGCCCGCTATTACCTGAAAGCCCATGAAAACGTCGGCAAGTTCTACGCCCTGCTGCTGTGCTTCAAGGGATCGATGCTCGGCATCGTGCTCTCAAGCAACCTCCTCCTGATGATGATTTTCTGGGAACTGACCAGCCTGACCTCGTTCCTGCTGATCAGTTTCTGGACCCATAAACAGGACGCCCGCCGTGGCGCCCGGATGGCACTCGCGGTAACCGGCGGCGGCGGCCTTGCACTGCTCGCCGGCATCCTGATCATCGGCAACATTGTTGGCAGCTTCGAGCTTGATGACGTGCTGGCAGCCGGAGACCAGATAAAGGCTCATGCCATGTATCCGGTCGCCCTGACCCTGGTTCTGCTGGGCGCGTTCACCAAATCGGCCCAGTTCCCGTTCCATTTCTGGCTGCCTCACGCCATGCAGGCACCGACACCGGTATCTGCCTACCTGCACTCGGCTACCATGGTCAAAGCCGGCATCTTTCTCATGGCCCGGCTGTATCCGGCCCTGGCAGGTACTGAACAGTGGTTCTACATGGTCAGCTTTACCGGCATGGCCACCATGCTGCTGGGCGCCTACACCGCCATGTTCAAGCACGATCTGAAAGGCCTGCTGGCCTATTCAACGGTGAGTCAACTGGGCCTTATTACCCTGCTGTTCGGCATGGGCACCCAGCTTGCGGCCGTTGCGGCGATTTTCCACGTGATCAACCACGCCACGTTCAAAGCCTCCCTGTTTATGGCCGCCGGTATCATCGACCATGAAACCGGCACCCGGGATATGCGCCGCATTAACGGGCTCTGGCGTTTCATGCCGCACACGGCCACCCTGGCCATGGTTGCTGCCGCATCGAACGCCGGGGTGCCGCTGCTGAACGGCTTTCTGAGCAAGGAAATGTTCTTCGCCGAATCACTGGCGCTGAACCTGCCGGGGCTCTGGGCCTGGCTGCCACCAATCGTGGCGACCCTGGCGGGCGTCTTCACGGTGGCTTACTCCGCACGTTTTATCCACGACGTTTTCTTCAACGGCAAGCCGGTTGATCTTCCGATCTACCCTCCACACGAGCCTCCCCGTTACATGAAGATCCCGGCGGAGATTCTCGTGTTTGCGCTCGTCATGATCGGCATCTTTCCGGCCATCTCGGTCGGCCCGCTGCTTTACATGGCGGCATCCGCCACATTTGGCGGCAATGTGCCGGATTACCAACTCGCGGCGTTCCACGGTTTCAACCTCCCGCTGATGATGAGTTTTTTCGCTTTTGCCGGCGGTTTGCTCATGTACAGCCAACGCCAGCGCTTTTTCGATTTTCACGCACGGTTCCGGGAAATCGATGAAAAGGCCGTATTCGAGAGCGTTGTTCTGCGGATTGTAGACTTTGCCAACAGCGTGACTTCACGGCTGGAGAACGGCTCGCTACAGCGCTACGCTCTGCTGCTGTTTGTCAGTGTGATCGCTGTTGCAGCAATGCCATTGCTTGATCTGGGGGTCTTTGTCGGTGAGAACGGCCTGAGCCCGGTGGATGCGCCAACGGCGATTGCGGCCGCTGTGCTGATACTCTGCGCTTTTGCAACGGCAGGACTGCACCGACAGCGTTTCTATGCACTGGTACTGTTGAGCGTTGTAGGACTGGTCGTAGCTTTGGCCTTCGCCCGCTTTTCGGCACCGGACCTGGCCATGACCCAGCTCTCTGTGGAGGTGGTGACGATTGTTCTGTTGATGCTGGCCATCTACTACATGCATCCCTGGACGCCAGTCGAAACACCTCTCAAACGTCGTCTCCGCGATGTGGCCATTGCGGCGGTCGCAGGTATTGGCATGACACTGGTGACGCTTGCCATGCTGACCCAGCCATTCAGCTCGATCTCCGAGTTCTTCCTGGAGAACAGCAAGCCGGGCGGAGGCGGCACTAACGTGGTCAACGTCATTCTCGTGGACTTCCGGGGCTTCGATACCCTGGGCGAGATCACGGTCCTGGCCATTGCCGCCCTGGGCATCTACGCCATGCTCAAAGACACCGTATTGACGCCACCGCCCAGCGATGGCGCCGGCCACGCATGGGCCCGGGATGCGCACCCGCTGATGTTGAGCCTGATTGCCCGGCCAATGTTACCGCTTGCCCTGATGGTGTCCGCATTCATTTTCCTGCGCGGCCACAACCTGCCGGGCGGCGGGTTTATCGCCGGTCTTATTACCTCGATTGCGCTGATTCTCCAATACATTGCCAGCGGCATGGAGTGGACAGAGGATCGAATCCGTCTGCGCTACCACAACGTCATCGGGCTGGGCCTGCTGTTCGCAACGGTTGCCGGGCTTGGCAGTTTCGCCTTCGGCTACCCGTTCCTCACATCCACCTTCGATTACATCACCTGGCCGGTGGTGGGCAAGTTCGAGGTTGCCTCGGCCCTGATCTTTGATCTCGGCGTCTACCTGGCAGTTATCGGTGCTACCCTTCTGTCGCTGGTGACTGTCGGCCGGTTGTCGCCCCATTCTGCGATTAAACCCAAACAGGAGAGTGCGTAATGGAGCTCGTTTTCGCACTGGTTATTGGCGCACTGACGTCGTCCGGCGTCTATCTGATTCTGCGTGCTCGGACCTTTCCGGTAGTGGTCGGCCTGACGCTTCTTTCTTATGGCGTCAACCTGTTTCTGTTCTCCAGTGGACGCCTGGCGACCGGTCAGCAGCCGATCATCGGCACTGCAGCCAGTTACTCTGACCCTCTACCACAAGCCCTTGTACTTACAGCCATTGTGATTGGCTTTGCAATGACTGCGTTTGTTGTAGTGCTCTCCCTGCGCAACCTGGCGGACAATGAGGACGATCATGTGGATGGGAAGCAGCCTTACAAATCACCCGCACCGGAGGAAGAATCGGAGGTTACCGGTAAATGAACCACTGGCTTACCGCTCCTGTTCTTATTCCCCTGCTCGGCGGCATTCTCCAGGCTTTTATGGGCTACGCGCCTATCCACCTGAGGCGGACGCTGGCGCTGGCCACAACGGTATTGATGCTAGTATCCGCCGTTGTGCTCCTCGTAATGGCAAACGATGGCAGTTATCGGATCTATGCATTCGGTAACTGGCAACCACCTTTCGGGATCGTGCTGGTGCTGGATCGACTGGCCGCCCTGATGCTGATAATGACTGCCATTCTGGCCCTTTTCTGCCACCTCTTCGCCATAGGCGGTGCCGATGAAGGAAACCGTCAGTTCCATGGCCTGTTCCTCTTCCAGCTCATGGGGCTAAACATTGCTTTCCTCACCGGCGACCTGTTCAACCTGTTTGTTGCTTTCGAGGTTCTGCTCATCGCCTCATATGGTCTGCTGATGCATGGCGGCGGGACAGTCAGAACCGTTCCGGGCCTGCACTATGTCGTGCTTAACCTGATCGGCTCTGCCGTGTTCCTGATCAGCGTCGGCATGATCTACAGCGTTACCGGCACTCTGAACATGGCAGATCTCGCGGTCAAGGTTCCGCAAATCTCCGGAGAAGGCCTGAACATCGTCAAGGCCGGAGGCATGATGTTACTGGTGGTCTTCGGCCTTAAAGCAGCCATTCTGCCCCTTTGCTTCTGGCTACCACGGGCCTACTCAAAAGCGACGGCGCCGGTTGCGGCATTGTTTGCGGTTATGACCAAAGTTGGCATCTACGCCATTTTACGGGTCTATCTGCTTATCTTCGGCGACGATGCAGGCGAGCTCGCCAATCTCGGCATGGACTGGCTGTTCCCGATCGCCCTGGCCACCCTGGCCATGGGCGTTATCGGCGCACTGGGCTCCGGCACTCTGAAGACCCTGGTCGCCTGGCAGGTCATCATTTCGGTGGGCACCTTGCTGGCGCCGATTGCACTTGGTTCTCAGGCCGGATTGTCTGCGGCGCTTTTCTACCTGCTAAGCACAACGTGGACGGTGGGCGGCCTGTTCCTTGTTTCTGAGCTGGTCGCTAACCAGCGCGGTTCGGCGAAAGACCGCATTGTTACAGCGCCTAAAATGCAGAGCCGCACCTTCCTCAGTGTCCTCTTCCTGGTGGGTGCCGTGGCAGCGGCCGGCCTGCCGCCCCTGAGCGGTTTCTTTGGCAAGGTGCTGATTTTGCAGTCTGTTGAATCGGGAACCGAGATGGCCTGGCTATGGTCAGTACTGCTGATCGGCAGCTTCCTGACCCTCATTGCCTACAGCCGCGCTGGTAGCATCGTGTTCTGGCGCACCGTGGATGGTCATCTGGAAAAACCGGATCCGCTCAATGGCCGAATTTCCGTGGCAGCGGGAGCACTCACTGCCATGGCCATTGTCATGGTAGTGCTGGCTGGCCCCATTATGAACTATACCGATGCAACTGCAGCGCAATTGCACAACAGCGACGCTTACATCGAAATCTTGCAAACACCCATGGTCAGGGAGGGCAGTTAATGCTCGATCGCCTCAGTTTTCCTCAGCCCTGGCTAAGTCTTACCTTGTTCGCCACCTGGCAGTTTCTGAGTGACGGCATAAGCGGGGGCAGTGTCGTCCTGGGCATTGTACTTGCCTGGGGCATACCCCAACTGACCCGGGGGTTCTGGCCCGACCGCCCCGCTGTAATCAGGGGCTGGCGGGCGCCAGCCTACGCGTTGCGGGTTCTCTGGGATATTATTGTTGCCAGTGTTGAAGTAGCAAAGCTCATACTCAGCCCGCGGCAGCCTCGCCCGATGTTCATCTGTTATCCTCTTGAGCTGGATCACCCACTCGCCATCAGCATACTGGTCAGCACTATTTCATTGACGCCCGGAACGGTCGGCGCCGATGTCAGTGACGACAACAAGCTGATTCTCATCCATTCACTGGACGCCGAGGATGAGCAGGAAGTCATCGACACGATTCGAGCCCGTTATGAGAGGCCACTGCTGGAGATGTTCCGATGATTCTTATTGCGCTCTACATCACCATCGCCATGGTCACGCTGGCAGCCTTACTGAACGTCTATCGCGTGATCAAGGGGCCGGATGCGCCCGATAGAGTGTTGGCACTCGATACTCTTTACGTCAATGCCATCGCACTTATCGTGCTGCTTGGTATAACGCTACAAACACGGATGTACCTCGAGTCCGCCCTGCTCATTGCGGTGATGGGATTCGTCGGAACCGTTGCAATGGCAAAATACCTCAAGCGCGGCAGCGTTATTGAGTAACCCGGAGAAAACCTGATGAGCACCTTCGCCGAATATGCCGTTTCCGCTTTGCTGCTTGTAGGCGGCGCCTTTACCCTGATCGGAGCGATTGGCCTGGCCCGCCTGCCGGATTTTTACACCCGCCTGCATGGCCCGACCAAGGCAACCACGGTCGGCGTGGGCGCCATTGTTGTCAGCTCGGTGATTTATTTCAGTACCCTCGGCAGGGGCATCGGCATTGAAGAGGTTCTGATCACAGCCTTTCTGTTCATGACGGCACCCGTCAGCGCTAATTTCCTGGCCAAAGCCGCCATGCACCTGGAGGTCAAAACCACAGAAAACACCCGCGGCCAGACCTGGGATCAATAAAAGGTTCAACCCAAAGAGTTGTTGAGTCGATTGCCGCTTAACAGCGTATGATCCAAGTGCAAAGGCCGGAATCTGATAACTGCATAACGCTAAGAACTGGGTTCTAACGGAGCACCCTTAAATGATGTTACTGGCTGTACTATCGGGTTTTTTAATGGCATTTGCCGTGCCGGCGCTCCGCCGCTTCGCCGGCCAACACATTGGATGGCTTCTGGCGCTTCTTCCGGCATCGCTTACCGTATACTTTGCCAGCCTTGTTCCCTCAATCAGCCGTGGTGAAATCCTTCTGATTGAGAACCAGTGGATGCCGGGCCTCGGCATAACCCTCGATTTCATGGTAGACGGCCTGTCTCTGGTTTTTGCCCTTCTAATCAGTGGCATCGGTACATTCATCCTGATTTATGCCGGCTCCTATCTGAAAGGCCACAAAGATCTGGGACGATTCTACGTCATCATGCTGTCGTTCATGGCGTCGATGCTGGGGCTGGTTTTATCCGATAACCTCATCGCGTTTTTCGTTTTCTGGGAGTTAACCAGCATCACCTCCTACATGCTGATTGGCTTCAACCACGAGGACGAGGAAGCGCGCAAGTGTGCACTTCAGGGGCTTTTCGTTACCGCCGGGGGCGGGCTCGTCCTGATGGCAGGTTTGATATTGCTCGGCTTCATTACCGGAAGTTACTCGTTTACTGAAATACTTGCTTCCGATCTGCAAATTCAAGAACACGCCTTTTACACCGCAGCGACGATTTGCATTCTCATCGGCGCTTTCACGAAATCAGCTCAAGTGCCTTTCCATTTCTGGTTGCCCAATGCCATGGCGGCCCCTACGCCGGTTTCTGCTTACCTACACTCGGCAACGATGGTCAAAGCGGGCGTTTATCTGTTGGCCCGTCTCAATCCATCCTTGGGCGGAGATGCGCTTTGGAGTGGCTCACTGATGCTTTTCGGTGCTGCAACTATGCTGACCGGTGCTTATCTGGCGTTCAGCAGCACTGGTATCAAAAAGGTACTGGCCTACTCCACGGTCATGGCCCTGGGTACCCTGACCATGCTGATCGGGGTCGGTACAGAGCTGGCTATCACCGCTTTCATCTGTTTCCTCCTTGCCCATTCCCTTTACAAGGGCGCCTTGTTCATGCTCGCCGGTGCACTGGACCATGAGACCGGCACCAAGGACATCACAAAAATGGGAGGTCTCAGGCAAAGCATGCCTCTTACCGCGGCAATCACCTGCCTGGCCGCGCTCTCGCTGGCAGGCTTGCCGCCCCTGTTTGGTTTCGTTGCCAAGGAACTAATGCTCGAATCACTGCTCAAGGCTCCGGCGTGGTCCTTGGGCCTCCTGGTGGTGGCCGTCGCGTCTGCCATGTTGGTGGTTGCGGTCGCAGGGCTGGTTGCCATCAAGCCGTTTTTTGGCGAAGTACTCAAGACCCCGAAGCAGCCCCACGAGGCGCCTTTTGCCATGCTGATTGGCCCCGCCGTGCTGTCGCTCCTGGCATTGATTTTTGGCGTGGTTCCCTTTGTACCAGCTGGCATCCTGCTGGACGCCGCGATTTCGTCAGTTCATGGCGCAGCGGTTGAGACCGCCCTCGCCTTGTGGCACGGGGTGAACGTACCGCTGATTCTTTCAGTGGTCAGTCTGCTGATCGGTTCGCTGCTGCTCTACAAGTGGCAGCGCCTGCAACCCAATCTCTGCGCCCTTAACACCGCCGGCAGCCGCTTTGGTCCGGAGGCTGGCTATTTTCGGTTCATGCTGGGCATCACCCAGGTGGCCGACTGGCAAACCCGGCTTCTGCAGAACGGCGTCCTCGGGATTTACCTGCTGATTCTTGTGCTGGTGACCTTCGGTCTGACCGGCTACACCTTGCTCACGCGTCACGGCTTCGAACTGAGTTTTGATTTCAGCGACGGCTATTTCTATGAATTCGGTATTGCTCTGTTGCTGGTGGTTTCCACGCTCTTCGCCTGCGCCACCAGGTCCCGCCTGGGTTCAGTTGCCTCCGTTGGGGTCACTGGCTTTGGCGTCGCCCTCATCTTCATCCACTTCAGCGCCCCGGACCTGGGTATTACCCAGCTGCTGGTGGAGACCCTGACCGTAATTCTTCTGGTGTTGGTGCTCTTCAAACTGCCGCCTTTCGTCAACCTTTCGTCCCCATTGGAACGCTATCGGGACCTGGCGGTGGCCGTTTTCGCGGGCATAGTGATGACCCTGCTGATTCTGGCTGCAATGGATATACAGTTCTTTGAAAGCATTTCCAGCTACTACATCGAAAACAGCTCGGAACTGGCCTTCGGCAAAAACATTGTGAACGTGATCCTGGTTGACTTCCGACAGCTCGATACACTGGGTGAAATCTTCGTGCTTGGCCTGGCTGCCATCGGCGTCTTTTCCATGATCAAATTTAGGGCGGAGGACCAGCACAGACCATGAGATCCAGCTCCCTGATTCTGAACACAGCCGCCCTGGCTATTGTCCCGCTTCAGTTGATGTTTTCGGTGTTTTTGCTGCTGCGCGGCCATGACGAGCCCGGCGGCGGATTCATCGGTGGGCTGGTTGCGGCCAGCGCCTTCGTGCTCTATGCCTTCGCCTTCGGCGCCCGGTCAACTCTTCGACTGCTGCGCGTCAGTCCCCGAGATATCCTCGCCGCCGGGCTGCTATTTGCCTTGGCGTCCACTATTCCCGCTCTGCTGTCGGGCCAACCACTGCTAACGGCCCACTGGTGGCAGTTTCCCCTACCCGGAGAGAGCTACCTGAAGCTGTCAACGGTGCTGATCTTCGACATTGGCGTGTACCTCGCGGTTTTGGGCACGCTGATGACCTTTGTAATCAGTCTGATGGAGGTCAGAGAATGAGCCTAATCATCTTTCATGTCTGTCCATTGATCCCGGGGAGGCTCTGAGATGGCAACCTTGATGGCCTATGTGATTGGATTGCTGTTCACAGCCAGCATCTACATGATGCTCCGACGGTCCATCGTCAAACTGGTGATTGGTCTGATCATCCTTAGCAACGCAGCCAACCTTCTGATCTTCGTGGTCGCCGGCCTTACCCGCGGCGCTCCGCCGCTGATTGCCGAGGGCGCACAGCAAATCACCGGGACAGTCGCTGACCCATTGCCTCAGGCGCTCATCCTGACCGCCATCGTGATCGCCTTCAGTGTTCTCGCTTTTGCCGTGGTTCTGATACGGCGCGCATACGAGGTGGTTGGCACCGATGACCTGGACCAGATGAAGGATACTGATACTTGAACCTGGCACCTGTTCTCCCGATCCTTATTCCATTGGTCGCCGGCGCGCTGTCACTGGCATGCTGGCGTTCCATCCGGCTCCAGCGGCTGATTGGCGTAGTAGCCACCGGCCTGCTGCTGGCAGCAAGTATCTGGCTGTTGCTGCTCACAGTGGACCAAGGCTTCCTGGTGGTAGAAATGGGCAGTTGGCCCGCACCGTTCAGCATTGTGTTCGTGGCCGACGTACTCAGCGCCATCATGATCGTACTGACCGGTATTATCGGCCTGGCTATTGCCATCTACTCCCTGGCGTCCATTCCCAACGGGCACCAGAGGTTCGGCTACTTTCCCCTGATGCACTTGCTCCTGGCCGGTGTCGGTGGCGCCTTCCTCACCGGCGACATCTTCAATCTGTTCGTCTGGTTCGAGGTAATGCTGCTGGCGTCGTTCGCCCTGCTGACCCTCGGGGGCGAGCGGGCGCAGATGGAAGGTGCCATCAAATATGTCACCCTTAACCTGTTCTCATCGGCCATGTTCCTGTCCGCAGTGGGCCTGCTCTATGGCATGGTGGGCACCCTGAACATGGCCGATATCGCCCAGAAGGTGAGCAGCGTCGACGACCCGGGCATGGTGACCGTGGTCTCGATGATGTTCATGATTTCCTTTGGTATCAAAGCTGCGGCGTTTCCACTTTTTTTCTGGCTCCCAGCGTCCTACCACACGCCCCAGGTGGCCGTCTCCGCCCTGTTTGCCGGACTATTGACCAAGGTGGGCGTATATGCGCTCTACCGGGTGTTTACGCTGATATTTACCCAGGATGTCGGCTATACCCATACGATACTGCTCTGGGGAGCCACGCTGACCATGCTCACCGGGGTTCTGGGAGCGGCCGCGCAGTTCGAATTCCGGCGCATACTATCCTTCCACATCATCAGCCAGATCGGCTACATGATCCTGGGGCTCGCCCTGTTTACACCCCTCGCCCTCATCGGCGGAGTGTTCTATATCATGCACCACATCATTGTTAAGACGAACCTGTTCCTGGTCAGCGGCATTACCTACCGCCTACTGGGCAGCTACGAGCTTAAAGACCTCGGCGGTGTCTACCGCCAGCGCCCCTATCTGGCGTTGCTGTTCCTGATTCCTGCCCTGTCGCTGGCGGGCATTCCGCCACTGTCCGGCTTCTTCGCCAAGTTCATCGTCGTCCGAGCGAGTCTTGAGGCAAGCGAGTATCTGGTTGCGGGGATTGCGCTCCTCGTTGGCTTGCTAACACTGTATTCGATGATCAAGATCTGGGCGGAAGTGTTCTGGAAGAAGCTGCCGGAGCACGTCACCGATGACAGCGCGCTCAAAGGCGAGATGAAGGAGCCGAGAAGCTGGGCCCTGTACCTGCCGGTCGCAGGCCTTGCAGTGTGTACGTTGATTATTGGTTTATATGGCCAGCCGATTTACGTTCTGGCGGAAACGGCGGCGGACCAGCTGATGAATCCACAGCTTTATATTGAAGCAGTGCTTGGAGGGCAGTCACAGTGATTGGTCTGTTCTGGAATTTGCTGCTGGCGCTGGCATGGGTCACCCTCACCGGCAGCGTGACGGCCATGAACCTGTTGGCCGGCCTACTGTTTGGCTACGCTGCACTGATGGTGCTGCAAAAGCAGGTGCCGGCACTGAAAGGCTATTCCCGGAGAATCCCCCGCCTTGCGGCTTTTCTCGTTTTCTTTCTCAAGGAGCTGGTCAAGTCCAATCTTAAGGTGGCCTACGACGTGGCCACACCAGTGTGGCACATGAGGCCAGGCGTGATTGCGTTTCCTCTGAACGCGGAAACCGACATGGAGATCCTGTTTGTCAGCAGCGTGATTTCACTAACACCTGGCACGCTCAGCCTGGATGTCTCCGACGACCGAAAGGTACTGTTCATACACACCATGTTCCTGCACGATGAAGAGCAACTGAGAGATGATCTCAGGGAGCTGGAGCGCCGTGTGCTGAAGGTCATGCGCTAGGGGGTTGCAATGCTTTCCGTATCAATAAACGTTGTCTATTTCATGCTGTCTCTCGCGCTTTTGTTCGCGTTTATTCGCCTGACCCGAGGGCCTTCGTTGCCGGACCGTGTGGTAGCGCTGGAGCTGATCACCTCAATTGTGGTTGGCTACGTGGGCGTTCATGCGATAGAAACAGGCGTCGCCAGCCTTCTGGACGTGGCCATTGTGATTGCGCTGACAGCCTTTCTGGCGGCTATTGGTTTCGCCCGGTTTGTCGAACGTGGAGGGGTTAAGGATGAGTGAGCTGCTGGTTTCCTTCCTGTTGATCCTGGGCGCTGCGTTCATGGTTCTGGCCTCCATCGGGGTCCTGAGGCTACCGGACCTGCCCACCCGCATGCACGCCACCACCAAAGCCGGTGCGCTGGGCGCCATGCTGATCATGGCTAGCGCGGCGTTCCACTTCGGCGACAGTACCGTGGCGGCCAGGGCAATTGCCATTGTGGTCTTCATTTTCCTGACAGCGCCGATTGCCGCCCACGTGATAGGGCGTGCCGGGTACTTTACCGGCATTGAGCTTTGGGAAGGCACGGTCAAGGATGAGCTTAGGGAGCGCTACGATACTCACCTGCACACGTTGGAAAGCGGTCTTGAGAATCAGGACAAACCGGACGGGTCAAGCAAGGAGTCAGATCGAATCGATTCGTGATTTGTCATTGGAAGTGCATGAAATTCCCGTATAGTAGCCTCCCCATCAATTAACGGAGCTCAGCCAATGCTGAAAGTGAACGAATATTTCGACGGCAAGGCAAAATCCATCTCCTTCCAGACCTCGACTCTGCCAGCCACCGTTGGTGTGATCAGCCCGGGCGAGTACGAGTTCGGTACCAGCAAGAAAGAAACCATGACCGTCATCAGCGGAGCCCTCACTGTGCTGCTCCCAGGCATGGAAGAGTGGATGACCTACGGTGCCGGCGAGAGTTTTGATGTAGCGGGCCAGGCCAGCTTCAAGGCAAAGACCGACATCGACACGGCTTACCTCTGCACCTACGAGTAATATCCCCGCCCCTGACGGGCGCGTCCGCAGAGCGAAACGGACTTCGCACCTAAGCCACCGTTCGCTCTGCATTTTTTCACTATTACCGGTTCCTGTTTCAGCCAAACTGTGTCAGATTTATCCCTGTTTCTCGCGATAACACCAACAACTGGGAAAGAGGACACACGTAATGGCACAGACACGCATTCTACCCCCGGCTGAAAACGCCTATGAGTACCCGCTGCTGATCAAACGACTCCTGCTCTCGGGCCCCAGGTACAATCCAGACCAGGAAATTGTCTACTCCAACCGCAGCAAGTACACCTATACGGATCTCGTCGAACGCATTCACCGCCTGGCAAACGCATTGACCGATGCCGGCGTGAAACCGGGCGATACCGTTGCGGTCATGGACTGGGATACCCCCCGGTACCTGGAGTGCTTCTTTGCCATTCCGATGATTGGCGCCATTCTGCACACCGTCAACATCCGGTTGTCGCCGGACCAGATCGTTTACACCATGAACCACGCCGAAGACGATGTGGTTCTGGTTCACGACGACTTCCTCCCGATCATTGAGGCGGTCAAAGACGAGATCAAAACGGTCAAGACCTGGATTCAGCTCACCGACAGCAATACCGCACAACAGGCACCTGTTGAGGCTGTCGGGGAGTATGAGGACCTTCTCGCCAGGGCCAATGACAAGTTCGACTTCCCCGATTTCGACGAAAACAGTGTAGCGACCACCTTCTACACCACGGGCACAACCGGCAATCCCAAAGGCGTCTACTTTAGCCACCGCCAGCTGGTGCTGCACACGCTGGCCATGACGGGCACCGTTGCGTCATTCGACGAGATGCCGCTGATGCGTTCCTCGTCGGTCTACATGCCAGTGACGCCCATGTTCCATGTGCATGCCTGGGGCGTGCCCTATGCCGCCACCATGATGGGCATCAAGCAAGTATATCCGGGCCGCTATGAGCCGGAGCTGCTGGTGGATCTGCTCAAGGAACACAAAGTGACTTTCTCTCACTGCGTGCCCACCATCATGCAGATGATGATGGCCACCGAATCCATCAAGACGGCTGATCTGAGCAACTGGCACGTCTTGATTGGCGGCAGCGCGCTTACCAAAGGGCTTTGCGACGCCGGGGCCAAGCTCGGCATCAAACTTTACACCGCCTACGGCATGTCTGAGACCTGTCCGCTGCTCTGCGCGTCGCACCTGAAACCCGAAGACCTGGAACTGCCTCTTGAGCAGCAAACTGCGATCCGGGTGAAGACCGGTATTGCGACGCCCATGGTTGAGCTGGAAATTGTGGACCCCGAAGGCAATCCGGTCCCCCATGATGGCGAGGCCAAGGGAGAGATCGTGGCCCGCGCGCCATGGCTGACCCAGGGTTACTTCAAGGAGCCCGAGAAAGGCGAACAGCTCTGGGAAGGTGGCTGGCTACACACCGGCGACGTAGCTTCCATGGAGCCGGACAACACCATCACCATCAAGGATCGCATCAAGGACGTGATCAAGACCGGTGGTGAGTGGCTGTCTTCACTGGATCTGGAAAACCTGATCAGCCAGCATTCCGCTGTCGCCGGTGCTGCGGTCGTTGGCGTGCCCGATGAGAAATGGGGCGAACGCCCGCATGCTCTGGTCACCCTGAAGCCGGGCGAGCAAGCCAGTGCCGAGGATATCCAGAACCATCTGAAGCAGTTTGTGGAAAGCGGCGAGATCAATAAATGGGCGATCCCGGAGCATATTGATTTCGTGGAAGATATTCCGAAGACCAGTGTTGGCAAGATCAACAAGAAACTGATTCGGGATCAGTTGCAGTAATCAGTGAGGCGTTTGGGAAGGGGCCAGATGACACACCTCATCTGGCCCCTTTTTTATAGCCCGGAAAACGTAAAATCCACTTCAGGCTTGCGGCCGTCAATAATGTCCGCAAGGGCCGCGGCGGAACCACAGGAATGGGTCCATCCAAGGGTGCCGTGTCCGGTATTCAGGTAGAGGTTGGCGAAGTGGCTTTTTCCGATGTACGGCACGTTGGAAGGCGTCGCAGGCCGTAAGCCGGTCCAGAACTCCGCCTGATCCCAGTAACCTGCTTCGGGCATGACTTCCGCTGTGCGGCGCACGATAGCGCGGCAGCGGGTATAGTTCAGTTTCCGGCTGTAGCCGTTCAGTTCGGCCGTGCCCGCCACGCGCATGCGATCACCCAGGCGGGAATAAACCAGCTTGTACTCGTCGTCAGTGAGGCTGACATTGAACGCCGCCTCCTCGTTCTTCACCGGTACCGTAATCGAATAGCCTTTGGCCGGATAGATGTTGAGGAAAATACCGAGCTGACTGGCGAGCGCCGCACTGAAGCTGCCCATGCTCAGCACGTAGGCATCCGCGCGCAGCGTCTCATGATGGCCGTCCCGGAGCGTCTGGATACCGAGTACCCGCTCGCCGGCGCGTTCGAAGCCCAGGATTTCAGTGCCGTACCGGAACTCTACGCCGGCCTCCGCGCAGCGTTTTGCAAGGTTCTGGGTAAACATCCGGGCATCACCGGATTCGTCTTCCGAGGTGTAGGTTGCCCCGGCAATCCGGTTGCGGATCGGCTTGAGTGCCGGCTCCAACTCTACCGCCCGGTCTGCATCGATAATCTGACGGTCACACCCCAGATCCTGCATGATCCGGGTCGGCTCCATGGCACCATCAAACTCCGCAGGATTGGTGTAGAAGTGCAGGATACCCTTCTCGAGATGGTTGTACTCGATGCCCGCTTCGTTACGCAGAGCCTGCAACTGGCTGCGGCTGTAGGTGCCGAGATTCACCATCTGGCGGATGTTGTGGGCAGCCCGGGCCGAGGTGCACTGTCCCAGAAAAGAGAGCGCCCAGCGCCACTGGGCGGGATCCAGTCTTGGCCGGAACAGCAGGGGCGCGTCGGGCTGGAACAGCCATTTCATGACTTTCAGAGGGGCGGACGGGTTGGCCCACGGCTCCGCATGGGAAACGGAGATCTGACCGCCGTTGGCATAACTGGTTTCCAGGCCGGCCTGGTTCTGGCGATCAACCACAGTTACCTGGTGCCCCTGCTTCTGCAGATACCAGGCCGTGGTAGTACCCACAACGCCTGCGCCCAAAACCAGTATATGCATGCTTGCCTCCGGTCGAACAGAATCCGCCATCCAACGGCATAATTGCAGGGATTTCTGGGCAGATTCCGGTTGGTATGAAACTCGGGATTTGTTAACGCGGGCTCTATTGTAACGTGAGCGTGGGGGATTTGCGTGTTATACCATCAGCCACCGGCGCGCTTAACCGTCCACCCCTTCTGCTCAAGCAGCGGAACCAGAAGATCCCGCTGGTCGCCCTGGATTTCGACCACACCATCTTTTACCGTGCCACCGGTGCCGCATTTGGCTTTCAACACCTTGGCATAGGCTTTCAGTTCTTTGTCGTCCAGTGGAATGCCGGTAATCAGGGTGACACCCTTACCCTTGCGACCCTTGGTCTCCCGGCTCACTCTGACAATGCCATCCCCGGCAGGCCGTGATGATGTAACGCAGGTACATTCATTCACGGGGTTACGGCAATCCGGGCACATACGCCCCTGCTCGGTCGAAAAAACCAGACCGCCCTCAGATCGCTTCTTCATTCTGTCTCCGTGCTATTCCTGTCTTGTAACGCCTTCAATCGAGACCAGGAGGATACTTGGTAAACATTTCGGCCACGACCTCGTCGATCAGTTCTCTTCGGGTCTCGGGTGACTGGTTTTCATTGAGATAGCGCCGACTGGCGGCGCGCCAGACAACTTCTTTCGACTTGCTGTCTGCCAGCTCTACAACCAGCTTTCCCTCTTCAATTTCACGTACGGGTGGCGGCGCAGACAGGGCCCAGCCGAAATTCCCGCTACCAAAACCAAATCCGAGTCCCAGCCCCGTCTGCTCAAGACGCTCCTCGGGCACGATCTGCCAGCTCACCAGCAAGTCGGCCTCTGCTTCAGGGACCTGTTTCAGCGCTTTGCGATTCAACTCTCGCTCAACGGCACTGCGCACCCGAGTGCCGTCGAGTGAGGTAAAGGAAGACGAATCGGTGCCACCGGCAAACGCCCAGGAGGCATAATTACCGAAAACCACGGAAGAGTTGTAGTCGGTCACCACGTTGCTGGCACAACCGGTCATGGCCAGTGCAACAACCGCTAACATCAGAAAACGCATCATGATTCCTGTCCTCGATTGAGACTCAGATTTACGAACAGTATACGCCTCGCAGACGCACAACGATGCCCCCGGGATCCGTCACCTTTCTAAACTGTAATCCAGTTTATGGGCATCGCAGAAGGCTCCGAATGCCTCGACCTGATCCTCGGGGACCAGAACACCAGCCCGTACCGAGGCCCCGTAATCCACCGATTCCACCGATGCCCCGTTCATCTCACACCAGTGCCGCAGCGGTTGCTCGTCAGCAAATGACAGGAGCACCAGCACGTCCACCATGGGCTTCTGGACCACCCGATCAACAGCCGACAGCACGCTCTCTGCAGCTCCGGCATAGGCTCGCACCAGGCCACCTGCGCCCAGTTTGATGCCACCAAAGTACCGGACCACCATCACCAGCACATCCCCCATATCCTTGTGCTGAATCACGTTGAGAATCGGCTTTCCGGCCGTTCCGGACGGTTCACCATCATCGTTCATACCAGCTTCGGCGGCAGAACCGGGACGCCCGATCTGGTAGGCCCAGCAGATATGCCGGGCGTCCGGGTGGTCCTGGTGGGCCTGTTCCAGCCAGTCCTTCACCTCCTCCCGCGAACTCACCGGGGCTACCCGGGCAATGAACCGGCTTTTCTTCACTTCCGTTTCACGCTCAAGGTATCCTGCCGGAACGGGGTAATCTTTTTTCATGGACAACGACCTATGGCCTCTGAAGACGAATACAACAACCCGGGCACGGCAAAGCCCGCGAAGATTCGGAAAGCGGCCTGCGGAATCCGCTTTGACGAAGACGAGCTGCAGGAGGGTATCGACTTTTCCGGCGCCGAAAAACTGAAACCTTCCGACCCGGAGCCGGAGTCAGCCGCCCCCGAAAAACACCGGAAGGCGAAGCGTCACCCGTAAGCCGCCAGTTTCTCCCGCTGCTGCCCCGATCACGCCATCGTGGGCCGCTACGATGTCTCTGGCAATGGCCAGGCCAAGCCCCCAGCCCGTGCCCCCGCGAGACTTGTCTGCGCGGAAGAACGGCTCGAAAAGCTGGCCGATCAGCTCATCCGGAACGCCCGGCCCCTCGTCATCAACCGTTAGCGTCAACCAGTCATCGGCCACCGTCACGGCCAGATGAACAGCCCTGCCAGGTGGCGTGTGGTCGAGGGCATTCTGCAGGATGTTGTCGATGGCTCGCTGTAAAAGCCCTTCATCACCCAGCACCGACGCCCTTGAACTTTCCGGCGACACCACGAGTTTGCAGTCCACACCCTGGTGTTCGGCATAGTCCGCTGCATCCTTGAGAACCTGATTGATCACATGCACCAGCCGGAGGGGCTCGCGCTCGATATCGCCGCCGGCTTCGGTAACCCGGTATAACGTCAGTATCTGACCGGTCATGGTTTCAAGCCGTTCGTTCTGGCGCAGAATGCTGGCCATCAGCTCTTCATCTGCACCGGCCTCGTTTGCCAGCTCAATGGCTATACGCTGGCGGGTGAGCGGCGTTCGCAAATCGTGGGAAATATCCCGAAGCAGATGTTTCTGGCGTTCCAGCAGACTGCAGAGCTGTTCGGTCATGGCATTGAAAGCCGTGGCCAGTTGCCCCACCTCATCCCGGCGTTGGGCGATCTTTTCGCTGACTCTCAGAGAATTATCACCGGCCGCAATCGCCTGGGCGGTGCTTTCCATGTGTTTCAACGGTCGCGATACCAGGCGGGCGATCCACCAGCACGCCAGTGAAATCATCAGCAGGGCCAGCCCGAGCTCGATGGCCCTGAAGAATCTCGGGTTGAGCCAGCCGGCGCCCTGCACCCGTGGCCAGGCCACCAACCGGTAACCGCCGCCAACGTCCAGTACCGCGGGTTTCTGCGGGTACCAGCCGGATTTCATGCGGTCGCGGATGAACGAGGGCAGCTTGCCATCGTTTTCATCCTGTTCGAGCAACACCAGAAACAGTTCAAGACGCTCGCCTTCGTCCCGCAGAAAACGCCACGCTTCGCCACGGTCGCCGGCCTCGCGAATTGCGATAGCTTCTTCGGCCAGATCCCTTAGACCTGCCTGGCGCTCGATGGCTTCCCGCTCCCGGTCCAGAAGCATCCTGGTTGCAAGGTTACTGGCCACCACGGTGACCGCCATAGCCAGCCAGATCGACAGGAAGATCCGCCAGAACAGAGGGAACATGGGCCGCTGTTTCATTCTGGCACCCGATAGCTGTACCCCAGCCCCCTAACGGTTTCGATACGGGGCGGGTCGTCGTTGCCCAGTTTTTTGCGAAGGTTACTGATGTGCATATCAAGGGTGCGGTCGTAAGCTTCAAGGCGCCGGCCCAGCGCCCATTGCATGAGATCGGTTTTGCGGACCACGCTGCCTGCGTGTGCCAGAAGAACCTGCAGAACCTCGTACTCGGTGGCGGTCAACTCCATCGCCACATCATTCTGGTAAATTCGGCGATGGCCCGGCTCGACACGTAGGTCGCCATAGGTCCGGGCCGCATTGACTTCGGTTTTCTGGTCCCAGGCAATCCGCCGCAAAAGCGCCTGCAGCCGGGCCACCAGCTCGCGCGGATTACAGGGTTTGGGAATATAGTCATCGGCACCAACCTCGAAACCGACGATTCGATCCGTTTCGTCGCCCCGGGCGGTCAGTAATACCACGGGCAGATGGGTCTCTGCCCTCAGTTCCCGCAACACCTCGAGGCCACTGATATCCGGCAGCATGATGTCCAGCACGACAATATCGCAGTCCTGACCCAGCGCCAGGGCGAGGCCGTCCCGGCCATTGGCAGCTTCCCGAATGGTAAATCCCTGATTGGTCAGGTAACGGGCAAGCAATTCCCGCAATTCATCATCGTCCTCGACCAGTAACACCCTGTTCTGCATGTCGCTTCTCCACCTGTCGTGCCGACCACAGTTGCTGCTGAAGTCTAACACGCTACCCGCAAACCACTGATTCGGGCCAGGCCACTTTGCAGAACCTTTACACTGACCCCGGGGTGATCAAAAGCCGTCTTCTGACGTATGGTATCGGGTACATAAAGGAGTTTTCCCTCACCATGTCAGAACCCGGACCAGCGACTCTCACACTGGAAACCTGCACCAGCATCAATGATATTCCCGCCCCTGAGTGGGAGCGGCTGGCTGGGCATAGCAATCCATTTCTTCGTTACGAGTTTTTCCAGGCACTGGAAGCGTCCGGATGCACATCCCCGGAGACCGGGTGGTCGCCACGTCACCTCGTGTTCCGAAAGGCTGGCAGAATCGTCGGCCTTGCGCCGGCTTTTCTGAAGAGCCACTCCATGGGGGAATATGTGTTTGACTGGGCCTGGGCCGATGCATACCAGCGGCATGGGCTGGCGTACTATCCAAAATTACTGATCGCCATTCCCTTCACGCCATCCTCAGGCCCAAGGCTGCTGCTGGATCCGGACATTCGACAACAGCTGGTACCGGAACAGGTTCATCACCTGTTGGACAGGCTGACCGATGAACTGGGAGCCCACTCCTGGCACCTGCTGTTTCCCGGCAAAGAGGACCAGGAGCTGCTTCAACACGAGCAGGCCTTACATCGCATCGGATGCCAGTTCCACTGGCATAACCATGATTACCGTAATTTCGAGGACTTCCTGGCGGCGCTGACTTCCCGCAAGCGCAAGTCCATCCGCAAGGAACGTCGCCAGGTTGCGGACCAGGGAATTTCCTTTACACGCTTTCATGGCCGGGATATTCCGGAGCACGTGCTTTCCGCGTTCTATGTGTTTTACCAGGCGACTTATCTGAAACGGGGCCAACGACCTTACCTCAACAAGCGATTCTTTGAGCTGCTTCTGGAACAGCTACCCGAACACGTACATCTGGTGATGGCAGTGCGCGAGGGCGAAATGATTGCCGGTGCCCTGTTCCTGGCGGGCAAAACCACCCTCTACGGGCGTTACTGGGGTTGCCTTGACGAATATAACCACCTGCACTTTGAAACCTGCTACTACCAGGGCATCGAACTGGCGATGGACCTCGGCCTCAGCCATATTGATGCCGGCGCCCAGGGCGAACACAAACTGGTACGTGGCTTTGAGCCGGTAATCACCCACTCCTGGCATGGCGTTCTGCACCCCGGCTTCCGCGAAGCCATAGAAAACTTCACCCGAGAGGAGGCGGACCACGTGCGTGCTTATTTCAGCGATGCGGAATCCGCCCTGCCCTTCCGACAGCAGACGCCGGATTAACTTCTATACTGATAGACCCAGACTGGATTTACGCGGGGGTCAGACACCATGGATACAGACCCATTGTGGAGCATGTTATCGGCAGGCGGCCTGCCGCTTCTGCTTTCAGCGGCCGCCCTGGGCCTGGCCGTGATTGCCCTGTTCATCGGATCGGGCGCTCGCCGGCGTAGCGAGGACCAGTTGACCGCATTACGGGAGCATTCCGATACGCTGTGGCGGGAAGTTGACGACATACGGGTAGCACAATTCAATCGTCCGGGTGAGTCCGGCAATGGCGCTTCAGGCTCCCCAGTTGAAGAAGCCCGCTATCAGAAAGAAGTGGAAGCCTACGCCAGGATCTGGCCACAGGTATGGAATCTTCATGAACGCCTGGGCATGTTCCTGAGGGCGGTTGAAGGCGGCGAAGCGGCCGGCGAACTCAGACTGGAAGCTCGCAATGCGGCCCTGGAGGCCCGAGAGCTGCTTAACCGGAACCGCCCCTTCTGCACAGAGTCCGTCGATGAACTGGTTACCCGGCTGATTGATGCCGAGATCAAGGCGCACCTTGCGGCCTGCCAGTATCTGGACCTGCTAAAAGATGTCCCTAGCGACTCATCCAATCACGATCGCCGGGTCTTGCAGGACAAATGCCACAGCCTGCACGAGGGCGAGGCCCGGGAGCTGATGAACCAGCTGGTCTCGTCCATTCGGCACCGGGCAATTCGCAGTAACTAGGGAGCGCCTGTTCAGCTGTTGGCGATACGGAAACCGACTTTCATTACGACCTGATAATGGCCCACCTTGCCATCAACGATATGGCCGCGGGTTTCGGTTACCTCAAACCACTCCATGTTGCGAACGCTTTTACCACATTCCTCAAGTGCATTCTCAATGGCGTCTTCAATGCTTTTCTTGGAAGACCCGACAATTTCCACTTTTTTGTACACGTGATGGTCAGACATTAAAGCCTCCTGGGAATTGCGATTTGTATGTCTGAGCCTAGAAGACAAGCGTCCTCACGGCAAACCACAGACCGGTACAAGCCTCATCCGCCAACCCACGGCTGGCGTATCTGTCCCCTATAATCCAGGTAGTCGTGAGGAACTTTCTGTCACTCAGAGGGTCCCGTCTACCCCACGCTTCGGACTGAGTTCATGAAACGATTTTTCAGATACACCGGCTGGTTCTTCGGCGCCGTGCTCCTGCTGCTGGCTGGCCCGATTCTGCTGGCCACCAGTGGCAGCCTGCAGGGAGCCGAGAGCTGGCAAACAGCCACCCGGGAAAGCGCCCGAATTGCCCCTCTGCCAGAACAGGCCGAGGAAGCCATCGTTCAGGTATACGGCGCCCGGGCCTGGAGTTGGCGAGGTTACTTTGCTGTCCATACCTGGATAGCCACCAAGGAAAAAGGGGCCAGCCATTATCGGGTTCATGAGGTGACTGGCTGGCGCAGCTACGTGGTAAATTCACGGCCCGGTGAGCCCGACAGACACTGGTACGGTGCAAAGCCGGACCTCTATGCCGATATCCGCGGCGAAGAAGCCGAAAAGCTGATTCCCGACATCTACCAGGCAGTGGCGTCCTACCCCTACCCGACCGAATACGAAGCCTGGCCCGGCCCCAACAGCAACACCTTCGTGGCCTGGGTAATCAGGGAGGTTGAGGGTCTCGATGTGGCTCTGCCGAACCACGCGATCGGCAAGGACTACCTCGGCGACCGTATTATCGCAGAGGTTCCGGGTGGCGCGGGTTATCAGGTCTCGCTGGGCGGGTATTTTGGCGTATTGGCAGGCATTCGCGAGGGACTGGAATTGAACCTTCTAGGCCTCTCTTTCGGTATTAACCCGTTGGCGTTGGGGGTAAAACTACCCGGCATTGGAGAGCTGGCCCTGATAAATACCAATCCAATGACCAAGCCCTCCATGGAGTAAACAGACGGCGCGGCCGGGGGCAAGGCTCCCAAAAAACGCTGTGAATACGTCCGTGTACGCTTGGCTCCGCCATCCCTGGCTCCGCACATTTTTGGGAGCCTTGCCCCCGACCGGACCTGCCTCGGAGTCAATCCCTACAAGCTGGCAAACTCCAGATACCGGCTCGCCGCCTGCTTCTTCTCATCCTGGCTGTTCAGCATCTCCAAGCGCATCTTGTCGATCAGTTTCAGGTAATCGACGATGGGAGATTCCGGCTTACCGGAATCCTTTGACTCTTCGATAAATGCCTTCTGCTTCTCGCGGATTTCATTGAGCTTCTCAAGCGCGGAGCGGATCGCTTCCACCCGGGCCTCAACCAGACCGTTACCACCGCGATCCGGCGAGCCACTGTCGCGACTCAGTACCGTCTCGGCGGCCGGCGCGTCGGCGGTGTTCTGCTCGGCAAGATCAATTTCTTCCAGGGTGCGAACCTCACCGTCGGTCGTCAGATAGATTCCCGAACCCTTGATCTGGCCCAGCGGCACACCTTGACTGTTGGCCAGCGTGAAGCGGTCTTCTACATTGTCCACGTACAGCGCCTGAACCCCGACTTCCTCCAGGGATTTCAAAGCCTGGGAGCCGTCCGCGGTTTGCACCCACACGGACAGCGATTTAAAGATCTCATCACTGGCATCAATCCAGCGGTTACCGTCGTCATCGAACCGGGCCAGCTCGCCAAAGCCGGAGCCGCTCCGGGGACCAAACAGTTCGGAGCCGTCGTCCACCTTGCCGTTGCCATTTCGGTCCAGCACCAGGTAGCCGCTACCGCTGCCCAGGGTGGCAAACTGCCCGGTTTCACCGTTACCGTTCAGGTCGAACTCGAAGAGGGTATCGGTCAGGCGGGCTGTGGCAGTGCCGAAGTTGATCACCAGAGGGTCGGTGAGTGGCCGTTCCTGAATCTGCACCAGTTCCGAGTACTCGTAGGTCCGGGACTGGGACTGTCGCAGTGAGAGGGTGAAGTCGATGGTCTCGCCATTCTCCAATGCGATGGTGCCAGTGGAGGCAAAGCTTCTGGATTCGCTCTCCGAGTAAAACATATAGCGTCCGGCAGAAACCGAGAGACTGCCCCGACCCTCGACACCCGCATCACCACCGAGCGCGGCACGGCTAACGCTCAGTGCCTGCTGGCCCATCAGAAACAACTCTGAAGTTTTCTCGGCAAGCTGCGCACTGGTAAAGACGCTCTGCTGACCGCCATCCGTCACGGTGCTGCTGCCGCTGAAGGCGAGCTGCTCCTGGCTGCTGTAACGATAGGCAGCCTGGCGCATGAGCGTTAACTCTGAGCCAACCGCGTTCTCATTGGCCTGCGGCGCAGCGGCAGATTGCCGGTTGATGCGGAGCTGCGTGCTGTCGAAAGCCGATACCTGGCGGGAACTGTCCTGGAAAAGCGAAATCTGGCTGGAGGAAATCATGGCTTTGGGCACCTGTAATTACTACACAGGTATATCGGCCGCAGCCCCCCGGACTTGAGCACTTTTTAATCACTTCAGATTCGAGAGGTTAGGCCAGAAACCGCACGATTCCGGCAGCGGCAATCCCGGCGGCAATGGCCGGGAGAGGTTTACGCAACGCCAGCATGGTAACCGCCGTCGTGGTCAGGGCCGCCAGCGCACCAGCGTCCCCCGTCACGGCCATGGGCACAATGATGGCAATCAGGACCGAGCTGGCCATGGTGTTGATAAAGCTCTCGATACGAGGATTGATCTTCACGAACGACATGATGAACACGCCGCCAAAACGGGTTACCAGTGTAACGGCGGTCATGATCGCAATCAGGAACAGAATACCGGCTGTGGTGGTCTCAACGGTCATGGGTGCTGTCCTCCGCGTCAGAAGCAGGCGCAGGCTTTCGCTCGAGCCAGAAGAACCCGATCGCACCACCGGCGAGCGCGCCCACGACGACGTGGGTATTCGCCGGCAACCATTTCCAGGCCGCCAATGAAGCCAGCGCTGTGACGGTCCAGGCCACGAGCACTCTCGGGGATTTCTTGCCGCCCAGTGCCATGGCCAGGAGGAAGCAGCCGAGAACCATGTCCAGGCCCAGGGATTTGGGATCCTGCAGAAGGCCACCAAAATAGACGCCCAGACCGGTCCCGATGATCCAGGCCAGCCAAAGAGCCAACCCGCCACCAAGGATAACCTCCAGGTTTCGTCGGCCACTCTGGTATTCCTGGGCCGAAACCGCCCAGTTGGCATCGGTCAGCAACAGCAAGAGACCATAGCGCTTGCCCGGCGATACATCTTTCAGCATCGGGTATAGCGAAGCGCCCATAAGCAGATGGCGGGAATTGATGGCAAAGACCACCGCGATCATCGGAAGTACAGATACCTCGGTGCCCCACATATCGACGGCGGCAAACTGGGAGGCCCCGGCAAACACCGTCGCACTCATCAGCACCGCCTGGAGCGGCTCAAGGCCTTTCTGGGTAGCTGCCAATCCAAAGGCAGCGCCAAACGCCACCACGAATAACGAGATGGGAAGCAGCCGGAAAAACTCCACCCGTACCCGGGCCGGCTGTAGCTGATAAGAATAGGAAGCGACAGACATCCGGGGAAACTAGGTCAGTTTCCCCGATCCGCGTATAGGTAGTTTCCGCAGAAAGGGGCACATCTGCGACTAATGGACCAGATCCGCGCAACGCATGAGGGCATTTAACCTCATGATTGCCTCAAATGTTTACCGGGGAGGCGCCCGAATCCGGGGATGAGCCTTGTATCGGATAGTTCACATTCGCATGTTGACGTTAACGTCAATTGCCGCTAGTTTGTTTTTCGTCCAGCCCCAAAAGGGCACTTTCGGTGGGCCACCCCCAGCGGATATACCGGACACCTGAAATCGGAACGCCGGCCACAAGCCGGCAGACAAGAACAAGATACCCGCTCATGCCGAGATCCGGCCGGTGGGAGAGGATTTCACAATGCTATTCAGCCATCCCGAGTTCGATAACCACGAACATCTTTCCTTTTTCTGCGATCCCGAAACCGGCCTGAAGGCCATCGTTGCCATACATAACACTTCCCGCGGCCCCGCATTGGGAGGCTGCCGAATGTTTCCCTATGCCTCCGATGAAGAGGCGGTTCGCGATGTCTTGCGGCTTTCGCGGGGTATGACCTACAAATCGGCCCTCGCCAACCTGGATCTGGGTGGCGGCAAGTCCGTGATTATTGGCGACCCGCGCAAACAGAAAACCGAAGCGATGATGGAGGCCATGGGCCGCCATCTGGAAAGTCTTGGCGGGCAGTACATTGCGGCAGAAGACTCGGGCACCAGCGTCCCCGACCTCAAGGTCATGGGCCGACACACCAGCCACGTTGCGGGAATTGCCTCGCGCACCGGCTTCGACGGCAACCCAAGCAACGGCGACCCGTCACCGGCGACAGCCTACGGCACCTTTATCGGCCTCAAAGCAGCGGTAAAACACAAACTTGGGCGGGACGACCTCAACGGTTTGAAAGTAGCCATTCAGGGCATCGGTAATGTCGGTTTCCGGTTGGCCAGACACCTGAAGGACGCCGGCGCTGATCTCTGGGTCTATGACATCCATGACGACAATATGCGGCGGGCCGTGGATCAGCTGGGAGCCAAGCCAGCGGCTGCCGAGGACATATTGTCACTGCCTGTGGACGTGGTAGCGCCCTGTGCCATGGGGGCAGTACTGAACGATGACAGCATTCCCCAACTGAAGGCCCGGATCGTCGCCGGCGCCGCCAACAATCTGCTGGAACACCCTGAGCACGTTGCCATGCTGCGGGACCGGGGCGTTCTCTATGCACCGGACTTTGCCATCAATGCCGGCGGCATCATCGATGTGTTCTACGAGCGCACCGGGGCCACACCGGAAACGGTTCGTGCCCATGTCGAGACCATCGGCGACACCCTGACCGAAATCTTCAACCGTTCCGACCGCTCGGGTCGCCCCACCGGGGAGATTGCCAACGAGCTTGCCGAGGAACGGTTCAAAAAGCACACCGCCGGAGCCGGACAGGCGTCCGAGCGATTGGCCCGCACCGGCTGAGCTGACACCGGCGCACCCTCAGGAAGCTGCAGACAGCTGCGGCTTCCCTCTTAAACCCTGACACAAAAACAAATACTTCGGGAGATAGTTATGTCCGTCACTTCTTCAGATTCCGCCGCTTATTCCGGGGCGCTTGAAGGTTCAAACGCCCAACGCGGGCTCTGGTCATCACGTCTGGCCTTTATTCTTGCCGCTACCGGCTCTGCCGTGGGCCTGGGCAATATCTGGAAATTTCCTTATGTCACCGGTGAGAACGGTGGCGGCGCCTTCGTGCTGGTGTATCTGCTGTGCATCGCGGTCGTCGGGATTCCTATCATGATGGCGGAAGTCATGATCGGTCGTCGCGGTGGCAGGAGCCCCGTCAAGAGTCTGAGCCTGATCGCCGAGCATGACCGACTCAAGCCGGCCTGGAAGCTGGTCGGTGCCATCGGCATTCTGGCGGGTTTTCTGATTCTGTCGTTCTACTCGGTCATCGGCGGCTGGGCCATTTCCTACGTAGGCACAACCGCCAGCGGCCAGCTTGCCGGGCAGTCTGCCGATGCCGTAGGCGCGATATTCTCGGGCCTTCTAAGCGATCCCACCAAACTGCTGGCCTGGCATACCCTGTTCATGGCTATGGTGATGGTTGTGGTAGTGCGAGGCGTTCGCTCGGGGCTTGAGCGGGCTGTCAGCATTCTCATGCCGGCCCTGTTCGTACTGCTGCTGATCGTGGTCGGCTATGCAATGACAACCGGGCACTTCGGGCAAGCCGCCGCATTCCTGTTCCAGCCCGATTTCTCCAAGCTCACAACATCCGGAATACTGGTAGCCCTGGGGCACGCGTTCTTCACCCTGAGCCTTGGTATGGCGGTCATGATGGCTTATGGCTCTTACCTGCCTAAGAACATTTCCATTGCCAAGACCTCGATCAGCGTATCGGTCATCGACACCGGCGTGGCGCTGCTCGCAGGCCTGGCCATCTTCCCGATTGTGTTCGCGAACGGCCTTGAGCCGGGAGCGGGGCCGGGGCTGATCTTCCAGACCCTGCCGCTGGCCTTCGGTCAGATGCCCATGGGTTCCCTGTTCGGCACCCTGTTCTTTGTACTTCTGATCTTTGCCGCCTGGACGTCGGGGATTTCGCTTCTGGAGCCGACTGTGGAATGGCTGGAAGAGCGTAAAGGCATGAACCGCACCGTCAGCACACTGGGCGCCGGTTTTGTCTGCTGGGGACTGGGCATTGCCTCGATTCTGTCCCTGAACCTCTGGTCCGACTTCGCACCGCTTGGCTTTGTCCCCATGCTGGAAGGCAAGACCATTTTCGACCTGCTGGACTTCTTCACCGCCAACATAATGCTGCCCCTGGGCGGACTGCTGGTGGCCCTGTTTGCGGGCTGGGTGATGTCACGTCAGGCCATGGAGCGTGAACTGGCACTGTCACCGGCCATGTTTAACCTGTGGCTGATCACCGTGCGTTTCATCACTCCGGTTGCCGTGGCAGTGGTGTTTATCTACAACCTGATGTAAGCCGCCGCTAAAGCTGATCGAGGGAGGCCTTCAGGGTCTCCCCGATCCTCGCGTTCAACTTCAAATCTACCAGATCTTCAGCCCGCGTCCGCCCCAGGTTCAGGGTGGCAATGGGCTTGTTCCATTCGTTGGCGTACCGGCAGAAACGGAACCCGGAATACACCATCAACGACGAACCGATTACCAAGAGGCCATCACTGGCCTTCAGCGTATCCAGGGCCGAATACACCCGGTCTTTTGGAACATAGTCACCAAAGAACACCACATCCGGCTTCAGAATCCCTTCGCACTTCGGACAATCCGCCAGCCGGAAATCCTCGAAATCCACATCCAGATCGGCATCGCCATCCGGCGCTGTCTCGGCGGTGTATTTCTGGAACCCCGGGTTCAGATCGGCGCAACGGTCGTGCACCTCATCCCGCGGGCAACGGTAGCCGCAACTCATGCACACCACCTGATCGGCCCGCCCGTGCAGGTCCGTCACCCCCCGGGTGCCTGCCTTCTGGTGCAACCGATCCACGTTCTGGGTAACCACCAGACTGCTGTGGTTGAGCAGTTCCAGGTCAGAGATGTAATGGTGGGAAGGATTGGGCCTGGCATTACGCATGACCGGCCAGCCAATCAGGCTCCGGCCCCAGTAGCGCTGGCGGGTGTAGACGTCTTCCATGAACGCCTTGTGCTGAACCGGCTGCTTGCGCTTCCAGGCGCCATCGCCGTCCCGGTAGTCCGGGATGCCCGAATCGGTACTGACCCCTGCGCCAGTCAGGATCAGCAAGCGAGGATGGCGCTGGATAAACTCCGCCAGCAACGCCCCGGCCTCCTCCGGCTCATGCAACACCGGCGGCTGCTCCGGCTCGGGCAGGCGCTGGCTGGAGCTGAAAGGTCGGCTGCGGTGCGTGGTTAAAGACATACAGGCTCCGGTTTCTCAGCCCGGCTTACGGGCCACATACACGGTGTTGAACGATTCCCTGTTCTGAAATGGATTGAAGAAGGATACGACATGGCAGGCCACATCGGTGAACACCTCGTTGAGAACGGCCATGAACTCGTCATCTTCGCCCTCGTTCGACCACATGGCAAACACCCCTCGGGGCTTCAGTTGCCGCGCCATCAGCCGCAGGTTGTTGGCGGTGTAGAAGCTGGCACTGGAATCGTGCAGCAGCGCCCGGGGGGAATGGTCGATATCCAGAAGAATGGCATCGAATGGCTTGCCGGGGTTCTTCGGATCGAAACCACCCTCTGCCGGATCGGCAATTGCCAGGTCGAAGAAACTGCCATGGACGTAGCGGTTCCGGGGATCGGCATTCAGATCTTTACCAAGAGGCACCAGCTCCTGCTGATGCCATCCGATAACGGGTTTCAGATACTCAACCACCAGCAGTTCGGCAACACGCTCGTGCCTGAGCGCCGCCACCGCGGTGTAACCCAGGCCCAGGCCACCAACAACTACCCGGAGATCATCGCCCTCGGTTTCGCCCAGCCCGATATCAGAGAGAGCCACTTCGGCATCCACGAACATGCTGGACATCAGGAATTCCTCGCCCAGCTTCACCTCGTAGATATCCCTGTCGCCAATCGCCGGAATCCGGCGTCTGCGAAGCGTGATCTCACCAATCACCGAAGGCTGGCTGTCAATCTGTTCGAAAAGCAGTCCCATCTGTTCAGACCTTGCGAGTGGATTCATCAAGACAGGAACGCAGAATACTCCGCATCTTCTCCGAGCCCAGCTCGTTCATCAGTTCAATGTTTCTCTGCGGGATCCCATCCACATCAGGATAACTGTCAATCGCCGCTTCCAGACTGGCTTCCCGCAAGAGGTGCAGCATGGGAAATGGCGAACGATTGGTGTAGTTCTCCGCCGCATCGGGCTCGGTGCCCGCAAACTGGTAATCCGGGTGGAAACTGGCGATTTGGTAAACGCCTTCCATATCCAGATACGCCAGCAAACCATCAGCCGCATCAAGGAATTCATTGTAGGGCCCGAAGTCCTGCAATACACCCGGATGGATCAAAAGCGTGGTTTCAATCTCCGGCTCGTCTTCAAGTCGTTGAAGCTCCGAGTGCAGGGCCTGCAGCAGCTCGTCTTCCGTTTCGGCTTCAGAAACCACAAACCGTACCCGGTTCCGCACCAGTTCCCGTTTGGCGAACGGGCACAAGTTGTAGCCGACCACGACGTCTTCAACCCATTTGCGGGTAGCACTAATGACTTCAGTCTCGCCCATTTTTCCGTATCCGTTGTTTTGTTTGAGGCTCACTCACAGGTAAGAGCGGGCGTGTGGGACTGGCTTTCCAAAACTGTGCGGAGCCAGGGGTGAAGAGCGAAAAGCTCTTCACGGGCAGGCCATGGACGGCCTGCCCAGGACCCTCTGCGCGACGCAGGAGCAATAAGCGCAGAGGGGCGGAGCCCAAGCGCCCCATGGATGGGCCGCAAGGAGCGTGTTTTGGAAAGCCAGTCCCACATGACCGCCTGCACCCAACCCTGAGCCTTAGAAGTACCCCTGGCTCCGAAGATAATCATCATAAGAGCCACTGAAATCAGTCACCCCATCAGCCTTAAGCTCAATAATTCGAGTCGCAAGGGAAGAAACAAACTCCCGATCATGGCTGACGAAAATCAGTGTACCCGGATAGTTCTCCAGCGCCAGGTTCAATGCCTCGATGGACTCCATATCCAGGTGGTTCGTGGGCTCATCCATCAGCATCACATTGGGCTTCTGCAGAATCAGCTTGCCGAACAGCATCCTGCCCTGCTCTCCGCCCGAGATCACCCGCACCGATTTCCCGATATCGTCACCGGAGAACAGCATGCGGCCCAGGGTGCCGCGCACCAGCTGTTCGCCACCCTTGGTCCACTGGGCCATCCAGTCGGTCAGGGTTTCATCCTCGGCAAAGTCCGCCGTGTGGTCCTGGGCGAAGTAGCCCACTTCCGCGCTGTCGGTCCACTTCACCTCGCCACTGTCGGGCGTGTAGGCCCCTGACATGCATTGCAGAAGCGTGGTTTTGCCGATGCCGTTGGGACCAATGATGGCGATTCGCTCACCGGCTTCGACCTGCAGGTTCAGATTCTTAAACAGGGGCTTATCATCAAAGCCCTTGGTCATGTTCTTGAGAGTCACCGCCTGACGGTGAAGTTTCTTGCCCTGTTCAAAACGGATAAACGGGCTCACCCGACTTGAGGGCTTCACCTCTTCCAGCTGGATCTTGTCGATCTGGCGGGCACGGGAGGTAGCCTGCTTGGCCTTGGAGGCGTTGGCCGAAAAGCGGCTGACAAACTGCTGCAGTTCGGCAATCTGCGCCTTTTTCTTGGCGTTGTCCGACAGCATACGCTCGCGAGCCTGGGTGGCGGCGGTCATGTATTCGTCGTAGTTGCCCGGGAACAGGCGCAGTTCGCCATAGTCCAGATCCGCCATGTGGGTGCACACGCTGTTCAGGAAGTGGCGGTCGTGGGAAATGATAATCATGGTGCTGTTGCGGGCCACCAGTATGTTTTCCAGCCAGCGGATGGTGTTGATGTCCAGGTGGTTGGTGGGCTCGTCCAACAGCAACACATCAGGATCGGAGAACAGCGCCTGGGCCAGCAACACCCGCAGCTTCCAGCCCGGTGCCAGCGCGCTCATTGGGCCGTTGTGTTGCTCCAGCGGAATATCCAGGCCAAGCAACAGCTCGCCGGCGCGGGCATCGGCGGTATAGCCGTCCATTTCAGCGAACTGGACTTCCAGGTCCGCGACCGCCATCCCGTCTTCTTCGCTCATCTCGGGCAGGGAATAGATCCGATCACGCTCTTTCTTGACGTTCCAGAGTTCCTCATGGCCCATGATCACGGTATCGATCACCGAGCAATCCTCATAGGCAAACTGGTCCTGGCGCAGTTTACCCAGACGGACATTGGGCTCCAGCATGACCTGGCCGGCGGAGGGCTCGAGATCGCCACCCAGGATTTTCATCAGTGTGGACTTGCCACAGCCATTGGCCCCGATCAGGCCATAGCGATTACCGTTACCAAATTTGGCGGAGACGTTTTCAAACAGGGGTTTAGCCCCGAATTGCATGGTGATATTGGCGGTGGAGATCAAGAAACAAACCTGTCGATGTGGGGCCGGGCATGCGCCGGCGAAAAGAAAGCCGGCATTGTACAGGTTTGCCCGGTGGACTGTGAGGCCGCAGAAACACGGATAAAAAGGGCTTGCCTCTGACGAGCTCTGCGGGCAGCATTCCGGTTCTGATGTATACATTCATCCGACACAAGGACATTGATCATGGCACAGGCTACAGCGCGTCACATTCTGGTAGACAGCGAAGCGAAATGCGAAGAACTGAAAAAGGCGATTGAAGGCGGACAGGACTTTGCCGAAGTGGCAAAGCAGCACTCCTCCTGCCCCTCCGGTCGCAACGGCGGAGATCTTGGCTCCTTTGGCCCGGGCCAGATGGTTCCCGAGTTCGACAAGGCGGTTTTCAACGGTGAACTGAACACCGTTATCGGTCCGGTCAAGACCCAGTTTGGTTATCACCTGCTGGAAGTGACCAGCCGCAGCTGATGATTCCTGGTTCCATACCGGGACTGCAAACCACCGGCCGGCGGCTACCGCTGCTGGCCGGTGCCGCTTCTCTGCTCATCGCGCCTTTCCTGTTTGTCGGCGGGCCTGACTGGGCCTCGGGGCCACTCCTCAAATCGGCCTGGAACCTTGGCCACATCCTTCTGTTTGCACTACTCACTCTGGCGGTCAGACCCTGGCAGTGGCTAAGTGGCTGGCGTCTCTGGCTCGCGGTTACCGTCGTCTTGCTGGTGCTCGGAATTGGTATCGAGTTGATCCAGGGCGGACACAATCGCGACATGGATGGGCGGGACCTCCTGCGCAACCTGATTGGCAGTTGGCTGGTTATCGCATGGCGCCCCTTGCTTACATCAGAGCGGCGAAACTCTCTCGGCGAAGGCCTGGTGGCCGCATCCGTTGCGCTGCTACTGTGTTTTGAGCTGGGAGCTACCGGCATGGTGGCTGCCCGGCAATGGCAGGTACACCAACAACTTCCTCTGCTGTACGATTTCACCCATCAGGATCCCGGCGCATTCTGGACCGGCAGGCTCACGGTCTCTGCCGACCACTCGCTGAATAATGCGCAGAGCCTGAAACTTGATCTGGGCACTGAAACCTACTCGGGGGTCTCACTCAACAATCTCCCGGCCGATTGGCATGATTACGAAACACTGAGCATCACCCTGTTCAATCCCTCAACCGCTCCCCTGACGCTGACGCTTCGAATCAATGACGTAGCCCATGACCGCAGCGATCATGCCTACAACGACCGCTACAACACCCGCCTGACACTGGGTCCTGGTTCCAATACCTTCACCCTGAAACTGGCCGACATCGAAAACGCTCCCGATGGCCGGTCCATGGATATGTCCCAAGTCAGAAGAATGGGGCTTTTTGCGGTTCGCCTGCCCGAGCCACGCACTGTTTGTCTGTTGGATCTGAGACTGGACTAACCGAGCGTCCAGGGATTATCGGTTATCGGTTCGGCGCCAGCGTCGGTGACCAGAATCGTTTCGCTACACCCAATGCCCCATTGCCCGGGAATACGCAAACAGATGGGCAGGTGGAAAACCATGCCCGGTCGAAATTCCACATTGCCACCCCTGGCGATGAACCCCGAGCCCTCAACCCAGGATGGCGGGAACTGGGCGCCCACCGTGTAGCCAAATACCCCGGAGAAAAATACCTTTCCGGCCAATGGCTGGAGCGCCTTCTCAGCGTTCTGGGCAGCCTGGTCGAAAGTAACTCCCGGGCAGATCGACGTCAGCAGGGTGTCCACAATCCGACGGCAGCCGTCATGGACCCGACGCATTTCAGTCGATGGGTCGCCACCAGCAACCACGGTCTGCATCATGGGTGCGGTGTAGCGGTTCCAGGCCGAGCCGAATTCCAGAAAAACAGGGTCGCCTTTCTGCACCACCGTACGTTTGTGATTGCAGTGGATCACGCTGCTGCGACGGCCGGTAACAACAATTGGCTGCATGCTCATGAATTCACTGCCGGCCGCCAGCAGCGCCCTCGCGCCTTCGGCGGCTATGTCATTATCAGTGACGCCCGGCTGGACCGCGGCCACGGCCGCCCTGAAACCTTCGGCTGTTATCCGGGCGCTTTCACGCAGGCAACGGATTTCGGCATCGGACTTGACGATCCGGATCTGCTTCAACAGACCGCCGTTATTCAGAAATCTTACTCCGGGCATCCGAGCTTGCAGGCCTTCCAGCACGCCCTGGCGCAGAGAGCCATGCCAGGCATCAATACCCACGGTCTCCACGCCGTCGTTCAGGGCCTGAACCAGTGGTTCCAATACCTCGCCGATGCCTTCCCACCGGTATCCGCTGACCCGGGCGACCCGGGTTGTCATCATCGCAGGCCCCATCTCGATAGACGGCACCTGCAAAAGCAGGTCCTCCTGGGTAACCACCAGGGCCACGTGAACGGATACTTCAAAAGTGCTATAGCCGGTCAGGTAAAAAATATCCGAAGGATCGGTCAACAGCAGGGCGCCAAAATCCTCCCGGGCCATCCCATCCCGGACACGAGCAAGTCGCTCGTCGAACTCCTGCTCCGGAAACGGACACTCCAGCCCCCTCAGTTGTGAGGACAAGGCTTTCTGATAGGCATTGAAATCCATAACGACACTCCTCACTCGCATATACTAGGGAGATTGGACCCTATTCTGGCTTTGCACAAACCCCGAGCAAGAAATTATTCCAGCATCACATTGACTCAGAACGGCAACCGAGGGGATTCACTGACCGCCTGGTGATTCCGGACTGAAGAACCGCGACATCTGCTTGCCTATGCTTTCCACCGGCTCGGTAATCGCCTGCTGGATGCTGTTGGTTACAACTTTCGAGAAAGCCGAGCCGGCAGAGCTCTCCAGGAACTCCAGGTAGAGATCCATCTCCTGGCCACCAATGTTCTGGTAGGTATACAGATAGCTGTCGTAAACCTGCTGACCTACCACGCCCCTGAGCATGCTGCGCTGGCTTTCAATGCGTTGGCGCAGCTGCTCGTAATTGGCCGAATCACTGCTGAACGCCGCCATTGCCGTTGCCAGGCCGAGCTGCACTGCGATCGTTGTATCCACCGCGCTTTCTGTGGCCCGCGCAGCCCGATCAAACCGATCGAACATTTCCGCTTTGCGCGTGCCCTTGTAACGGCTGTTCAATTCCATGGCACTGGACTGGATTTTCGGCCAGGCCGAGGGTTCCGAAGCTGCAATCTCGGCCGAAGAAATCTTTCTGGCCACAGGGGTTTCGTACCAGTCATGAACTGCCTGGAGCTGCGAATCCGTGAGTTTGGCTTGCAGATCTTTAATGATCTGCTGCTCGATATCCACGGAATTGAAACCGCTGCTCACGATGTTCCCGATGGTATTGGCCATCATTGGAGGAAGCTGACCATTCTGTTTGAGTCCTTCCCGGATTCCCTGGCTCATCATGGCCGGGTAACGGGCCACGATATCGTCAACAGGCGATACTTCCAGCACCTGGCGGGCATCCGGCGCTGCCTGGGCATTACCAGTAATAAGAAGTGCTGTGATTAAAAGAGGTTTAATTATGGGAAATCGCGTCATTTACCTATCATCCCGAGTGAATCATTGATTCCCTTATGCCATGGGTTCGAGGCAGGCAGCAAGCAATCCCGCGGCCCTGGAGATGACGGTTTGGTAGGAATGCGAAAGAAACGTACCCGCAAGACCAAAAGTCGGCAACTGGCTCTGGAAACCTGGAAAAGCCGGGCAAGATGGTATGGGCTTCCAATGCTGGGGCTGCTGATGGGTCTCTGGGCAACGCTCCGCTTCAGCCTGTTGGCACCGGATCCTCCGGCAAACCCGGAGAACATCTGTGAAATCTTCCGGGAACACCCGGTGTGGTATGACTACGCCAACGACTCCAGGCAACGCTGGGGCACACCCATCGCCACCCAGTTAGCGTTTGTCTATTACGAGTCGTCATTCCGCAGCCATGCGCGTCCACCACGCACACTGCTCTGGGGCTTTATTCCCTGGACCAGGCCCACAACCGCATACGGTTATGCCCAGGCCCTCGACCCGGCGTGGCGGGAATACCTGCAGGCCAATGGCGAAGGCTGGTTCACCGTTCGCACCGACATGGAACACGCGCTGGATTTCGTGGGCTGGTACAACCAGCTAAGCCACCGGCAGCTTGGCATTCCCTTCTCGGCCCCCAGAAAGCTGTACCTTGCCTACCACGAAGGCCGGGGCGGATATGCCCGCAGAAGCTTCGAAGAGAAACCGGACGTGATGGATCTGGCCGCCCGGGTACAGACCCGGGCTTTCCGATACGACAATCAGCTGAAAACCTGCGAGCAGGAATTCCAGTGCTGGCGCTGGTACCAGTTCTGGCCGTTCTGCGGCTGACGCTCGTCAGAAAGCGGAAGAAATCTCCATCTGGGACTCCAGTGACTGCAGGCGCTCCACCAGATACTCCATAACGATACGGACCCGGGCCATTTGCTGGGTATCCTGGTTGACGTGCAGCCAGAGATCCACGCTCTCACCCTCCAGCGGGTCCGACAGGCGGCGGAGTTCACGAGTGCTCTCCCCCAGGTAGCAGGGCAAAACCGCCAGGCCGGCACCGGCTTTCGCCAGCGCGTGCATGGATTGCAGGCTGTTGCAGCGAATGAAAGAGGTAACGTTCTTCAACTGTTTTCTGTACCACCGGCCCGTCGCCAGATGGCTGAAGGTTTCATCCGGTATGATCCAGAGGCAACCTTCCGGACGGTTTTCCACGTCCATGTCACGATGCCGCCGGCAATAGCGGGCCGACCCGTAAACGGCGGATTCGATGGAGGCGATTCGCTCGCCTTCCAGAGTTGCCTGCGGCTTGTTCTCGGGCCGCAAGGTGAGATCCGCTTCCCGATGGCTGAGGTTCGCCACATCGTTATCAGTAAGCGTCTCCAGCTCGATATCCGGGAACTCCCGAACCAGCTCGGCCAGGATCGGGCTAAGCAGCGCGCTCATCATTGCGTCTTCAGCCGCCAGCCTGACTTTACCCACCGGCGCCGAATCCTGCCCGACCAGTTTGCGCTCGAGATTTTCCATCTCGATGGCCAGCCGATCCGCCTCCCGGAACGCGGTCTCCCCCACGGGGGTGAGCTGTAGTCCATCCCGGCTGCGTTCAAAAAACTGTACACCCATCGACTCTTCCATCTGGTCGAGTCGCCGTAAAACTGTGGTTTGGTGCACACCCAGTAATTCGCCGGCCTTGGCTAGCGTTCCGCCTATTGCCAGCGCCCGTATATATCGAAGATAATCCCAATCCATAGTTACTGCATATTTGCAACGTGAGTACGGATTTTAACGTATTCAAACTGCAAATAAGAACCCTTAGAATCGCTTTTAAATTAAAGGTAGATCCCTAACTAACCTACCTACCAAAATCAATACACTCATTAAAAAGGAGGAAGGCGCTATGACTCAGAACCATATCGCAACCGTAAACCCGCTGCCGTCCAGTATCCTCCACAACAGTGCTGAGGTCAGGCGCCAGTATACCCGTGCTGCGGCAAAGCAGGCGGTACAGTTTTTCAGTCGCAAGATGCGGAGCTTCAACCGGAAAGCAGCAAACGTTGCTCCGGACATGAGCCAGATGCAGGGCGGCCACTAAAACGGCAGCCGAATCTGGCATGAGCGGGGAGATCGCTCAGGCTGAGAACAGAAAGAACATAAGGATTTGAAAACGCCGTTGGCTCCCAGGGAACCAACGGCGTTTTACGTTAGCGGATCAGAATTCCCAAACGACTTTTTTCTTCTGGCTGAACCAGTCGTCCATCTTCTGGTTGTAGAAATCTTCTATCACATTCCGCTTGATCTTCATGGTCGGCGTCAGCATGCCGTTTTCCATAGTCCAGGGCTCCCGAACCACCACGACAAAAGCTACCTTCTCGTGGGACTCGCACTCCGCGTTCACCGCCTCCAGTTCGGCCGCAAGTTCCTGCTCGAGCTCACCGCGATCCATTCCGGTCTCCAGTTCATCCCTGGCCTCTTCCGACAGCAGGACCATCAGGCAAGGCTGCGGCTGGTTGGCACCGGCCACACAGACCACTTCGGCCTTTGGATGATTAAACCGGTTTTCGATGGGCACCGGCACCACGTATTTGCCTTTGGAGGTTTTGAACAGATCCTTTACCCGGCCTGTGATACGGAGGGTGCCGTCCCGATCGATCTCGCCCATATCTCCGGTTTTCAGGAAGCCATCCTCGGTGAGGTCTTCCTTGGTTTTCTCCTCATTCTTGTAGTAACCCAGCATCTGGCCCGGGCTTTTCACCTGGACTTCTCCGCCCTCTCCGATGCGGTGCTCAACCCCTGGATTCGCCATACCTACCGAACCGGCGCGAGCCTGGCCTGGTCGGTTGGCGTGAGAATAGCCGAAGTTTTCCGACATCCCGTACACTTCCAGCAGCTCGAGCCCAAGGTTGCGGTACCAGTTAACGATGTCCGCTGACAGCGGCGCTGCGCCGGTCAGGGCTGCCCGACAATAATCCAGCCCCAGCTGTTTCAAGACCTTCTTCTTCACCAGGCCGCTGATAATGGGGAGACTGAAGAGCAGCTTCTGCTTTTTTGGCGGCAGTTTGGCGTTTACACCAAGATAGAACTTCATCCACAGGCGCGGGACCGAGAAAAACAGCGTCGGCCTTGCCCGCTGCAGGTCCTCCTGGAAAGTATCCAGGGAATTCGCAAAATAGAGATGAAAGCCATAGTAGAGGGACTGCGTTTCGACGGCTGCCCGCTCAGCCACGTGAGCCAGGGGCAGGTAAGAAAGCATGCGCTCGTCAGAGGAAACCGGGAACAGCTGCTGCAGGCCATCAGCTACTGAAATCATGGTCCGGAAGCTGTGCATGACGCCCTTGGGGCGACCGGTGCTGCCGGAGGTATAGACAATCGTGGCCAAGTTGTCCGGATCCGGCAACTTGGGCTGCGCAGGCGACTGTTCGGCCACAATCTCCGACCACTTGGGCGTATCGTCCCGTGGCGACAGGGGCAGGGAAATGAGCGGCAAGTCTGCCGGAATGTGGTTCTTGATGTCGTTCCAGCCGTCCGCGGTCCCGTCCAGTTTTCCGAGGAACAGGAGCTTTGCCTCACTGTGCTCGAGAACGTAGGCAGCAGTATCTCCGTTGAGCGTGGGATAAAGTGGCACCGAAACATGGCCTGCCGCCCAGATCGCCAGATCGGCCAGGATCCAGTGCGCGCTGTTTTTGCCGAGGATACTGATATTGCTGGGTTCCGGAAGCTTCAGGCTGTCCAGGTAAGCCGCCATGCGGGATACCTGATCGGCTGCTTCTCTCCAGGTAATATCTTCCACCCGGCCATCCGGGTAAGGCTGAGTAAGGTAAACGTTGTCGGGGGTTTCCTCTGCCCAGTAATACAGGCAATGGAGTGAGGTCTGCTTCCGGGGGTCTACCGCCATAAACGGCTCCTTTTTGTTATTGTCCTTCGTGTTTAGGTCATGCCATTGCGATTCATACTAGCGTCATTTCAGACCCGCTCAATAGCAATTAGTGCCCGCGCCATTGGCAAATTAATCCTCGCCCGAGAACTGTTACTCAAAATTTTTCGTAACATTTGTCAAGTTTGAGCTAGTGTGAAGGGTGTACACCCTCCTTTTCGAGCAAATTGGATGTAGCCATGAGCAAACCAAAACGTTCGTTTTTAATCTTTCCGGCCTGGGGCATCATTCTTCTGGGTTCCGGTGCCTTTTTCTACAGCGCCTATGCGGGCATGCTGGGCACCTGACCCGGGAAAACCGTTTTAACGCCGAAACCGGGTTTCGAGGACAACGGCAGAGTTGGTCCTCTCAACTCCCTCAAGGTTGCCAATGTCATCCAGTACGGCGCTCAGTTCCTCCAGGGACTGAGCTTGAACAATGGCAATTAGGTCGTACTCCCCACTGACGGAAAACAGCTGCGATACCTGGCTGATTTGCTCCAGGGCAGCATTGGTTCTGCCGGTGAGCTTCTGGAACACCTTGATCGATACGTGAGCCTCCACCTGGCTCGCCGAAAACTCACCCCCCAACTGAACCGAGTAACCACGGATGACACCGCTGGCCTCCAGCCGCGCGATACGGTTCTGCACCGTCGACCGTGACACATGCATGGCTTTGGCGAGCTCGGTGACACTGGTCCGGGCATTCTGCCGCAGCAGCATTAGCAGTTTCTGGTCCCGTGAATTGATCATATTGCCAAACCTACTTTACAATTTGCATCCATTGTAGATCATTTCGATCATTCTGCAGCTGCATTATGGCGCTGACGGCTTTCATACTGGGCCCAAAACAATTCCCAGGAAGATCGCCATGATTATTCGACCGATTACCCCCAAAGATCTTGACGCCCTGATGCAGATCGCAGTGGAATCCGGCCCCGGCTTCACCTCGCTGATGCCGGATCGCGATGCCCTGAGCCGCAAGATCGATCATTCGGTTGAGAGCTTCGCACGGACTGTGACCACTCCCGGCGATGAGCATTATCTTTTTGTGCTTGAAGACAGTGCGACCGGCCAGATTATGGGGACCACCGGCATAGAAGCTGCTGCTGGCTTATCCCGCCCGCTCGAGCATTTCCGCCGTAACGCGGTTATCCATCACGAGGAAGATCCCCGGAAACGTCACGTCGAGGAAAGCCTTACCCGATGCCAGCATTACACCGGCTGCACCGAGGTATGCTCGCTGTATCTTCGGCCCGGATTTCGCCGGGCCAATGCGGGCAAGCTCCTGTCACGGGTTCGCTTTCTGTTCATGGCACTGCACCCGGAGCGTTTTGCGGACACCGTTATTGCAGAAATGCGCGGCGTTTCAGACCATGCCGGCCAATCCCCGTTCTGGGACTGGCTCAAACATCACGTAGCAGATCTTGATTTCATGTCTGCCACACAGCTGGCCTGCTGTGGCCAGAGCGGTTTTGTTGAACGCTTTATCCCCGCAACGCCATTGTTTACCCGGCAGATGACCGATGCAGCCCGGGCGGTTATCGGCCAGGTCCATGAAGATACGCGCCCTGCCCGGCACATGCTGGAGCGCGAAGGTTTTCGCCACCGGGGCTTAGTGGATCTTCTGGACGGGGGGCCAACACTGGAGTGCGCCAGATCGGACATCGCCAGCGTGCGCGATACCCTTCTTACCCGCGCAAGGCTACAGAAAGGCAACCGGAGTTCCTGGAATATTGCTGGAAACACCGCTGGATCCGCTATAGTTGCCAATGCTGGCTGTTCAGGCTTCAGGGCTACGGTAACCGAGCAGGTCCTGCCGAACCCCGATGCCAATAGCCTGTCAGTGCCAGAGCAACTGGCGAACGAACTGAACCTTGGCGGATATAGCCTGGCCTGCTATCTGCCACTGAGCCAGTCCAGGGAAGAGTCACAGGGGCGTCAACAGCCCTGCCAAAAACCGGTTACTGAGGAGATTCGCTATGCACACTGATCCGGACACCCTGTTTGCGAGACTCTGGGAGTCGTACCGCCAGGTAACCCCTTCGGCCGATCGCATACATAAAATCCTGGGCGCCGAAGAGGGGCAGGCCATCGTCAACGACCACATTGCGCTTCGCACCTTCAACCTGGACCCTGTTCGGCTGGACGCTCTGGCAGAGCATTTTCTCAGCCTCGGCTATGAAGAAGGTGGCGAATACCACTTCGAGGCCAAAAAGCTTTATGCCCGCCACTATGAGCACCCCTCCCGGGAACTGCCCAAGGTGTTTATTTCCGAGCTGCTTGTAGAGCAATGCTCGCCGGAGCTGCAATCGGTGGTTAAAAGTCTTGTCGGCCAGGTAAAGCCGGAGGCGGTTACTGCCGATGATTTTCTCTATTCGGGTCGCCATTGGGCGGTCGACTACGACACCTACCGCCAGCTGATGAAGGAAAGCGAGTACGCCGCCTGGATGGCCGCCTGGGGCTACCGCGCAAACCATTTCACGGTCAGCATCAACCATCTGGAACAGTTCGGTTCGGTTCCGGAAATCAATCAGTTGCTGAAAGATCATGGCTATACGGTGAATTCATCCGGCGGTGAAGTAAAAGGCTCCCCGGAAGACTTGCTGGAGCAGTCCTCAACCATGGCCGACCGGGTGCCGGTTACCTTTACCGACGAGACGGTAACCATACCCAGTTGTTTCTACGAATTTGCCCTGCGTTATCCGAAACCGGATGGCCGGCTCTACTCGGGCTTCGTAGCGGCATCGGCCGACAAGATCTTCGAGAGCACGAACGCCGGCAGCTGAGTCTGCGTGCAAAGACTCGCGGTCACGACCACCCCTGTTCACCGATCAGGGGAACGAACCGGACTGCGCCGAGGTCCTCGGTCCGGAATTCGTTCTCTGTCAGCCGGGTAATACGTTCCAGCGACTGAACCGAATGCTCCGACCCCACCGGTATGACCAGGTGCCCGCCAACCGCCAGCTGATGCTTCAATGAGTCCGGCACCGCTGGCGCACCGGCAGCCACGATGATGCCATCGAAAGGCTGGTGCTCGGGCCAACCTATCGTGCCATCGCCACAGCGAACCCGGACATTGTCAAAACCCTCGGCGGCCAGCGTTCGGGCTGCGCGATCGGCCAGTTCCTGAACCCGTTCGATGCTGAACACCTCGCTTGCAATACAGCTCAGAACGGCAGCCGCATAACCCGAACCTGTGCCGATATCCAGAACCCTTTCTCCACCCTCCAGATCCAGGGCTTCCGTCATCAACGCCACGATGTAAGGCTGCGAAATGGTCTGCCCCGCGCCTATCGGAAGAGGACCATCATCGTAGGCGCAGTCCTTCATACGTTCTGGAATGAAGCGCTCACGCGGCACCCGACCCATGGCCTCCAGCACCAGCGGCGACCCGATTCCACGGGCTCGAAGCTGATAATCCACCATGGACGCTCTCTGCAACTCGAAGCCATTGTCCTGATTCATGACGCTCTTCCTTCCCCTGGTCCGGCTGCTTACCGGCCGTTACAAAGCAGTAACTTTTTTACAACGGCGCGCTTGAGATTATCTGTCTACTTTTTAGACATCGGTAATGACACATACAACCACCGAATGCCAAAAACAACAAACGGACAACGGGTCCACGAACCGGCCAACCCGTTGCCGAGGAGGAGAAATGTCGACATCCGTAAACCACCTCGACGAACGCACGCGGGACTCCGCAGAGCTGCTCGAGGAGATCATGCCCTCTGCCATTACCCTGGCCATGATGCTTCGTCACCGTAAAATGGCGGCCTGGCTACGCACCGAATTTGATGGATATCAGGATGTTGCTGCCGCCCCACCTTATCGTAGGCAGCTACACGGGCACATTGTTGCCAAATCCCCCCAGTATGGTTGGATCCCCGCTCCGGTCGATGATCAGCAAAAAGAGGAGTTCGGCTACATGGATCTGCTCGAGGGCGTGAAAGCTCTTGAGAAAACCTGTGTGAGTTGCAAAAAGGGCAACGGCAACCGGGTTTTGCTGGAAAAAGACGAGATGGCCGTGTTGCAGAAGCAGATCAACCTGACCGCCGAGCTGGCCATCAACCTGAGTCGCGACGTTTATTGCCGGCTCCTCAGGACCGTTCGGGCTGCGATCTACCTCTGGACCCAGGAACTGATGGCCGAGGGCATTGCCGGGGAGCACAACCACTACAGTCCGGACGAGCGCGCCAAAGTTGCGCATCTGGACGACCCCGAGAAGTTCTGGCGACGGGCCATGGACGAAGTCGACAGCCTGCCAATACCAGACGTGCGGGTGACCGGTTTCTTTGAACGGGTATTCGGGCGCGCAGGCTGAGCCTCGCGCCCTGGCTGCTACCAGAGCACGCTGACAATACCGACGCTGCTCACCAGCAGCAGCACGGTTCCCAGCAGACGGAAGAACACCGGAGTCTCCGCCTGGAGAATACGGTCATGGGCGTAGAGCCCGATGACGTGGCCGATGGCTGCGCATGGCAGCAGCCAGAGGTGATGGATAAGTTGCAGATCGATGCCGGCCCAGACGAAAGCGGCCATCTTGATCAGCACCAGAATGAACCAGAGCGCGAACAAGGTATCCCGCAGTTTTTCTTTGGGCAGGTGCTGGGCTGCCACGGCAATGATCAGGGGCGCACCGATCAGGGAAGTGCCACTGATGTATCCGCCCACCATGAGGAATATCGCGTCGACCGTTTTGCTGCCACTGCGAAAAGGTCGGTTGATGATGTAGGAAACAGAATAAAGCGCCACGATAACGAAAATGATGGCACTCAGGATGTCACTGGGCATGGTAATCAACCCGAATACACCAATCAGCTTGGGCACAATCATGATGGCGAGGATCCGCCACAAGTATTGCCAGTCGACAGTGCCCGAGCCCGCCTCACGTTGCTTGCCTGCCCCGGTGCGATTGTTCATCCAGATTGTCAGGGATGAAAACACCAGAAGGTGGACCGCAATAATCGGCAGAAAGACGAGCGGTTGATCAAGAACCAGCAACAGAAATGGCAGGGACAGAACGGCGCCACCGAATCCCAGCCCTGAGCGGACAAAACCACTCCAGACGAAAATCAGGGCAATCAGCAGATATTGGTAAATCGCGAGATCAGACATGGATTCCCGGTTGTCGTCAAAAGGGCCGTCGTTTATCCGGAACTGGTCTAAGCTCAGTTAGTTGCGAAGAAAAACAACATTCCCCGGAGGATGTGAATGGCCTTGTCATGGAAACAAAAGTTCCTGCTGTTGATTGTTGCAACGCTGATTGGTCTGGCGATTGCCACTCTGGCCTCCCTGAGCGGGCTCGGCAAGGTATCTGACGCTTATGAGGCCCGAAGCGAAGCAAGAGCCTATGAATCCGCGTCCCTGACCCTGCTGAACGACTGGCTGGCACTCGAGAGAACGAGTGAGAATCTGGAACCGAACCAGGTTGAGAACTATCAGGAGAGACTGGCGTCGCTCGCGGTCCAGTCGTCGGCGCTCAGTGAATCCGCCGGAACCCTGCCGGGTGACGCGGTAAAGACCACTGCACAACAAATCCAGGAGCAGGTTGCGGAGTATACCCGACTTCGCACCGAATGGCTGGCCCTGAATCAACAGCTAGGCCTCACTCCGTCCAGCGGTCTGAGAGCAACAATGTCCGAAGCCATAAACGACAGGCTTCGGCAAATCAGCATTTCCATCTTCAACGACGACATCAACACCATCGCCTCCACCTACCGCGACTACCTGTCTACCTTCGATGCGACCTACGCCGAGTCAACCCGTGAGGCCCTGGCGCGGATGCAGACCACCGTCACCGAGATGGACTGGCAGGAAATTGACATCGGCCAGGCTGTCCAGGCGTTCGCCAATGCCTTTTCCGATGCCGAATCGCTCATCGCCAACCTGTCTGCCATTGAGAACCAACTGTCAGCCACCGGCACCCGTATTCGCGATCTGATTGCCGAGCAGAACACCCTCCTCCGCCAGGACATTATTGTGGCAACCAGCCAGCAGGCCGAAGAGGCCCGCGCCGCCTCAACCTGGCTGATCATTGCAACCGCTGCTGCGGTGGTGATTATCCTTATCCTGACCCTGACGACCGCCTCAAGAACACTGGTGAAACGACTCAATGAGACCGTAAACCTGCTCACCCGGGTCGCCGGCGGTGACCTCAGTCAGCGCCTTGAGCCAGGCAGGAATCCGAACGATGAATTTAATCGCCTGGGCGAAGCGGCCAACAAGATGCTGGACGATGTCTCGGACGTTATCGGGCAAGTCGTCGAGGGTAACCGCACGCTGTCATCGCTTCAGGTTGAACTGGATGCTCTAGTAGAGCAGATGGGCAGAAACGGCGAGCAAGTTGAAGACGAGACCGAGCAGACCGCCACTGCGGTTCAGGAAATCTCCCACACGGCGGTCGATATTGCCCAGTACACCCAGTCAGTCAATGACGCTGTTCAGAGCGCCAACGGTGCCGCCCATTCCGGTGCCGAGGTGGTCAGGCAAAGCGCGAAAACCATGACCGAACTGGCTGAAAGAATCCAGAAAACCCACGATCAGGTCAGCCAGCTGAGCAAAACCGGCGAGAAGGTCAATTCCATCGTTGGCGTAATCAACGGCCTGGCTGAACAGACTAACCTGCTGGCCTTGAATGCTGCGATTGAGGCGGCAAGAGCCGGCGAGGCCGGACGCGGTTTCTCGGTTGTTGCCGACGAAGTTCGGTCCCTCGCAGAGAAGACCGTATCGGCAACCAACGGGATTGCCGAGATCGTGGAATCCCTCAACCGTGAAACCCAGGCCATTTCCAGACTGATGAAAGAGGGCCTGACTTCCGCAGGTGAGGGAGAGGAAAGCTCGAGAGAGGCGGCGCACTCGATCGAACAGATCACCGGCTCGATACAACAACTGGCTGGCGACATGAATCAGGTGGTGTCCTCTGTTGAGGGGATATCAACGACCACCGAGGAAATCGCCCAGAAGGTGGAGCAGATCCACGGGCACACCCGGGAAACCTCGGATATCCGCCAGAAGCTCAACGCCCATATCGGACGACTATCATCCCAGGTAACCACCCTGACCCAGGCATCACAGGGCTTCCGTCTGTAACAGTGGGCCCTGGACAGGTTGCACGGCAGGGTTCCAGGCGTTAGCATGCTCGATACTGTACATTTAAACAGTATCGAGCATGCCCATGAAAACTCGCGCCACGGCCCTGAATCCCCACAACCGGTTCCAGCCCATTGTCACTGACCGGGAGGCAGACCATGACTGGTATCACGACCCCGAAGACGACCTGAACCCCGATACGCTCGCTACGGAAGTCGTCCTTGAGACCGCAAAATCCATAATCAGTCGAAATACGTCACCGGACGTACCGTTCGACCAATCGATCAATCCATACCGTGGCTGCGAGCATGCCTGCATTTACTGTTTCGCCCGCCCTACCCACGCCTATTGGGACATGTCACCGGGGCTGGATTTCGAAACCCGGCTGATCGCCAAACCCAACGCCGCCGCCCGCCTGAGAGAAGAGCTCGACAGGCCCGGCTACCGGGTGTTGCCCATCGCCCTGGGCGTCAATACGGATGCCTACCAGCCACTGGAGCGGGACCAGAGGATTACCCGCCAGGTGCTGGAAGTTCTGGCCGAGTATCGCCACCCGGTGTCGATCATTACCAAGGGCGCGCTCATCCTCAGAGACCTTGATCTGCTCCGCGAAATGGCTTCTGATGGGCTCTGCTCTGTGCGGATCAGCCTCACCAGCCTGAGCAACGATCTGAAACGACGCATGGAGCCGAGGACAGCCGCACCGGGCACCCGCCTCAAGATGATCAGGCAGCTCTCGGAGGCCGGCATTCCGACCGGTATCATCCTCGGGCCGGTAATCCCCTTCATCAACGATCACGAAATCGAGTCAATTCTGGAAGCCGCGGCAGAGGCGGGCGCCACCCGTGCCAGCTGGATCATGCTGCGTTTACCCCATGAACTGGACGAGCTGTTCCAGGACTGGCTGCAGCGGCACTTCCCGCAAAGGGCCGAGCATGTGATGAACCGAATGAGCGACCTCAGGGGCGGCAAGAGTTATGACGCCACCTTCGGCCGCAGAATGACGGGCACGGGCCCTTACTCGGACCTGATTCGCCAGCGTTTCACCAAAAAAGCACGGCGTTTGGGGCTGAACCTCCATGCAGAAGAACCGCTGCGAGGTGATCTTTTCCGGCGGCCAGGTGGGGAACAAATGCCGCTGTGGTAGCATCAGACTATTGCACTTTACCACCGCGATTAACGCCTCTCAGGGAAGAGGTGGAGAACACCCATGCATGGATTCAGACGTTTTTCCCTCGCCACAACATTGTTTGCCCTGCTGGGCACCCTCTGGCACCCCGTTTGCCTGGCAGCCGATGAAGCCATTGTTGCCGGGATTGAGGCCATGGAAGCCGGCTTCCCGGTTCAGGTGCTCGGAAGCCGGTTAATGGCCCACCAGGCACTGTCAGCCTTTTACGGGGCCAACGGATACCAGCCAGCATGGAAATCGGCTGAGCTTCGCCGGCAGTTGATTGATTCGGTTGAACAAGCCAGTCATGACGGTCTGAACCCGGCTGACTATCACGCGGATATTCTCTCGGGCCTGGCACTCAGACCCATGAGCGATTTCTCTGAAGACCTGAGGGCCGATCTGGATCTGCTGTTCTCTGATGCTTTTCTGATGCTCAGCTCACACATGCTGGTCGGCAAGGTCAACCCGCAGACGGTTCACGCCGAATGGACCGCCAACAGGCGCCAGCGCCAGATGGAATCCGTTTTAAAGGATGCGTTGCAGCGCTCGGATATAACCGGCACGCTGGATTCGCTGCGTCCGGCCGATCCCGCTTACCGGAAGTTGATGGCTGCAAGGCAGGACCTGACCAGACTGCTGGGCCAGCCCTGGTTACCTCTGGCCTTGCGCCCGACCATTCGGCCCGGCGACAGGGATGAGCGGCTGAATGAGGTCCGCCGACGACTCTCTCTATTGGGAGAGCTTGCAGAATCACCGGCAACAGTCACAGATCCGCGTGACTACGACGCGGAGCTTGAATCTGCGGTCATGCGCTTCCAGGCCCGACATGGGCTTGAAGCCGATGGCCTTATCGGGAAGGACACCCTGACAGCACTGAACCTGATACCGGTGGAACGCCTGCGCCACATTGACGCCACGCTCGAACGATGGCGGTGGCTGCCGGAATCCCTCGGCGACACCTATGTCCTGGTCAATATCGCCGGATTTGAACTGAAAATGGTGGAAAACGGCGAAGAAGTACTGCGCAAACGAGTGATCGTCGGCCAGCCCTTCCGCCAAACGCCGGTGTTCTCCGATCGCATCCGGTATCTGGTGTTCAATCCCACCTGGACCGTACCGCGAACGCTGATGATTCAGGATCAATTGCCCCGGATTCTCCGCGATCCGGACTATCTCTCCCGACTCAATATCAGCGTTTACCGTGGCTGGGGCACTGACCGGGAAAGAGTGGACCCGCTGGAGGTTAACTGGCCGTCACTGAATCGGAACAACTTCCCGTACCAGTTGGTGCAGGAACCCGGCCCTCAGAATGCCCTGGGTCAGATCAAGTTCATGTTTCCGAACCAGTACGATGTTTACCTGCACGATACGCCGGGGCGCGGCCTGTTTTCCCGGGCCGAGCGTTCATTCAGCTCTGGCTGCATCCGGGTTGAGCAACCTTTTGATCTTGCAGAGCGACTTCTGGCGTCGGCGCCCGACTGGTCCCGGGAAAAGATTGACCGGGTGGTTTCCGAGGCACAACCCCAGACTGTCGTGCTCCCGGAGCCGGTGCCTGTGCACATCCAATACTGGACCTCCTGGGTAGATAACGAGGGCAGGCTGCAGTTCCGCAATGATTTATACAACCGCGATGCCCGCCTGATTGATCAGCTCCGTGGAACCGCCGAGGGGGATACGCGCTACAATACTCCGGTAGCCGGCTCGGGCCCGGCACAGGACAAGCTCTGAAACAGGATACGCGCATCAGTTGAGGAGATATCATGAAACAGACCCTGCTATTGGTTTTCGGGATACTCTTACTGCAGGGATGTCAGTCGCTGCCGCCCGCCGAAGACGAAATTGACGGAGACACGGTTTTCGTCAGCGCCAACCATTGTCTCAACGAATACCTGGATGATCTTGAAAAGGTTCACTACGGTCCCTGTCTCAAGGTCATTGCGATAAATGGCAATGAGCCGGCTGTAAGAGAAGACGGATTCATTGAACTACCGGCAGCGACAGCGCTGACCATTGGCGTGAGCTGCGTTTATCGCCACGCCGACGGCTCGCCTATTCCGGCAACCATGGAAAACGTAGACTTTGCCGTGAGCAAAAACACGTTCGCAAAAGCCGGCCAACGCTGGTATCTCCACGCTCACAAACAGGCCCGTAGAGTTGTCGGCTGTGAACCCACCCTGTCTCGCTCGGTCTATCCCACCAACGACACGGACTGATTCTTCATGACTAACAAAATCGATATCCACTATTGCACCGGTTGCCGCTGGCTTCTGCGCTCGGCCTGGATGGCGCAGGAGCTGCTGACAACCTTCGAAGGCGAGATCAGTGAATTGAGCCTGCACCCCGGCACTGGCGGTATTTTCGAGGTGTGGGTCAATGGCAAGCGGGTCTGGTCCCGCAAGCAAGACGGCGGCTTCCCGGAAATTACCAAACTCAAGCAATTGGTTCGCGACCAGGTTGCACCGGAACGCTCCCTTGGCCATTCCGACAGCAAAACCGGCACCTCAGAATAATCATTCAAAAATACTGACAGGCTGTGTCGATATTCTTCGCTTTTAGAGAAGGCGCTGCGCCCCGATAGTATCCCTCGTCCAATTCAACAACATGAAAGGGTATCTATGAGCGACGTGATGCAATCCATCAAATTCAACACCATCGAGGTACCTAATCGATTCGCCCTGGCACCAATGACACGCACCAGTGCGGAGCCGGACGGCACCCCGAATGCCCTGATGGCAGACCATTACGAACGCTACGCGAGGGGCGGCTTTGGTCTGGTGATCACCGAGGGAACCTATACCGATGGCAAGGCAAGCCAGGGCTATGCCAACCAGCCCGGCATCATCAACGAAGCGCAGATAGATGGCTGGAAGACCATTGTCGAACGGGTACACGCCGCAGGCAGCAAGATCATCGTTCAGTTGATGCACGCCGGCGCGCAGTTCCAGGCCAACCGTTTCACCGACCAGCCACAGGCGCCCAGCGAAGTTACCCCAAAAGGCGCCCCGCTTGGTTTCTATGGCGACCAGACTGAGTGGCAAACGCCCAGCGCCATGACCAGGACCGACATTCAGGCGGCGGTTGAAGGTTTTGCACATTCCGCCGCCAATGCGAAAGCCGCCGGCTTCGATGGCATTGAGATTCACGGGGCCAACGGCTATCTGTTGAATCAGTTCCTGAGCACCTACTTTAACCAACGCGACGATGAGTACGGTGGTTCACTGGAAAACCGGCTGCGCCTGGTGGTTGAAGTGGTCCGTGCGATTCGCGAGGCCGTTGGCGAGGACTTCACCGTAGGCATCCGCCTGTCTCAGGGCACGGTCACTGATCCAGACCACCAGCTGCCGGAGGGTGAAGCCGGATTCCGTCAGATTGTGGAAGCGGTCCGCGATGCAGGTGCCGATTTCGTCCATACAACCGACGGTGACGTTAACCGGAAGCATTTTGTAGAGGGTGATGAGAGCCTGGCTGGCGTGGCCGCCAGCGTTGAAGGGATCGGTCTTATCCTCAATGGCAACATTGATGAAACCAACTGCCAGGATGTGGCCAACCAGTTCCCGGACGCGTTGCTTGCGGTGGGCAAGAAGGCGCTCGCAAACCCGGACTTCGTGCAGCGCCTCAAAGACGGCAAAGAGATTGCAGACATCGATTTCGCGATGCTGCAACCGAAGGCCACCATTTCCAACGAGCTGGCCTGGCGCGAGCAGAACGCCGCCTGATCGCTTTTCTCTCCCGAGAAATGCAGCCGGAGGAACCCACAGCGGGGCCTCCGGCGTAGCTACTTCAAGCTGCTATGCTGACATTACAAGTCAACGGGAGACTGAATGACTTCTGACATCAGTATTGTCTGGCTGGGAACCATTGCCAGCCTGCTGGCGGGCCTTGCCAGTGGCGTGGGCGCCCTGGGTGTGTTTCTTGTCCGTACCCTCACCCATAAACTGCAGGACGGTATGCTGGCTTCAGCCGCAGGCGTGATGTTGGCGGCGTCATTTTTTTCTCTGTTACTACCTGGCCTCGAGTACGGCGAACAGATTACTGGCGAAACCTGGACCGCCGCGCTGATTGTCATTTTCGGCCTGCTCTCCGGTGCCGCTGCCCTCTACTTTGTGCACCAGAAGCTGCCGCATCAGCACTTCGAACTGGGCCGGGAAGGATCGGACGCTTCTTACATCCGCGGCATTTGGCTCTTTATTGTCGCTATAACCCTCCACAACTTCCCCGAAGGCATGGCGGTGGGCGTCGGTTTCGCCGGCGGCGATGTCAATAATGGCTATGTTCTTGCCACCGGTATCGGACTCCAGAACATTCCGGAGGGGCTGGCCGTCGCTTTTTCGCTATTGGCCATCAACTACTCGCGAATCAAGGCCTTCAGCATTGCCCTGATGACTGGATTGGCCGAGCCACTGGGTGGTCTCTTCGGAGCGACGCTTGTCTGGCTTGCCGAGCCAATAATGCCCTGGACCCTTGGCTTCGCAGCAGGCGCCATGCTGTTCATCATCAGCAATGAAATTATCCCCGAAACCCATCACCGGCAATGGAAAATCATGTCCACCTTCTGCCTGATGGGCGGTTTTGCCGTAATGATGTTCCTGGATGCTACGTTGGGCTAACCGCCCAGACACCCGCCAGGGCTTCCAGAGCCTCCGCGATCAGAGGCTCGCCCTGTCGGTCCTGGTGCCATACGAAACTGAGCGCGCAAGGCAACTGCAACCCCTCAACAATTTCCAGGCCGGTTTCCTGGCGCTCAGCCATCGCCAATGCATCCCGCGCGAGACTCAAACCCACACCTGCCCTGACCAGGTCCAGCATGCACGCCTCCTGATCGACCTGGGCTACGCCCCGCGGCATTAACCCCATGGGTTCCAGAGCGCCTTTAAGCAGCCGGTGATGAACGGAGTCTTCTGGGGTCACAATCCAGGGCATAGCTGCCAAGTCGGACCACTGGGCCGACCGAAGCCTCGGCCCCCAACCCGCCGGCGCAACCACATAGTAGTGAAACCGGGTCAGCTCACGGTGAACCACATCCGGCGCCAGTGCACCCGGCCCGACGCCGGGCGGCGCCAGAAAAAAACCGACATCGAGGCGGCCATCCCTGACCTGTTCCAACACGCTGCCACTCATACCCTGACGCAGCTCGGTTTCCAGTTGTGGCGCCCGTTCCACCAGGCGGTGCAGAAACGCCCCGAGACGGATAAATTCCGGATCCACGATGGTACCAATCCGCAACCGCCCTCGAAGTGTGTTATGCAATGCCCGGGCGCTCTGCGCAAACGCCGCCATGGCAGCGAGTGCTTTTTCAGCCGAAGGCAAGAGAGCCTGACCATCGGGGGTCAACACCAGACCCTGGGGCTTGCGCAGGAACAGTTTGAGTTCCAGTTCGTCCTGCAGTTGCTTGAGCTTGAGGCTGACGGCGGGCTGAGTCAGATGGAGGCGAGTGGCGGCGCGGCTTACACTGCCCTCACGGGCGACAGTAACGAACGCCCGAAGGCTCTGAAGGGGGTACATAAGCGTCTCGTTTCAGGTTCTCGATATAAGATTACCTTATATCTGGCTTTTGAAAATCTCAATTGCTTTCCCCCTTTGCCACACCTAACCTGTATGGTCAGAAATTACCCAAAGCTCCTTAAGGGCCCTTAGCAGAATGCATTTCTGCCATTTCGAGCGGCCAATCGCGAAAAGACAGAGGCATCCATGACCAACGCAACCATCCAGCATTATATCAATGGCGAAATATCTCTCGGCACATCCAGCCAGTCCCAGGACGTGTTCAATCCGGCCACCGGACAGGTCACAGGCCGCGTAGCTCTGGCCGGCCGTGAGGACGTAGACGCCGCTGTTGCTGCCGCCGATGCTGCATTCCCCGCCTGGGCCGACACACCGCCCATTCGCCGGGCCAGGGTCATGTTCAAGTTTCTGGAACTGTTGAACACTCACAAGGATGACCTGGCCCGCGCCATCACCGCGGAGCATGGCAAGGTATTCACGGACGCCCAGGGCGAAGTAGCCCGGGGCATCGACATCGTCGAGTTCGCCTGCGGCATTCCCCAGCTTCTGAAAGGCGATTACACCGAGCAGGTCAGCACGGGTATCGATAACTGGACCACCCGCCAGCCCCTGGGCGTGGTCGCCGGCGTTACCCCGTTCAACTTCCCGGCGATGGTGCCCATGTGGATGTTTCCGGTAGCCATTGCGGCAGGCAACACCTTTGTCCTGAAGCCCAGCCCGCTCGACCCGAGCGCTTCCCTGATGATTGCCGACCTGCTCAAACAGGCCGGCCTGCCCGATGGCGTATTTAACGTGGTGCAGGGCGACAAGGACGCGGTGAACGCCCTGATCGAGCATCCGGATGTCCAGGCCCTGAGTTTTGTCGGATCCACCCCGATTGCCAACCTGCTTTACGAGAAAGGCGCCAAGCACGGCAAGCGTATTCAGGCGCTGGGCGGCGCCAAGAACCACATGGTGGTGATGCCGGACGCCGATCTCGACAAAGCGGTCGATGCCCTGATCGGTGCCGCTTATGGTAGTGCCGGCGAGCGCTGCATGGCCATCAGTGTGGCGGTGCTTGTCGGGGATGTTGCGGACAAGATCGTGCCAAGACTGGCCGAGCGGGCCCGAAGCCTGAAAGTGAAAAACGGCGAACAGCTGGATGCCGAGATGGGCCCGATTGTTACCGCCGCCGCACACCAGCGCATTACCGGCTACATTGACAAGGGTATGGCAGAAGGTGCCGAGCTGGTCGTGGATGGCCGGGAGTTCGATGCCTCGAACACCGGCGATGGCTGCGCCGATGGTTTCTGGATGGGCGGTTCACTGTTTGATCACGTCACGCCCGATATGACGATCTATCGTGAAGAAATCTTCGGACCGGTTCTGGCCTGTGTCCGGGTACCCGATATCGCAACGGCGATTCGTCTGATCAACGACCACGAATTCGGCAACGGTGTCAGCTGCTTCACCGAGAGCGGCAGCGTGGCCCGGGAATTTGGCCGCCGAATCCAGGTCGGCATGGTCGGGATTAACGTACCCATTCCCGTACCCATGGCGTGGCACGGCTTTGGCGGCTGGAAGCGCTCGATGTTTGGCGACACCCACGCTTACGGCGAAGAGGGCGTGAAGTTCTACACGCGCCAGAAATCCATCATGCAGCGCTGGTCCGATTCCATTGATGCCGGTGCGGAATTTGTGATGCCGACCGCCAAGTAACTAGAAAACCAGCAGCGGAGAAAACGCCATGTCCGACAACAACAATGCGACGGGACATCAGGAGTTCGATTACATCATTATCGGCGCCGGCACTGCCGGCTGCCTGCTGGCCAACCGGCTGAGCGCAAACCCGGAGAATCGGGTGCTACTGATCGAGGCTGGCGGACGGGATAACTACCACTGGATTCATATCCCGGTGGGCTACCTGTACTGCATCGACAATCCGCGAACAGACTGGCGTTTCCGTACCGAGCCCGATCCTGGCCTGAACGGCCGATCCCTCATCTACCCCCGCGGCAAGACTCTGGGTGGCTGCTCCAGCATCAACGGGATGCTCTATATTCGTGGTCAGGCCCGTGATTACCAGCAGTGGGCCGAAATTACCGGCGAGGACGCCTGGAACTGGGACAACTGTCTTCCCGATTTCATGCGCCATGAAGATCACTACCGCCTTGATGAGGGCGGCGATGCCGATCCGGAGCACCGCAAGTACCACGGTCACGGCGGGGAATGGCGTGTGGAGCATCAGCGCCTGAAGTGGAAAGTGCTGGAGGACTTTGCCACTGCCTGCGTCGAGGCGGGCATACCCCGGACCCGGGATTTCAACCGCGGCGACAACGAGGGCGTGGATTACTTTGAGGTGAATCAGCGCTCCGGCTGGCGCTGGAATACGTCCAAAGCGTTCCTGAGGAACGCGGAAAAGCGTTCCAACCTGACCCTGTGGCACTCAACCCATGTATTAGGGCTCGAGACAGAAAACGCCGGCTCCGGACCTCGCTGTGTCGGCGTTCGGGTCGAGCGGTCTGGCGGAGATGACGTTATCGCCAGGGCAAAACGGGAAGTCATCCTGTCCGCTGGCGCCATTGGCTCCCCGCAGCTTCTGCAACTCTCGGGCATTGGTCCCGCCGACCTCCTCAAGGAACACGGAATTGATGTAGTTGCCGACCTGCCCGGCGTTGGCGAGAACCTCCAGGATCACTTGCAGATCCGGTCTGTGTACAAGGTGAAAGGGGTCACAACGCTGAACACCATGGCCAATTCCCTGATCGGCAAGGCCAGGATCGGCCTGGAATACCTGCTTACACGCTCGGGGCCGATGAGTATGGCGCCCTCACAGCTGTGTCTGTTTACCCGCAGTTCCGAGGAATACGATTACGCCAACATCGAATACCATGTGCAGCCCCTTAGCCTGGACGCCTTCGGGCAGCCGCTTCACAATTTCCCGGCCATCACCGCCAGCGTCTGCAATCTGAACCCCACCAGCCGGGGTACGGTGCGCATCCGCAGCAACGATCCAAAACAGGCACCGGCGATATCCCCCAATTACCTGAGCACGCCGGAAGACCGGAAAGTTGCGGCAGACTCGTTGCGAGTGACGCGTCGTATTGCCGAGCAGCCTGCGTTCATGCAGTACCAGCCGGAGGAATTCAAACCCGGCCTTGAGTACCAGACCGACGACGAGCTGGCGAAGCTGGCGGGCGACATCGGCACCACGATCTTTCACCCGGTGGGCACTACCCGTATGGGGCGAGCCGATGATGAACAGGCAGTAGTGGACCCGCACCTGAGGGTCCGGGGTGTGGCGGGATTGCGCGTGGTGGATGCTGGGGTAATGCCCACGATCACCAGCGGCAACACCAATTCGCCAACCCTGATGATTGCCGAGAAGGCCGCCAGGTGGATTCTGGCGGGTGATTGAGCATTGAACTGATTGCAGTTTCCAGGTTTTTACCGGCGGACAGGCTGCTAGAATCGGCAGCCTGTTTCAATTGCAAAGGACTGATCCACCATGACGCTTGCAACCTGGCTGACCGTGGTCACCATCTGCATTCTGGGCGCTATGTCCCCGGGACCCTCGCTGGCACTGGTGCTCAAGCAGACGCTCACCGGTGGTCGGCGCAATGGCATCATGACCGCTCTTAGCCATGGCATCGGTGTCGGCATCTATGCCTTTCTGAGCATCCTCGGGCTCGCCGCCATCATCACCGCCTCGCCAACGGCGTTTTCAATTCTGCAATGGGGCGGCGCCCTGTACCTGGCCTGGCTGGGCGTGAAAGGACTGATGGCAAAGCGGCAGGCGGATGACGAACTGCCCGAGCCGCCCACCACCAAAAGTGCGGCCCGTGACGGTTTTCTGATTGCCTTCTTCAACCCGAAAATCGCGGTATTCTTCCTGGCCCTGTTCAGCCAGGTCGTGGGCACCGACACCAGCCTGATGGCCAAGTTCGGCTATGCCGCAACCGCCCTTGTCATTGATACCAGCTGGTACCTGATCGTCGCCTGGCTGTTCTCCAACCCGAAATGGCTGACCCTGCTCAGACAGAAAGCCGTGTGGTTCGAGCGTATCTTCGGGGCCATTCTCATTGGACTGGCCGGCCGTCTGGTTGTCGGCATTCTGAACGGGAAATAACCGGCTCAGCCCGCCAGCTGGACAATCTCATCGTACTCGCGCGTCTGGACCACCTGCTCGGCAGCAGGCTCTGAGGCCAGCCTACACGCCTCATTGACCATGGCATTGGCCACCGTTTGCGCCTCGATGCCGCGGTACTTATCCAGGGGACCGATCAGCAGACGGTTCACCAGTGGCATCGCTTTTATGCCCAGGGCCTCGGCGGTGCGCTGTTCTTTGCGATCGCCCAACAACAGACTCGGGTGATAGATGGACAGGTAGGGATAGTCGAGATCTCTCAGGGCGTCTTCAAGCTCGCCCTTTACCCGGTTATAGAAAATAGTCGACGACGACGAGGCTCCAATCGCAGACATCAGGATGAACGCTCGTACTCCACGGGAGCGACCCAGCTCACCGGCTTTCATCGGGTAGCCCAGATCCACCTTCCGGAACTGATCCTGTGAGCCCGCTTTTTTGATGGTGGTGCCCAGGCAGCAGATAATCACATCCACATCGAACAGTTCGGCGTGATCCTCCAAGCGATCGAAATCGACTTCATGCTGTGCCAGTTTGTCATGCAGCGTCGGCAGCTTGTGTCTCACCAGCGCCACCACCTGCGAAACTTCCTCCCTTCCCAGCAAACCCTGTAGCACTTTGCCACCAGTCAGGCCGGTAGCGCCCAGCAACATCACCCTCATAATCGTCTTTCCCCCATAACCGACTTACCATCCTACCAAAGACCCGCAACAAACGCTGACAGGATGGCGTAAGTCTCCCCGACCGCGAATACTAACGATAGAATCAGAGTTTTACTTTACGGGTAACGGAGACCTGCTTGAAATCGCTTTTGCTTATCCTCGTGACTGTCATCTTCCTTACCGGCTGCCAGGAATCCCCTACCGGCCGGAACCGCCTGGCCCTGGTTCCCGAAGCTGTTCTGGCTGATATGGGCCAGGAAAGCTTCGCGCAGATAAAGCAGCAAAATGCCGTAATCAGAAGGCCTGACATCAACCGCTTAGTACAGTGTATTACGGAAGCTCTGGTCAGCGCCGCCCACACCCGATATCCGGACGCTCCAATGCCACAGTCCTGGGAGATTGCCGTCTTTGAAAATGCCACACCCAACGCTTTTGCCCTGCCCGGAGGCAAGATCGGCGTGCATTCAGGGCTACTTGAACTGGCCGAAAATCAGGCCCAGCTGGCCACGGTGATTGGTCACGAAATAGCCCATGTTCTTGCCGACCACGGCAATGAACGCCTGACCCAGGAACTGGGCCTGCAAGCAGGAATGCTGCTGGTGGGCCTGTTCACCGAAAGTGAAATTGCGGAGAACCAGATACAGCAGGCTCTGGGCATTGGCGCCCAACTGGGTATTACGCTGCCGTTCAGTCGTGCCCATGAGGAGGAGGCCGATTTGATGGGCCTGGAAATCATGGCCCGGGCCGGTTTTGAACCGGGCCAGAGTGTCAGGCTCTGGCAGAACATGGCGCAGGCTTCGGGCGCACAACCGCTGGAATTTCTATCCACCCATCCGAATCACGACACCCGCATTGCCTCCCTGCAAAATCAGCTGGAGACTGCCCGCTCGGTTTTCGAAACGGTTCCTCCAGCCAACTGTCAGATCTGATCAAGTCGCACTCACCGTATAATTGACTATCATCAAGTCTAGCGGCGCGTTAAAACTGAGGCAGATTCCATGGTGGAACGCTTGCCACATCCGGATGGTTTCCGGCTGGTCCTGACACCCAACCGTTCCCTCAGCTGGCATGGCAATGTCCGGATATGGGCCGCCCTGTTCGTGCTTTCAGCCCTTATCGCAACGGGCTTTACGCTTATGGGCGCCTGGGTGATTATTCCGTTTGCCGGGCTGGAGCTGATTGCGCTCGCTTGCGGCATCTACCTGACCTCGCGGGAGTGCCAGCGGCAGGAGGTGCTGTCCATCGACGATGAGGACATTCATCTGGAGAAAGGCAGAAAGCGCAAGCAGGCCGAGTGGACCCTTCCCACCCGTTATGCGCGGCTCAGGGTTGCCTCACCGCCGCACCCGTTCACACCGGCGAAGCTCTCTCTGACCCATCGGGATACTGAAGTATCAATTGGCGGCTTCCTGAACATCGAGGATACCGAAAAGCTCATTGGCATGCTTGAGAAGAACGGGTTGCTGATCGAACGCAAAGAGCCCGATCCGCAGATCGGGCTCTGGTTCTGAAAATTCCGCCCATCCCTGATTGCTTATTCGTAGCTGGCAGCGATTCTTTCGATCTCTCCAGCCTCACGAGCCTCGTCCAGAGCCTGCTGGAGATCCTCGATCACAGCCGGATCGGTATTGTTACTGAATGCCAGATACATGGGCGTCTCCCGGAATACCAGCACCGGCTGCAGCCCGGTGATACCGTGCTCTTCCTCTGCCATCAGGGGGCCCACCAGGCCGTCGGTAACCCACAGGTCGGCCTGGCCGAGGGTAAGGCGACGAGTGTTCACATCACCTGAAACCCCCATCACCACGTTGAATCCCTGGTCAACCAGGTACTCGGACATCACATCGCCCTTGTACCCGGCGATTCTCAGGTCTTTGGCTTCTTCCAGGGAGTCCAGAGAGATATCGGAGTCTGGCGCGGCGAACAACGTCCACTTGATTGATGCCAGGGGACCTACCCATTGAAACTGATCTTCCCGCTCGTCGGTGCGCGCGGTGCAGAACAGACCATGATTTTCGCGATCCTGTACCCAGTTGTAGGCATAGCTCCAGTCCCGCATTTTCATCACGTAGTCATAGTCGACCCGGGACAGCATCGCCTTGACCATATCCGCACAGATACCGGTTATGTCGTCTTCATTGTGGGCGAACCCTTTCCCGGTTTCAGAGGCATTATAGGGAGGGTAGTTTTCCGTAAAGATATACAGGCGCTCGGCCGCAAGGGCCGGGAGGCCAATGGCCGACAGGGTCAACGCGATGAGGCCGGTTTTAATGCCTGTGATTAACTTCGAGGAGACCGGTGCAGTTTCTGTGGGCATTCTCTAGTCCTTTTCGACGATTCAGCTGGAACGGAAGTCAGGCGGCCGCATTGAGTGGCCATAAACCAGGGACATGATTGCAAAAGCGACATACTGGCATTTAATGTCAGCCTTTCTGGTTGATTATGCCAGCAAAACCCATGATTGCGCTTCCTGCGGAAAAAGTCAGTGACAAAACGTATCTGGAAAACCTGCCATCTTTCTGTGGAGCTCAGGCGCCACCAGAGATAACGTCTCCGGCGTCACCGTCGGCAGTACTGACAATCCTGTCACTAATCACACGCAGGCAGCCGCTCTTGCAGACTACGTTGAGAGGCGTTCTGGAGACCACATCCCCGTCGGCCGTAACGGTTTTAGGTTTGCCGGTGTGTACCAGGCAGCGTTGGCTCCTGATATGGACCAGCGTGCTGGTGCGCCGAGGAGTCTGCCGGTTCAGGCGAACCATCAGAAACGTGAACAAAAGCTGAAGAATGGGGCGTGGCCGGACCGCGACAATAGCCAGCTGGCCATCGCTGACGGATGCCTCGGGAATCTCGTTGCCACCGCCAAAAAAAGCGCCATTGGCCACCGCGATGGAAAGCCACCGGCCCTTCACGACGCCCCGATCGCAACGGATGGTTGCCCTGAAGCCTCGCTTCGCATTCAGCCGGCGTAATAATTCGACCACATAGCTGAAACGCCCGAAGAGCTTTTTCCCGGTATCGCGGGATTCCCGTGCAGGGAGGGTTCCCATGCCGACATGGGCAACGTTCAAAAACATACCGTCACCATAATCCGCGACATCCACAATTTGCGTTCGGCCGCTGGCAATCGACTTACACAGCGCTCCCGGCTGGTGGGGAAGCCCCAGATTCCGGGCAAAGTCGTTGGCTGTACCAGACGGCAGGACAGCAAGGGTGGCCCCCTTCTCCAGGCAAACGGCGGCGGCCCGGCTTACCGAACCGTCTCCGCCCGCGACTATAAGCGTGTCCCGGTCGTCGATCCTGGTGCTCCAGTCGGATTCCTCAAAGTCACAGCATCGAGGATCGTGGATACCGGCAGTTGCCAGGTGCTCCAGCCAGAAGTCCCGGCCTCGCTCACCATCGCCAGCACCGGAATTGCATATCAGCCAATAAGTCATGGCGCTTGTCTCTGCTCCCCTGCTCCAGCACAATCCTGTCGACCATTCCCTCACAATAATGAACAACAAGGCAAGCTCGATGGATTTTGTCAGAACCCCGGAAAAACGCTTTGAACGACTCCTGGATTACCCGTTTGAGCCCCACTACGTGGAGGTAGACGGGCTGCGTATGCACTACTTGGACGAAGGGCCGGCCAACGAAAGTCCCGTTCTGATGATGCATGGCGAACCTTCCTGGTCTTACCTCTACCGGCATATGATTCCGATCTGCGCGGCGGCCGGCCACCGGGTTATCGCCCCGGACCTGATCGGTTTCGGCAAGTCCGACAAACCCACGTCCCTTGACGACTATTCCTACCAGCAGCACATGGACTGGATGCAATCGTTCCTCGATCAGCTCGGACTCACCAACATCACTCTGGTATGCCAGGATTGGGGCTCATTGCTTGGGCTGCGGCTGGCGGCAGAGAATCCCGAGCGGTTCCGGGCCATTGTGGTGGGCAACGGCATGTTACCTACCGGCGATCAGACAGCCCCGCCGGCCTTCAAGATCTGGAAGAATTTTGCCCTGCACAGTCCCTGGTTTCCCATTGCACGGATCATCAACACCGGCTCTTTCCGCAAGCTGGGCCCCGATGAAATGCGGGCCTACGACGCGCCCTTCCCTGGCAAAAAGTACAAAGCCGGCGCCCGGGCCTTCCCCAGACTGGTGCCGATGCACCCGGACGATCCCGCCAGTGAGGCTAACCGGAACGCCTGGAAAGTGCTCGAACGTTGGGAAAAGCCGTTTCTGACCACCTTCAGCAATGGCGATCCGATCACTCGGGGCGGCGACGCCTATATGCAGAAGCGGATTCCAGGTGCAAAAGACCAGCCCCACGTAACCCTCAAGGGCGGTCATTTTCTTCAGGAAGATTCACCCGTGCCCTTCGCCCGGGCCATCAATGATCTGCTCGCGACACTCTCCTGAGCGGTGTAGTCCTGAGGGTGGCAAACTCAATCCTGGCCCACCGGCACCCGCGGCCGGTAGTGCCAGGAAGACCAGCTGTACAGGCCCAGTGCAATCCAGATCACCACAAAGCTCGTCAGTTGGGCATCACTCAAAGGCTCGCCGAACACGAGCAGGGCAATAAAGAACTGCAGGGTGGGATTGATGTACATCAGGAAGCCGACGGTCGCCAACCGCAGGCGCCGGGCGGCACCGGCAAAAAGTAGCAGCGGAATGGCTGTCACAATGCCGCTGGCCATCAGCAGGCTGCCAATGTAGGCACTGTCGGCGAAGTGCGACATTCCCTCGCTCGCCAGCCATCCAAAGGTCAGCAGGCCGACCGGCAACAGCAGCATGGTTTCAACGAACAGGCCGGAAAGCCCATCGAGCACCACCTGTTTTCGAACGAGGCCATAAGTACCGAAACTCATGGCAAGGGCGAGTGAAATCCACGGCAGTTCACCAAGCATCGCAAGCTGGATCAGAATACCAACGCCTGCGAGCATCACCGCAGCCATCTGCCACGGCCCCATGCGTTCGCGAAGCACGAGCATGCCCAGGGCGACATTCACCAGTGGCGTCAGGAAATAGCCCAGGCTGGCCTGGAGAACATGGCGGGTTTCCACGGAATAAATGTAGATGCCCCAGTTGGCGGCAATGAGCAGCGCACAGGCAAGAACGCGCCAGAGCTGCTTCGGATTCGCCAATGCCGCTCTCACAGCAGGCCAGCGACGGAGGCCACTTATGACCACAGCGAGAAAAACACAGGACCAGATGATCCGGTGAATCAAGATTTCAAAGGCCGGCACACCCTCAAACAGGGCAAAGAACAGAGGAAAACAGCCCCAGATGGTATAGGCGCTCAAGCCATACCAGACGCCCTTGGTCACTTCCGTCATGTGTTAACCACCCCTGGGAACAGTTTTAAGCCGGTTTTTTCTGGGTAACCACCAGCGCGACACCCACGATGGCAATCAGACCACCCGTCATGGCCAGCCCACCGAGGCGCTCATCAAACAGCAGGTACGCCTCCAGTGCAGTGACCGGTGGCACCAGGTAGAACAGGCTGGCGACCTGGGAAGCCGCACCCTGGCGGATCAGCCACATCAATAGCAGGACGGCACCAGTGGATAAGCCGATGACAAGCCAGGCCATGGACAGCTGCAGTTGCAGGCTCCACTCGACCTCCCGGGTTTCCAGGGCAAAGGCGCCAATGGCAAACAGGACGGCCGCTGCCGAAAACTGAATTAACGTGCCAGCAACCAGATCCGCGCTGGCGCCGTAGCGTTTCTGATAGACGGTGCCCATTGATATGCCGGCAAGTGCAAAAACGGCCCAGAGCAGACTCCAGGGTGAGAACATTGAGTCTGAGCCGCTGACGCCGAATTTTTCAAGAAGCACCAGCGCAACACCGATGAGGCCGAGGGCGAGCCCGGCCCATTGGCGACCACTGACGGACTCCTTGAGGAAGGCAACGGCCGCAGCTGCGGTTACAAGCGGCTGCAAGCCAACGATCAGGGAAACAATCCCGGACGCCATGCCGTCCTGAATCGCGTAGTAAACGCCACCCAGGTAGCAGCCATGCACCAGCATGCCGGTGACCGCAAGATGTCCGGCACCGCGCCAGCCCGGCCAGCGGGTTTTCATGACCCAGGCCAGGGCTCCAAGCACCACCAGTGTCAGCAGCATGCGGATCAGCAGCAGCGTAAACGGCTCCGCAAAGGGCAGACCGTACTTGGCGCCGATAAAACCAGTACTCCACAGCCAGACGAACAGCGCGGGCACGAAAAACGAGTAAAACAGTGAGCGCATGAAACTCAACCGGATTCGATGTATTTGTCAGTCAGCTTACTTTATAAGTTAGCAGGCAAACAAAACAGATACAGAAATCCGGTTTCGTGACCAGTACAGTTTGTCAGGCGCGGGTCTCCGGCAGCCTTACTTCGATAGCCGGCTCGGAATCGTGCCAGTTACCCTCCCAGGTGACTTCGGGTGCTGCGCCCGGCCGGGGCGTAATGGTGACGGACACGGATCCGAAACTGGTCGGTGCCGGCCCGAAGCGGATTGGTTTGTCCTGCTCCAGCCACCGGGGAGGGATACCAGCTCCGAGAATGAGACGATCTCCCTCCTCCCGGACAAAGCAGTTGCGGACCATCAACACCCACTCGGCCGACGCCCAGACATGGTGACCATCGCCCATACAGCCGCCCTCGGTCGCCGGATGTATGGCTTCCGGCCATTGCCCGGTGGGCGATGCCAGGCCAGCCACCGCATCCACCAGATCCAGGAATCGAGCATCGCCCGCACGCAGGAGGACCTGAGCCACGTGCAGGGTGAGGTAGGCGTTAAGACCCGAGTGAATCATGTCCTGATAGAACGCCCCTTTCACAAAGCATTTTTCGAGCAGGAATTCGGCACAGTCCAGCAACCTGGGATCATCCGGCTCACACAGCTGGGTCGGATAACCCATCGCCAGTGAGCCTATGGCGCCCGCATCCAGGCGGCGATAGGGCGAGGCCGGCATTCCCGGTCGTTTGAGTCGCTGCTCGCAGGTTGCCAGGCTGCGATCCACCGTCTGGCTGAACTCCCGGGCACCGGCGCCGAAATGCTCGCCGATTTCCCGGTCAATCGTGGCAAACAGTGATTCGGCGGCCTTCAGGCCGGCGATGCCCCAGAAGTCGTCCCAGTAGTAATAGTCATTGGGCCCCAGGTGTTCGGCGCTGAATCCGGCGGGCAAAAGGCCAGCGTGAGGCCCTTCGATATTTTCACTCAGGCGTTTATTCTCGATCCAGCGAGCGCCCTTGCGCACCGGCTCCTGCCACTCCGGGTGCAGAGGTCGACCCGTAAGCTCATGGAACCGCCTCAGAATCCAGAGCACTTCTCCATTGGCATCCCATTCCCCTTCCTGGGAGCGGAAATAGCCGTTTTTCAGTTGCCGCGCCGGGAACTGGTAGAGCGCCCGCTCAGCGCGATCTGTAAGACCTGCACAGAGCAAGGCATGGATAATGAACGCGGCATCGCGAAACCAGAAACGCTTGTAGGTATAGGGCCCGGGGTACACATCTTCCGGAGAGTGCAGCACCAGGGAATTCAGGGCGGCGTCATAGAGGAACTGCCAGTTTTCGTCGGGGCACTCCAGGCGGGCATGGCCATGAAGGGCGGCCGCCCAGCCGTCAGAGCGAATAACTGGCGCCGACTCATCCTGCAGCGGCACCCTGAGCCTGAGCTCCGACTCCTCACCTGCTTCGACCCGGAACAGGGCCGCTGCGGTGACCATGCCGACGTCGCACTGCCCTTCGCACTGGTCTTCCTTGTCCTGCAGATGAATCCGAACATCACCCTCGCGATAGTTCGACACATGATGACGCTCTGCCGGGCGACTGAAAAACACCGCCTGCTTGCCATCTATGGTCCAGGCGTCTCTCTGCTCGGACAGCCGGACCTTGTTGATAAAGCTGATTCCTTCAGGATTGGCGGGGCGCAAGGATATGACCAGAGAGCCGGAAGTCTCGGCCCGGGCCTTCACGACCATTTCGCAAACCGCCCGGCCGTTTTCGACTACCACCCGGGAACGACTGGTCAGGGCCAGCCCGTCCAGTTCGGACTCTGTGACCACGCAGGGACCACCCTCAAGTTCCTGGCGTTGCCGGGCCGTTTTGCAACGAGAGGGCAGAAGGCACCGGCCATCGTCCGCCAGCAGCCACGCATCCAGTGACCAGCCGTCATGGAGCGGTGTCAGCAACCCCCGGGGATCCACCACGGGCAACTCATCCACATCCGGCTGGCCGATGGCCGTCCAGTTACGGTTACTGAGATTGATGTGGGTAATCGAGAATGCCCGGGGAATGAAGGCAATGTCTTCGGGGTCGAACTGGCGCTCCACCCAGTAAGGCCAGACCCAATCGAGGTTGTGCTGGATGACCCGACTGTTGATCAGCCCCCGCGCATGGAAAACCACGCCGGCCCGGAGCAGTTCGATGGGCTCGCCGACTTCCGAAGGCTGGGCAAAACTGTGAAGTTTCCCGAGCAGCGCGATCGGATCGAGGAAACCATGGCGGTGGGCCACGCGTTTTACCAGGTAACGCCAGGGCAGCCACTTCATCCAGCTCATTCGTTTGCCTCCTGTTCTGTTGGCTCAGTCTCGACCTTGTAACGGGCGAGTGCCCGCCGGGCGAGACGATTGAGAAACACCACGGCCATTACCGTGCCTACGAAACCGGCACCGTAAATGGCCCACTCCAGGGGTGAACGGCCGGTTTCCCGCACACCCAGAGTTGACAGGTCGGCGGCAAGCGAGCCGAGATACACGTTATGCAGGGAAAAGGGAATCACACCGAAAAAGGTGCCGACAACGAAACCGCCAAACGAGAAGTTGGTGAGACCGAACAGAAAATTGGACAGCTTGCCGGGGAAGAAAGGGATCAGACGGGTCAGGAGTACGATTTTCCAGCCGTGAGGCGCCATTTCGTTGCTGACGACAGACAATCGCGCGCGGCTGCGAATGTACACACGGGCGTGCTCACCCAGAAAATGCCGGGCAACCAGAAAGGCAATGGCCGAGCCCAACGTAGTGCCCACCACCACGTAGGCTGTGCCTTCCAACACGCCGAACACGAAACCCGCTCCGGTGGTCAACAACACCCCGGGCAGAAGCAGCACCATGGCCAGCACCATGATGCCGACAAAGAGGAGAGCCGCCCAGGCCCCCTGGGTATCAAACCAGCGCAGAAGCTCAACGACCTGCTGATGCACACCGAAGGCGTAAAGCAGACCGACTATCAGCCCAACGGCGGCAATGCTCCCGCCCATCCAGAGGACGGGCGACTTCTTCCAGTTGCTCATGGCCTCACCCTAACGCGGGAGGGCACCGGGTCTCAAAGGCCGGACAGGTCATCCGCGCTTTATGAGCTACTGAGAATCGACTGGAGCTTCTGGGTCAGATCCACTGCCTCTGCCCCCAACGGCGTGAGGTAGCCGCCATCTTTCTGGCTGATCAGCCCCTTGGCATGCAGGTTTTCGGCGGCCTTCACAGTTTCCGGAGCCGCCGAATGGGCATGAACCTTGAGCCCTTCCTGAGTCGAGGTGGAAGGAAATTGGCCCAGCAAATTGAGTTCGGCAAGGTGATCAACAGAGAATGGCATGGCATTTCCTCGTATTATTATCGGGGGTTTACATTCAGCATAGCCGATTCACACCATGAAGCTTTCACGAATTCTCAGCAACCGGAATGACATCAGTCGCCGTCAGGCCAATTTTCTGATTGCTTCCGGTCGGGTGGCCGTAAATGACGTCACCTGCCGCGATGCTGCTGCCGAGGTGGATCGGTTTTCATGCGTACGGATGGACGGCGATATCATTCAAGAGGCGGAAGCCTGCCATTACCTCATGCTCCACAAACCTGCAGGTTTTCTGAGTGCAACGCTCGACGACACCCATCGGACCGTGATGGAGCTGATCTCGCCAGAACTGCGCGAGGATCTGCACATTGCCGGACGACTCGACCGCGCCAGCACGGGCCTGCTGATTCTCACCAATGATGGCCGCTGGTCACGCCAGCTTACCGAGCCCCGAATCAAGATCCCGAAAGTCTACCGGGTCAGCACCGCCTATCCGATTTCTCCAGAGACCCCTCATCGATTCGCGGAGGGCATCTGGTTTGAGTTCGAGCAACTCACCACCTCACCTGCTGACCTGGATCTTCTGAGCCCCTGTGAAGCCAGAGTGACCATTTACGAAGGCCGTTACCATCAGGTGAAGCGCATGTTCCATGCCGTCGGTAATCGCGTAACGGCCCTGCATCGGGAACGGATGGGAAATATCCTGTTGGACGATGACCTGGCGGCCGGCGAATACCGCTCACTGACTGCCGAAGAAATCAACCTGATGCCGGATTGATCTGCCTCACAAACGCAGAGCCAGCATGGGCTATGCTTTCAGGGTAGCTCCAACAGAAACAGGGAAGATTCAAGGCAATGCCAAACCAGACGAGCGATTTTTACCCACGGCCACTGCGTCATCTCAGCAGCTACCTCTCGGGGCTGGTGCAGGGAAAGCTCTGGCTGAAGGTGCTCATTGGCATGTTCCTCGGGTTGATTACAGGCACGCTCCTGGGACCGTCGGTGGGACTCGTGGAACCGGAAACCGGGACGTTGATCGGTAACTGGCTGGCTTTCCCGGGGCAACTGTTTCTGGCCACCATCCAGATGATCGTAATCCCCCTGGTAATTGCCTCGGTGGTTCGCGGGCTCGCCGCCAGCGAAGACCTTGAACAGTTGCGAAAGCTGGGCCTGAGGGTAACCGGCTTTTTCGTAATCACGACGGCCATGGCAGCATCGATAGGTCTCTGGATCGGCGACCTGATCAACCCCGGCAGAATGATGGCAGGGCTCGGCACTCCCGTTGAGGCCGGGGAAAACAGTGTGCCTGTTGCCTCCATGCCGGGTGTGGATGAGCTGCCCAAGACCCTGATCGGGCTGCTACCGGGCAACCCGCTCGATGCCATGGTTGAAGGCCAGATGCTCCAGGTGGTGATCTTCTCCATCATTGTCGGCATTGCCCTGGTGAGCATGGCCCCGGAAAAATCCAGGCCCATGCTGGACCTGCTCGATTCCCTCTAGCAAATCTGCATGACGGTCGTACGCTGGGCAATGCGTCTTGCCCCCATTGCCGTGTTCGGCCTGATGGCCCAACTCACAACCACGCTGGGATTCCGGGCAATGCTGGGCATGGCATCCTACGTCGCAACCGTCATTGCGGGCTTGCTGGTGCTTCTGGGTGTTTACATGCTGATCCTGAAGCTGCTCGCCGGCCAATCCCCCGTCCGGTTCCTGAAAGACACCCGGGATGTACTGTTGCTGGCCTTTTCCACATCCAGCTCGGCGGCCGTCATGCCGCTTTCCATAAGAACCGCCGAAGACAAGCTCGGTGTCCGGCCGTCGGTTTCCCAGTTCGTGATTCCCCTGGGCGCCACCATCAACATGAACGGCACGGCACTCTACCAGGCCGTTGCAACCATCTTTCTGGCACAGGTCTACGGCATTGATCTCAGCATGGGCAGTATGGCGCTCGTGGTCGCCATGGCTGTGGGCGCGTCCATCGGCTCACCGGCCACGCCCGGGGTAGGCATCGTGATCCTTGCCATGGTGCTGCAAACCGTGGGCATTCCTCCCAGCGGCATCGCACTGATCATGGGTGTGGATCGAATCCTGGATATGTGCCGTACGGCCATCAACGTGACGGGCGATCTGGTGACCTGCCGGCTGATGGAGAATCTGGCGGGAAAGAGACTGCCGCCCGAACCAGTACCGGAACAAACGTCTTGATCGGGCGGAGATGACTTGACCAGCGCTGGGCCAGCTCAGATGCTGTCGGAGCGTTTTTCCGAGTCCTGCAACTCCTCCTCGGTGTTGTTCCATTGCTCTGAAAGCGCTTCATAGGCATCGGAGAATCCCTTTCGAGCCCTCTCCCAGGCGGATGCTGAGCTGTCTTTCAGTTCCTGATACCAGTTTTGGACACGAGCTCTCTGTTCCCGCAACGACTCGAGGCTCTTCTGGGACCGCTCCCGGGCGGTATCGCTCATATCGTCCCAGTTTTTCGAGAGCTGTTGCTCAAGCTCCTGGATGCGTTTATCCAGGGCCGACAATGTTTTGTTGATCGAATCCTCGGCCTGCTCTTTCTGATCAGAACCATACTCCTGAAGCGCCTCACCCAACTCACGGGTTTCCTGCTTAAGCGACTCCACGGAAGAATCCTCGGGTGATGTTTCAGCCAGAGCCGTCCCTGAAAACAGTCCGACAAATACGATCGCAAGTACGTAAGTCCAGTTCTTCATCATTAAGTCCTCCCAACACATCCTCGGACTGTAGCAGTGAGGTCTGGCTGGATGCACCTTAACTTGAGCTAATACTGGAGCTCAGTATTGCGGTGAAACAAGGCTCTCGACAACCGCCTCGCAGACCTGATCCTGATTAAGACCCTCCCCTTTCACCGTCACGTCCGCATACCGGGAATACAGCTCAAAACGCTCTTCGAACAGGGCTTCCAAAGATTGATCCGGCCTCCGGGAAATGCCCCGCATGCTGTGATCGCCGATTCGCTCGATAACCAGTTCAAGCGGGATGTCGAGAAACACGACGGTGCCGTTGCTTTTGAGGTGTTCCATGGCACGTTCACTGTAGACGGCGCTGCCTCCCGTGCTGATCACCTTGTGCCGGACATCCAGCTTGAGAAGCACCTGTTCTTCTATTCGACGCAGGGCTATGTAGCCATCCTGGTCTACAATTGCCTGGAGAGTACGACCGGCTTCTTCCTGAATGAGCAGATCGGTGTCGATAAACCCGAGGCCCAGACGTTTGGCCAGCAGCACACCCACCGTGCTCTTGCCACTGCCGGGCATGCCGATGAGAACGAGGTTGCCTGTGTCGGTCGGGTTAACCATGATGCTTTAAAGGGACCTCTCCATAGAATGAGAACTGGCCGGCATTAAACGCAGAACGTAACATTTTTACGACACAGCGCGCGCTTTATTCCGACCCGCAAGCCCGTATAATTCAGCCAACGGCGGTATTCAAAGAATACCTGAAGCCGGCCACAGACGGCATCTTTCGCGAGTGAGTAATGACCAACGGCAGAGCATTTCTGATCCCATCCATCGCAGCGCTTTTGCTCTTTCTGTCGGCACCCGCCATGGCAGACGGCATCAAGCGTATTGTGCATCCGGATGGCACCGTGGAATTCACCAACGTGAAAAACGCCAGCCAGCCCAGGGCCTCCTCCGGCACCGATACCGTCTACCGCTACACCGATAACAATGGCGTGGTGGCGTATAGCAGCGTACAACCTGCCGGTGCCGAGTTCGACGTTATCCGCTTCCACTGTTACGCCTGTGACCCGGAATCCAGCGTCGACTGGCGCAAGACGCCACTGTTCACCAAGCCATTCGATTCCGAGATCCAGACGGCGGCACAGGAATTCGGGGTTGATCCCGCGCTTGTTCGCGCTGTGATCCACGCCGAATCGGCCTTCAATGAAAAGGCCCTGTCCCCGGTGGGCGCGCAAGGGCTGATGCAACTGATGCCAGGTACTGCCGAAGAACTGGGTGTGCGCAATGCGTTGGCGGCGGCCGAGAACATCCGTGGCGGGGTGCATTATCTGGCCAAGATGCTCAACCGGTTCAATGGCGACATCCGGCTGGCCACCGCCGCCTACAACGCAGGGCCCGGTGCCGTGAGCCGCTACCAGGGCGTACCGCCCTACGCCGAAACAAAGGCCTATGTTGAACGGGTTGGCATCCTTCACGAGCGCTATGCTGCGCTGTAGGCCCCTCTGAGGTCCGGGAATCAATGAACTTCAAGCGTCTGGAGACCTTTATCTGGGTTGCGACGCTGGGTAGCTTTCGCAAGGCTGCCGAGCACCAGCACACCACCCAGCCGGCCATTTCCAACCGTATCGCAGCTCTTGAAGACGAGTTGGGCGTCAGGCTGTTCGAGCGCGAGTCCGGCCACAGCAAACTGACCAGCAAGGGCCAGGAACTCCTGCCCTACGCTGAGAAGATCGTCTTTATGGCCCAGCAGCTGCGCAAGCGCGCAGACCGTGGGGCCTCGCTGTCAGGCATCCTTCGACTGGGCGTTTCCGAAACCATCGTTCACTCCTGGCTGCCGCGTTTTTTCCGGGAACTGCATGAAACGGCCCCCAATCTGGATGTGGAAATAACGGTGGATGTCTCCGGCAACCTCCGATCCGGCTTGCTGGATCGGAGCCTGGATCTGGCTTTTTTGATGGGCCCCGTGTCGGAGCCGAAAATTGAGAATCGGGCACTGTGCAGTTTCCCGCTGATTTGGGTAGCCAGCCCGGAGCTGAATCTTCCAGACAGGCTTCTGAAACTCGAAGAGCTCGCCGAGTGGCCCGTCATTACCTATGCCAGAAACACCAAACCCTTTGCGGAAATCAGCCAGAAATTCAGTGAGCTGGATGACTTGCCGGCGCGCTTCTATTCGTCAAGCTCGCTGGCAGCCTGCCGGCAGCTGACTCTGGATGGCATTGGTATCTCCACGCTCCCGCTAAGCGTGATCAAGCACGAACTGGAAAGCGGCCGCCTGGTCCAGCTCAATACCTCATGGACGCCCTCAGAACTCGCCTTCACAGCCTCCTATTCCGGGGCACCCTTCAACCCGATTGCAGAGCTGGCAGCAAACCTTGGAGTGATGGTCTCCGACGAATACGACCGGGCAACACATCACGAAAAGTTATCACAAGGCCTAAAAAACGATAATTAGACTTTTTCACCAGCCGGTATACCCTGAAATTTAGTTGTAAAAGACAATTTCAATCAGGGGTTACCGTCATGCACACCGGTGCGTATTCCGATTTCAAGAACAACCTGCTTGATCAGGCCTCAGAATTACGCGCTCGCATTCGTTCGGGCGACCACACAGCGCCTACAAGTGGCCAGGCCAACAGCCTGCTCCAGGGGAACGTGGTCATCCTGCCGTCCGAATGGGCCGGAGATTTTCTCCTATACTGTCAGAATAACCCGGTTGCCTGCCCCCTGATCGGCATGTCTCAACCCGGGGATCCGGCCCTTCCCGACCTGGGGCACGATCTGGATATCCGGACCGATGTACCTGAATACCAGGTATTCCGGAATGGCGAGCGGGCGGAGAAAGTCACGGATCTCAAAAGCCTCTGGCAGGACGACCTGGTGACCTTTGTCCTGGGTTGCTCGTTCTCGTTTGAAGATGCCCTGATCAGGGCCGGCCTCTCAGTCCGGAACGTGGACGAAGGGCGGAACGTTTCCATGTTCCGCTCGAACATCGCTACCCGGCCCGCGGGCCGGTTCAGCGGCAACATGGTGGTTTCCATGCGCCCGTTCAACGGTGCGGATGCCATCCGCGCGATACAGATCACGACCCGCCTGCCAAAGGCCCACGGTGCACCGGTTCACATCGGCGATCCGGCGCTCATTGGCATCCAGGACGTTAACCAGCCTGATTTTGGAGATCCGGTAACGATCAGGCCGGGCGAGCTTCCGCTGTTCTGGGCCTGCGGGGTTACCCCGCAACTGGCCCTCGAGAACGCTCGCCTGCCTTTCGCAATAACCCATGTACCGGGAAAAATGCTGCTTACCGAGCGGCTGAATGAAGAACTGGCGGTACTCTGAAGCCGCCGTTCAACTGAAACGATAAAAAAACAGAAACACGGGAGATTCGTTATGTTCAAAAAACTCGCCACAGCCACCCTGGTTACCGGGGCGCTGCTGACTTCATCCGTTCAGGCTCAGCAATGGCACATGCCAACGCCTTACGGCGATGCCAACCTGCCTACCCAGATTGCCTACGGTTTTGCCGAGGACATTAAAAACGGCACCGATGGTGACCTCACCATCACCGTTCATTCCGGTGCCTCCCTGGTCAAGCACCCGGAAATTCCCCGGGCAGTAAGAACCGGTCAGGTGCAGCTGGGTGAAATCTTCATCGGCATCATGGGCAACACCCATCCGGTGTTCAAACACGACAACATTCCGTTCCTGGCAACCAGCTTCGAAGATGCCAAAAGACTCTGGGAAGCCGCCAAGCCCCAGATCGAAAAGCAGCTGGACAAGGAAGGCATGACCCTGCTTTACACCGTGCCATGGCCCGCCCAGAGCCTGTATACCAAAGCCCCGGTCAACACCCTGGAAGACCTGCAAGGCCTGAAGATGCGGGCTTACAGCCCTTCCACTTCGCGTCTCGCTGACCTGATGAACACAACCCCGACAACGGTTCAGGTGCCCGAGATCCCGCAGGCGTTCAGCACCGGCATTATTGATGCCATGATCACCTCACCGTCGACAGGCGCCAACGGGCAGGCCTGGGATTACCTTTCCCACTACACCGATATCAAGGCCTGGATTCCCAAGAACGTTGTGGTCGTCAACAAGCGTGCTTTCCGTCGCCTGAGCGATGAACAGCGCCAGGTGATCCTGGATGCGGCCGCTGCGGCCGAGGCCAAAGGCTGGGAAGGCGTTCGCAAGACCGCCGCTGAAGACACCGCCACTCTGGCGGAAAATGGCATCACGGTTTCCGAGCCGTCTGAGGAACTGATGGCCGAGCTCCAGAAGATCGGCGACATCATGGTGAAAGAGTGGGAACAGGAAGCACCGGAGGAAGTCGGCGCTATCCTGTCCAACTACCGCTAAAAGTTCACTCAACGGAAGCCTCCTGAGTGTTCAGGAGGCTGTTCCGGGAGGCATCCGTTATGAACTCTCTTCGAGAGAAATTTTATCTGGCATCCGGTTACGCTGCTGGTTTCTGCATCGCCCTGATCATGGTCGTCATCCTGGCGCAGATCGTGGGCCGCCTGTTCGGCTTTATCATTCCCTCAGCGGAAGACGTGTCCGGCTGGGCTCTTGCCGCCTCCACCTTCTTCGGTCTTGCCTACACCTTTCATAACGGCGGCCATATCCGGGTGACCCTGGTTATCCAGAAGTGGTCGGCACGGCCAAGGTTCTGGCAGGAGCTTGTCGTCCTCATTTTCGGGTTCGGGCTCGCCTGCTACATGACGTTCTATGGCTGGCACATGGTGTGGGAATCCTACATCTTCGAGGAGGTGTCCCACGGCTATATCCCGATCCCCATCTGGATACCGCAGGTTCCGGTTGCACTGGGAATGACGGCACTCAACATTGCCATCCTGGACGACCTGGTTGCCGTGATTCGCAAGCGCACTCCTTCCTACCAGCAGCATGAAGACGAGATCAATCTGGAGGAAGTGTAATGGATATCGCATTTCTCTCGATTGTCCTGGCAGTTGCGATGATCCTGATGCTCGCCGTAGGCGTGTGGGTCTCCCTGACCCTGGTTGGGGTCGGCATTCTGGGCCTGCTGCTCTCCGGCAATGATCAGATCGGCCTGTTGTTCGCCACATCGAGCTGGGGCGCAAGCACCAGTTGGTCCCTGACGGCCCTGCCCATGTTCATCTGGATGGGCGAGGTTCTGTTTCGTACCCGACTTTCCGAGGATCTGTTCAAGGGTCTGGCGCCCTGGATGGGCGGACTGCCCGGCAAGCTCCTCCATGTGAATATTCTGAGCTGTGGCATTTTTGCGGCAGTTTCCGGCTCCTCAGCTGCCACGGCCGCAACCATTGGCCGAATGACCCTGCCGGAACTGAAGGCCCAGGGTTACAGCGACAAGATGGCGGTAGGCACCCTGGCCGGCTCCGGCACGCTGGGGCTGTTGATTCCACCCTCCATTATTCTGATTGTTTATGGCGTGGCCGCGGAAGTTTCCATTGGCCGCCTGTTTATTGCCGGTGCTCTGCCCGGCCTGATGCTGGTTGCCATGTTCATGGGCTACACCATGATCTGGGCCAAGCTCAACAAAGATCAGCTGCCAACCACCAAAAAGGAAAACCTGGCGTTCTCGGTCAAGATCAAGGCCCTGAAGATGCTGCTCCCGATCGTTGGCCTGATCATTTTCGTACTCGGTTCTATCTATACCGGTTTTGCCACGCCAACCGAAGCCGCTGCACTGGGCGTGTTCGGCGCGCTGATCATCGCGGCCGCAACCGGTTCACTCAGCATCCAGAGTTTCAAGGACAGTCTGTTGGGCGCTGTGAAAAGCTCCTGCATGATCGGCCTGATTCTCGTCGGTGCCCACTTTCTGACCCTGGCCATGGGCTTCCTGGGTATTCCGCGGGAGCTGGCTGCCTGGATCGGCAGCATGTCCCTGTCACCGTTCGAGCTGCTGATCGGCCTGACAGTGCTGTTCGTCCTGCTTGGCTGTTTCCTCGACGGGATTTCGGTTGTGGTTCTGACCGTGGCGGTTGTCATGCCGATGGTTCAGCAGGCCGGCATCGACTTGCTCTGGTTCGGGATCTTTATTGTGCTGGTGGTAGAGATGGCACAGATTACGCCCCCGGTGGGCTTCAACCTGTTTGTCATCCAGGCTCTGACAGGTAAAGACATACTGTACGTGGCCCGGGCAGCCCTGCCGTTCTTCCTGCTGATCATGGCAGCACTTTTCCTGATCGGCTGGTTCCCTGAGATTGTCACCTACCTGCCCCAGACCATGAGCCAGGGATAATGCAGGACACAACGTTTTTCGGAGGTACACAATGAAACTCAACTGCGACATGGGCGAGAGCTTCGGCACCTGGACCAAGGGCATGGATGCCGAAGTCATGCCCTACATTGATATGGCCAGTATTGCCTGCGGGTTTCACGCATCCGACCCGCTGACCATGGATCACACGGTCAAGCTGGCCCTGGCCCAGAACGTTACCATCGGCGCCCACCCCGGCTACCCGGACCTGCTCGGTTTCGGCCGTCGGGACATGGACTGCCGCCCGGACGAGCTCAAGGCTATCCTGGTTTACCAGATGGCGGCGCTCAACGGCATCTGCCAGGTACATGGCACTTCCATCTCCTACGTGAAGCCCCACGGCGCCCTGTATAACCGGATGATGGTCGATAACACCACCTTGTCCGTGGTTATGTCCGCTGTTCGCTCCTACGCACCAAAGTGCCCCCTGGTGGTCATGGCAACGCCGGACTGGCAACAGGTCAAGGATCGCGCGGACGAATATGGTATCGAGGTCTGGTTCGAGGCGTTCTCTGATCGCGCCTACAGCGACGAGGGCAGACTGGTAAAACGGTCGGTTCGTGGTGCCGTGCACGAGACAACCGAAGCCATTGAGGCGCAGGTCACCCAGATTATCCGCGAAGGAACGGTCACCTCGATCTCGGGCAAACCTATTCCGATCAAGGCCGATACCATCTGTATTCACGGCGACAGCTACCATGCCGTCGACGCTGCACGGCATATGCGACAGGTCGTGGAAGCGCTATGAGGATCGAGTCGGTCAACGAAAACACCTGCATGGTGTATTTTGGCGACCAGATCGGTGCGGAATCCGCAGGCCTGGTCAAGCGGGCCACGGACCGGCTGCGGCGCGACATGTCCGACCTCATTGTTGACCTGGTCCCCTCATACACCTCAATTCTGGTGACCTGGGATCTGGAACAGGCTGACCGGTTTGCCATCGTCCGCAGGGTGCGCGCAGCGATCGACTCCGAGGATGATGGTTCCACCGAGGGCGACTCTGCCCGCATCGTCGAGCTGCCCGTCTACTATGATCGCGAAGTGGGTCTGGACCTGGAGGATGTCTGCGAGCATGCCGGCCTGTCCCGGGACGAGGTCGTTCGCATTCACAGTGAACAGCTTTATCAGGTCTACGCCATCGGCTTCGCTCCGGGGTTTGCCTACCTGGGAAGTACCGACGAACGGATTGCCATTCCGCGGAAATCCACGCCCCGACTGAAAGTCCCTACCGGCAGCGTCGGTATCGCAGGCACCCAAACCGCAATCTACCCGAGCTGCACACCGGGTGGCTGGCAAATCATTGGCCGCACGCCGCAGAAAATGGTGGATTGGGACAGCGACTCTCTGGCCCTGGTACAGGTCGGCGATCAGGTGCGCTTTCGCGCCATAAGCCGGGACGAATTCCTGGAGCTGGGAGGCAACCTCGATGAGCTTTGAAGTCCTCGAACCCGGAATGCTGGCCCTTGTTCAGGATGCCGGCCGCCACGGCTACCAGCATATGGGCGTGACCACCGGCGGCCCCATGGACGAGTTTGCATTTTTCTGGGCGAACCGCCTGCTGGGCAATGATCTCGATGCCCCACAGATCGAAATCACCTTTGGCAGGTTCAGCCTGAAGGCGAACCATGAGGCCTGCATTGCCATTACCGGCGGCGATCTGGGCGCCCGTATCAACGATCAGGCCATTGCGCCCTGGCGCACCCATCACATCAATAAGGGCGACAGACTGGACTTCACCACGCCTGTGAGCGGCTTGCGGGCCTACCTGGCGGTCAGCGGCGGATTCAAGCCAGCCATGAAGCTTGGCAGTTGCGCCACCGTGGCACGCGAGGGCCTGGGCGGCCTGGATGGCAAAGGCGCGAAACTGGCCAAGGGCGATACGCTGGAGTTTGAGAAAAACGCATCGTTTGTTGAAGCTTTTCTTCCCGAGCCGGAAGTCCCCGATTATCAACAACACCTGCGCCTGGGGGTTATTCCCGGCTATCAGTATCGGAGCTTCTCTATAGTTCAGCGGGAGAAGTTTTTCTCGTGCGATTACGAAATCAGCCAGAATATTGATCGCATGGGCTATCGCCTGAAGGGCGATGCGATTCATTCGGATCTGGACGGGATTATTTCGGAAGGGATTGCCTACGGAGCTATTCAGGTGCCTAAAGATGGCCAGCCAATCGTTCTGATGAAAGACCGGCAAACCATCGGCGGCTACCCGAAAATCGGCTGCCTGAGCGCGCTGGATGCAGGCCTTCTGGCCCAGCGTGGGCCGGGATCATCGGTGAGCTTCTTCCTCTCGGACGTTGCCGAGGCCGAAGGCCGCCGAATGCTGTTTAACCAGAGACTGAAAACAGGCGCGCCCGGCGTCAGGTAGACCTGACGCCGGGCGCGTTTTGCACCGATTGTCGCCGCTTATTCCGAGGCGGCAATCAGACTGGCGTTACCGCCCGCGGCCGTTGTGTCGACACATAGGTGGCGTTCGATCACAAATCGCTGATCCAGCGTGTGCTCAGTGATCAGCGGTAGCAACGCACCATCACGCTTGGCCAGTGCCTCGCGATAGGCTTTCAGCAGGGGCTGATCGCCACAGCTGACTACCGCCTCGAAGCCATCGATGGTTGCCAGTGCTTCCGGCTCCAACAGACCCTCGGCGCCAACAATCGGCAGCCCGGCCTTATTCGCTTGATCGACCACATCCTGGGTGCCCGGTGCAATCACCACCACCTTGTTGCCCTGTGACAACGCGGTACCCGCCTGCTCCAGAGCGGTTTCCTTGTCCGGTCCCAGACACAGCACCACGCCACGGGCATGGTTGGACAGGCGGTTGGTCTCACCCGTTGGCCCGGGTAGCGCTTCCACGTGAGCGTCCAGTGGCTCCGGAACATTGCCAAAGATGGGCCGGATTGCGTCCATACGAGCTTCAGGCCTGGACGTCTTCAGTTTGTCCAGCTGCCCGATGAGCTTCTGCAACTGCTTGGCATCCACCTTCCTGGCGTTCGAATCCGCCTCGCGCTCGACCGTTTCACCTTTCAGGAAACGACGGACGTACTGCGGACCACCGGCCTTTGGACCGGTGCCAGACAGGCCTTCACCACCGAATGGCTGGGAGCCCACGATGGCACCGATCTGGTTGCGGTTCACATAGGTGTTACCCACCTTGATCCGGCTGGTAATACGCTCGACGCGGCGATCAACACGGCTGTGGATGCCAAACGTCAGGCCGTAGCCCTTGGCGTTGATGTCGTCCACCACCTTGTCGATGTTCTTCGCCTCGAACGTGGCCACGTGCAGGACTGGCCCGAAGATTTCTTCTTCCAGCTCCTCAATACCACTGACGCTGAGAACTGCCGGCGAAACGAACAGGCCTTTCTCGGGGACTGTCATTTTCTTCAGCAACTTGCCGTTGCGCTCGAACTTCTCGCAGTGGTCCACGATCTTCTTGCGGGCGTTCTCGTCGATCACCGGGCCCACATCCGTGGACAGCAGCCAGGGATCGCCGATGCCGAGCTCTTCCATTGCACCGTAGAGCATTTCCAGAAGGCCATCGGCAATGTCTCTCTGCACATAGAGCATACGCAGGGCGGAACACCGCTGACCGGCACTCTGGAACGAAGACGCCAGCACGTCACGGACGACCTGCTCCGGCAATGCCGTGGAGTCCACGATCATCGCGTTCAGACCACCGGTCTCTGCCACCAGCGGCGCGTCCGGCGCCATGTTCTCGGTCATGACCTTGTTAATGCGCTGGGCAGTAGCGGTAGAACCGGTAAAGCACACGCCGCTCACCCGCGAATCGGAGGTCAGGGCTGCACCCACGGTTGCGCCGGTACCCGGCACCAACTGGATGGCATCCTTCGGGATACCCGCCTGATGCATCAGTTCCACGGCGCGAATAGCCAGCAAGGATGTCTGCTCAGCCGGCTTCGCCACCACGGTGTTACCTGCCGCGAGGTTGGCCAGAATCTGCCCGGAGAAGATCGCCAGCGGGAAGTTCCAGGGCGAAATACAACACATCACGCCGCGGGCATCGCCGCTGTCTTTATAGCGGATGGCCTCGTTGGCGTAGTACTGTGAGAAATCGACCGCTTCACGGATCTCAGCAACCGCATCCAGCAGGGATTTGCCCGCTTCACGGGTAGTGAGCGCGAACAACTCGGCGTAGTTCTCCTCGTACAGGTCGCCCACCTTGCGAACGCAGGCAGCACGCTCTTCAGCCGATTTGGCGGACCAGCTCTCGAACGCGGCCGCCGCTGAGGTAATCGCGGTGTCTACATCAGCATCGGAGGCCTGGGTGACGTGGCCAACCAGATCATCCGGATCGGCCGGGTTACGTACCACCTGGATTTCGGTACCGGCCACCTCACCCGCAATCAGCGGACCACCTTTCCAGCGATAGTCTTTGTAGGCTCCGCGACCTTTCTCGATCTCGTTAACCGTGACCGGATCGGTAATATCCCAGCCTTTGGAGTTGCGACGCTGATCGCCAAACAGCTTGAACGGGTGCACGATCGCCTTGCTGGAAATGTTATTGCCCATCTCCTCAACGCTGACAATCGGATCCTTGGCAATCTCTTCCGGTGTGATGCGCTTGTCCACAATCTGGTTCACGAAGGAGCTGTTGGCACCGTTCTCCAACAAACGACGCACCAGGTACGCCAGAAGATCCTTGTGCGGGCCAACCGGCGCATAAATGCGACAGGGCACACCACTGACCTTCAGAACCTCATTGTGCAGGGATTCGCCCATGCCGTGGAGGCGCTGGAATTCGTAGTTGTCCACACCCTTGGTCTTGGCCATTTCGAGAATGGCAGATACCGAATGCGCGTTGTGGGTGGCGAACTGTGGGTAAATCCGGTTCGTCATGTTCAACAGCTTGGTGGCGCAGGACAGGAAAGAGACGTCACTGCAGGCCTTGCGGGTAAACACGGGGAACCCGTTCAGACCCATAACCTGGGCACGCTTGATTTCAGCATCCCAATAGGCGCCTTTCACCAGACGCACCATGAACTTGCGGTCGTACTTCTCCGCCAGCCCGTAGAGCCAGTCGAGTACGAAAGAGGAGCGCTTGCCATACGCCTGAACAACCACGCCAAAGCCATCCCAGCCTGCAAGCTCGGGATCCGCCACCAGCTCCTCAATCACATCCAGAGACAGATCCAGACGATCCTGCTCCTCGGCATCGATATTGAAGCCCATATTCGCAGCCGCGGCCTTTTTGACCAGTTCGCGGGCCCGGGGCAGCAACTCGTTCATGACCCGCTCTTTGTTGCCGTACTCGTAACGGGCCAGCAGGGCGGAGAGCTTGACCGAGATGCCGGGGTTCTTGCGGACATCGCCCTTGCTCGCCTTGGCAATGCTGTCGATGGCGTTGGAGTAGGAGTCGTAATAACGCTTGGCGTCATCATCGGTGCGGGCAGCTTCGCCCAGCATGTCGTAGGAATAGGTGTAACCCTTGGCCATGTATTCCTTGGCCTCATCCTGGGCTTCATCGATATCGCGACCCAGAACGAACTGTCGCCCCATCTCTTTCATCGCCTGACCGGCCACAGTACGGATAACCGGCTCGCCGAAGCGCTTGAGCAGCTTGCGCAGGGTTTCACCCACGGTGTTGCGCTCGGAATCCTTGAGCAGGTTGCTGGTCATCAGCAGGGCAACGGTGGCGGTGTTGATCAGCCCAGAGGACGCCTTGCCCACGTGGGTGCCCCAGGCACCGGAGGTGATCTTGTCTTCGATCAGCTCGTGGATGGTGGTGTTGTCAGGCACGCGCAACAGCGCCTCGGCCAGACACATCAGGGCAACGCCTTCCTTGGTCGTCAGGCCATACTCCGCCAGGAATTTTTCCATGATGGTGGACTTGGCATTCTTGCGAACGCTGCGCACCAGTTCAGCCGCACGAGCGGAAATGGCGTCGCGCTCGGCCTGGGACAACTGGGCACCAGCAATCATCTCGTGGATAACCTTGTGCTCGTCAGCGAGATAATAATCACGAATCGCCTGCCGGCTATCGACAAGCTCGGGCGTCTGTGATTGCTGCGGTCTCATAGTTGTACCCTCTTAGTTGTTTGTCTCTCCGGCATTCTACCGAGATCGACAAAGACTATTTCGCTATAAATTCAAGGCAAGCGTGCCATTACGTCTTTAATACATCACAAAAAATTAATAATTTTCTCCAAAAAACGTGATTTTCAGTCACCTTGCCTGTCGTAGTCCTGCTATGCGGCTTTCAATGCCAGCTCTCTGAGCACTCCATGAGCGACTGAGAAAACGGCACAATCCACATCATTGGCGGCCTGCATGTCGTTCAGCATCCGCTCCCAGCGGGCGAGTAACATCCGCTTGTTCCCCCGCCACGCCTCAATCCGCTTCTCCGGCGTTCCATCGCCATCAACGGGCTCGGAAAACACGCTTAGCGTGAGATTCCGTAACTGATGATCCAGCTCGTCCCTGAAATGAATGGTCGCCAACACTTGCCAGTGGCCATTTGCCCGGAAGGCCCGCATTTGCCGGTCCAACCAGGTCAGGTTCAGGCTTTCACCGAGCGTGAAATACACCCAGGCCACCGACTCCAGCTTTTCGTCCAGCTGACGGGCGATCTCGACCATGTCCATCAGCCAGTAACGGCTTTCCGCGGAAGCGCACCAGGCGGAAAGATCTTCCGGAACCATCCGCTCACAGTATTCAGCATAGCGTTCATACCAGCGACTTGCAGGAATCACCGATTCAAGTCGGCTTTTTGAAGCCAGCACATCCGCCATGGGAGCCCGGTAATGGTCGATACAGGAAACCGGGTCCAGCGCCTGCCGGCGGTTCTGCAAGAGCCAGCTGGTGCTTCGGGTCACCAACCGGATGGCATCGGCGAACAGGTCTGCCTGAACGCCGACGTAAATTTTTCCATCCAGTGATTCCATACTCTCCCAATGGGCGTCTACGTCATGTATTCGCAGGGAGATCAGGTAGGCCGAGGCAATCCGTCCAGCATCAGCCCCGGTAGCGCTGCGTATCCGGTCAAACCAGGTGATCCCCATGCGATTTACCATGTCGTTGGCAATCTGGGTGGCCGAGATTTCTGCACGCAGGGGATGGGCCCCCACCGCTTCCGGGAAGGCGGCCAGCAGAGAGGCCGGGAAAGCCGAGTGCAGTGCAGAATTGAATCGCGGGTCATGGACGATCGGTGATGCGACCAGGGCCTGCTTGAGTTCAATTTTTGCGTAGGAAACCAGTACCGCCAGTTCAGGGCGTGTCAGGCCGCCGCCGTGCTCACGGCGAGCCTGCAATTCTTCATCCGACGGAAGAAATTCGAGACTGCGGTCCAGTTTGCCTTCTGTCTCCAGCCTGCGCATCAGCCGTTCGTACTGGTCTGCGGTGGCAACTGCGGGGTTCTGGGCAAGACTCAGCGCCATCGCCTGTCGGTAATTGTTGCGCAGCACCAGTTCGGCCACCTCAGACGTCATGGCCCTGAGCATCCGGTTTCGCTCCGGAAGCGACATCAGCTGTCGGTGCACCAGGTCATTCAGCAGAATCTTGATGTTCACCTCATGGTCCGAGCAGTCGACGCCACCGGCGTTATCGATAAAATCACTGTTCACGGAGCCGCCACGACGGGCGAAGTCGATGCGGGCCTTCTGGGTAACACCCAGGTTCCCGCCTTCTCCCAATGCCTTGCATCGCAGTTCGTTACTGTCGATTCGAAGCGCATCGTTGGTTTTGTCGCCAACATCCTCATGGGACTCTGAAGGCGCCTTCACATAGGTCCCGATACCACCGTTCCAGAGCATGTCTACCGGCGCTTTCAACAAAGCGCTGATCAGATCCGCAGGCGACAGGCTGCGTGCCTTGATGCCCAACACCTTGCGCATCTGCGACGACACAGGAATAGACTTCATGGACCTGGAGAAAACACCGCCCCCGTCGCTGATCAGCTGGGTATCGTAATCGGCCCAGGATGAGCCGGACAGTTTGAAAAGCCGCTCTCGCTCGCGAAACGAGGCCGCAGCATCCGGATCCGGGTCGACAAAAATATGCTGGTGATTGAATGCACCGATAAGTCGAATTCGGTCGGATAGGAGCATGCCGTTGCCGAATACATCGCCACCCATATCGCCAATACCGACCACGGTGAACTCATCGCTCTGGGTATCGGTGCCTTTTTCCAGGAAGTGCCGTTTCACCGACTCCCAGGCGCCCCGGGCGGTGATACCCATTTTCTTGTGGTCGTAGCCCTCACTGCCCCCGGAGGCAAAGGCATCGCCCAGCCAGAAGTTGTACTCTGCCGCCAGTGCGTTGGCGATATCGGAAAACGTGGCTGTGCCCTTGTCGGCGGCGACCACCAGATAGGTGTCATCACTGTCATAGCGAACGACATTGGCAGGAGGGACTACCTGGCCGTCATCAAGGTTATCAGTGATATCCAGCAGCCCCCTTATGAAGGTCTGATAGCAGGAAACCCCTTCTTCGCGAACGGCCTCCCGAGAGCCATCCCTGGGCGGCTGCTTCACCACGAAGCCACCCTTCGCGCCTGCAGGCACGATCACCGAGTTCTTGACCTGCTGGGCCTTCACCAGGCCAAGGATCTCCGTACGGTAATCCTCAATCCGGTCGGACCAGCGAAGGCCACCCCGCGCGACTGGCCCGGCACGCAGATGCACGCCTTCGATTCGGGGCGAATACACAAAAATCTCGAACTTTGGCCTTGGGCGCGGTATGTCAGGAATCGACGACGGATCCAGCTTGAGCGACAGATAGGACGGAAACCCGCCATCCTCCCGGACCTGGAAATAGTTGGTTCTCAGCGTTGCCCGAATGAGCATGAAGAAACGCCGCAGAATGCGGTCGTCATCGAGGCTCGCCACCGCTTCCAGCGAATCCCGCAGCTCTGCCTCAAGCTTTTCTGTCCTGGACTTACGTCCTTTTACCCCGGGCTCGAACCGATTGAAAAAGAACGCCACGAGCCGCGAAGTGATATCCGGATGCCGGGCCAGGGTTTCTGCAATGAACGGCTGGCTGAACCCGAATCGCAGTTGTTTCACGTAACGGGCATAGGCTCGGATCAGCGCCACTTCCCGCCAGCTCAGGCCGCAGAGCATGATCAGCTGGTTGAAATCGTCGTTTTCTGCAAAGCCGTTCCAGATCTCCCGGAACGCCGACTGGATCAGCGGCCTTGCAGCTCTCAGGTCGGCTTGCCGGCACCGGTCGTGGAGTTCGACGGTAAAATCACTGACGCCGAAATTTTCGCCATCCCGTCGACGAACCCGGTATGGGTGCTCGCCCAGAACCCGCATACCCAGGTTCTCCAGAATCGGAATCACATCTGACAGGATAACCGGCTGGCCTTCGCTGTAGAGCTTGAAGTGGAATCCGGTTTCGGAAGGATCTCTGGGTTGGTAGAACCGCATGGGCACATCGGTGCTGACGGCAATAGACTGGATCTGCTCAATATCGGCAAGTGCCTCTGACACCGGAAACCTCGCCCGGTAGGCCGAAGGGAACCCGCCACTGAACACCTGGGCATAGCGCCCGCCAATCGAGTCGCCGAAACTCCGGACCAGTTCGCCGTGGAGGTCGTCATCCCAGGATCGGGACTCCTCCACCATCCGGGCCACGATCTCCCGGAGTTCAAGGGAGTCGTCGTTATCGGACGCCTGGTTCTGGAGGACATCGGCAAGCTGTTCCAGCAGGGTTTGTTTTTGTAATGCGCGGGAATCGGTCATCGAAACTCTCCGGACTTGGTAAACGTTCTTACTGGGCTGATGAACCTACCAGTATACGCAAGGCCGGAAAGTCACTTAGACCATATAGTTTCGGATTAGAGGAGTTTCGATTATATTTGCCATATGATTTAGCCGTTAATTTAACCTGGAACAGACAACATGGCCGAATTGGATCGAATAGACCAATCCATTATTCGCGAGCTACAGAAGAACTCCCGAATCACGGTAACCGAGCTTGCGTCCCGGGTGGGCCTTTCCAAAACGCCATGTCAGGTGCGGATGCGCCGGCTTGAGGAGCACGGCTACATCACCGGTTACACGGCCCTGGTTAACCAGACCAAACTTGGTCTCAGCCACATTGCCTTCGCACAGGTTACCCTGAACGACACCAGCAGCGGCGCCCTGACCGCCTTCAACAAAGCTGTTCAGAGCGTCTCGGCGGTGGAGCAGTGCCACATGATTGCCGGGAACTTCGACTACCTGTTAAAAGTCCGAACCCGCAACATGCAGGAATACCGGCAGGTTCTTGGGGAGGAAATCTCGGCCCTGCCCCACGTGCTGCAAACCAGCACGTTTGTGGTTATGGAGAACGTCAAGGACGCCGGACTCTAAAAGCGATTTCCCGTATCCGGCGCCAAACCATCTATTCGGACTGCTCGTACTTGGGCTTGTAACCGCTGGCGTCCACCCGGGGCCGATCCGTCTCAGCTTCTGACAGTGGCTGGACCTCCTCAAGGCTTGCCAGAGAACGAAGCGTGAGTCGCTGGTACTCTTCTGTGCCCTTTCTCTTCCAGGCGATTTCCTTGTCGCTCAGCATGCGCATAACCTTGGCCGGCGAGCCAACAATCAGCGATCCCGGCTCACAGGTAAACTTCGCCTTAACAAACGCGCAGGCGCCAACAATGGAGCGGGGTGCAATGTGCGCCTCATCCATCACCACCGCATTCATGCCCACCATGGCATCTTCTCCGACAACGCAGCCGTGCAGGATTGCGCCATGGCCGACGTGTCCGTTTTTCTCGACAACCGTATCCATCCCGGGAAAGGCATGCATGACACACGTGTCCTGAACATTCGACCCCTGTTTCAGAATGATCCGCCCGAAATCTGCACGCAGCGAAGCCGCAGGCCCCACGTAGCAATCCGGTCCGATCCAGACATCCCCAATGAGAACGGCGGTTGGATGCACATAGGCGGACGGATGAACAACAGGAACAACGCCTTCTATACTGTAGCTGGGCATAACGGTCTCCTTCGCGGACGGGCCTGGCAGCGCTCCGCCAAACGACAGGCTGAACGTGGGACCCGAAAAGTCATTGTGATTCATTTTCTGTATCACATTATCCTTTTCCGGGAGATTTTTCATACCTTAGCGCCTGTTTTGAGACGAGAATCCACCCCTGCAATGGCTCAAACCTGAGAGCGCTGATGAATTTTTACCGGATATTCAGCAATATAGACAAAGCAGGCGATTACCTCCGACCAAAGTGATACAGAACCAAGCCAGAACAATCCTTGACGAGTATCAATTCTAAGATATACTCATTTTCCACATTCGATAGCAGTGTGCCGATTTAACACACCTTTCGCGCTATCCCCCCTACAACAAACAACAGGACATACCGCCATGACTCAGCCGAGCATTCTTCTTGAAATCGATCAGGGCGTGGCTCTGCTTACCCTGAACCGTCCGGACAACCTGAACAGTTTCAACGTTGAAATGCATGAGCGTATGCGCGATGCCATCAGCACCGTGCGCAAGGATGAGTCTGTCCGTGTACTGGTCATCACCGGCTCCGGCCGGGGTTTTTGTGCGGGGCAGGATCTTTCCGACCGCAGCGTCTCGCCAGATCAGGAAATGCCGGACCTGGGCGCCTCTCTGGAGAACTATTACAACCCGCTGATGCGAAGCCTCCGGGATCTGCCGATGCCCGTGCTCTGCGCGGTTAACGGGGTGGCCGCTGGCGCCGGCGCCAACATTGCCCTGGCCTGCGACATTACCCTCGCGGCCCGCTCAGCCAATTTCGTTCAGGCCTTCTGCAAACTGGGGCTGGTACCTGATTCCGGCGGCACCTGGACTCTGCCCCGGGTAGCGGGCATGGCCAGAGCCAAAGGCATGGCACTTCTGGGCGACAAGATCAGCGCCGAGCAGGCCGAGAACTGGGGCATGATCTGGCGTTGCGTTGATAACGAGCAACTCATGGAAGAGACCATGAAACTTGCCCGCCATTTCGCGACCCAACCGACCAAGGGCCTTGCACTGATCAAGCGGGCACTGCACGCCAGCGCCAGCAACACCTTTGAAGAGCAGATCAATCTGGAGCGCGATCTGCAGCGCATGGCGGGACAGACCGAAGACTACCGTGAGGGCGTTGCCGCCTTCATGGAAAAACGCACGCCGAACTTCAAGGGGAAATAAGCCATGCCGGCACTGGATACTCAAACCAAAGTTGCCGTCGTCGGCGCCGGCGCCATGGGCTCCGGCATTGCCCAGGTGGCCGCCCAGGCAGGCCACCAGGTTTACCTGCACGACCAGAGAGAGGGTGCCGCCGAGGCGGGCCGTGACGGTATCGCGAAGCAGCTTCAGCGTCGTGTCGACAAAGGCAAGATGCAGCAGCAGGAGCTGGACGATGTGATCGGCCGGATTCACCCGGTTGCAAAGCTTGATGACGTCGCAGACGCCGGGCTGGTGATCGAGGCCATCATCGAAGACCTCCAGATCAAACGTCAGCTGCTGGCGAGCCTTGAAGACCTGTGTACCGCCGATACGATCCTCGCCACCAACACCTCCTCCATCTCTGTTACCGCCCTCGGTGCTGACATGAGCAAACCGGAGCGTCTGGTGGGCATGCACTTCTTCAACCCGGCACCGCTGATGGCGCTGGTCGAAGTGGTCATGGGGCTGGCGACCAGCAAGACCGTTGCCGATACCGTCCATGCCACGGCCACCGCCTGGGGCAAGAAGCCGGTGTATGCAACGTCGACTCCGGGCTTCATCGTGAACCGCGTGGCCCGTCCGTTTTACGCGGAGAGCCTTCGCCTCCTTCAGGAGCAGGCCACCGATGCCGCCACCCTGGATGCGATTATCCGCGAAGCTGGCCAGTTCCGCATGGGCGCATTCGAGCTGACCGACCTGATCGGACACGACGTCAATTATGCGGTTACCAGCTCTGTCTTTAATTCCTATTATCAGGACCCCCGCTTTCTACCGTCGCTGATCCAGAAAGAACTGGTGGAAGCCGGTCGCCTGGGACGCAAGAGCGGCCAGGGGTTCTATCCCTATGGCGAGAGTGCGGAAAAGCCGCAGCCAAAGACCGAGCCGGCACATCAATCCGATGAGTCCGTGGTCATTGCCGAAGGCAATCCCGGCGTAGCCGCACCGTTGCTGGAGCGACTGAAGGCAGCCGGCCTGACCATTATCGAGCGCGACGGCCCGGGCCAGATTCGCTTCGGCGATGCGGTACTGGCACTTACCGACGGCCGGATGGCTACCGAGCGTGCCGCCTGTGAGGGCCTCGCCAATCTGGTGCTGTTTGACCTTGCCTTTGACTACAGCAAAGCAAGCCGGCTTGCCCTGGCGCCTGCCGATCAGGCGTCCGACGCAGCGGTTTCCTGTGCCTGTGCTTTACTGCAAAAAGCGGGTATCGAAGTCAGCCTGATCGCGGACCGGCCGGGGCTGGTCATCATGCGTACCGTCGCCATGCTGGCGAATGAAGCGGCCGATGCGGCTCTGCACGATGTTGCAACGGTCGCGGATATCGATCTGGCAATGAAAGCGGGCCTGAACTATCCCGACGGCCCCCTGAGCTGGAGCGACCGCCTGGGCGCGGGCCACGTGTTCAAGGTGCTCACCAACATCCAGACCAGCTACGCAGAGGACCGCTATCGCCCTGCCCTGCTGCTCCGGAAGAACGCATTTGCACAGAAGGGGTTTTATTCATGAGCGAGATGGATCCGCAAGTACTCGCCGAAGAATGCGCCAAGGCCATGTTCGCGCGGGACCGCGCCAGCCAGAAACTGGGCATGAACATCGAGTCCGTTGCCCCGGGCAAGGCAGTGCTCACCATGACGGTCACCTGCGACATGATCCAGGGCCACGGCTCCTGCCACGGCGGTTACCTGTTCACCCTGGCCGATTCGGCGTTTGCGTTTGCCTGTAACAGCTACGACCGCGCCACCGTGGCCTCCGGTTGCAGCATTGATTACATGTACGGCGCCAAAGAGGGCGACCTGCTGACCGCCACCGCCGAAGAACAGGCCCGCGGCGGCCGCACCGGCGTTTACGACATCACACTAACCAATCAGGACGGCCGCAAGGTTGCCCTGTTCCGGGGCCGCTCCTACGAGGTTCGTGGCACCGTTCGCAACTCGGAGGAAACTGCATGAGCACCGACAACACCTTGAAAGACGCTTACATCGTCGATGCCATTCGCACCCCCATCGGTCGTTATGGCGGCGCTCTCTCCGCAGTGCGTGCAGACGACCTGGGCGCCATCCCCATCAAGGCGCTGACCGAGCGTCATCCCGACCTGGACTGGTCGAAAGTTGACGACGTTCTCTACGGCTGTGCCAACCAGGCCGGCGAAGACAACCGCGACGTTGCCCGCATGTCCCTTCTGCTGGCAGGCCTGCCGGTAGACGTGCCGGGCAGCACCATCAACCGCCTGTGCGGTTCCGGCATGGATGCAGTGGGCAGCGCCGCCCGGGCCATCCGTACTGGCGAAACCCAGCTGATGATTGCCGGCGGCGTCGAATCCATGTCTCGGGCTCCCTTCGTTATGGGCAAGGCCGAGTCCGCGTTCAGCCGCAAGGCGGAGATTTTTGACACCACCATCGGCTGGCGTTTTGTAAACCCGGTCCTGAAAAAGCAATACGGCATCGATTCCATGCCCGAAACCGCCGAGAACGTGGCGGCCGATTTCGGCATTTCGCGGGAAGATCAGGACGCCTTTGCCCTGCGCAGCCAGCAGCGCACAGCGGCCGCCCAAAAGGATGGCCGATTCGCTACGGAGATCACACCGGTCACGATTCCCCGTCGCAAGCAAGACCCACTGGTGGTGGATACTGATGAGCACCCCCGGGAAACCAGCCTTGAAAAGCTGGCCTCGCTGCCGACCCCGTTCCGTGAAAACGGCACAGTCACCGCCGGTAACGCGTCCGGCGTGAACGACGGCGCCTGCGCACTGCTGCTGGCCGGAGCCGATGCTCTCAAGCAATACAACCTTAAACCCCGCGCTCGAATCGTTGCCATGTCAACGGCCGGCGTGGAGCCCCGGATCATGGGCTTTGGCCCGGCTCCCGCCACCCGCAAGGTTCTGGCCACGGCCGGCCTGGAACTGGCGGATATGGATGTGATCGAGCTGAACGAGGCGTTTGCCGCCCAGGCCCTGGCAGTTACCCGGGACCTCGGCCTGCCGGATGATGCCGAGCACGTGAACCCGAACGGTGGCGCCATTGCCCTGGGCCACCCCCTGGGCATGAGCGGAGCCCGGCTGGTAACCACCGCCCTTAACGAACTGGAACGTCGCCACGCTGCAGGCCAGAGAGCGCGCTATGCCCTCTGCACCATGTGCATCGGCGTTGGTCAGGGTATCGCCCTGATCATTGAGCGCACGGATACGGTGGCCTGAGGCCACCGCGGAAAACAGAACAAAGACCCTTGGCAGACAAGAACAACGCAGGACAGAACCATGACCTTACCACTACAAAAACTTGGCAAACTTGACCGCATGGAAACCGCCAGCATTGATGAGCTGCGCCATGAACAACTGCAGCGCCTGCGCTGGAGCGTTGTCCATGCCTACACCAACGTGCCCTTTTACCGTAAAGCGTTTGATGACCTCGGTCTGAAACCCATGGACATCAACTCGCTGGAAGACCTGGCCAAGGTGCCATTTACCACCAAGGCAGACCTGCGCGATAACTATCCGTTTGGCATGTTTGCCACGCCCATGTCGGATGTGGTTCGGGTGCACGCTTCCAGTGGCACCACCGGCAAGCCAACCGTGGTTGGTTACACCCAGAGCGACATCAACACCTGGGCCGACATTGTGGCGCGCTCCATCCGGGCCGGTGGCGGCTCCCGCGGTGACAAGGTACATGTGGCTTACGGTTATGGCCTGTTCACCGGTGGCCTTGGTGCCCACTATGGCGCCGAGCGTCTGGGCTGCACCGTTATTCCGATGTCTGGCGGGCAGACCGAGAAGCAGGTCCAGCTGATCAAGGATTTTGAGCCGGACATCATCATGGTCACACCGTCCTACATGCTGAACATCGCCGACGAGATGGAACGGCAGGGCATCGATCCCCACAAGCTGCCGCTGCGCCTGGGCATCTTCGGCGCGGAGCCCTGGACCAACGCCATGCGTTCCGAGATCGAAGAGCGCCTTGGCATCGAGGCACTGGATATCTACGGCCTATCGGAAGTCATGGGCCCGGGCGTGGGCATGGAATGTATTGAAACCAAAGACGGCCCGACCATCTGGGAGGATCACTTCTATCCGGAAATCATCAACCCGGAAACCGGTGAAGTGCTGCCTGATGGTGAATACGGTGAGCTGGTCTTCACGTCATTGACCAAGGTGGCCCTGCCGATTCTGCGTTACCGCACCCGAGACCTCACCCGCCTGCTTCCGGGTACAGCGCGCCCGATGCGCCGGATTGACAAAATTACCGGCCGCAGCGACGACATGCTGATCATTCGCGGCGTCAACGTGTTCCCGAGCCAGATCGAGGAGCAGGTGCTCAAGTGCGAGGCTCTGGCACCGCACTACGAGATCGAGGTTTACAAGGAAGGCAACCTGGACTGCGTGGATATCCGGACCGAACTGAAACCCGGCGTAACCGACACCCCCGAGAGTCGTGCTGCGGCGGCCAAGGAACTGGCGCACCACATCAAGTCCTACATCGGCATCAGCACCCGTGTCGAGGTGGTGGAAACCAACCGTCTGGCACGCTCGGAAGGCAAGGCCAAGCGCGTATTTGATCGCCGTAACCAGTAAATCCGACCGACCAGCAGAGAGTCAGCACGCAGCGGATGCCGCTGACTCTCGCTGCTTTTCCCACCACCAGGCCCCGCAATCACCGATTTAAAATTGCTTTCCGTTTGCTGATCTCAATAGCATTTGCTCACGTATCACTTTTTTTATTATGCAAATCAGCACTATAAGATCTCATAAGGAAGCTTTTAGATATAACATGACACACAAAGACTGTTCTTGATATTTATTCAGTATCATATAATATGGAGTCATTGACCCTCAGTTGTTATTGAGGGTTCTCTGTTCACGGACAACAGAACAACAAGCCCGATCCGGAGGTATTTGTTTATGTACGCCCAGCTCGTTGAAACCGGCGCCAAGCGCCTTAAGACCAAAGAAGAGATGTCGCCCGAAGAGCGCGACTTTCAGGAAAAGGTCGACGCCGAAACCAAAATCGAACCCAAAAACTGGATGCCGGAAGGCTACCGGAAGACCCTGATTCGCCAGATTTCCCAGCACGCCCACTCTGAAGTGGTCGGCATGCTGCCGGAAGGCAACTGGGTTACCCGCGCGCCTACGCTCAAGCGTAAGCTCCAGCTGATGGCCAAGATTCAGGACGAAGCGGGCCACGGCCTGTACCTGTATAGCGCCATGGAAACCCTGGGTGCTGACCGTGACGAAGAGATCGAAAAGCTGCACCAGGGAAAAGCCAAGTATTCCAGCATCTTCAACTACCCGACCCTGAACTGGGCGGACATGGGTGCTGTTGGCTGGCTGGTAGACGGCGCCGCCATTGTTAACCAGGTGGTGCTGCAGCGTACCTCCTATGGTCCCTATTCCCGCGCCATGATCCGCATCTGCAAGGAAGAAAGCTTCCACCAGCGTCAGGGTTACCAGATCCTGCTGGACATGATGCGCGAAGGCACCGAGGAACAGAAAGCCATGGTGCAGGACGCCATTAACCGTCTGTGGTGGCCGGCACTGATGATGTTCGGACCGCATGACGACGAGTCCCCGAACTCCCAGCAGTCCATGGCCTGGAAGATCAAGCGCAAGAGCAACGACGAACTGCGCCAGATGTTTATTGACCAGACCGTGCCGCAGCTCGAATTCCTTGGCTGCACTGCACCGGATCCGGACCTGAAGTGGAACGAAGAAACCGGCCATTACGATTTCGGCGAAATCAACTGGCAGGAGTTCTACGACGTCCTCAAGGGCAACGGTCCCTGCAACCGCGAGCGCATCAAGACTCGCAAGAACGCTATTGACGAAGGTGCCTGGGTCCGTGAAGCGGCCGTCGCCTACGCCGAAAAACAAAAACAGCGCGCACAAGCCGCCTGATACCGGAGGAATACAACATGTCTGAATGGCGCCTTTACGAAGTCTTTGTACGGTCCAAGCACGGCCTGAACCACAAACACGTGGGCAGCGTTCACGCTGCTGACGCCGAGATGGCTATGGAGAACGCCCGTGACCTGTACACACGCCGCAACGAAGGCGTGAGCATCTGGGTTGTGCCCTCCGACACCATCACGGCGTCCGCGTCCGACGAGAAGGAAGTGCTTTTCGATCCGTCGGAAGACAAGGTTTACCGGCACGCTTCCTTCTACAAGCTGCCCGATGAAGTCGGACACATGTAAGGAGCGGTACCCATGACACAAACAGAAGCATTAAAGGAATACCTGCTGCGCCTGGCAGATTCCGACATGATCCTCGGCCAGCGCCTTTGCGAGCTGTGTGGCAAGGCCCCGGCGCTTGAGGAAGAGATGGCACTGATGAACGTTGCCCTCGACCTCGTCGGCCAGGCTCGCAACTGGTACGAGTATGCAGCCGAGCTGATCGACGATGGCCGCGATGCTGACAAGCTGGCCTTCCGCCGGGACGCTCACGAGTATCGCAACCTGCTGATGACCGAGCAGCCCAACGAGGACTACGCCGTCACCATGGGCCGTCAGTTCTTCTTCGACGTGTACCACTACTTCACGCTCAAGAGCCTGACCGAATCCAGCGACGAGCGCATTGCCGGCATCGCTGCCAAGGCGCTGAAAGAGGTGACCTACCACCTGCGCCGCTCCTCGGAGTGGGTGAAGCGTTTTGGTGATGGCACTGAAGAAAGCCACCGCCGCATGCAGGACGCCGTCGACATCCTCTGGCGTTTTACCGGCGAGCTTATCACGCCGGACGACACCGATCGTGTGATGGCCGAGGCGGGCATTGGCCCGGATACTGACCAGCTGGCCAAAGACTGGCGCGGCATGGTCAACGAGGTGCTCACCCAGGCAACCCTGACTCCTGGCGCGGAAGACGCCTGGATGTACATGGGTGGCAAGCACGGCGAGCACACCGAACACCTCGGTTTCATCCTGGCAGAAATGCAGTTCCTGCAGAGGGCCTATCCCGATGCCACAACATGGTGATTCAGACAGCCGGTCAGCTGTCGACATTCTGATTGCCAGTGATCGGGTGCCGGCCAACGCCCGCCCCGATCTGCTGACAGAGGACGACATCTGGGCACTTCTTGAAGAGGTCAAAGACCCTGAAGTGCCGGCAGTCAGTGTCGTGGAGCTCGGCATTGTCCGGGCGGTTCACTGGGACGGTAAAGAACTGTCCATTGACGTGACCCCGACCTACTCCGGGTGCCCGGCAACCGAACTGATTGAGGAGCTGATCGCCGAGGCGCTGCGCGCCGCTGGCTTCCGCGATCCGAAAATCAAACAGGTTCTGACCCCTGCCTGGACCACCGACTGGATCACAGACGAAGGCAAAGAAAAGCTTCGGGCGTTCGGTATCGCGCCACCCGAGGGCAGCTCCAGCAAAATGAGCCTGCTCGGAGAACCGGAGGTCATTGCCTGCCCTCATTGCGGCAGCAAAGACACCGAACGGGTCAGCGAGTTCGGATCCACCGCCTGCAAAGCCCTTTATCGTTGCAAGGAATGCCTCGAGCCCTTCGACTATTTCAAATGCATCTAGAGCCGATACGATCATGAACAAATTTTACTCACTGACCCTCAAAGAGGTCAGACCTGAAACAAGAAACGCCGTATCACTTGCTTTTGACGTGCCGGAAGATCTGGCAGACAAGTTTCACTACCAGCAGGGCCAGCACCTGATCGTGCGCACCAAGCTGGATGGCGAGGAAGTTCGCCGCTCCTACTCGATCTGCCGCAGTGTCAACGACCAGGAGCTTCGCATCGCCGTCAAACAGGTTCCGGGCGGTCGCTTCTCCACCTTTGCCAACGAGCAACTCAAGCCCGGCCAGACTCTGGAAGTCATGCCGCCGCAGGGCCATTTCTCCATTGATCTGGACCCGGAACGTGAAGGCAATTACCTGGCCGTTGCGGCCGGCAGTGGTATTACTCCGATCCTCTCGATCGTGAAGACCACCCTGGAAACCGAGCCCAAGAGCGAGGTCACCCTGTTCTACGGCAACAAGGCCACCAGCAGCACCATGTTCCGTGACGAGCTGCAGGACCTGAAAAACGAGTACATGTCCCGCCTTAACCTGGTGTACATCTTCACCCGTGAAGAACAGGACATAGACCTTTACAACGGTCGTATCGACCACGAGAAGTGCGACAAGCTGTTCGATCACTGGATCAATGCCAAGGAGCTCACGGCGGCCTTTATCTGCGGCCCGCAGATGATGACCGAGACCGTGCGCGACTCACTGCGGAACCACGGCATGGAAAAGAGCAGGATCCACTTCGAACTGTTTACCCCGGCTGGTGGGGTTCCCCAGGCCCGGAAAGACCGGGATCCGGCACACGTCGATCCCCAGTCAATCAGTGAAGTAACGGTGATCGCTGATGGCCGCTCGCTGACTTTCCCGCTGGTGCGCGACACCAAGAGCATTCTGGATGCCGGCAACGAAGAAGGCGCGGACCTGCCCTATTCCTGCAAGGCTGGCGTCTGCTCCACATGCCGAGCCAAGGTCGTGGAAGGCGAGGTAGAGATGGACCAGAACTTTGCTCTGGAAGACTACGAGGTGGAAGCCGGTTACGTGCTTTCCTGCCAGTGCTACCCGATCAGCGACAAGGTGGTTCTGGACTACGACGAAATGTAGTTTCCGCCCCCAAAACAAGACAAGAGCAAGGCAAGTCCCGCAGCAACGGGGCTTGCCTTCGCGTTTCAGAAACGAATGGAGTTTCCCATGTCAGTCCTGAAAAGTTTCATTGCCGGCCAGTGGGTCGGCGAAAAGCCCGCCAAGGCTCTGCCAAGCGCCGTTAACGGCGAGATCGTCGCCCATACCCACGACGACACCCTCGATTTCAAGAACGCTGTTGAGTATGGCCGCAGGGTTGGCGGCAAAAACCTCATGGCGATGGATTTCCAGGAGCGCGCCCTGGCCCTGAAGGCCATGGCCCTGTACCTCCAGGAGCACAAAAAAGAACTCTACGCCCTGTCGATGCATACCGGTTCCACCAAGGGCGACAACGGCATCGATATCGACGGTGGTTTCGGTACGCTGTTTTCCTACGCCAGCATGGGCCGCCGCGAACTTCCCTCGGGCAACGTGGTTCACGAAGGCCCGGTGACTCCGCTGGGCAAGAACAACCACTTTGCAGGCACCCATATCCTGGTGCCCCGCGGCGGCGTTGCGGTTCACATTGACGCCTACAACTTCCCGGTATGGGGCATGCTCGAAAAGTTTGCACCCACCTTCCTGGCAGGCATGCCGTCCATCGTGAAGCCGGCCACCTCAACCTGCTACGTGACCGAACTCGCCGTCCGCCTGATGCAGGAATCCGGCGCGCTTCCGGAAGGCAGCCTGCAGTTGATCATTGGCAGCACCGGCGACCTGTTTGACCATCTGGAAGAGCAGGATGTGGTGACCTTCACAGGCTCGGCCGCAACGGCACGGAAGCTCAGGAACCACCCGAACATCATCAATCGTTCGATTCCGTTCAACGCCGAGGCCGATTCACTGAACAGTGCCATTCTGGCGCCGGACGTGACCCCGGAGCACGAAGAATTCGACGTCTTCGTAAAGGAAATCCGGCGCGAGATGACCGCCAAGGCCGGTCAGAAATGTACCGCCATTCGTCGTATCTTCGTTCCGAAAGATCAGGTAAACGCGGTCTGCGACAAGCTGAAAGAGCAGCTTTCCAAGATCACCGTGGGTGATCCCTCTGTCGAAGGCGTCCGCATGGGTGCACTGGCCTCCATCGACCAGCTGGAGGATGTGAAAGCCAACATCCAGGAATTGCTCAAGACCAGTGAGCTGGTTGTGGGTGGCGAAGGCAACTTCAAGGCTACCGGCGATGGCACCGAGAAGGGCGCGTTCATCGAGCCGCACCTGCTGCTGTGCCGGAACCCGGAAAGCGGCTGTGGTGCCCACGATATCGAGGCATTCGGCCCGGTTGCTACCGTCATTCCTTACGACACCGTTGAAGACGCCGTTGAACTTTGCTCGAAAGGCCGTGGTTCCCTGGTCACTACCCTGACCACCCGGGACCCTGCCATTGCTGGCAGGGTCGCCCCGCTGCTGGCCGCGTTCCATGGCCGCCTGCACCTGCTGGATGCCGAAGCCGCAAAAGAATCCACAGGCCACGGTTCTCCTCTGCCCATGCTGAAGCATGGCGGCCCCGGTCGCGCCGGTGGTGGTGAGGAACTGGGCGGTATCCGTGCGGTTCACCACTACCTGCAGCGCACCGCAATCCAGGGCTCTCCGAGCATGCTGGCTGCGGTTACCCGCGAGTACGTACGCGGTGCTGATCTGATCGAAACCGACGTGCATCCGTTCCGTCGCCACTTCGAAGACCTGCAGATCAACGAGTCTCTGCTGACGCATCGACGCACCGTCACCGAAGCCGACATCGTCAACTTTGGTTGCCTGTCCGGTGATCACTTCTATATGCACTTCGATGAAATCGCGGCGCGGGACTCCCAGTTCGGCAAGCGCATTGCTCACGGCTACTTCGTGCTTTCCGCTGCGGCCGGCCTGTTCGTCTATCCGGGTGAAGGTCCGGTGCTGGCGAACTACGGTCTGGACACCCTGCGTTTCATTGAGCCGGTTGCCCCGGGTGACACAATCCGGGCGCGCCTGACCTGCAAGCGCAAGATCGATCAGGGTCGGACATCTCCGGACGGACACCCCCAGGGTGTTGTGGTCTGGGATGTTCAGGTTCACAACCAGAACGACGAGATGGTTGCGAGCTACGACATCCTGACACTGGTTGCCAAGAAGCCCGAGTAACACCGGGCTTCCCTGCTTTCTCCCTGTCTTGGACCCCAGGGAGAAAGCGTCAGGCAAATAAAAGGGGGACAGGTCGCAAGACCTGTCCCCCTTTTATTTGCGCAAGGAAAGTTCCGGGCGATTACATGCCCAGGTAGGCCTCACGAACCTTCTCATTGCTGAGCAGTTCACGGCCGGTCCCTTCAATCACCACCTTGCCGGTCTCCAGCACATAGCCGCGATCAGCCAGTGCCAATGCCTGAGAGGCGTTCTGCTCTACCAGGAAGATGGTAATGCCCTCTTCCTTCAGTTCTTTGACGATGTTGAAGATCTCTTCGATGATCAACGGGGCCAGACCCATACTTGGCTCGTCCATAAGCAGCAGCCTGGGCTTGGCCATCAGGGCCCGGCCCATTGCCAGCATCTGCTGCTGGCCACCGGAGAGCTCACCCGCCAGGTTATGGCGCTTCTGACGCAGAATCGGGAACTTGGTGTACATCCGTTCCAGGTCGTCCATTACCTCGGGCGTTTTGCCCCGGGTATAGGCGCCCAACAGCAGGTTGTCGTGCACACTGAGGTCCTTGAACACCTGCCGGCCCTCGGGCACCTGGACAATGCCATTAGCCACCCGCTGATCGGCGCTGATCTTGGAAAGATCCTTGCCTTCGAAGGTTATGGCACCCCGGTCAGTGGGCTGCAAACCGGAAATGGTCATCAGCAGGGTGGATTTGCCGGCACCGTTGGCGCCTACCAGTGACACGATCTCACCGCTGTTGATATGGATATCCACATCATGCAGAACTTCGATCTGACCGTAGGAAGTAACCAGCCCCTTGATGGACAGCATCTCTTCTTTGGCATGAGGCGCAGTCACCCGGTCTGCGTGCTTCAGGCCGAGACCACCGAATTTCTCGGGGGTATAACTGACAATCTGGTGCCGCAGTTCCCGGAACTCTTCCCGGACGCGCTCACCGAACAGCGGATCGTTTTCCACGTCCCGGGCTTCAATAATCTGCTGCCAGTCTTCTTCCGTCAGCAGTTTCCGGGCCCGAGGAATAACCACGCCCTCTTCCTTGCGGATGTGCTTGCGCAGGGCCTCCGTGAAACGCGCCAGGGCGTGACTGAATTCCTCGCGACCTTCCGGCCAGCCTTCCTCGCACTCGGCCAGGAGCCGGCGCAACTCCACCAGCTTTTCATGACCGATGACATAGCCCTTCGCCAGCTTCTCAAGAAGAGGCGCCGTCTCAGGGGACTTCTCGCTGAGCCGTTTGTACAGCTCAATGTCCGTGGGGGTGCTATGCACCCGCTGGGAGAAGTGCTGAATGTAATCAAAAATGGTCTTCAGCAGCCGCTCATCCGGGCGCTGATCGTTGAGGTTCATATCACTAAGCAGCTGGTCCAGCAGATCCAGAATCCGCCACAGTGCCTGGTGTTCATGAACAATAATCCGTACGGCCTGCTCACTGCGTGACTGGGCAGGCGCCATTTCAGTGTTTTGCTCGCTCATGTGAAATGTCTCCTTGCTCAGCCACCCAGATAGGCGGCGATAACATCCGGGTTCTGGCGGATTTCCTCAGGGGTTCCCTCTGCCAGAACACGGCCGTAGTTAAGCACCAGCAACCGGTCGGATATACCCATAACCAGCTTCATGTCGTGCTCAACCAGCATAACGGTGGTGCCCTGATCCGCAATTTTCCGGATCAGATCCTCCAGGGCAGCGGTTTCAACCGCGTTCAAACCGGCGGCGGGCTCGTCCAGGAGGATTACCTTTGGTTCAGCGGCCAATGCCCGGGCAATCTCCAGGCGCTTCAGCGCACCATAGGACATCGCCGATGCTTCGGCATCCAGGTAGTCACCGCATCCCACATACTCCATCAGCTCGGCGGCGCGCTTACGGGCCGCGGCCTCGTTGCGGCGCAAAGAAGGCAAACGGAACAGGGTCGTAAACAGGCTGCTTTTGAGCTGCAGATGCCGACCCAGCATCACGTTTTCGATGGCGGTCATGTTCATGCAGATCTGCATCTGCTGGAACGTGCGGCACATGCCCCGCTCTGCCAGCTCATTGGGCTCCAGCTTGGCGGTGCTCTCACCGTTCAGCAGGATCTCGCCTTTGGTCGGCGTATAGAGCCCTGTGATCAGGTTAAACAGCGTTGTCTTGCCGGCACCATTGGGGCCGATAACAGAATAGACCTGTCCGGCTTCAACCGAAAAGCTGACGCCTTCCACCGCATGGACACCACCAAAGGCTTTATCCAGCCCCTTTACTTCGACCAGTGCTGTCATGCCTCACCTCCCGCTTTCTTGCGCATTTTCTTGGAAACAAACGCGGTCAGTGTGGGCAACAGCCCTTTTGGCATAAAAATCATGGTGAGCATCAGGATCAGGCCGAACATGACATGTTCCAGCTCCTGGAAATCTGCCAGAACCTGGGGCAAAAGCTTCAGCACCACGGCGCCAAGAATGACACCGAAGGTCGAGCCCATACCACCCAGAACAACCATGGTGATGAACAGGATGGAGAATTCGAAGCTTGCTACCGCAGGCGTAATGAAGCCCTGGAAGTGGGCATAAAGACTGCCCATCAGGCTGGCGTAGATCGCCGAGATCACGAACACCAGGCTTTTGTATTTCGCGGTGTTCACACCGACAACGCTGGCAGCCACTTCCGAGCCGTGAACCGAACGCAGCGCCCGGCCAATCGGCGATTCAATCAGGTTCAGGGCAAACCACACCGCTACCAGAAGCACCACGCTGGCGAAGATATACCAGGCCTGGAAGCCTTCGATCGTGATACCGAACAGCGAATAGCGACCAAACGCGCTCAGCTCCCAGCCAAATATTTCGAAGGCCGGCACCGGCATACCGTCTGGCCCGCCGGTCAGTGCACGCTCGTTGTTCAGGATGATGGCAATAATAAAACCAACGGCGAGGGTCGCCATGGACAGATAGTGGCCCTTCAGGCGCAGAATCGGTCGCCCGACAATCCAGGCAATAAAGCCCACAACAATTGCTCCGACCACCAACGCGGGCACTGAAGGCCAGCCGTAGGTGCCGGTCGCGATGCCGGTAAAGTAGGCGCCAAGACCGAAGAAGCCAGCGTGGCCAAGACTGATCTGGCCAGCAAAACCCACCAGGAGATTAAGGCCAACCACCGTGGCAGCAATGATCGCCATCTGGGTAACCAGCTCATAATGGAACGGGTTGCCGAGAAAAGCGGGAAGAATGATGAGAATCAGGGCGAGAACAATCAGCCCCCGGAGACGCGACTGCATAAACGTGTTCAACATCAGACGCGCTCCACTACCTTGGCACCGAACAATCCGCGGGGCATGAAGAACAGCACCAGCAGGATCATGGAGAATGCCACGGCATCCTTGTAGTCCGATGAAATGTAGCCGGCCGCCATGGCCTCAACGATGCCCAGCGAGAGACCACCAACCACCGCGCCAACGCCGCTACCCAGGCCGCCAATGGCAGCCGCCACAAAGCCTTTCAGTCCGAGAATGATACCGATGTCGTAGGACGTGAACGTGATCGGGGCAACAACAATACCGGCCACAGAGCCCAGTAATGCCGAAACCATGAATGCCAGCATCAGAACCATCTGAGTCCGGATACCGACAAGGCGCGCAGCCTCCTTGTTCATGGATGTCGCCAGGATAGCCTTGCCAATCAGTGTCTTGGTAAAGAACAGCACCAGGCCGACCACCAGGATCGCGCCAATACCGAGAACCCAGAGGCTCTGGCTATTCAATACCGCTCCGAAAACTTCAATAGGCTGGTCCGAGCTGAAATTCTGCATCACGTGGTATTCCTTGCCCCAGACTACCTGGGCAATACCGCGAATAAAGATCGACGCACCGATGGTGATAATAATCAGGGTAACAACATCGGCCTGTTTGGCAGGCGCAATCGCGAAGCGCTGCAGGGCGATGCCGAGGATACCGGCCAGGACTACGGCCAGCACGACCGCCAGGATCATGGGTACACCCATGGCCGTAAGCGAAACCGTCGCCATGCCTCCAATCATCAGGAACTCGCCCTGGGCGAAGTTGATGACGTGACTGGCGTTATAGATCAGGGTAAAACCGAGGGCTATCAGGGCGTAGGTCGCACCGATAGTAATCCCGGTGAACAGGTACTGTAAGAATTCTGCGAGCATAGCGGTGGTTCCGGTCGAACATCGGCTGGCGACTTGCCCTGAAAAGGGGTCGTCGCCAGCCGCGAGACAGGTTAAAGGGGTATCAGTCGATTAGTTTCCATTCGCCGTTCTGGACTTCCAGAATGCGGAAGGATTCCGGATCAAGGCCGTTGTGGTCTTCCGGGGACATGTTGAACACGCCCGTTACACCGACATAGCCCTGGATGTTTTCCAGTGCGTTACGAACTGCTTCCGGATCGGTAGAGCCAGCTTCTTCCATGGCGCGAACTGCCAGCATCAGGCCGTCGTAGGCATAGGCACCGAAAGTGGACACCTTGGAATCCCAGCGGGCTTCGTATTCAGCCTTGTAGTTCTGGACCACTTCTTTCTGGGGATCGTCGTCCGGCAGGGAATCCGGCACCAGCAGCGGAGAGGCGGGCAGACGCAGGCCATTAGCCGCGGAGCCAGCGAGCTCCAGGAAGCTGTCGGATGCGACACCGTGGGACTGGTAGAACGGAAGCTCCATACCCAGCTGGGCATAGTTGCGAGTTACGATGGCCGGACCCTGACCAAAACCGAAGTTCAGAACCGCTTCCACACCACTTGTGTTACGGATATTGGTCAGCTGGGCGGTCATGTCTGTATCAGATCCGCTGTAGGTAACGTCGGCTACAACCTCCATTCCCATCGCTTCGGCCACTTCCAGAGTCTGGGTACGACCCGAGCTTCCGAAACCACCGGTACCGGAAATCAGACCAAACTTGGTAATGCCGCGATCCTTCATGTCGGTCAGAATACGCTCTGCCGCCATGCGGTCGGTTTGAGGAGTCTTGAATACCCACTTTTTGACCGGGTTGGTGATAACCACAGCACCGGCCAGGGAGATGAACGGCACTTCTGCCTGCTCAATCAGCGGTACCGCCGCCATGGTAGCGCCGGTAGTACTGCCGCCAACGATGATATCAACCTGGTCCGAGCGGATCAGGCGACTGGCAAAGTTACGGGCAGAGGAAGCGTTGCCAACGTCGTCATAGTGGATCAGCTCCAGTTGACGACCAAGGACACCACCTTCTTCATTAATTTTTTCAACGTACATCTCGAGCGTTTTCAGCTCGGGATCACCAAGGAACGATGCCGGGCCTGTCACTGACAGGAACGAACCGATCTTGATGGGTTCAGCTGCCTGAGCGCTCATCATCATGAGACCGGCGGCTGCAACGGCTGCGCATTTGCCTGCGCGACGAATCACTGTTTTAAACATTGTTTTTGTTCTCCCGTTTTTTGCAGGGGCTTGAGTTTTTGTTTCTTCGCTCCCGGTATGATTCGATACCATTGACGAATATCAAATGAAGTTATTGTATCATAACGCTCGTGTCAACTGATTTCCGGGAGTGCCAACGCGGCTCTGTCAGTAAAGCCGACACTGGCAGAACACGCCAGCACCGCTGATCGAAAGACAAACCTTTACCTGACACGTAAGAACCGCATAATACGTACAACGTGTTTCATTGATTCTTATTTGCGAACTCAGGCCATGACTGCAAAAAGCCAGCTAGAACTGCTCGTCAAGAACTTCCAGAAAAAGCGACCCCTTCGGGCCGGCTCACTCATCATCACCATCTATGGCGATGCCATCGTTCCCCGCGGCGGCAATGTCTGGCTGGGAAGCCTGATGAAACTGGTAGAGCCCATGGGCATCAGCCAGCGACTGGTTCGCACCTCGGTGTATCGTCTGGTTCAGGAATCCTGGCTGCAGACCGAAAAGGTGGGCCGTTGCAGTTATTACAGCCTCACCGGCCCGGGCCTGCGGCGGTTCGAGCAGGCTTTTCAGCACGTCTATAACCTGGGCGCCGAAGAATGGAGTGGAAGCTGGTGCCTGGTCTACCTGAACCAGCTTTCCCCGGAACTCAGGCAAAAAGTCCGGGAGGAACTCAAGTGGCTCAGTTTTGGCAGCATGGCACCCGGGCTGATGGAACACCCACGCTTCACTCGCAGCGAACTGATTCCAATGCTTCAGGAATGGGGTGCTCTCGAAGACACCATCGTGATGCAGACCATGCCCATGGAGCAGAAGAGCCCAAGAGCCCTGAGACTGCAGGTTCGCGAAAGCTGGAACCTTGAGGAACTGGGCGGCCGCTACCGACGCTTCCTGACCCAGTTCCGGCCCCTGTGGCGTGAACTCCAGTCTGAGGACACTCTCAGCCCCGCGGAGTGCCTGATACTCCGGATCCTGCTGATCCACGAGTACCGCAAAATTCTTCTGAGGGACCCGCTGCTGCCCGATGAACTGCTACCCGGTGACTGGGAAGGCCGCAGCGCCAAACAGCTGTGTCGGAACCTGTATCGTCAAATCTATGTGCGGGCCGAGCAGTGGCTGGACGAGAACCTCGAAAACGCCTCCGGCCCCCTTCCAGGTCCGGGTGAGAAGTTTTACAAGCGGTTCGGTGGATTGCGGGATACTGCCATCCAGACAGATCCGACAACAGAACCAGAGGTTCTCTAGGCACCCGCTCAGTCAGTTGCCGAGCGGGACGAGGATGCCAGTTGTTCCCGGGTTTTCAGGCGCCCTTCCCGGCGAATCTCGGCATTGTCGTACCGGCGCTGTTGCTCGTCCGTTTCCGGTATCACTTCCGGGACATCCACCGGCCGGTCATTCTCGTCCAGAGCAACAAAGGTGAAAAAGGCCGAGAGAATGTGCCGCGTATCGCCGGTGTAACTGTTTTCGGCCTCTACCCTGGCACCGATTTCCATGGACGAGCCCCAGCTCCGGTTCAGCGACAGGCTGAACAGCAGCGTATCGTTACCCTTCGCCGGTGCCCTGAAATGGATTGAATCCACGGCAGCCGTCACACAAACATGGGCGGAATGCCGCTCTGCCACGACCAGCGCCAGCCGGTCGCATTTTGCCATGATCATGCCGCCGAACACGGTATTGTGGGAATTCATGTCGTTTGGAAACACCTTGTAGACGTGCTTCTCAATCGCAGATGCTGATACGGGTTTTGAAGGCTTTCCTGGCATGATCTGCTTTCCTCTTCGAGTGACATTCGATTGCGGAATCAATTCAACCCGCTGTCGCGGCTTCGCCCTGACGCTGCTGCGCCAGCCTTGCCAGGTGAAGCATCAAAACGCCTAACGCCATCACCACCAGGGTCAGCCAGAGGCCGTTGGTGTAATTACCTTCCACATCCGCGAGATAGCCAACCACCGCGGGTGCGATCATCTGGGCGATACCGTAGCTGAAGGTCAACCGGCTCATGGGCCGGGAAGGGTTCTCGGGGAAAACCCGCCCTACCATTGCCAGCATCATGCTGACGATACCGATAAAGCTGGCGCCATAAATCACGGAGCTGAGCATCACGCTGGCGAAGCTGGTGTTCACGATCAGCATCAGGATGCTCACGGAGTTCAGGGTGTAGGCCAGATAAAGCGCCAGCCACTGGCCCCAACGCCGGGAAAACACATCCCACAGCCAGCAGGCCGGCGTTGCAGCAAGACCTGCAATCAGCCAGACCAGCCAGCCCTGCCCCTGAAGCTCGGGCATGGATTCCGCAATTGCTACGAGGAAGGTGGCTGTCACCACATAGCCCACACCGGCGCAGAAATACGCCAGCTGGAGGATCCGTATGAACCGGCTTCGCTCGTCACCTGCCTTGGCCGCACCTGTTTTCGGCAAGGCACAGGCCCGGTAGTCCGGCATCCAACGCCAGGCGGGCAACAGAAGCCCAAGGGCCACCAGCCCGTAAATCACCCATTGCTGATCCCAGGTGAACGGATCCTTGATCAGCTCCGCCACCACAGCGGTGAGTACAATCCCGAGCCCGATACCGGAAAAGAACACGCCGAGCTCGGACTTCTGGTTGTTCTTGATCAACCAGCTCATCAAAAGACCGGCACCCAGCAACATACCCGCTGAGGTGCTCAGACCTGAGATAAAACGCAGAATGGACCACACCCACACATTGGTGGTGTACCCCATGAGAACCGTTGAAACCACGGCAACCACCAGGCCAAGCTGGTAGAGCCTTACCTTGAGACCAAGATCGCTGATGCGGGTAATCAGCACTGCGCCGGTCAGGTAGCCGGCGTAGTTCACGGTTGCCAGCATGCCGACGACGGATTTGCTCAGCCCCAGTGCCGCGACCATTTCCGGGATCATCGGCGTGTAGGAAAACCGGGCAATACCCACCATGACCATAACAGCAATCACGCTGGCGACCAGCACTTTTATCGTTTCTATCGGCTTCACAGGGTGTCCTTACTTCGGAACGACGTTAACTCAGGCGCGGCCCAGGAACTTGCGCTCCTCCACGTTAATGCGAATGCGGTCGCCGGTGGAGATGTGCTCGGGAACCTGAACAACCAGGCCAGTGGCAAACCGGGCGGGCTTGGTTCTAGCCGTCGCAGAGCCACCCTTTACAGACGGGTCCGTCTCCTCAATTACCAGCTCCACCGTAGGCGGAAGAGCCAGCGAAACCGGCGAATCCTTCAACAGGATGACCATGACACCCTGAGTATCTTCGGAAATGAACAGCAGCTCTTCGGCAATGGCCTCGCGGTTCAGGCTGTACTGAGTAAAGTCCTCGGTATCCATGAACACGTACTCATCGCCATCGGCGTAGGAAAAGGTGGCTTCCCGGCGGGTAAGGTCGGCCAGGTTGAGCATGTCCGAATCCTTGAAGGTCTCGTCCAGCTTCTGATTGGTCACCACATCGTACATGCGCATGCGGTAAAGACTGCCGCCCGCGCGGCCCTGGGGCACGGAACGCTCGATGTCCTTTACAAAATACACCCGACCATCGTATTCAACGGCGGAATTCTTTTTGATTTCACTGGCTCTGGGCATGTCTTCTGTTTCCGAAAAAATTGGGGTTTTGGGGCTGCTGATATACCACGACTTCGCCCCGGAATCGATAGCTCTTAACCTATCAGGGCTCTAACATCAGCAAGAAAGCGGTCCACCTGCTCATTGGTCGTCGCCCAGGAACACATCAAACGGGCACTGCCTCCAATAAAGTTATAAAAGCGCCAGCCTTTGGCCCGCAGTGCCGCCTGCAAAGGCTCCGGCATCTCCACGAAAACACCGTTCACCTGTCTGGGGTAGCGTAGCTGGATACCTGGAAGACCTTCCAGCCCCTCGACAAGACGCTGGGCACAGGCATTGGCATGGCGGGCATTCTCCAACCACACATCGCCTTCCAGAAGCCCGCACCAGGGTGCCGAGATATAACGCATCTTGGAGGCCAGCTGACCAGCCTGCTTACACCGCCACTCGAAGTCCTCCGCCAGAGACCGGTTGAAGAACACCACCGCCTCGCCAAGCGCCAGGCCATTCTTGGTGCCGGAAAAGCACAGAACATCGACACCGGCCTTCCAGGTAATTTCCGACGGATGTACATCCAGCGCAGCCACCGCATTGGCAAAGCGGGCGCCGTCCATATGGATATTGAGCTTATGGTGATCGGCGACCGCCCGAATAACCCTGAGCTCCTCGGATGTATAGACCGTCCCGACCTCTGTGGCCTGGGTCAGGCTGAGCGCCTTGGGCTTGGGGTAGTGAATATCGGTCCGCTTGGTCACCAGGTGTTCGATACTCTCCGGTGTCAGCTTGCCGTTCTCGCCCTGCCCCAGAAGCAGCTTGGCGCCGTTGGAGGCGTACTCCGGGCCGCCGCATTCATCGGTTTCAATGTGGGCCAGCTCATGGCAGATCACGCTGTGAAACGACTGACCGATCGAAGCCAGGGCCAGAGAGTTGGCGGCGGTGCCATTGAACACGAAGTAAACGTCACAGTCGGTATCGAACAGCGTCCTCAGGCCATCCGCCGCCTTTTGCGTCCAGCTGTCCTCGCCGTAGGCTGGTTCATCCATCCGGTTGGCCGCCTCCATGGCTTTCCAGGCCTGCGGGCACACACCGCTGTAGTTGTCGCTGGCAAATTGCTCGGACTGGGACACAACGCGCTCCTGAATTCTGAAAGGAAAGCCTTTAACGTTATAGGAACCACCCATCATTGCCAACTTGCGTTCCATCCCAATTCGGGTGAGGCCGGGGGAATGACAAAGCCCGATACTTTATACTCTTGCCCCTGAAAGCCAGCAGACCAAGGACTCTCCCGCCATGGGGCGCTTCAATATCGCCAGTATTCCCGGCCGGATTATCACCGCCATTATCGCAGTCGCCTGCCTGGCAGGCAGCTACTATGCGATGACGACCGGGCTCAGCCAGCTCACCGAAGCACGGCAACTGGAACGCCTACCAGAAATGCCCGTCGGCGCTTTGACCACAGGCCCCTATGTGATCGCAGGCAAGGTCACGGATCAGTTGGGAACTCTCGAAACGCCCTATTCCAACACCGAGGCGGTCTACTATCGCTACAAACTCGAGGAGGAATATCGCGACTCCGACGGTGATCTGCGTATCCGCACCCTGGATTCCGGCGCCCGCGGCGGCGACTTCCAGCTCAGGGACCAGACCGGCTCAGTCATTGTAGCTCCGGGCAGCGATCTGGAAGAGGTCGAATGGAATCTGGAGCGAACCTATCGCAATCAGTCCGGCCGCAGAATCTACTCGGAGTGGGCGCTCATTCCCGGACACACGGCGCGGGTAATCGGCCAGTACAGCAGCGAAATCGGGGCAGTTACCTTTTATGGCCTCGAAGACTTCAGCCTTCCGGCCATGGTTTCCCGGAACACGCTGACCGTGGACAGTGGCGACCGGTTCTTCGAGGCAGCCATCCGCATTTCCATCGCAACTGGCTTTCTGGCTCTGGGTATCGCGCTGTCCCTTCCGTTGATCAAAGTTCACCGGTTCTGGGTCTATGTTCTGGTAATGGCCATTGCGGTGTCCGGTACGCTCTCGGTGCTTGGCATCAACAAGCTCCGTCAGGAATGGTCTGCCATCGCCGATTTGTATGAGGGCCGATACCAGCACGCCTGGACCAGCCGCCGACTCGCCGCAGCCAGCATTATTGCTGCCCTGTTGCTCTTGTGGTTGTCGATCCGGACCGTCAAGTTCAAGCGCCTGATCGAAGCGGTACCTACCAGCAGCACCCGGGGACTCAGTTTTGGCGTCTCGGAGCTCAAGGCAATTGTGGATGTCGATGAAGACCATCCCCCGCTCAGGGATCCACTAAAAAACGAGAAATGCGTGGCCTTCGACTACAAGGTTGAAGAAAAGCGGGGTTCCGGAAAAAACGAAAAATGGCGGGTTATTGAGCATCGGGAAGAACTAGCGCCTTTCTGGCTGGAGGACAGCGAGGGAAAGGTTCTCGTCCAGCCAGACGGTGCGAAGATCGAATACCCGCAGTACCATTCGGAGCGCCGGGGCGACAGGCGTTACACCGTCCGCTTTCTCGAAACCTTCGTGAACGTCTACTGCCTGGGTTTTGCCGGCCTGGATCGGGGGCAAGGGGCTTTGCGGGCATCGGCCAATATCGACACCATTCTCCAGCAACGCCATGAGCTGTGGCCCAACCTGGAGAAAATCGTAAAGGCGTCTCTGGCCCACGAAAAACAGCTGCTGAAAGCCATTGCCCAGCTACGCAGTGCGGACCCTGTCGAGATGAGTTCGAAGGGCCAGGCCGACAAGCTTATCCAGTTTGAACAGAACGTAACCAATGCCCTCCAGGCCCGGATCGAGGGATATCCGGACCTGAAGAACAATGAGGACATTCAGAAGTTCATGTCGATCATGGCAGAGACGGAAAACTACCTTTCGCTCTTGCGAAACAGCTACACCGAGAGCGCCATGATCTACAACACCCGGATCCAGTCTTTCCCTGACGTGATCCTGGCAAAACTGTTCCGTTTCCGCGAAGCACCGCAGTTCAGTTCGGAAACGTGAGCTAGCCGTTCAGGCCAAGGTGCTCGGCATCCTGCTCGATGCAACGATCCAGCAGCGCCAGATAGTCCGCTTTGGCCTTCAGCTTGGTTTCACGATGGGCGCGCATGTTCAGGGTTTTGAAATGCTGCGCCAGCTCGGTGGCCCGCTCAACCAGCTTGTCCTGGGCAACCACCTCATCCAGGAACCCCGCCTCTACTGCCCCTTCCGGGTTGTATATCTCAGCGTTCACGACCGAACGGTAAAAGTGGGCGGGCGCCAGTCGATGGCGGGCAATTTCAATCCCGGCGTGGTGCATGGTCATGCCGATTGCCACCTCGTTCAAGCCAAGCTTGAAGGGCCCCTCAATACCAATGCGGTGATCCACTGACAGCAGAATGAACGCGCCCTTGGCAATGGCATGGCCGCTACAGGCACCAATAATCGGCAACGGGAATGCGGCCAGACGCCGGGTAAAGCTGGAGCCGGTTTTTACCAGCGCGGCTGCTTCTTTCGGCCCCTTCTGCATTTCTTTCAAGTCGTACCCGGCAGAGAACACGCCTGGCTGGCCGGTCAGAATCACAACCGCCTTGCCCTGCTCCGCCCGATCCAGCGCCGCGTTGAGCCCCTCGAACACTTCCTGGCTCAGGGCGTTGGCCTTGCCATTGCTGATGGCAATCGTTGCTACACCATCTTTCAATTCATAACTAACCAGCTCAGTCACCTGTTCTACCTCTCTACCGCAATTAAAGTGAGCGTTTGTTTACTTCGCTGGACATGATTGTGGGTTAGGCGCGTCAGAGATTCAATATCCATTGGTCATGTCGCCCAAACCTGGTCGAAATTTGAGATCACCATCGCTTATCTACCAAAACACTGCCTTCAGCATCTTTCTGGACAAGTGTTTGCGTTCTTTTAAAGCCTTTGATGGCTGTGTGATCGGAGTGCACAACTGAACCTACAACTTCTCCTGCCTTGTTGATGACGGAGTATGTGTCGATTTCTGTTTCACCCAAAGGTCCTTTAGTTCTGCTGCCCTCGAGTTTCAGCTCTTCACCCGGATTAAGTCTTACTCTATCTCTCATGGACGGGTATTTCCTTTACAACGCCCGGCTCACGCGCCGGTTTGTAGCCGCGGAGGCGGCGGAAAATCGGTCGCTGTGCAGCCGATTGTTATGTTCTCCTTGAGATGCTAGATTGTGTATAAAAGTCGAAAAGCATACACATAGGTGCATCATGAGAACTAACATAGTCATTGACGACCAGTTAATGGCCGAAGCCCTCAAAGCCTCCGGTTACGAAACCAAAAAAGAGGCCGTCGAGCAAGGCCTTAGACTTCTAGTCCAGCTTAGCAAGCAGCAGGAAATTCGAAAGTTACGTGGCAAGATCAAGTGGGAAGGCGATTTGGGCGAAATGCGAGCTGCCCGATGATCCTGGTAGACACCAGCGTCTGGATCGACTATTTCAATGGGGTCGACAACCCGCAAACTGATCTGCTGGATGCCTCGATAGTTCAAGGTTCGGTTGCTATTGGAGACCTCATATTTTTGGAAATCCTCCAAGGCATCCGCAACGACAAACAGTATCGCCAAACCAAGCAAAGCCTGCTCGCTCTGGATCAGTATGAAATGTTTGGCAAAGAAATGGCAATTAAGTGCGCCGACAACTATCGGGCACTACGAAAAAAAGGCATCACGATCAGAAAAACTGCCGACGTGATCATCGCGACATTCTGTATAGAGAAAGAGTTGCCCCTGCTGTTTTTGGATCGCGACTTCATCCCCTTTGTTGATCACCTTGGACTTGAGCCTGCTCTGAGAGAAACATAACAGCAATTAGGCAGCGCGCTTTATCATTGCAGAAATTTGACTGTGTCACTATTACTGACTTTGAAACATCAATAACGCTGCACTTAAATCGATAAAACAGGAGCTTAGCCGAGCATGGTCATCTCTGCCACGTAATCATTCAGCGTCTGCAATTTGCTCCGCCAATCATACTGGATGAAATGGCTGTGATTTGCTTGGAGGCTCTGACGTAAATCCCTCACTCGAACGTTCGCTTTTGTTTACGACTGGAGAAACCTGATCGAAACCCCAGGGTGATCCTCGACTGGAGCTGACAGCGTCTGCGGCATCCAGGAACCAAGGAGTCTAGTTACGCATCTAACCCGAACATTTCATAAACACCCCAAGCAGCAGCCACGAAATTTTCTCGGTTAGCCCATTACGCCCAGATATGAGAATTATTAGTGTAGTATGCGCGCCAATGTCGCTCTGATGTCATCCAGTCACCGGCCTTAAGTGTTTATTATTTGATCAATTCCAGCGTCCGGGCGAGGGAAGGCCTCCCGAGCCCGAGATGGAGGTGGCCACGAGCGCCGACGGCGGCTCAGCCGGTGTTTAACCTGGGCCGAGGCAGGCGATATAACCGTTCGGTGACTGTGTGCAGAAGGGCCTTGACCGGGCAGCTACCTGGCAGGTGGAGCTTGATGCGGTCTTTGTACTGCACCACCCGTACGGCCAGCTTGAACAGCTTGATGATGACCGTCGAGGGCTGGGCCTGGGACAACTCGGTGCCTTGCAACAGTTCGGCGCGCAAGGCGTGATGCAGCACATAGGCGGCGCAGGAGAAAAACAGGCGCAGGTGGTTGGCCGCAAAGCGGCAATCCGAGGTGCGGTCGCTGGCCAGGTCGTTTTTCATCATCTTGATGAAATTCTCGTCCTGGCCCCGGGCGCAATACAGCTCGGCGTACAGTATTTCCGGGGTTGACTCTTCCAGGGAGGTGACGACGAAGCGGGGGTTATCGCCGAGGGCCATGGTTTCGGCTTTCAGGACAGTGCGAAACGCCTGTGGCCAGGAACGGGCCTGATAATCGATCTCGTGGAAGGTGCGCGAGCGTTGCGGCGGGGCCTGTTCCGCGAGGCGAGCGTTATGGCAGCGGGTATCGTGCAGCCGCCGGGTGGATTGCAGGTGTGGCTCGGCCAGTTTTTTCAGACGGCTGTTGCCGGCCAGGCCGAACAGGAAATCGGTGTACGGATCGTCGAGCGCCAGTTGCATCAATTCCACGTTGGCGAAATGAGCATCACCACGCAGCAGGATGCGGGTCTCGGGATATCCCGTGGCAACTGGCGGGAAAACAGACTGACGGCAAAGCCCCAGCCACTGAGAATCAGACTCCATAACAGCACCGAGCCTTCATGAGAGCCCCAGACGGCGGTGAACTTGTAGTACCAGGGCAGCATCGAGTTGGAATTACGGGCCACATAATCCACGCTGAAATCATCCAGAAGAAAACTGGCGGTCAGGCTGGCATAAGAAATCAGTAGAAAAACAAATTGCCCCCATGCCATAGGCTCTGCAAATGCCATCCACAACGGGCGCCGGGTGGCGGCTCCCAGCAAGGGCACGGTCGCCTGAAGCAGCGACAGGCAAAGTGCAATCAACAACGCGAAGAGACCAACTTCAGGGATTGTCAGGGTAAGCATTTCGGGGCCGTGTTCGGTTAAGGGTTCGGCGATGACCGAACCTATCGGTGAGGGGTTCTCAGGTATCGCTTCGTCAGCCAGCCGCCCGGCTGGCTGACGAACTCCCTGTTACTTCCGACCAGGTTGGCGGGTAACGCGCAGATACGGTGTCTGCTCATCCCATCCGTCAGGGAAACGCTCTTTGGCCTCTTCGTTGGAGAGCGACGGAACGATGATCACATCCTCGCCATTCTTCCAGTCCACCGGCGTGGCCACTTTGTGGTTGTCGGTCAGCTGGAGCGAATCAATGACGCGCAGGATCTCGTCCAGATTGCGCCCGGTACTAGGGGGATACGTCAGCATCAGACGGATTTTCTTCGCGGAATCGATAATAAATACCGTTCGAACAGTCACCTTGGGGTCGGCTTTTGGATGGATCATTCCGTACAGGTCGGCAACCACCTGATCCTTGTCTGCCAGCAGGGGAAAATTGAGCCCGGTGCCCTGGGTTTTCTCGATATCCTTCACCCAGTCGTTATGAGAGTCGAGCGGGTCGACAGATACCCCGATCAGCTTCACACCGCGACTGGCGAACTCGTCCTTACGCTTCGCGAAGGCACCGAGCTCTGTGGTACAGACGGGGTGTAGTCGGCGGGGTGTGAAAACAGCACGGCCCAGTCGTCTCCCAGCCACTCATGAAACTGAATGTTTCCCTCGGTGGATGCGACGGTGAAATCGGGAGCGGTTTCTCCAAGTTGCAATGTCATCGTTTCATTCTCCTTTGCTTTGGCTGTCGTTCTCGGTTTGTCAGTACAGACGGTATCCTTAAAGTCAACTTTAAGGTCAAGGCGTTTGTCAGATGTTTTTTAGCCTGATCCATCGAGCTCGACGTTCGTGCCCGATTTTTCGGGTATGAAACTGACATAGAGGAAAAGCACGGTGCCCAGCACAATGGCGATATCGGCAAGGTTAAAGGCTGGCCAGTGCCAGGATTGCCAATAGACATCAAAGGAATCCACAACATAGCCACGAAATATACGGTCAATCAGGTTGCCCATGGCACCGCCAAGAATAAGGCTGTACGCGATGGCTTCTCCCCTGCGGCGGCACTGAACAATCAGCCCGATCAGTACAATCGAGACAACTACCGCGACTGTGATAAGAAAGTATCGCTGCCAACCTCCGCCATCGGCAAACAGGCTGAATGCGGCGCCGGTGTTCCAGACATGCACCCAGTTAAAGAACGGGGTCACCGGAATCGACTCGCCATACGCCATTGACTGCTGGACCAGCCATTTTACAACCTGATCAGACGCCGCAATCAGGCCCGAAATCGCCAGCAGGCCATACGGCAAGTGTTTTTTGGCAACGATGGACATTATTTAACCCTTAAGCGCCAGGATGCGCCTGGCACCGTTGAGTACGATAATCCCCGCAATGCTGCCGATGATCAGGTCCGGGTAATTGGAGCCAGTCCACGCGACCAGGGCGCCAGCGGTAATGACCCCCAGATTGATGACCACATCGTTGGCTGAGAATATCCAGCTCGCCTTCATGTGGGCACCGCCCTCCCGATGTTTGGATATCAGCAGCAGACAGGTGGTATTGGCGATCAATGCGATGAACGCAATCCCCATCATTACCAGCGACTCAGGCTCACTGCCGAAGACAAAGCGCCTCACCACCTCTGCAAGTACGCCCACAGCCAGTATCAGTTGGAGTACGCCCGCAAGATGCGCCGCACGCACCTGCATTTTCACGCTGTGCCCAACCGCATACAGGGCGAGCCCATACACGGCCGCGTCGGCAAAATTGTCCAGGGATTCTGCAATCAAACCGGTGGAGTGCGCGATCAGGCCGGCCGTCATTTCCACCACAAACAGGACGGCATTGATACCGAGCAACCAACGCAGGGTGCCGGACTCCTGCTCGGCCGAGATAGCCGTACCCCCGAGCGCCTTGATTGACTCAGGGTCGGCAGCGGCCGTTTCCTGAAGCGAAGCTCCCAGCCCGAGGGTTGCCAGCTTCGCGGTGATAGGCTCAGCCTCGCCATCGTGCACAACCTTCAACCGCCGATCAGACAGGTCGAAGGACAGCCCGCGAATGTCTTCAAAACCGTTCAGGGCCAGTCGAATCATCCGTTCCTCCGAAGGACAATCCATCTTCGGTACGGTATACACACTGATCCAGTTGCCGGACGCTTCAGAGGCCCCCGACCCGGCATTACCCTCGGCGGGTGTTGCTTCGCAGCCACAGGCGTCTTCACAGGGTTTACTCATGATACGGCTCCACTTGAGTATTGTCGGACTATGATTTAAAACCATATAGCCACTATAAGGTCAATAAAGCAGATACCATCTGTTGAGGAGAAACCCGATGCGCATTGGTCAGTTGGCACGGTCCGTAGGGGTCGACACCCAGACCATCCGTTTCTATGAGCGAGAGGGCTTGTTACCGCCGCCGGATCGTCAGGACAACGGCTACCGTATTTACACTGAACGGCATGTTGAGCGACTGGCCTTCATCCGGCGCTGCAGAATACTCGAGCTGTCACTCGCTGAAATTCACGAGTTACAGCGTTATCAGGGCGCGCCCCATCAGCCTTGCAGGGCCATCAACACCTTGCTTGATGATCACATCGCTCAAGTACGGTCTCAGATAACCGATCTGCAGGTACTGGAGAAACAACTTGTGTCGCTGCGAGCGAGTTGTAACGATGATCGGGAAATTGAGGCCTGCGGGGTTCTCGAAGGGCTCAGCGAAGGAAGCATGCAGTAGTAGCTTGAAGCATTACGCACCTGCCTTTTCAATTGCGTAAATCCAGTCAGTCCGGAACCCCTTCAATGGTGCGGGTCATCAAATCCACCATGGCCGGGCTGTCCCATTCCGCGGCACCGACCAGACGGCCAATTTCGCGACCGTCGTGATCAATCAGCAGCGTTGTAGGAACACCTTCTATGCCCAGTGTTGAGGTCGCCAGTGTCGACGGATCAATATACTGGCGTAGATGTTGGATGCCGGTTTTCCGGTAGAATTTTTCAACAACGCTGATGCCTGAGTGGTCAACGGACAGCGCGACCACTTCAAATTGCTCGCCGCCCAGTTGAGCCTGAAGTGAGTCCAGCGTCGGCATTTCCTCACGGCAAGGCAGGCACCAGGTCGCCCAGATATTGAGCAATATCGCCTTACCCTTAAAGTCAGCCAGTGTCAGCGGCCTGCCGTCTTCGTCCTCAAAAGCCAGCTCGGGCAGAGTGCGAGGGGACTCCCAGATCAGGAAACCCTGGGGCCCCACCGACTTCGGAACCTTCCCTGCAGCCATAACTGGGGCGGCTATGGAAATAGCAAGCGCGAAAAGGACTACGGCGATTCCACGGGCGGCGGATATGCGCTGGTGACTCATTAGACATTTCTCCTGATTAAAGTGGTCGGTTTGCTGCCCGCATGGCGCCCCACGCGTTACTCGCTCTGTAGCAACGCTTCAATGCGCCCATGCAGCCGGCCCCAGAACCCATCACCGGCTGCCGCGTTGGGGCCTTTGGCAATGGCCGTCAGGTAGGTCACCAGATGCTCAGGCTTGAATTTCAATCCATGGAACCGGGCCCGCATCTGCCCTTCCGGGTCAATCACGTGGGTTACCACACCATGGACCTGTACCCCCTCGCCCGTATCCCTGAACTGAACGCCGTAGGCTTTGGCGAGCTCCGACGTCAACCCGGGCGGTTCACCTTCGCCCCGGTACAGAAAGTGCCAATTATCGGGGTTCAGGTCGAAATTGTCGCCATACGCGCGCATGTTGTCCCGGGTCCCGGCAACATCTTCCCGGTCCGTGGCAATGGTGATGAACACCACCTCTTCACTCAGCCCTTCTTCTTCAACCCCGGTTTGCAACTGTCGTATCAGGTTCATATGAAAAGGGCAGGCCTCGGTACAGCGCGTGTAGAGAAAATTGAGCACAACGGTTTTGCCGTTTAAGTCGGCAAGGGAAAGGGTATTGCCATCAACGCCTGTAAGATCAAATTCAGGGGCCGGCTGATCCACAAACTGGGCATACCGCTCTTTCTCATTCAACGAGGCCTCCACATCCTCCATGGAATGGGCCATGGCATTGGTGCTACCCAGGGCAACCATGGCAATCAGCAATACTCTGAATACACTGTTCACAGTCACTCTCCATTTGAGTTGTTTTCCGAAGGGAATCCCGGGTTATTGTGGCTTGGTATCGTCCAGATTCAGCGAAACGGGCAGGTCAGCCGGTGCCAGGCAAACGCCCTCGTCACTGCAGGCTTGCACCCGTACTGTCATGTCAAGCTTGCCTGCCTCTTTCAGCGCGGTGGTCTGTTTTTCATCTGGCAGCAGCCGGATGCTCGCACCGTCGTCGTACACCTCCAGGGCGGTGTCACCCAGCACAATGTCACTGACCCGGCCGCGCGGGTACTCCGTCGGAATATCGAGCGACTGGCCGCCAGCCGAAGACTTGGCGACGGTGGGGATCAGAAACTCCATGGAGGCTGGATTCGCATTCACGTGCCAGCCCGGTTCAATGTCCAGTGTCAGAACGATTTCACCGGTCTCCCCTATCAGGGCTTTGCCGCCTTCCGCAAGATTGAGGCGGACCTTATCGGAAGAATCTGCCAACCCCGTGCGGGCAACTGGCGCCTGGGGGTCGGAACTGGCTTGTTCAGGCTGGGCTGAGCCAGGGGCCTTTCCGGAATTGGTACCGATCAACATGAACGCCGCGATCGCGATCAGAAAAACCGCTATGCCGGTCAGCAATACTTTGGCTTGGGTTGTCATGGTTCATCTCCAGTATCTAGGGTTGTGAATTCTCGGTGCGGTTGATCGCCTCGACCAGGCTGTCGGTATCAAAGAGCCCAGTGAAACGGGCGACAACGGTGCCGTCAGCGTCAAAAATCGCCGCAAAAGGCAAAGCTTGCCCACCCGTCGCGGTTAACAATGCGTCTTTTTCGGGATCGCTTGCTGTCACATCCACCTGAATCGGCACCATGCCGGCCCGCGCTACGGCTTCAGCCACAGCGGGCTCTTTATACACGGTGCGCTCCAGGACCTTGCAGTTGATGCACCAATCGGCAGTGAACTCCAGCAAATACGGCGTGCCACGGGCTTTTGTGTCCGCCAGGAGTTCTGCTGAGTAGGGTTGCCAGACAAGCTCGTCTTCGCCGCTGCCCAACGGAGATGCGAATACCACTGTCACCACCAAGGCAAGGCCTGTCGCCGTTGCAGTGATCACGCGCACGGCACCGTTCCCCTGAACGAAGCGGCGGAGACCCCAGACCAGCACCAGCGCCAGCCAGGCCCACCACAGCCAGGGGTATACCGCTTTGGGCACCAGGCTCGCGCTGAAAAACACGGCGGCGGCCAGCAATATCAGCGCGAGCACTTCACGAATGGCTACGGTCCAGGGGCCCGCCTTGGGCAAACGACTCAGCCACTCGGGCCTGAGCATCAGTACCGCATAGGGCAACGACAGCCCCAGCCCGATACTGCCGAATATCCCCATGATGACCGGCGCCGGCTGGGTAACGGCAAAGGCCAGTACGCCCCCCAGGAAAGGGCCTGCGCAGGGCGCGGCCAGGATCGCACTCAACAGCCCGGATACATAGGCTTCAAAGTAACGCCGGCCATGCGCCGAGGCGGCGAATGTCGGGACGGGGATGGGCAGATCGAGCCAGGTAATCACCGCAAACCCGACCATCAACGCAACCAGGACGGCCACGAATAGCGTTGACTGGAACAACGTGCCCCAGTTCCACTGCAGCAGTGCGGTCAGGCCGCCCAGCGTCAGGAAAAAGGTGAGTGTTCCGGCCGTGAATGCCAGCGCGGCCAGCACCCGATGGGACCTCTGGCCGCCCGCCTCCCGCAGGATGGTCCGGACCTTGATGGGGATCGCGGGCAGCACGCAGGGCGTCAGGTTCAGCAGTAGACCTGCCATAACCGCCATCATGATCTGGCCGGCAATGAGTAATGAGGGCAACTGATCCATTACTCCGTGACTCCCAGCATCCTGCCGAGCGCTTCCTGGCTGGGCACACCAGTCTGGCCCCGCCATTGTCCGCTCGAATCCTTGTACAGCAGCCCTGGCGTCCCGCTGAAACCCGAAAGCTTATGGCAGAGCACGGTCATGCCGCGCACCAGGTATTCCAGATAGAATGACATCACAGATACGTTCCCGTTTTCATGTATTCATCAGTCGATAAAATCACCAGCAAAGCTGCCTACGTGGTGGTCTACCGCGCAAGGCCAAACGACAGGCACTCGAAGCGAAAGCCTCTGGTAATCAAAGGTTCAGGACACTGTTGAATACTTGGGAGGAAAAGGGTCTGGGCCAGAAAGTACACGGCCGGAATGAGAATAATAGCCTTTCGGGCAGGGGGAAGATAACAGCACTACCGAGTCTCTAATTGCAGATTTCCCGACATGGGACGTTGAACACGGGCTACTGCAGCTGCCCTCGGCATTGAGCCCGGCGCAGTCATGCATCACCTGGGTGTCTGGCAACATGACACAAGCCTCGGCCATGGGTTCCGCCTCAAAAGAGGTCGCGGCAACTCCCTGTGCAACGGGGAGAAGAGCCACGAGCAGTAGTACTGCCAGTCCCATAAGCCGTGTGGTCATCGCACTGATATCCTGATTACAGAACAGCTAAAACATCTTCCGCGTGGGAAGATAATCGTCCACTTTAACCTACATTGACGGAGGTGCAAACAGACACGCTCCATCACCGTATCCGCCAATGCGGCTACCAGAGCAAGATGTTGGCGGCGCACATAAGTTCCTCAGAAGCTTGGGTGTGGGGACTATCCGGGGATAAAACATCCGCTCTCCCTCGAGCCCTCAGTCGAGTGAAAATCATGTTCTTTCACGTTGATCGTTTCCCCCATTGCCCCCCTCATGCAATGATGCAATCAATGGGCACGTAATATTGTCCGGATGGGCATGGCACTGCTCAACCATCTCGCCCAGTACCTTCTCGATTCTCCCCAGTTGGTCGATTTTCTCACGCACGTCCCGCAACTTGTGCTCGGCCAGAGCGCTGGCCTCCTGGCAGTGAGCGCCATCTTCAAGTTGTAGCAGGTCACTGATTTCGACAAGACTGAAGCCCAGCTGCTGAGCCGTTTTCACGAACATTAACCGCTCGATATCAGCTGGACCATAGCGCCTAATACCACCTGGAGGACGTTCCGGCTCCGGTACTAGACGTCGCCGCTGGTAATAGCGGATTGTCTCGACATGGACGTTGGCAGCCTTCGCCAGGCCACCGATGGTCAATGAATTCGCTTTATCCGGCATACCCCTTGACTCCGTAGCTGACTACGGAAGTAATCTTATCTCATCGAATGAAACCATGAAAGGTGTCAGCGTTATGTCGAATTCCAAATCGGGGCGTGTCCCCTTGGCTGCGGGAGGTATTGCGGGCCTTTTGGCTTCGGCCTGCTGCCTCGGACCGCTGGTACTTGTCGCGCTGGGTGTCTCCGGTGCCTGGATGGGCAACCTCACGGCTCTTGAACCTTACCGCCCGATTTTCATCGGCGTTGCATTGGTGGCCATGTTCTTCGCCTGGCGTCGAATCTTCCGGCCAGTGGAACAGTGTCAAACCGGTGAAGTGTGTGCCGTACCACGGGTGCGAACGGCTTATAAGGTGATCTTTTGGGCAGTAACGGCACTGATACTGGTCGCCCTGTTGTTTCCCTATGCTCTTCCTCTGTTTTATTGAAAGGAGATTGTCCCATGAAAATGCGCTTTGCCATGACGTTGCTTTTCGCCCTGCTCAGCATGCCCTCTTGGGCCGCCATGCAGACAGTGACGCTTTCGGTTCCGGGGATGACCTGTTCCGCATGCCCCATTACCATCAAGCTGGCCTTGAACAAGGTGGACGGTGTTTCACAAGTCGACGTGAGCTATCCGGATCGAGAAGCCATGATTACCTTTGACGACACACGAACATCGGTGGAAGCCTTAACCCAGGCAACGGGCGATGTCGGCTATCCCTCCACCCTGAAATCCCTGGAAACGGACAGTAAGTGAGTTGTGATAAAGGACTCCAGGCGCCCTCTGTTACACGCGACTCGGCGCCTGCCGTGACAATGCCCCAGTAATTCAAGGAACTCGGAATGAATAGTGACAAAAACCTGCATATCGCTGTGATTGGTAGCGGCGGCGCAGCCATGGCGGCTGCCCTGAAGGCCGCGGAGCGTGGCGCCCGCATCACCCTGATCGAGCGCGGCATTATTGGTGGTACCTGCGTGAATACCGGCTGCGTGCCGTCGAAAATCATGATTCGTGCCGCGCATATCGCGCATCTGCGCACGGAGAGCCCATTTGACGGGGGCGTCAGCGCCCAGATACCGAAGGTGGACCGGGCGAAACTGCTTCAGCAACAGCAGACGCGTGTCGAGGAACTGCGCGACGCCAAGTACGAAGGGATTCTGCGCGACCAGACGGCAATCACGGTCCTGAACGGTGAAGCCCGGTTTGTCGATGGCAATAACCTGGTGGTCCAGTTGAACGAGGGCGGCGAGCAGAACGTCCATTTCGATCGCGCCTTTATTGGCACTGGCGCCCGCCCCGCAGAGCCGTCGATACCGGGGCTGGCTGAGACGCCTTATCTCACCTCCACCAGTGCGCTGGCATTAATTACTGTGCCTGAACGGCTGATCGTTATCGGCGCCGGTTTTGTTGCCCTGGAATTGGCTCAGGCGTTCGCCCGGCTGGATAGCAAGGTCACCGTGTTGGCCCGCAGCCGCCTGCTATCCGGTGAAGAACCCGCCGTCGGTGAGGCCATAGAGGCGGCGTTCAGGCGCGAGGGCATCGAGGTGCTCAAGCAGACCCAGGCCAGCCGTGTGGACTATACCGACAATGAATTCGTTATCGAGACCAATGCCGGTACCTTACGAGCTGATCAACTGCTGGTGGCGACCGGCCGGATACCCAATACCGAAAACCTGAACCTGGCGGGCATCGGTGTGGAAACCTCCCGTGGCGCGATTCAGGTGGATGGGCAACTGCAAACCACGGTCCCCGGTGTCTATGCCGCCGGTGACTGCACCGATCAGCCGCAGTTTGTCTACGTCGCCGCTGCCGGGGGCAGCCGGGCTGCGGTCAACATGACGGGAGGCGAGGCCACCCTGGATCTCAGCGCCATGCCGGGGGTGATGTTTACCGACCCTCAGGTCGCCACAGTTGGCCTGACAGAGGCCGAAGCGCTCAAGCAGGGCTACAATGTGGACACCCGTCTGCTGGATCTGGAAAACGTGCCGCGAGCGCTGGTGAATTTCGACACCCATGGCTTTATTAAGATGGTGGCCGAGCGCGATTCGGGACGCTTGCTGGGGGTGCAGGCGGTAGCCGGGGAAGCCGGTGAACTGATCCAGACGGCAGTCATTGCACTTCGGTCACGGATGACCGTGCAGGACATCGGCGATGAACTGTTTCCTTATCTGACCATGGTGGAAGGCCTCAAGCTCTGCGCGCAAACCTTCACCAAAGACGTGAAACAGCTGTCCTGCTGTGCGGGATGAGTATTTGCCAAGGCGCCTTCAACCCAACCTCTATCATGCAAGTTCGGACGCTTTCTGGTGCCTTAGGCGAGCCATGAGCAGCTTGGCAACAATCGGTAACAGGGTAATGCCACTGACCAGGATCAGAAGCCCGGTCACCACCCCGGACTCAGATGCCATGAGCAAGCCACCAAACGCTGTGATCAAATACGCTGTCGGAATAACACCGGCCAGAGTTGCGACCACGAATCGCCAGAACGCGATCGGTGTCAGGCCGGCTGCATAGCTGACGGCATCGAAGGAGATAAAGGGCACCAATCGCGACGCAAAAATGACAAGCATCAACCCGCCCTGGGAGCGGTCCTTGCCCAGCCAATTCAATACCGGACGTACCCGCCTCCAGCGATGGATAACGTCGTACCCCAAGGATCGAGCAATGGCGAAAGCGATCAGTGCGCCGGCCTCAGCACCGATAACTACGATGACTGTTCCCCATAGCGATCCATAGGCCGTACCGGCAACCATGGCGATCGGGGCGCTGGGGATCGGGCTCAGGACAATGGCCGTGATCATCAGGCCAATGATACCCACCGGCCCCCAATACCCCAGTTGGTCAATCCATTCCGACAAGGCCGCCTTGTTGGTCACGGTGGTCAATGCTCCGGTCTCCAGCATGACCCAATAGATCGCAGCCAGTGCAACCAGCAAGAGCAGAACCCCGACTACTTTTGCTTTTGCGTTCGGTCTAACTCCCATGCCTGCCATGGGTACCCGATGAAATTCATGGTTCAGGGTGGTAGTCATAGTCTCCTCTGGCGTTCTTACTCGCGCGTCCAGAATCGTCCCTGTTTTTCGAAAACAGGTACTTGCCGAGGGCTGCGACGCCAAGTACCAAGGCGACGATGAGCAAAAGGGATATCAACCCCCTTCCCGCCATTCCAAACATGCATGCCTCATTCGTCATCATGTCAATCTCCTGATTCTGTGTGTGCCAGGCCTCTTACGAGACACTGGCCTGTGCGGCTCCGCTTTCGCTGATACTGCTCTCCACGGAGCTTCCGCTATCGGATTTGAACCGGCCCAGTCGGAGGGAATTGGTCACCACAAACACACTGGAAAGGCTCATGGCACCCGCAGCCAGCATGGGGTTGAGCAGATAACCGGTAAACGGGAACAGAACACCTGCGGCCACGGGGATCAGTGCCAGGTTGTATCCGTAGGCCCAGACAAAATTGCCAAGAATCGTTTTGCGGGTGCGCCGGGAGAGCGCTGCAGCATCCACGATGCCCCGGAGGTCGCCGCGCATCAGAACCACGTCGCCGGCCTCGATGGCAATGTCGGTACCGGTGCCGATGGCGATACCCACATCGGCTTGCGCCAGGGCCGGTGCGTCATTGATACCGTCACCCACAAAAGCAACCCGGGCACCTTCCTCTTGCAGGCGCTTCACTTCGGACGCTTTCTGGTCCGGCAATACCTCCGCAAGCACCCGTTCGATACCGGCTTGCCGCGCAATCGCCTCGGCGGTGGCGCGGTTGTCACCGGTGAGCATGGCCACGCTGAGCCCTGATGACTTGAGCGCAGCAATCGCTTCCACCGAGCCGTTCTTGAGCGGATCGGCCACGGCAATCAGCGCGGCGAGGCGTCCGTCGACGGCAACATACAGCGGGGATTTGGCTTTTTCAGCAAGTGACACCGCATCGTCGGCGACGCTGGCCAGGTCGATACCGAGGCGGCGCATATAACGGTCCGCGCCCACATTGATCCGGCGTCCGGCCACCTGTGCCTGGATGCCGTAGCCCGGCTCCGCCTGGAATTCACTGATCGCGGGTAACGTGAGGCCCCGATCCCTTGCGCCCTTGACGATGGCTTCCCCGATGGGATGTTCACTTTCGGTCTCCACAGCCGCAACCCAGGCCAGGACCTCATCCTCGCGGCCTTCCACCAGTATGAAATCTGTCAGCTCAGGCTGGCCCCGAGTCAGGGTGCCGGTTTTATCGAGGACGATGGTGTCCATCCGAGACAGTGTCTCCAGGGCCGCGCCTTTGCGGAACAGCACGCCCATTTCGGCGCCCTTACCGGTTCCGACCATAATGGCTGTTGGCGTAGCCAGTCCCATCGCGCAGGGACAAGCAATCAGCAGTACGCTGACCGTCGTGACGAAGGCAAAGGACAGGGCCGGCTCGGGCCCGAAGCTGAACCAGGTGATGAACGTCAGAATCGCGAGCACAATCACAATGGGAACGAAAATTCCCGCTATCTTGTCGGCCAGCGCCTGAATCGGGGGTTTATCAGCCTGGGCCGATTCCACCATTCTGATGATCTGTGCCAGAACGGTGTCCGCACCGACCCTCGTAGCCCGGAACGTCAGGGAACCGTTCTTATTAATGGTTCCACCCACCAGCTCGGCGTCTTTCTGTTTGGCCACGGGAACGGGCTCGCCGCTGATCATGGACTCGTCCACGTAGGATTGGCCTTCCTCCACCACGCCATCAACAGGAACCCGCTCTCCCGGGCGCACCTGGATACGGTCACCAGGTACCACGGCTTCGATGGGCACTTCGACGGCTTCCCCATCCCGAATGACACGGGCGGTCTTGGCCTGCAATTGCAGAAGTTTTTTGATTGCCTCCGACGTTCGGCCTTTGGCGACGTGCTCAAAGTAGCGTCCCAGCAGAATGAGCGTCACGATTACTGCCGCTGCCTCGAAATAGCTTTCGGCGGTACCGGCGGGAAAGAATCCTGGAACCAGCAGTGCTGCGACGGAGTAGAAATAGGCAGCGCTGGTGCCGATCATAACCAGGCTGTTCATGCCAGGATTGGCATGGCGCAATTCAGTGTACCCGGACCGGAAAAACCTCAGTCCGGCATAAAACAACACCGGCGTGGTTAGTAGCCACTCAATTGCCATCCATCCCCGATGGGGTAAGACACTGACATATAGAGCCTCAAGAGCAGGGATCATTTTACCCATGGCAATCAGAACAATCGGGATAGTCAGCGCCGCAGCGAAGAGCACTTTCCGGCGGAGGTCGATGCCCTCCCTGTCCTGCTCTTCCGTTTCGCTATTGGCGTCCGGCTCCTGAGGTTCATACCCTGCGTCGCGGATAGCCTGATGAATTCGCGGCACTGACAAGGTGTCAGACAGGAACTCCACAAACGCTTTCTGGGTAGTCAGATTGACACTGGCCTTGACCATGCCGGGTTGCTTGTTCAATGCCCGCTCAACCCGGGATACGCAGGAGCCACAGGTCATTCCGATGACCGGAATTTCAGCCGACTGTACTCGTGGCTGATAACCCGCCTCCTTAATCAAGTCGATTAGCGTGGCCGGCGTGGCCGGCTGGTCAAATTTCACGGTGGCTTTTCCGGTCGCCAGATTCACCTGGGATTCCGCAACGCCGCGCTGACCCATGAGCGCCTTTTCAATCCGTCCGACGCACGAAGCGCAAGACATTCCATCAACACGAATCTCTATTCGTTGCATACCCGTTTGGCTCCTCGGCACAGATAACTGTGTGCCTCTAAATCAATGCATCCGCAGGCGATTGCCAGCTTCACCCTTGCTGGGCTATAGCTTCAACAATCGGGCAGCCATCCATCGGCCCCTCACCGGAGCATTCCTTCAGTGTTTCAGACAGGACGGCCTCGATGCGGGACAGACTCTGAATCTGATGCCGGATTTTTTCCAGTTGCTTCTTTGCAATTTGCCTGGCCTCGGCACGGTCGCCATTGGCGTCCTGAAGCATCAGGAGTTCGCGAATCTCATCAAGGGTGAAACCCCATTGCTTGGCGTGGATGATGAATTGCAGCCTGGCGATCGCATCCTCGGGGTAACGACGATAATTCGATTGGTTTCGGGCAGGCTCGGGCATGAGATTTTCCCGCTCGTAAAAGCGAATGGCATGGCTGGCCACGCCGCTTTTATCAGAGAGTTCGCCAATATTGAACGTTTTCATTCTTGCACCTCAAAACAAGTGATCAATGACTGATGCCAACCATAACCTTAAAGTGAACTTTAAGGTCAAGGCATTTTTTCATGCTTTGTCAGACCGGTGGCGGTACACCAAACTGACCCAAGGTCCCCCGTTTTGAGTCAAGTGGGGCGAAAAGACGGAGACACTGTAATGAAGGGTTTTGAAAGGCTGGTTACGCTGATGTTAGGACTTTTCCCGTCCCTTTTCGCATTCGCTGATGGGCCCGGGCGCCCCCAGTGAAGTGTGGCGCTACAGGGCGGAATTGCTGAAAGGTCCAAAAAACACAGTCTCCGAAAATCCGGACAGTTACCTCGGCCCAACGATCCGGCTACGCCGCGGCCAAACCGTCAAAATCCATATTCACAATGAGCTGCCAGAGGACACCACCGTCCACTGGCACGGACTTCACGTGCCGTCCGACGTAGACGGACAGCCAAGACTACCGATCCGCCCAGGCGAGACAATGACTGTTGGCTTCGAGGTATTGGACCGGGCCGGACTGTTCTGGTACCACTCTCATGCCCACGGCAAGCAAGGTGGTCGCGTAGGATTTCAAAGTTACGCAGGGTTGGCCGGACTCCTGATCGTTGAAGACGAGGAAGAAGCGGACCTCAAATTGCCGTCGGGCGATAACGAGCTGCTGCTGGTGCTTCAGGACCGCACCTTTGCTGGTAACAATGAACTGGTTTACATGGGCCGTGGCATGGGGTCCATGATGGACCGTATGCACGGTTTTCTGGGGGATAGAGTGCTGGCTAACGGGGCGCCTCCAACCACCCGCAAGGTTGCCACCCGCCCCTACAGAATTCGAGTCCTCAATGGGTCCAACGCCCGCATCTACAAACTGGCCTGGAGCGACGGGCGACCTGTCACCGTTATCGGTGCAGACGGCGGCCTTCTTCAGGAACCGGAAGACAGGCCTTACGCCGTGCTGGCTCCGGCTCAGCGGCTTGATATATGGGTCGATCTTTCCGAGTTCCAGCCGGGTGATACGCTGGAGCTTATCAGTGACCGTTTCCGGGCAGGCATGATGAGCGGAGGTATGATGGACGGAATGGGCATGATGGGCAGCAACGCCCTGCCCCTTGGCAGCCGATTCCCCTTGGCCAGGCTGGAGGTGTCCAAGTCATTAAAGGCCAGCGAACCTTTACCGGCACAGCTAGGTGTGCAGCGGCAAAAAATACCGGTAAACAGCAATACGCGAATCCGGTCGTTCGAGTTAAGCCCGGTGATGATGCGGGGATTTGCCATGAATGGCCGGCGGTTTGACGGAACGAATGTTGCTGATGACGAAAAAGTCCGCCTTGGTGACACGGAAATCTGGGAATTCCACAACAGCACACCGATGCCTCACCCGATGCATATTCATGGCTTGCAATTCAACGTTGTAGGGCGACGAGGCGGCAACTCGGACAGTCTACAGCAGGGCCTGGTAGACAGTGGCTGGCACGACACGGTTCTGGTTATGCCTCGTGAAACGGTTCAGGTGGCGATGAAATTCGAGCGCTTTGACGGCCTTTACATCTACCACTGTCATAACATGGAACATGAGGATGCAGGGATGATGCGCTATTTTCAGGTGCAAAGCTAAGCGCTACCAGTCTCCTTGGTCTGCTCAACCGTTGTCACCGAGCCCGAATATCACCAGCTGTTCCCAGCCAAAGGTGAGTCCCGCGATGACCCCGAAGGCGCCAAACAACCACCAACGCCGTGGCCCTGTCAGCAAACCCACCGGTCCTCCTCTCATTATCGTCCCTCATTTTTACCGTGGTTGTTGGTTGCTCATTTTCACCGCTTATGCGGTAAACAGTTGCAGTTGAGCATTTTTGAGAAAATAACGTTGAAGCACGGTTTAAGGTCAAGACTTTTGTCAGAATGGTCAAAGTGAATTCACCTTGAGCCTTTGGATATCGATGGCGTTGTGTCATTGAAATAAAAACTGCTAGGATTTGGTGAACTGAAAGTCGAGCTGTGTGTCACAGCGTTGAACCTTTACAGCTTGGTGCTTGGAATCAGGATGACCGCAACAACCCGCCAATTTATTTCCGCGCTGCTATCACTGCTTCTGGTGATAAGCGGACCGGCATTGGCTATGTCCAAAATAGCGGACAGCGACGCGGACACTGCGATGCCGGATTGTGGTTCCATGATGATGGCTCAGGCTGAGAGCGCCGGCTCCTCAACAGACACTGAAGCGGATTGTGCCTCAGCCCCTGACATGGCCTGCCCGAGCGCCAGTGGGCTGATCAAATGCGGGGTCAGCGTCAGCGTTGCCCTGTTACCGGGGGATTCCATCGGTTTTACCGATACGGGCTCCCACCCGGTATTGACCGCACGATCAACCTTCTACCAGGATCCGTTCCTGGCTTCTATTACGCCCCCTCCAGAACACCACTCCTGAGTTTTAACCCGGATTTTTGCCTCTAGGAGGCAAGCTCTTTAACGTTAATTCTTACAACAAAGTCTCGTACTTCCGTCCATCCGTAACGAGACTTTAACTGGAGTAAATCAAATGCGTAATTCAAAAATCAACCTCACCGTAACCGCCGCCGTTCTGGCAGGCAGTGTTGCCCTCTTCTCTGCCGTTGCCCACGGCGAAGGAGCCGGCATGATGGCCGGACATTCCGAGCAAAATGGCATGATGTCCTCGCAAGGCATGGAGGGTATGGGCGGCATGATGGGGATGATGTCCGATATGTCCCCAGAAGACCGCAAAGCCATGACCGAAGCGTGCATGAAGATGATGCAGGCTCATGGTGGCGATGGCATGAAAGACAAAGACACCGGCACCAAATAACCATTTGGACACCCTCATGAACTGAAGCTATGGGCCGGGGACGCATGTGCATCCCCGCGCCCTGCACTACATGTAAGCGATTCCAACCGAGGATTTTCCATGAAGACCATGAAACTCGCCCTTTATACGGGTATAGCCGCTGTCGTTATCGGCGCTGGCACCACCTTGGCCATCCAGACCAACGAATCTGACCAGTCATCGGTTGCGCAAGCCGAGAGTGGAAAGACAGGTCAGGCCATCACCATTTACAAAAGCCCCAATTGCGGTTGCTGCCAGGACTGGGCCGAGCACCTCGCGGCCAATGGCTTTGAGACCCGCATCGTTGAAACCAACAACCTTAATGAAATCAAGCAAAAGTACGACGTACCCCGAGATATGGCGTCCTGCCACACTGCGCTGATCGGAAACCTGGTGATTGAGGGCCATGTGCCGGCCAATGACATCGTCGCCTACCTTGAGGACCCGCAGTTCAATACGATTGGGCTATCAGTGCCGGGCATGCCCCATGGCACCCCCGGCATGGAAACCGGCCGGAAGGACGATTATCAGGTCATCGCTTTTAACGCCAATGGCAAGCAGGGTGTTTTCCGTGAACACAAGGATTACTGAGGTCAGCCCCATGAAAGCGAAGGTTTACCGCCTGAATTCTGGCGTTTCCAGGCTTTTCCTGTTCGCGTTGATTGCCGTCATGCCGGGCCTGGTTCAAGCCCAGTCTGCGACTGATGGCCAAGCAGTGAAGGCGCTGACGACTGACGCCTCCGGCGCCCTACTGGTGCTTCGGAATAGCGGCCTGCTTGCCGTGGAAGGCCAGAGCACTACCGAGATCCCGCTGCCACCGTCCGATTCCGGCGCTCCCCCTCGGTCCATGGCAAAGGGCGCGGACGAAAGTCTGTACCTGGCAGGGCCTGGCCTTGGTATCTGGCGCTATGACAACGCCAGCAAGCGCTGGCAATCCCTCAATGACACCCTGCCGGATCTCGGAATCACGGCGATTGCCGCCCACGCCACCCAAGCCGAAACGCTTTACGTCTATCTCGGTGACGGTGGCATGTTCCGATCCAGGGACGGCGGTGCCGAATGGGTGAAGGTAGACAGTGGCCCCCGGGAGCCGGTGCAGGCATTCCTGCACTCGGATATGCCGGGCAGTATGGAAAGTGGCTGGCTGTTCGCTGGCACCACCCGCGGCGTTGCCCGCTCCATGGACTGTTTCTGCTTCTGGGGCGATGCCGGCGAATTACGAGGGACTGTGACTGCTATTGATTACGATCCTTCTGCCCCGGAGAACGTCTACGCCGTGATCGAGGGGCAACTTCACCACAGTTCGGACGGTGGCGAAACCTGGGCTGGCCTTAAGATACCCGAGCCAGTCACCGCTCTGACATTCTCACTCAAGGAAGGACTCGTGGTGGGCACAGAGGATGGAGATCTGCTTTCGCAGAACGCCTCTGGCGAATGGGTACCTGTTCATGAATAAGTGGTCTTTCCCGCTGGTCTTGCTCGTTGCCCCGGCCCTTGTGGTGGCGGGGGGCGCGCCACCAAACAGTGACAGTGGGCCGACCGAGGTGGCCGAGGGTCGCCAGATTTACGAGCAATACTGCGCCGCCTGCCACGGATGGCAGGGCGAGGGTGCTGCCGACTGGACCAAACCGGATGAGAAAGGCGAAATGCCCCCGCCACCGCACGATGAGACAGGCCACACCTGGCGCCACAGCGATGCCATGTTGTTCAGGATGATTGCCGAGGGCTGGCGACATCCCTTCAATAAAACGGATAGGCTGACGATGCCGGCGTTCAAGGACATCCTCACCGACCAGGAAATTCAGTTGGTGATCGAGTACCTGAAAACGCTATGGACGGAAGACCAGCGCCGTTATCAACGGAGCGAAAGTCAGGACGTTAATTAGGCTGAGGGTCCTTCCTGATTTCTCACGGACACCAGACAACACTCACGCTAGATCTCGGGTAACTCGAAAATGTCGTTGAATCAGCACTTCAAGAAATGGTCATGGTTATTCGGTATCGCCGGTTTCAGTCTGATGGTCGCTGCAATTTTCGTGCTGCCGCAGTACCTGAAGCCAGATCTGGATGCCGGTGTCACTTTTTACGCCACCGAGGGATGCGCACCTTTCAAGGGTCAGTGTATCGGGCGAAAGGACAATCAAGCCATCACAGTCGGTTTAGGTAATGAAGCCATCGAATCTATGACAGAAATTCCCATTCGTGTGCATCTCGCTAACATGACAGCAGACTCCCTAATCGTCGATTTTGAAGGGCTTGAAATGTACATGGGCGTGGTCCGCACCCAGCTGGTACCGAATGCCCAGGGCGTCTACCAGGGAACCTTTACCCTGCCGGAGTGCGGTACAGGCAAAATGCTATGGCGGGCACGGGCCATTATCAATAACGGCAGGTCCAGGGAAGGCATCAAATTCGATTTCTGGGCAATTTGACAGACTCACCGAACTTGGAGGGCTAAATGCCTGATCTTGCAACTTGGGGAATTGCCGCCGCGTTTGCCGGTGGTCTCATATCGTTTTTTTCACCCTGCACGCTACCTCTGGTTCCCGGCTACCTGTCGGTCGTGACTGGAGGTGCCCTGACCGAGGCTTCGAATCGGTTGAAGGCCCTTTGGCTGAGCCTGTGTTTTGTGATGGGGTTCAGTCTGATCTTTATTGCCCTGGGAGCAAGCGCAAGTGCTTTAGGGCAATGGTTGATGGCCTATCGTGAAGAGGCCAACCTGGTGGCCGGCGTGCTCATCATTCTAATGGGTCTGTTTATGCTGGGTTGGTGGAGCATGCCGGCGTTGCAGCGCGAATGGCGCATTGGACAGTCACTAGAAGGCGGACGTCCCACTGCCGCCTTTCTTCTGGGGATAGCATTTGCCATCGGCTGGACACCCTGTATAGGTCCCATACTCGGGGCTATATTGGCGCTCAGCTCCACCCATGCCAACGCCGAGGCAGGTATGTTGTATCTTGCTGCCTATTCGTTAGGGCTGGCTCTTCCCTTCCTGGGAACTGCCCTATTCATTGAGCACTTTCGCCGACGAGTGCGCTGGTTCAGTCGCTGGAGTCGACTGCTGAGAGTGTTTGCAGGCCTGGTACTCGTTGTCATGGGCGTGTTGGTGCTCACCGGTCAGATGACTCTATTCGCGTCATGGATGTTGTCGACGTTTCCAGTTCTTGGAAGGCTTGGCTGAGCTTCCTACAACCAAACTAACGAGAACGGTTCACGGATTCATACTCAAATACTGCGTATGAACAGCTTTCATGAACAAATGGGGCTGCCTTTTCGTTAATGGTTTTGCATTGCCGAACCATTGAAGCGGTTCATCGTTCTTCAAGACTGGATCAAAAACCGGCTCGCAGTGGAGAGTCGCGAATGTCCGCTTTTGTTTAACAGCGGGAACAAGCGCCACCACATCCCGTAAGCAACGGTCAAAACCGACCTTTCTATATTGCCCAAGAAACTGACAGTGTTCCAAAGCTGAAGTTGTCTTTATGGCGCTCGTCTTCGCTGGTCGAGGCACGCAATGTGACCGCGGCCAGCAGGTGATCCCACTGCCAGATAGCGCCCAGACCAAGCCGACCAATCAGCGGCCCTTCGTCGAAACGATAAGCCCCGGCATTGTCGTCGATGTAGGAATAGCCTACATACTCCACACCCAGCCCCACATATACTGACCAGCTACTGCCTGAATCCTTGAACGAGCCCGGCAAAGCGATGGTTGAGGATGTACCAGCGTAGTCCGGATCCGATCACAGACAAACGCTATTCAATGTTGCCGCCCTGCCCGAGTTGCAGGAGTTTTCGGCCATGCGCAGCCTGTATGCCACCCACCACATCGGTTCCAAGCTGATTCCCCCACCCTTGCGGCTTGTCGCTTCCCGTGGCTTTGTGCACCCATTTCTGAACCGACTCGGCACCGCTTTCGGGCCCAATAACACCAATGTGAGCACCAAAGCCGGTAATCGTATCGGCGTTCCAGCTCCATAGTGTGCCGCTGAGCGACAGGTGGCCGGCATAGGGAATGTCGTCGAACTGCGGATCTTCAACCGTAATATCTTCAGGCGTAACCATGAATTGCCGCAAACTCAGGCTTACCGCCTGCTTTGAATCAGCAGTTCCAATACCTGGCAGAAAGCGCAGCTCATCACGCAGAATCCGGGCAAATCTTGCCGACTTTCCATCGTTCTCGTCAGCGGTGTCTGTCAGATACGAAAAGCGTACCCCGTTTGTATAGCCGCGATCGGTTCCGGTAAGCAGGTCGTTATCCCAGGACAGGTTCACGACTTCAGCCTTCAGGCTGGTTGGGAAAACACTAATGACGAAAAACAGCAGGAGGGCACATCCGCAGCGACAACTCAAATCCAGTCTCTCCGGTTGATACAAGAGTTAACAAGCATGGCCTATGTCGAGTCATACCGTTACAACGGCCACTCAATCAGATGTGCAGACTAAGTCGCTTTCCCTCGCTTTTCTAGCTCCCTCCCATCGACGCAGTCAGCTCTTCCGGATTAACGTGCCGCCGGACGAGATAAGAACACCCGATTACTTGGAAAAGTTCAGCTGTAGTCAATCGACCTGACAGATACTGGCTCTTTAGCTATTGGTAGTCTGAACTCTACACTAATCGCCCCGAGTGTCAGCTGTGGTTGCCGAATCCCGCCCGTTACTCTTGATAACCTCTGATGCGGCCAACCCTTGACTGTTAACGAGTGCCGATGGGTGATACTCTCTCGCAAAATATAGCTTTCTACAGGCGGACTCTCGGACTATCCCGCTCGACAACTGTCCAATTTCGGACAGTTAAAACCAGACATTTTTTCTGAGCTTGAAGTTCGCATAGTAAACTGTAAAGCTAGAAATTAAGCAGCTGGGGCAGTGGTCATTCTGTCCAGGTAGAGCCATCTCCAACCTGACAAATGCGTGCCCAAACTTGGGATAAAACGTGTAACTAGCGGTGTTAACAGAACTTTTTTGAACTTCCGTCCAGCCTGCAAGTTACTGACGAACAACGATTTAGACCCACCGACCTCACTCCAAACCGACCCCAATCGGCGCCCTCCGGAGGCAGAGGTCAGAGGTTCGAATCCTC
>NZ_AGTR01000054.1 GCF_000235625.1 Marinobacter manganoxydans MnI7-9 | reverse complement strand
GATGGCGCTGTTTCTCGACCGTCATTGATGAGCTCCGGATTTTGGGTGCCGACCATCTTCACCAGATTCCCAATTGGCTGGCCGTGCTCCAGGTACTCCCAATCCAGCTTGGCCGGGTCAGCAAGAATCAGGCTTTCAAATTCATGCAACTGGATATAGGGAATAAAGTTTGGCTTGTTCATTTCATTGCCAAAAGCAACTTCGAGCCGTTCGATCCTTTGATAAGGCTCCAGCCGTTTCGCTTCATCAAATCCTGGAAAATCCTCTGGCAAGGCATATAAATCGAACATGCTGGTAAACCAACATTCCTGATTGGCGTCTTCCTTCATCCAGGTTTCGATATCGGCTTTTGCTTTCTGGTAACTGATCAGGCCACCCCGGTATTCTTTGGCCGCCCGTTTGTCCTTGCTCGTTAGCACACAGCGCGCGTCGGTGTATACATCAAAGTGCGCCAGATGGGGTGTCAGAACCTGGTCGACAAAGGCTTTCTCGGTCTGACCCTCTGCGGTTATGTGCAGTCGAATCACGGCTGCCCTCCCAACACATTTTTCTCCCATAGCTCCGAGAGGCTGTACCGTTGCAACCATTCACCCAGCGCCTCCGGTTCCAGACGGTGGAACGAGCTGGCGCCGGTCTTTGAATTCCGCTCCACGATCACGATCTGATCGGGCAGGAATTCATCCACCAGGCGTGTGGACTGGGTGGCCAGGACCACCTGCGTTTTCTGGGATGCACGTTTGATCATACCGGCAAGCTCAAGCGTGGCAGCCGGATGAAGCCCTAGCTCCGGTTCATCCAGAACAATCACTTTTGGAAGCAACGCCGGTGGCTGCAACAGCAGCGTCGTTAACGCCATAAAGCGAAGAGATCCGTCGGAAATCTGATCTGGACCAAAGAGATAATCCTGGCGGTAGGTATCAGACCAGTTCAGTCGCACGAAACGGTCATTGCCAGGAAGGGTATCCAGTACGAAGTCGTTGAACTGCGGCATGATCTTGCGAATATGCCGGACAATCCTTTCGTAGTACGGGCGATAGCTGTCCGACTCCTTTAAAAGCTTGAGAAAAGCAGCGAGGTTGCCCCCATCGCTGCGTAGGTAGGCCGCATCGTCAACATACACCCGGTCCTTGATTCGAGCGGTATCCGAGGTGTCGTGAAACTGAAAAGACTGAATGCCCCGCAGAAGCGCTGTGAGTACTCTGCTGGTCTGGCGGGAATCTTGAGCCAATTCAGCTTCCGCCCCGCCACTAGACAGAAAATAGCTCTGCGGACTGGAATGCCCAACTTTGTGGTAGCTGACCTGCTCGCCACTGACAAACAACCGATCCGGCAAGCCATAGGACAACTTCACTTCATATGTATCGGTTGTGTTGTCATCCTCCAACGTCACGACAAAACTGACTGATTCCGTCACCTTGGGGCCATAGAACAGAAGCTGGCTAACCCCCTGTTTACCGACATACTGCTGCAGCGCGCCAGTGGTCATGAACCCCAGCAGCCGGAACAGTGAAATCAGGTTGCTTTTCCCGGAGCCATTTGCCCCCAAAAGCACCGTCACATCGTTAAAAGCAATACGCTCGTAGTCGTGGTTGCTGATGGATTTAAAGCCTTTAATGGCAATTTCTTTCAATTTCATAGGTAGCCCTCCTTCATGAGAGGCCAGGAATCTTCTTCAAGGCGTCGCCAAATTTCGGATAGTTGGCCTTCACCCCGTCATCGAGATCGATTTCCACCTGTTCGGTGGCCAGTGGGTAAAGCACATCCCGCTCGTAATCATCCAGCTCGGCGAGGATCTTATTGATCTTCTCGATCTCTTTCAGGGCCTTGGTCTTATCACCCTGGGAAGCCCCAGCACTGATGCTGACGGCCTCCAGATGGTTTTTCCGGGCTTTCAGCTTCTCGTCTTTGAAATCGCGCAGATACTCCAGCACCGTGCCCACGGTATGAGGCTGGTAGCGGTGCATGTAGATCAGCGCGTTGAATGAGCCCTTGGGAGAGGAGAACAGCCAGTAGATGGGTCGCTTCTTGTAGCGACGCACGTGGTCGTTATAGAAGTCCTTCAGGAAGTACTTGCGGATGTCCTTACCCAGTGCCTGCTCGACAAAACGGAGGTTCTCTTCATAGTGCTCTTCGCCAAAGGCGATGCGCAGGAATTCACGGAAGCGCTCGGTTATGTCGTCGGTGAACCAGTCGCCATCGAGCATGGGGATGACATTGTCATCGTCTGCCGGGAAGCTGGGCTCTGGGATCTGCTTCAAGTAATCATCTACAGTCTCACCCTGATTAGCGAGAATCAGGCCCGGCTTATCGAGCGCGTAGCGGCCAAACATGCAGCCCACGGCGTAGGAGACCATCTCGCGCATAGTGTCGGCCAGCAGCAGCACCTCCAGCTCTTCTTCACTTTTATTGTTGCCGTAGCGGTAGTGGGGGTTGCAGGTCAGAGTGATCTCCTCCAGCGGTACATCTGGTGTCAACTCGTCCTGCAGGCCGTAGGCTTCGATAAAGATGCGGTTGTTCTCTTCCTCCAACCGCTGCATTTCCAATGTCATCTCCCGCCAGTGGGTGCGTAGCCTCTGATAGGAGGCATTCAGAGTCGACCGACAGTGGTCTGGAACCAGTAGAGGCAATCTCCTGAAATTCCAAGAAGTTTCGTAGGAATCCCAATCTAATTGAGAGAATAAAACTGCACGGTCTGATATTCTAGCTACTTCTGCATGGGGGACATTCTGCTTAATAGGAATATTATCGAAGTCCCCTGGATTAAAGTGAATAGTTGGATTTAGCACATTTAAGAACAATTGCCCTAAATGTGAATTCATTAACGATAGACCAATCTTCATTAATTTATCGCAGGTAAAGAACGCTGCCGGTGATGCATTATTAAATGTAAATCCTTCTGGAAGTAATCGAACTGAAACACCACCTGAAGTGACATCAGACCACGTTAGGCCCCGTTTACCAAAAAAAGAAACTCCGTCATTGCGAAACCCTTTATTACATCTCATTGCCGCTTTGGACTCATCGTCAAAAGCCAGTAACTCACAATGATTACCATACCATTTTCGGCGCTCCCCACCCTTCATATGGGGCTTGAATCGAGCAACGTCATTCAACCCCGGGGTTAGGTCTCTCTGTTCGGAGGAAACCTCCCACCACAGGCGAATGAACCTTTCGTTATCTCCTGTAGTCAGTCCTTTTTTGGCCTGTGCCAGGCGATCTGACAGGGAATCCTTTCCAAAAGCTTCGAGAACCTCATCCGAAAGCCAGTATGCTATCGGCGCTCCAGGTACGTTGGCAAAGTTCGACTGACGGAAGGTGTATCGATTATTTTTACTTTGTAAGAATAAAGATTCAATATCATCAACACTTCGCACTTGAACATGCTTTTCAAAGAGGCGCCTGTATATACCATGAAACTCCGGATTTCGGTCATTCTTCATGACAAAAGCAACACTACCAAAATCCGATCCAAAAACCCCTCTTCCGAGGTGCAATAAAGAAATTATGGTTTGCTCATCGAGCACTCTCTTTCTTAGAGTTTCGAAAGAGGAAAGAAACATCCAAGATGGGAGATTAATCATGCTCCAAAACCCGAGCCTTCGGCAAAGCAATGCAGACCTCTCCATAAACATTGTCATGAAGTCGGCTTTGCTGGCTGGATAATTCCTCTTCGCCCAAGTACTTAGCCGTGGATTCATTCCCTTACTGCCCATATACGGTGGATTCGAAATCACCACACTGTATCTCGGGCTAAGGTAATCCGTCTGTCGAAGTGCTTGAAGAGCCTTTTGATGGGTTTCACTCAGGAACAATTGACCAGAAACGTCCTTGGCCTCCAGTGTTCGGAGAATTTCGTCCACTTCGGTGAGATCCGAACGAATTAGCGATCCAAAATTATCAGCCTCTTCGAACTGCCTAAGTGTGGTTTGAAGTGGCACACTAAACAAATCCCGTCCGACGAACCCCATGTACTCTCTGAGCTCACTTTCCTCGAACCGAATATTTTCCAGCACGCAGATATTGGGCTGTACCGGCTTGCGGAAGAAGCGTCGCTGCTTAGCCCGGGCCTTCATCGTTAAAGCAAAGGCGGCCAGCTCACCGGCACGTTCATCAATCTCGATGCCGTAAAGATTGTGAGCCAGAATCTTGGCCGGAATATCGGCAGGTTCGTAGCCTTCTTCTTCGTATATGGCATAAAGCAGATCGAATGCATAAGTCAGCATGTGACCCGATCCACAGGCTGGATCGCAGATTTTTATTTCTTCCGGGCTACTGATGCAAAGGAAATCGGTCTCGGGCTCTTCCGGCTTGATGTAGTAGTCCATCTGCTCAATCAAGCCAGAGTCTGGCCGGTTGAGCATCCAAAGGCGGCCCAGCGAATTTTCCACCAGATAACGGACGATCCAGTGCGGGGTAAACAGCTGGGTCGCAGCCGGGATATTGTCCGGCGTAATCTTTTTGTTCTTCTTAAGATCAGAAAATACCTGGTCTTTCTTTTCGGAGATGTAGAACTGATACAGCCAGCCGATCACCTCAACATCCTCACAGGCATCCGGCGTCATGGCTTCGCGGGTATGGGCCAGGATCGAGTTTCCAGATAGCAGGTCATCTGGCATCAAAAGCTCGGTGTAATCGTCAATGCGCTCGAACAGGAACGGCATCGCGATGTACCAATAGTTACAGGCGGCTACGACCAGTAAGCGATAGGCTTCCCCTTGGGGATCCTGGCTGGGCATTTTGCCATCGAGCAGGGCGAAGACCCGTTTTCGGGTATTTTCCACGACCATCTCTTCATCGATATGGCCCATCTTGGCATCCGCCAGGATCTCGGGCTGAAACTGCCCCTCGGCGGGAGAGACCACGCCAATGCGGTTATATCGGTTCACGTCCATAAACCGCAGGGCTACGAGCCGGTTGAACCAGATATACGCCACCCGCTCGACAACCTGCTCTTTACCCTGCTCGGCTATCGCCTCTTCCAGCTTTTTGATGGCCAATGGGCTTTCCCGCCGGGCGGGGCTTTCTTCGGCCAATACCAGCTTTAGCTTGGCGCCGACCTGTTCAATCAGGCTGCGGCGGGCGAACTGGGCGAATTTTCTGAGTTTTGCGGTTTCCATCGATTCATGCCTTGGTTTTGATCGTGACCGAGCGATATACGCTGGCGCATAAATGGGCGTATATATTTACGCTTAGCGCATAAATTAACGCGCGCGCTTGTAAATAGCCCCTTTTCGCTCGCCTACTTGCTCGATTTCTTCCCTTTTCTTCAATCTGGCCAACAACTTGTAGGCTTGATCCGGGCTGATATGGCACAGCTCAATCACGTCAGCACGCTTGATGCTGCCGTGCGTATCAATAAAGCTCATGACCATCTGCTCTTGCTGGATAGGATCAAACCCTGCCTGGCGCACATAGGCGGCCTTTTGCCCCGCGCCCTGATATACCTTGGCGCTCAAGGTGTAGGTGCGGCCCTTGCCGGTTCCGTGGGCTTCCACCATGCCGGCTTCCACCAGTTTTTCCAGGGTACCCCGGACCACGGTTTCGGGCTTCTGCACGGATTTGGCCAGGTCCGCCGTTCTTAAGCGCCGCTCATTGCGTAGCCGGGACAGGATGATCAGGCTGTCAATGGGCATGGCGGCGCCGGTCTGCTCCTCGCGCTCGACGATCATGCGCAGGAACTCGGCGTCCGCGTCTGCTGCGCTCATGCGCACGGAGACGGTGTGAGCGGACGACATGGAGTAGTCGGGGGCGGTGCGCCCGTAGCGGAGCATACCCTCGAAGATCCGGTCGATGCCCCGGCCCGTGCGTTCGGCAAGGCCGATGCGCTTGATAATGTCAGCCAGCAAGGGGTTACGGGAGCGAGGGTCGGCCACCAGCAGGTTGTCCAGGTTGACGCCCTCGACAAAACCACCGGGATTGCTGATGCTCAGGCCGTCGTCGTCCAGTTTGACGTGTACGGCGCCCAGGGCGCTGTAGTCGCGGTGAACCAGGGCGTTTACGAAAGCTTCCCGGAAGGCCCGGCGGTCGAAGTTGGGGATGGGCACGCGAAACAGCCCAACCTGAATCTCCTCTTCCTCCACCCGGGCGCGAAACAGCACTTCGACCTCTTCAAAGGTCTCCAGCAGCGGTTTGCGGTAGAACTCATTGACCAACACATCGGTACCGCGCAGCACCTGGAAGGCTACCTCATGGGAGGGCAGGTGTTGCCGGAGCTGCATTTCGTTCCCCAGCAGCAACAGGCCTGCAACCGTGGGGCGGCGAATGCCTCCCATGCTCACAGTCAGCCCCAGGGCGCCGTCCAGCTCATCGTCCGCCAGGGGCATCAGGCTCTGATCGCCGCCGTATTTCTTGATGGCATTGCGGATCCGGATGCGCTGAATCGGGTCCAGGTCTTCAACCGCCAGGTTTTCCACCGGCAAGGCCGAGGGGTCCGTTACTCCCAGGCTGGACTGGCGCTGAACAAACTCATGGGGGTAGAAGGGCACGGCCTCCGGAGTGCCGTCCATTCTCAGGCGCCGACGTTGCAGCAGGCCATCCGAGGTCGACACCAGCTGCCGGGACTTGGGCACCTGGATCCTGGCAATAGGTTGCCCCTCCAGCTCCAGGGCCTCAACGCGCACGGCCAGCGAGGGGATGGTCTTATTGGCAATCAGTGCGGGCAGGCCGGCGAGGTTGCGGTGGTTGGCATGCAGCCCGGTCGGGGTGCCATCGTCTTCAACGCCCAGGAAAAGGTCGCCGCCCTCGGTGTTGGCCAGGGCCACCACCGCGGCTACCAGATCCCGGTCCGGCAGGCTCTTGACGTCGCTCTTGAATTCGACGGCAAGGTTTTCGCCGCCGCGAATGAGCGCCTGGATTTCCTGTTCGGCTTCGTGCATGGCTATCCCCAACTTTGACCGATTAGACGGTTCGGCACGCTTAGATCTGAACCTTGCGCCCTTGCTGGACTTCAACCAGCAGGGCCTCGCGCAAGGCATTCAGGTACCGGTCCACATCCCCCTCGTCGGCCAACCAGGCCTTGTCGAACGCGACACGGAGGTTGCGGGTGTGAACATAGTCGGCGGGCGATTCCTTGACCTCGGGAGTCCCCCCGTCACTCTGGTCTTCACTCTGGCTACCTGGGTGCTGATCGGGGTCGTCTGCCGGTGCTGATTTCTGATTGGCCAGCGCCACCATTTTGCCCAGCAGCTTCTGGTAGCCCTCTTCTTCAAAGTACCGTGTCCGGTCCTTGATCACGGCAATCAGGCGCTCTTGCCCGATGTAATCGACCAGATCCCGGAACGGTTTGTTGAGTTCATCCTGGCGCGGCTCCGGCAGGGACTGATATTCGTCCATGCTTTGCATGCGTTCCTGCATGGTCTTCAGGGAGGTTTCTGCCTGAGCTCGGGTTTGCTGCACTTTCTCGTCGATGCGCTCCTGCAGGCTATCCAGTTGGCCCTTGAGCTGCTGAATGCGATTCCCTTTGTAGCAGTTGGGGTCGTTCAGGATGGTGCGGATCTGCTCGATCTCGTCCCCGGACACATAGATGAAGTTGGGCTCCTGGCTCTGTAGGAAGGACCGAGCCTGGTTGTAGATGTCTTTTTGTGAGCCGCCCATAAACTTGCGGATGGGGTCGATGACATCCTCTTTCAGGTCCAGCAGCTGGTCTTCCTGCTTGCCCAATTCCGTCAGGTGCCAGGTGTAGGGCTTTCCGGCGACCTCTTTCAGCGTCACCAGGGCAGGTTTCAAGGCATTGAGAAACGGGTACTGATCGACCTGCGCTATCCGCCGATCCAGGTCGTGGTACATGTCCTGGAAGGCTTCGCCGGCCTCTTTACCCAGGGCCTTGGCTTCGCTGCTGCGAGGCGGGCTGTCGAAGAAGTCCTCGTAGAACGACTTGAGGGCTCGGACCTGAGAGGCGGTGAACTCAATCTGTGGTTCCAGCACCACGTTGCCGTGGCCGTGAGTGTTACGCAGGGCGCGCTCCAGCTCGCTGTCCTCCAGGATATTCCCGTCGAGACGCACCTCCACCTTGCCACGGGCACACAGGTTGGCCAGGGTGCAGAGAATTGCGGCGTAATACCAGCCGTAGGGTTTGCGTTCGAACTTCTCCAGCAGGCTCTTGAGGGTGGTGCGGACACCGCCCCGGTTGTTGCTCTGAATGAACGCCAGCACCTCCTGCTCGGATTCCGCCAGGGCTGTGGCGTCGTTACCGAAAAGGCCATCGTCTGTACGGTTGAGGCAATTGCTGATGTCGTTTTCCGTGTAGGAAACACCGCGCAACATGCGGAGGTTGGGGTAAGCCCGTGAAATCAGCTCATGGAAGCCCCGAATAATGCGGGTCTGGGGGTCCTCATTCGCCACTTCCACATCGGCGCCGCCAATGAGCAACTTGGACTTGCCAATGAGGGTCTGAACCTGCTGCCGGAGCCTGGCCTCGCGCTCACGGTTCTGGAAGCCCTTGTCATTCAGGATCCGTTTGACGGCTTCTTGCTGGGTAACGGAAATGTTCTGCTTGATGTACTTCTCGGTGCGCTTGAACATGAGCAGATCGCGCACCAGGCGCTCGTCCGACGGCATGAGCACAAACAGTTCGTCCGCCTTGTACGTAGAGGCTGTACGGAGCATTTGCTCGTTGTCGGTATGCTCGTGGAACGGGCTGATGACATTGATCGAGAGCTCGTATTCACGCCCATGCAGACGATCATCCAGTTTGCGCGAAAAAGAGTAGTCCTGCCCCTGGTTCTGGGAAGAGCCGGCGTCATAACGGATCTTGCGCTGCTTTATAACAAAGTCGAAAACGATCTTTTCCAGCTCGTCCGCGACATCCGATGATTCGACCTCGGTGTTCTTGATCTCCTGCTCGACGTCCTTTTCCTCGTCCGTCAGGTACTCGTACTGGTCCCCGTTGCGCTGTATGTAGGTCTGTTGCTCCAGAAGGCTCAGGGCTTCCTCGACCTTGGTGCGAAGTGCCGGCAGATCCTGATCGAAGGCATCCAGCATCAGCACGCAAAGGTTGCGCACCGTGGGCTTGAATTCCTTGACATATTTGACCAGGAACAGGGCCTTCAGCAGCCGAATGGCGAAGGCATTATCGAGGTGGTTTTCGGCCTGAATAATCGCCCGCTGTATTTGTGATTTCAGTGCGGAGCGGATGCCTTCAAACATCAGGTCAAAGGTGGCCAGTTGGCCCACCTCGTGATTACCGATGTGGATGGCCACCTGCTGGAAAACCCCAAGCATGGAGCGCTCACCGACGGAACTGTGTTTACCCTCGAAGGCGTTGTGCTGCGACAGGTTCTGGATCGCCGATTGAAACAGCGCGAACTGGTAGGGGACGAAGGGGTAGCTGTGGATAAAGTGGTCCCTGTCCCGGAAGTTCCGGTAGGTAGCCGATCCATCCGCGAAGTCAAAGAGGGTTTTGAAGTTGTTCGCCTGTGCGTGGTAGACGTCCGACAGCTGATTGACGCCTTCTTCGGTCTTGGTTAACAGGCGCTTCTGGATGACCTCTGCCACGTCCGCGCTGGACAGCTTCATGCGGTTATTGAACCGTGCCTGAATTTTCGAGAAGTCGTTGCCTTGTTGCTTGCCCATTTCGCCAACCACGTTTTTCATCTCTTCCTGCGCGGTGACGATAATCCAGGCCCGGCCCCGACACTTGGTGGCGAGGCTCTCGGCAATGGTTTGCAGGTTGGTCATCAGCTTGGTGTTGTCGGCAATGTACTGGCCGACCTCGTCCACAAAGAAGTTCAGGCGGAACTCTTTGTGGCCACCCTCTTTTGCCTGCTTCTCGATATAGGCATTCACATTGTCCGCGAAGTCTTCAATCGAGACTCGGTATTCGCTGCGGTACTTGTCCAGAATGCCCGCTGCCGACTGCGGGTCGCCACCGGTCACAGCGGCGTAGGCTTGGGCAATATTCGGGCCTTCCAGAAGGGCTTGCTCCCGGCCTTTCTGCCAGGGGCGGCCGGCGATGGTCTCGTACTCGGCTTTGAATTGTTCGTACAGGCCACGGCCGTCCAGATCGCGCTCAAACTGGGCAATGTGCCCTTGTTTGCCGTAGTAGCCGCACATTTCGTCGAAGACTTTAACGAACACGGCCAGAAGCGCATCAATCTGGGTTTTGCTGATGACATCGGCTTTCTGATCGATGTTGAACAGAATGCTCTTCGCCGGAATTGAGACAGCTCGCTTCAGGTCGCCCCGGAGAATTTCATTCTCGCTGCACTTGGGAAGGAACAGGTCCAGGGTTGTAGCACCGTCCATTTCCCGGTTTTCAAGCAAAAGGGCCAGCATTTTGAGCAGGTGAGACTTACCGGACCCGAAGAAGCCGGAGACCCATACACCGTTGGCCCCTTCGTAGTTATTGTAGGCGTCCAGGAACTCTTCGAGGCGTTTCTCGACTTCGTTGGTCAGTACGTATTCTTCAATTTCGAGGCGAAGACTGGCTTCATCGTCGGCTTTGATAACGCCTTCAATGGGGCGGTCAACGGGCTTTAGAAAAATATTCTTCAATGTCATTGTACTTTCCCTTAATGATTACGCCTCGAATCGTATCGTCCGCTCAGGCTTCGTAATGAAAGATGTTGAACGCACGGTAGTACTTGTCGTCATGCAGCCTGCCGAACAGATCCAGAGATGCACCGGTTTCCAGCGAGTGGGTATAGGAGCCCGGGAAGAACATCACCGTTGGCTGGTCTTTGGCGGTGCTCTGCAAGTTGTTGAGCACGTTATGGGAGCGTATGTAGGGGAAGACCTCGCCCACCCCTGAGAGAAACAGCACGTCAAAATCAACGGACTGGAGTTTTGCCGCAATAGCGGGCACCAAATGGGCTTCCGGGTCCAGCACTCCCTGTAGCAGTTCTTTCAGCTGATCCTTTGAGACCGTGGGCTCGAGCTCCAACACCTGCTCCCAGATGTCTCTTTCTTTCAAAATATCGACGGCCAGGTCGTACAGATTGATACTCAGGATCCGGATGCCCGCCTGCTCCAGCCGGTTAACCAACTGCCGCTGAAGACGCTCCATCTCGACCGCTTCTTCAGGCCGGTAGGGGCAGATGAAGAAAGGCACTTCATTACCCAGTCCCTGTTTGTTCAGGAACCGCTGGCCGGAAACCACGCTAAACAGGTGCTGTAGTCGCTCCTGCATCGGCATTTTGGCAATGTCCTTTCTCAAGCTGACATCCCCCTGATATCGGATTCATAGACTGGGAAGTAGAAAAACTCGTCAGGATTGTTCTGACGCAGCAACTCAATCAGCCTGGGGCTTAGCAGTATTGCGTTTATGGTTTTGTCCTTAGCTAACAACCCTGCCTCCCGCAGCATTCTGAACAGGACCTGTCGCAATTTATCGCGCGTTGAGGCGCTGGCATTATCCAGTTCGTCATGCCATTCCGATTTACGGTTATAGAAGGCATCGAAATCCTCAAAACTGAGGTCCAGCTTCATCGCGACAAACCGTTCGTGTAGCACTTCCACCGCAAAGTCTGCGATAAAGCGGTAAAGGCGGCACACTGCAACCCAGAGGAGGTGCGCCTGGTCCTGGTGGTTTGCCTCGGCCAGGAAAGTCAGTTCGCTCTCGGTCAACGTCTTCAGGCGTGCAATCGCCTCTCTACAGGTGCGCTTTGCCGTGCTTTCCGTTCTGGCCTGTAGCAGGTTGTCATGTAGAGCTTGAGTCCGCACCTCTTCCCAGTCACGTAGCGACAGGTACAGCTCGGCCAGCTTCACCGATTCTCGGTGATACAGGCTGCCGGACGTGAAGGAGATGCGATACCGGCCTTGGGTCATTCGGAACGCTCACCCTTGCTCGTCTCGGCGGCTCCACCGCCCTTGACCCACTCATCTACTTCGACTTTTTTGAACTTCCAAAATCGCCCCATACGGTGGGCGGGCATTGCGTGCTTGTCGATCCAGCGGTACACGGTGTCATTGCTGACACCGAGGTGCTTGCCAATTTCGTCTACGGATAACCAGCGATCTTCCATCTCGGCCATGTTTTCGCTTCCTATGGGCGATGGTGTTGCCACCTCATCTGAGGCGGCACGGTCTCATGGGCTGAGCAGCCCTACACTACATTGACTGATCAATATATAGAGGTACCACGCCGCATTCAACCGATTTGACCCGGATAGACCGGCAAAGGACAGCATCCATAGCTACCGTAAATTTAGCCGCGCCCACCAATAGCCCCACGCAATCAACACCTACGGTGTGAGCGGCAGGCCTTTTACCGCCAACAGCCCTCATTCCGCCTCGTTGGAGGGGCTTGAACTCCCGCTGGCAGCCTCCTTCAGTCCACCGAGGTGCTCCTCCAGATCTTTCAGGAGGCGCTCGCTTTTCCGCACGATTCGACAAAGCTCCGCCTGGTTGGCATTGAGTCTTCGCAGCATTTCAAAACCAGTCTCAGTCTCCATGATATGGGGTTGCTCCCAGTCCTGAGCCCGAGTGAAGGCCGGTTTGTGGTAGCGGAACCGACCTTCTTTGCGAATGTACTCACTGAACACTGATCGGCCCTCGCCACTCTTCTTCGGGATAAAGCGGTTGTAGTACCAGGACAATTCCAGTTTTCTTTTTCTGAGTCGAACGCGGCAGCCGAAGTGCCCGGGATAGCCGGGTGTCTTGTCGGTACGATAAGCCATGTTGTGGGACCAGAAGTGATCACAGAGCCGCTGCGCCAGATAGCGGTACCTCGCTTGCTCCACGTCCGCTTGCTGGTGAATCGCCGTCAGAAACTGACGGCATTGCGTGATGGCGGCTTTGATACCACGTTGGTGGTTCACATTTTGGGCTCGGCTGACCGCCTCCCACTCTTCGCAGATTTCCTGGTGGGTCATTCGTTTGCTCATGGCTGGCTCCTCGCTATGGATTTGCCAACAATCGTAAGCAGCTGAGTGCTTGGAGCTGCCATGCGCTTTTGCCTTTTTCGGACGAAAAGACGGGGTTGGAGGCAGATTCCTTCCTCCAAGCCATGGGACCTTTCCAATTCCTGTCCACGTAACTACCTGATTTGGGACTTTGCCGCTGCGCTCCCACACTCCATGAAATAGCTCGCATGGGCTGAAGGGTCCGCGTTCCATTATTTATTTGGGACCCTGGCTTACCACCTCAGTGACAACACCGGTATACAGTGGCGTTACTTCCTCGGGGTACTTACAAGGGGCTTGGAAGAGACCTTTTGGAGCACCGGTGTGATGCAGGCACGTCCCGTGAAATAACAGGGTCTCGACAAGGCTTTTTGAGAGGCTGTTTTGATCACGTCCAGCATTGACTTTCACATGTGAAAGTCAGCGGGAGTTACCGCTTCATAAAATGATGCCGTGATGATGGCGGCTAGCGGAGACTGTTCACATTTTCGCCAGAATTTATCCAAAAACCGATGGCCGCCACATGGAAAGCGCCTAAACCCTAAAATTTATCCTTTAAATTCAGCGTTTTAATATCTTTTTCTCTTTGCGCCCAAATTGGCCAATTCCACGGTTCTGGTGTGAATTCAGGACTATTCATAATCACTCCTGACCGTTAAACAACGAATTAGGAGTGGATTATGCAACGACAGTATTTCAACGAGACGAACGAGCGTTTGCTCACCTATGAAGAGGTTTGTGCCGTCACCCAGCTTTCGCAAGCCACGCTTCGACGGTACGTGAAAGCCGGTCGTTTCCCTGCCCCCATAAAGCCAAGCCCGCAAGGAAGGGCCGTCAGGTTCCGGATTCAGGATGTTCGTGACTGGCTAGACCGGCTGTGACGGAGGCGCGAATGAAATATCAATTGAGAGACTCAGGGCTGTACTGCTACAGCTCTGAAGAGTGGCAGAGGGTTGGCGGGTGGATAGAGGTTGTTGCCCGAACCCGCCTCTCCAATAAAAAACACGGCCACGGCGCGCTGCTGCAGTGGAAAAATATGGACAACGTCCTGCTGCGCGAGGTGGTGTATGCGAGGACTCTGAACGGTGATAACGCTCGTCAGATACGAGAGCTGTTGGTGGACACCGGCTATCCCCTCGAACCCGGCAATATTAGCTGGACACGACTGCAGCGGTATTTGCTGGAGGAAATGGCAAAGGCGCCTCCGGCCACAATCGTCGACCGCAGCGGCTGGCATGGGCCTATTTTCGCGACGAGCAGCTGGACGGCAGGTCAGGCGGATGAGCAGCACCACTTTGTAGGGCAGCTATCGACCTCACCGTTGCTCCAGGAAAGCGGGTCTCTTCGAGACTGGCAGAATCAAGTGGGGAAGCTCTGTGGCGGCAACCCGCTGGCGATCCTCAGCGTCGGGGTGGCACTCGCGGCGCCCCTGCTAAAGCATGCGGAGCTTGAAAATGGGGCCTTTCACTTGGTTGGTAATAGCTCCACCGGGAAAACGACGTTGCTGCAGGTGGCCGCGAGTGTTTGTGGAGCACCAACGTTCGTGAGGAACTGGGTAGCGACTGCCAATGGCTTGGCAGCCGTCGCTGCTGAGCACAACGACATGTTGTTAGCGTTGGACGAGATTGGCCTGGCTCGGCCGGAAGATGTCGATGTGGCGACGTATCACATAATGACCGGTGCCAGTAAGCTGCGCGCGAATATCTCAGGGGATCTTGCTGAACAAACGCACTGGCGAACGCTGGCGTTAAGTACTGGTGAGGTATGGCTGTCGGAAGTGTTTCAGGAAATAGGAAAGTCGGTTAAAGCCGGCCAAGAGAATCGTCTTGTCGAGATCCCCGTTTTTGGAAAATTTGGAGCCTTTGACGAGGTGCATGGCTTCAGCAGCCCCCAAGAGTTCGTGGACGCGTTGAAAAGCCGCACCAGGCACTACCATGGCACGCTGTTCCGGCACTGGCTTGAGCGTCTCACAGAAGATGTGGATGACTTGCCCGGCTATATCCAGAATGAGGTCGCCCGGTTGACGGACCAATGGAAGACCTCTCATATGGCTTCGCAAGTCCTCCGGGTGATCAGGCGGTTCGCACTGATCACCGCTGCTCTGTGCCTAGCCTGCCGGAACTATCTACTCCCCTGGTCGGAAGCGGAGTCAGTTCGAGCGGTACACCAAGCAGTTGGAGCCTGGCTTCGGAGCCGAGGTCACATCTTCAATTCGGAGGAGCACCGCATTTTGGCTCGCCTTCGCGATGCGATTTACAAATGGAATCACCGCCTCGTTGACATAGAGCGGGGGGATTACGGAAGAGCAATTGGTCTGCGACGCAAAGTGGCCGGTGAGACGCAGTGGCTGATACCCAAAAATACTCTGATCAAGGAGCTTGGCCTTCGTAGTCGATACACTCGGGAAATTGAGCCGCTTATCCAGAGAGATTTCATGGAAACCAATGAGCAGAGCCGTGGCACCATGAAAATCAAGCTGCGGGATCGATCGGAGCGTTTTTTCGCCCTGTGGCCTGATCGCATCAAGGCGTATTGGGAAGCGCTACCGGATGGAGATGGACTTTCCCAGTTTCCCACTATTCCCACTGGTGATTCGGAGGTAGAGGAGGATGATTGATAAAACCTTCAGTCCGCCTTCGGAAGAGGTGCGCACCAAGCTTCTGGCTCGTTCTGGACAGTGTGAGCGGCTGGTTCGGGAGTCGGACCGTCGAACGATTACGGGTGTCAGTCGGACGCAGTGGTGGACTTTGGAAAGAAAGCGAGTGGCTCCGGCACGGCTCAAGTTGGGCTGCAACTCGGTGGCGTGGCGACTATCGGATCTGTTGGCTTGGATCGAACAGCAAGGGGCTTGATTTGGCCCCTTTTACTCTCCAGAACTAACTTCACCTCTCACGATGGGCGCTAACCATTCGCAGAGCGCCTCGTGAGCCTCTTTTCGTTCTTCAAAATACGCATGCTTGTTATAGACCCGGTCAGTCCGGTTGCCGGGCAGCTGATTCAGGCAGCGCTGGGCCAGATTGTCATCAAAGCCGAGCTTACCCAGTTTCGTACGGGCCGTGCCGCGAAGATCGTGGACGCGGCGCTTGTCAAATGAGAAGAGCTTTTTCTCAAAGAGCTTCTTGAGCGCATGGTTGAGCGTATTCTCGCATACGTGCGGAGTCCGTGCTTTTTTGCTGATCCTGCGAGCTGGGAAGACCCACTCACTCCCACAGGAGCGTACTTTCAGTTCATTCAACCATTCCACGGCGGGTTCCGCCAACGGGATATCGATGGCCCTTCTCTTTTTGGTCCTTTCCTCGGGCAGGTACCAGATACGGTTCTCCAGATCGAATTCCGACCAAGGCGCGGCCAAAAGCTCCATCTTTCTCGTACAAGTCGCTATCAGCAACGCGCAGGCCAAGTAGTTCTCTCGACTGAACTGCGCCGGAATCACCCTAAGTTTGGTAAAGAACTCGGTGACTTCGCCTTCATTCATTGGGTAGTTGGCGGCCTTCTCCTCTCCGCCGGCGTCCCTGGGACGGAATGGCGAGGCCGGATTGAACCTGGTGACGTCCAGTTTGATGCCATGATCAAACAGATTCCTCAACAGACGCATCAAGTCATTTGAGAGGGTTGGGCGGGGCTTATTGTCGTCATAGCCATTGGCCACGTCGCGCAGAATTTCACTGATATCCACTGGCCGGATCTTTTCCAGCTCCACCTTCCCGATGCGCCAGGCCACCTCGCGTTCGTACAGGCTCTTCTCTTTATGGTGAGACGCGATTTCTCGTTTGCGAAGCTCGTAGTAGTCCGCGTACAGGTCATTGAGCGTTTTGAAGGGGTTTTGGTTGACCTTCTGCCGCTCCTGAACCGGGTCAGCACCCTCACGCTTGATCGCCAACCTCAGCTTCGCCGCCTCATCACGGGCGTCGGCCAATGACCAGTCGTCCACCTTGCCGATGGTGTATTCGCGCCGGAGCTTGGTAGCTGGGGTGGTATAGCGCAGCATCCAGTAGGCATCGCCGCGCTTCGGGGTCATGAGGTAGAGACCATTGCCATCGGCATGCCGCACGGATGGCTTCTCTTTGATCAGTTTCTTGACGGTCTTGTCGTGTAGCTTGCCCACTTTCCTGCCTTAAAAAAATTGGGGAGTACAATCTCGCCGACATAATATAGCGAGAAAATACTCCCCAATCTACTACCCATCACTACCCAAACTTGCCAGAATTTACACGAACACTATGAGCGTCGAAATTACATAACCATTTGATTTATAATGCGTTTAAAAACAACGCCGAACACCCAAGAACATCATTCAATGTTCTGCACCTGCTCTCGCATCTGTTCGATCAGAACCTTGAGATCCACTGCAGTACGGGTAACGCCGGCATCAATGCTCTTGCTGCTCAGGGTGTTGGCCTCTCGATTGAGCTCCTGCATGAGAAAATCCAGCCGCCGGCCAATGGCATCTTCGCTTTTCAGAGTATCGGACACCTCACCGATATGGGCATCCAGCCGGTCCAGCTCCTCGGCCACATCGCTTTTCTGAGCCAGCATCACCATCTCCTGGGCAACCCGCTCGGCATCCAGTTCCACTTTGGCTTTTTCGAACCGATCTCGCAGCGCTTTCTCCTGCGCCTCGAGCAATTCCGGCATACGCCTACGGACGTCGGCAACGAGATCACCCATGGTTTTCAGGCGATCTTCGAACAGTGGCCGCAGGCGCTCCCCCTCCCGCTCGCGCACCGATGCAAGTTCGGCCACGGTTTGCTCGAACAGTCCGACGGCAGCCTCTTTTGCAGGGCTATAATCCTGTTCCGGCACTGACAGCACGCCCGGCCACCTGAGTATGTCCAGGGCATTGATGTGGGCCGGATTATCCAGAATCCGGTTGATGTGGTTGGCCGCCTCATTCACCGCCTGGGCCATGTCTTCGCTGATCTCGAAACTTTGCGAGCCTTTCTCTGCCGACTGCAAGCGCATGGAGACATCCACCTTGCCCCGTTTCAACTGCTTTCTCAGTTCCTCCCGGAACCGGTTCTCCAGCTCCCGGAACGCTTCCGGCAGGCGGAAGGAGGGTTCGAGATACCGGTGATTCACGGTCCGGATTTCACAGGTCAACGTTCCCCAGTCTCCCTGGACGTCCTTGCGGGCAAATGCAGTCATACTTCGGATCATGTCAGCTCCGCTTCGATAGTGTTGTATTGGTGAAGTTTAACAGGCTCTTAACAGCAACGGCGAACCGGACAAAAGGCCAACCCCAACGTGATATACTGACCGGCCTTTTCGACAAACGTTCGCCCGGGACTCGCTCCCGGACATTCAAAACTGACCTCAGGAAAAACTATGCGTCCAAGCGGCAGAACGCCCGAACAACCCAGAGATGTTCGAATCACCCGCAACTACACCCGTCACGCCGAAGGCTCTGTGCTGGTGGAATTCGGGGACACAAAAGTCATCTGCACTGCCTCCGTCGAAAACAAGGTTCCTCCGTTTCTGAGGGGTGAAGGCAAGGGCTGGATCACCGCCGAATACGGCATGCTGCCCCGCTCTACCGGCAGCCGAATGGGCCGTGAAGCCGCCCGCGGCAAGCAGGGTGGCCGGACCGTCGAAATCCAGCGCCTGATTGGCCGTTCCCTGCGTGCAGCGGTGGATCTGACCGCTCTCGGTGAACACTCCATCACCATTGACTGCGATGTCATCCAGGCCGATGGCGGCACCCGCACCGCAGCCATCACCGGCGGCTGCGTGGCACTGGTTGATGCCCTGAACCACCTGGTTGCTGACAAGCGCCTCAAGAAATCTCCGCTCAAGCAGATGGTCGCCGCGCTTTCAGTCGGTGTTTACAAAGGCACCCCGGTGGTGGATCTGGACTACCCGGAAGACTCCGAAGCCGAAACCGACATGAACGTCATCATGACCGACCAGGGCGGTTTCATTGAGATACAGGGGACTGCGGAAGGTGCACCGTTCGACCAGTCAGAACTGGACAGCATGCTGACTCTGGCCAAACAGGGTATTGAGCAGTTGTTTGAGATTCAGAAGGCGGCGCTGGCAGATTAAGTTTGTTGCCCGCGTGTCCGGAGGGGGAAACCTTTCCGGGACACGCTACTGTTCGAAAACCTCACAAGCCTGGGGTGCCTGCGTGGCAACGCTTTCCCAGACTGTTGAGGGCCATGGATGGCCCGATTCAAGCGCACAGGGAAGTGCTTGTAGCGTGCCTGGGAAAGCGTTGCCGCGCAGGCGCCTTCCTCAGAGCTTAGAAGCCGATTTCGATGTCGTAATCCATGATCACCGGGGCGTGATCAGAGAATCGGGTTGAGTCGTCAATCCAGCCATCTTCGATGGTCTTGCGGATTCCCGGTGTCAGCAGCTGGTAATCCACCCGGATGCCGGCATTCTTGCGGGAACCCTCGGCCTGCTCGGGCCACCAGGTGAACTGGTTGCTCTGCTTGTTGATCTCCCGGAAGCCGTCAACGCAGCCCATCTCATCGAACAGACGATCCAACCAGGCACGCTCGTGGGGCAAGAAACCAGAGAAATCCAGTTTGTGGTACAGCGGGCTGGCGTCGGTTACGTGATGAGCAGTCTGCAGGTTGGCGCAGAAGATGAACTGACGGCGCTTACGGAGGGTCTTTTGCATGTGCAGACCGAAGGACTCCATGAATTCGTCCTTGTGGTCGAGAACCGTCAGGTCGTCCTCGCCAATCAGCTCGTCCTCACGACCCAGCGCACAGGGCGCCAGTACGCAGGCAACCGAGACCTTGTCAAAATCGGCCTGAATGAACCGGCCTTCCCGATCGGCCTGTTCGTTGGCAAATCCATACATGATGGCCTTCGGGAAATGACGGGTGTATATGCCGACACCGCCATCTTCATTCTTTTCGCCATCAATAAAGTAGGCCTCGTAACCTTCCGGAATCAGGTTATAGTCCTCAATCTCGTAGGCCCGCATGCGATGGTCCTGGACGCAGACCACGTCAGCGTCCTGCTCCGCCAGCCAGTCGAAAAAACCTTTTTCAACAGCCTGGGCGAGGCCATTGACGCTGATTGATACTACCCGCATACGTATTCCCTGATTCGGTTTGTGTGTATGATACCGTTTTTACGAGCTAATTAAAGATCAACACCCGCCAGAAGCCTTGTCATGCACGACTATCAGCAAAAATTTATCGAATTTGCCATCCGCCGGAATGTACTACGTTTTGGTGAGTTCACGCTCAAGTCGGGCCGAACCAGCCCCTACTTCTTCAATGCTGGACTTTTCAATACCGGGGACGACCTGCTTCAGTTAAGCAAGGCCTATGCCGCCGCGATCGCGCGCAGCGGCCTGGATTATGACATTATTTTCGGCCCTGCCTATAAGGGCATTCCGTTGGCCACCGTCACAGCAATGGCGCTGGCTACAGACGGTAACAGCAAACCCTTTGCGTTTAATCGTAAGGAAAAGAAAGATCATGGTGAGGGCGGCAACATTGTTGGCGCACCGTTGCAGGGCAAAGTACTGATTGTCGATGATGTAATCACCGCCGGTACCGCGATCCGGGAATCCATCGATATCATCCGGGCCGCCGGGGCTGAACCTGCAGGCGTGCTGATTGCTCTGGATCGCCAGGAAAAAGGCAATGGCGAACTGTCTGCCATCCAGGAAGTGGAAAAGGAATTCGGTATTCCGGTCGTGAGCATTATTCGTCTCGAGCAGGTTTTGGACTATCTTAAAGCCAACCCGGAGTTTGCCGGGCATGCCGAAAAGGTAGCCAGTTATCGGGATCGTTACGGAGTCTGATTGATGGCCAATCGTCTGACCGCACTGTCTGTTAAAACAACGGCGCTGGCGCTTGCCCTGGGGTTTTCTGCCCAGGCGGCTGCCAATATGTACCGTTACACGGATGAGAACGGCCAGATCGTAATCAGCAGCACCATCCCCCAGGAAGCCACCAAGCGGGGCTATGACATCCTGAGCAAAAATGGCCGCGTGATCGAAACCATTCCGCCGGCACCAACCGAAGAAGAAATTGCTGCCCGGGAAGCGGAAAAACAGCGCCAGAAGGAACTCGCAGAGCAGCGCGAGCAAGACCGCGCGCTGCTGAAACGCTTCAGCCATCCGGATCAGGCCGTGAAAGCCATGCACCGGAAAATCCGCGAGCTAGAGGGTCTTATCCAGCTCAAGCGCGGCAATATATCGGTGATATCGAGCCAGCTGGATAACGAACAGAGTCGGGCCGCCAACATGGAGCGGGCCGGTCGCGAGATTCCCGAGGGCACGCTGGAGAAGATCCGGCGGCTGGAGGCCCAGATTCGCGACATTGAGCGGGAAATTGCCTCACAGACCCAGGAAATCGACGAACTACGAAAGGCTTTTGAGGACGACATCGAACGCCTGGAAGAAGTTACCGGCGAGGCACGAACTCTGCCACTGGATCACACCAAGACCGACAACTGATTCTGCACTGAAATTTCCGAGACCAAAAAAAAGCCACCGGTGTTAGCCGGTGGCTTTTTCATTTCACTCACCTACCGATGAGGTGCTATACACAATTCAGGCGGATGCAGTGCTCTTCTTGGCAGTGGAAGTGGTCTTGCGCGCAGTCGTCTTGCGTGCAGCCGGCTTCTTCGGCTCAACAGACTTCTTGGCATCCTGCGCTGCGTCAGACACGTCTTCCGCGGCTTCTGCAACTGCATCAGCGCCTTCGGCTGCTTCTTTTTCCAGCTTGGCGACCAGGTCACCAGCAAAGCTGCCAAAACGGCTGTTCAGGTTGCGAAGCTGATCGAACAGGCTGTCACTGTAGCCGTTGTAACGCTTGCGCAGGGTCTTCACGCTGTACTCGCGCGCTTCAGACTCGAGCTTCTCGGCGTAATCGAACGGCTTGGAAGCCAGCTTCTTCTGCTGCTCTTCAGCAGCATTGATACCCTTGTCCACGATTTCCTGGAGCTGTTCCTGATAAGACTTGAGTTTACCCATGATAAATCCCCTTGGTTTACTGAAAGTTCCAAGGCCCTGTCGAAACCAGTGCAACGAGGGCCTTACTTCAATCTCACAACCCAAGTTACGCTCTAAAATTAGAATGTTCATACTAAAAGCAGGAAGTGAACGAATAAGGGCTTTTACGGATTATTCACTTGATCCTGAAAACCCGGCTGGCATAATGCCGGGCTGTCAAAGAAGCCCGTCTCCCCGTTTTATTCAGGCTCCATACGTTTAATCAACAAAGGCCTCGATCAGGCCCGTATGCGAGTAACCATGACCACCAGCAAAACCCGACAACCGCATTTCTTCATATTTCTTTTACCAGTGATTGCCGCCTCTTTCCTCCTTGCTGCCTGCCAGGAAGATTCCCGCGCCGTCAGCACCAGCTCTGACAGGGCCAGTGAAATCGCAGATTCGCGGCTGAACAAGGCGACCGACGGGCTCATGACCACACTTGGGCAGACTCGGGAAACCGGATATACAGCCACTGAGCCGAAGGAGTTGACATGGACAGCTCCACTGACCCGTGAGGACGGCTCGTCACTGGAACTTGGAGAGATTGCGGAATTCAGGGTCTACTACCGGTTCAGACACCAGGACAACTTCAAGGTTATCCGCATTGAGAGTCCTGCAACCACAAGACTCTCTCTGGCGGAGATGGCGCCAGGCGCTTACGAGTTCGCCATCACCACCGTGGATATTCAGGGGTTGGAGAGCCGGCGCTCAACGCCGGTCAACGTCGATCTGATCTGACTGCGGTTTACCAGCGGAAAATCACCCAGCTAGGCACCAACATGTCGGACTCGGTTTCACGGATCCAACCGCCGCCATCCGCCGGCACCAGGTAATACTCCGGTCCGACTTCCGGTACAACCTTGATTTCCATCAGCTGTCCGTTGACCCGGTATTCATAGAACACTTCCTGCTCACCCGGGCGAATAACAATCTCGGGGCCCTGGCTTGCAGGCTGGTAATCCGAGATCACCACTGGCTCGTCGGGAGTTGTCACCGGCGTCTCATCCAGAGCGCCTTCTTCCTGGGCCAGAGCAGCCAAAGGCAGACAGGCTAGCAACAAAGCCGGGCAGGCGATTCGTTTCATTTTCGTGATACCCTTTCGTCCATCGATTTCAGTACAGAGTTGCATAAGCCAACCCACGCTTCAATCAGATTCCGGACCTGTTTTGACATGACCAGCAAAAACACACCACCTGTGGTTCTTGTGGACGGATCGTCCTATCTTTTCCGTGCTTATCATGCACTTCCACCGCTCACCACAAGCAAGGATCATCCGACAGGAGCCATTAAAGGCGTGATCAGCATGCTCCGCCGCCTGGAGCAGGATTTTCCCGGGTCCAAGATGGTGGTGGTGTTCGACGCCAAGGGCAAAACCTTCCGGCACGATCTCTATGAAGAGTACAAGGCCAACCGACCTCCCATGCCGGAGGATCTCGCCTGCCAGATCGAGCCTATTCACGAGATCGTAAAGGCCATGGGGCTGCCGCTGCTAACTGTGACAGGCGTTGAGGCCGACGACGTGATCGGCACCCTCGCCAACGAAGCAACCAGCAAAGGCATCGATGTGGTGGTCTCCACCGGCGACAAGGACATGGCGCAGCTGGTCAGCGATCACGTTACGCTGATTAACACCATGACCGAGACCCGGATGGACCGGGACGGCGTGGTGGAGAAATTCGGCGTTACTCCGGAGCAGATTGTCGATTACCTGGCCCTGGTGGGCGATAAGGTGGACAACATCCCCGGCGTCAACAAGTGCGGACCGAAAACCGCGGTCAAATGGCTTCAGAGCTATGACAACCTGGACAACGTCATCGAACACGCCGACGAGATCAAAGGCAAGATCGGTGAATACCTGCGGGACGCAACGGAGACCCTGCCCCTGAGCCGTGAACTGGCGACCATCCGCACCGACGTGGAACTCGATTTTGGCCTGGAAGACCTGAAACTCCGGGAGCAGGACGACCAGCAATTGCTTGAGCTGTTCAGGGAGTATGAATTCCGAAGCTGGATCGCCGAACTCGAAGAGAACGAAAGTTCCTCTTCCAGCAATGCCAGAGCCGGCGATGAAACCCCCAAACCGGAAACCGGCGAAAAAGACTACAGCATCATCACCGACCAGAAAGAACTGGATCAGTGGCTGGAGCGCCTTGGGGCGGCGGAGCTGTTTGCCTTCGACACAGAGACCACCAGCCTTCGCTACATGGACGCCGAAATCGTCGGTGTCTCCTTTGCCGTAAAGCCGGGCGAAGCCGCCTATGTCCCGCTGGGGCACGACTATATGGGCGCGCCCGAGCAGCTGGACCGTGATCAGGTGCTGGACCAGCTTAAACCACTACTGGAGAACCCCGACGTGGCAAAGGTCGGCCAGAATCTGAAGTACGACAAAAACGTACTGGCCAACCACGGCATTACCCTGGAGGGCATTGCCGAAGACACCATGCTGGAATCCTACGTTCTGAACTCTGTGGCCACGCGGCACGATATGGACAGCCTCGCCATGTACTACCTCGGCGAGAAGACCACCAGCTTTGAGTCCATTGCGGGGAAAGGCGCGAAACAACTCACTTTCAACCAGATTGACCTTGAAAAGGCGGCGCCCTACGCCGCCGAAGATGCGGACATTACCCTGCGCCTGCACCAGACCCTGCGACCGAAGCTGAAAGAGACCGGAAAACTGGCCGCTGTGTACGAAGATATCGATTTACCCCTGGTGCCGGTACTGTCGCGAATGGAGCAGCGTGGCACCCTCATCAGCGCGAGTACTCTGCGCCAGCACAGCCAGGAACTGGCGGAGCGCATGGCGGAGCTGGAAAAAGAGGCCCATGAAGTGGCCGGGGAAACCTTCAACCTGGGCTCTACCAAGCAGCTGCAGGCGATCTTCTACGACAAGATGGGGCTGCCGGTCATCAAGAAAACCCCAAAGGGCGCGCCGTCAACAGCGGAGCCGGTGCTTCAGGAACTCGCCCACGAACACGAACTGCCGCGTCTGATTCTTGAGCACCGAAGCCTGAGCAAGCTGAAGTCGACCTACACCGACACGCTGCCGGAGCTGATTCACCATCGTACCGGCCGGGTACACACGTCCTACCATCAGGCTGTCACTGCTACCGGTCGACTGTCCTCGTCGGAACCCAACCTGCAGAATATCCCCATCAGGAGCGAACAGGGACGCCGTATACGGCAGGCCTTTCTTGCGCCCGAGGGATACAAGCTCGTCGCTGCCGACTACTCTCAGATCGAGCTTCGGATCATGGCCCATCTCTCGGGAGACAAAGGACTGCTCAAAGCGTTTGAGAAGGGCGAAGACATTCACAAGGCAACGGCATCGGAAGTATTCGGGGTCAGCCTTGACGATGTGTCCTCAGACCAGCGTCGGAGCGCCAAGGCCATCAACTTCGGCCTGATCTACGGCATGTCCGCCTTTGGCCTTTCCCGGCAACTGGACGTTGAGCGCAAACTCGCCCAGGAATACATCGATCGTTATTTCGAACGCTATCCCGGCGTTCTTAAATACATGGACAACATCCGCAAACAGGCCCATGACGACGGTTTCGTGGAGACGCTCTTCGGCCGCCGCCTGTACCTGCCAGAGATAAACGCCCGCAACAAACAGCTGCAACAGGCTGCGGAGCGAACCGCTATCAACGCCCCGATGCAGGGTACTGCCGCGGATATCATCAAGCGGGCCATGGTGGATGTGGAGAACTGGCTGCTCAAAGAGCACGCCGATGAAGCTCGCATGACCATGCAGGTGCACGATGAACTGATTCTTGAGGTCAAAGAATCGGCACTCGACAAGATCCGATCAGGACTTGAGAAGCGCATGTCGGCAGCGGCCGAGCTGGATGTTCCCTTGCTGGTGGAAGCCGGCGTCGGCGACAACTGGGACGAAGCACACTGACACTCCCCAAAACAGGGCATGGACGCCCTTGCACGCACCGAAAACGCTCATACTTGCAAGCACTGAACCTGCCCTCAGCTTTCGCGGCTTGCCGCCAGGCCGCGGAGGTGCCAAGGCCGGCCGATTCTATCGCCTTTACGGCACGATATTCGCTACGATTCCAGAGTCGGCGCCGCCCCATCAGACACTCCGGGCTGCGCCATGTTGTGACACCCATCTCCGAGGCTCATACCATGACTTCTCTGGCATCTGAACGTAGCTGGCTGCTGGACCCCAGCGTGCTGAAACTGGTTCACCAGTGCCGCCGCCTGATTCACACGGAATTCGGCGTCAAACTGCACCTCACGGAAGAGCATCTGGAACAACAACTGGCCGATTACGCGCGGAAAACCCGCTCCAGTCAGCTGACTCGTGTTTGGGAGACCCTCAAAGAACGGGTTCCGCAGCTCAATATTGAGCCCGAGGAAGAAGATGACGGCCTCAAGCGTAACTACAGAGGCCAGGTCATTGCCGATGCTCCGCCCGCATCAGCGGAACAGGACGAGGAGGGACAGATCGACCCGCCACGGAAGAAAAAAGTCATCTACCGTGGCCAGGTGGTTGGCTGACCGGCCTTCAGCCGGCCAGATTCTCCGGATTTTAGAAGGACTTGCTTACTTCGAACGCAGCGCTCCAGGCGCTCAGATCGTACTCAGCAGCGTAAAGGCTTGGATCCTCGACACCAGGCGCCAGTTGCGCGATCTCGCTCGGGTTTTCATGCTGGTAATTCCGATCGTTGACTCGTGGATCGTCCGTGAACAAGAGCGTTCCAACCGCTACGTCGACCGTCCAGCCACTTTGGGCGTCAGCCCATTGGGCACCGAGAGTCAGCCAGTGACGATCACTGGAGGGAATTCGGGCGGTAACATACTGATTCACGGGCGACTCATCCCAGGCATATCCGGCTTTAAACGCCCATTCAGGCGAAGCCTGCCAGATAGCACCAGCGTTGATCTGCCAGCTGTTTTCCCATTGTTCGGTAACATGAGAAATCACAGCGCCTTCTTGCGGCGCACCACTAACGGCACCACCAGCTTCGGTGCTGACGATATCAAGCTCCTCGAATCGGCTCCAACGAGCGTAAGTTGCTCCAGCCAGAAGAGTAACGTTATCGGTAAGGCTGTGACGAAGCCCCAGGGTCGCGCTCTCAGGAATCGCAAGAGGCACCTTGATACTCTCTGAGGCGGACAGCGTCGGCCCCATCGGGTTGGACGGATTGGTTATGCCAGAGATTTCCAGGTCACCCTCCAGCTCGAGTTCCGTACCCGTCTGAAGCGTGAGGCCAATCTGAGTAGCGCTGGTCAGCTCATAAAGAAAGCCAACACGGAACGTCATGCCAACATCGTCACCCTCTGCATCCGCATAAGGCTCCTCAAGTGCAAGCGCCGCTGTCCCTACTTGAGCACTGATGTCCTGGTAGCGGCTCAAGCGTCCTTCCGCGTATAGGACATTCAAACCAACACCCATTGACAGGCCCTGGCCATTGTTAAGAGAAACCGAGGGCGTGAATGCGATCGCCGTGAGCTCTGTCTTGTCAGCGAAAAAACGCCCTGCAAAGTCGTTATCGTAATCCGCCGCCAAACCATAGGGCGCATGGATTCCAAAACCTACATCTATCGACTCGTTGATTTCATGACTTAGATAAAAATTCGGCAGCACCGCAGGGTCTGCAATATCCCCTCCGCTACTGGCCGGGCTTACAGGCACCGAGGGATTGTTTCTGGAGGTCCGGATACTACTTTCCTTGGCCTCAGCATCAATATCCAGAACCGCAGCACCAAACGAAATATTTGTGCCCGACAACTGGCTCATACCGGCGGGGTTAAAAAGAACGGTGGTCGCATTTTCGGGGTTGGCGGCGGCACCGGCGTTAGCGGTGCCCATCGCACTGGCGCTCTGCTCATTGAGGGAGAAGCCGCCTGCCAGGGTAGAGGCAGGTGCGGCGAGCGCCGCGAGGGTGGTAAGACGTACAGCTCGTGCAAGCGTTGAGGAACGGTGGTGGATGGTATCTCCTTATTGAATCGCGCGGAGTATACGCACCACCCCTTACTGGCCTCAAATGCCATCCCTAACGGTTCGGGGCCCTAACTTTCTACGACCAACGTCTTATGCTCAGCCGGTATTCAGTCATCCTGAATGGAAAGCTTGTCGACGGAAGACGAGAGCTTGTCGGCTCCCTGGGCGTCGGCACCCAGTTTGATCATCAGGCGCAGGTCGTTAGCAGAATCAGCATGAGCCAGGGCGTCCTCATAAGTAATCGACCCTTCTGCATAGAGCTGATAAAGCGCCTGGTCAAAGGTCTGCATGCCGGATTCGTTGGATTTGGACATCAGCTCTTTCAGCCGATGCACCTCGCCCTTCCGGATGAGGTCCGATACCAGCGGGGTATTGATCAGCACCTCGATAACCGCCTTACGGCCCTTGCCATCTGGCGTTGGCACCAGCTGCTGAGCCACGATCGCCTTGAGGTTCAGGGACAGGTCCATCCAGATCTGGTTGTGCTGTTCCGGCGGGAAGAACTGGATGATCCGGTCCAGCGCCTGGTTGGCGTTGTTGGCGTGCAGGGTCGCCAGACACAGGTGACCGGTCTCGGCGAATTGCACGGAATATTCCATGGTCTGCCGGGTACGAACCTCACCGATCAGAATAACGTCGGGTGCCTGGCGCAGGGTGTTCTTCAGGGCCACTTCAAAGCTCTCGGTGTCGATACCCACCTCGCGCTGGGTGACGATACAACCCTGATGCTGGTGCACGAATTCGATCGGGTCTTCGATGGAAATGATGTGGCCACGGCTGTTGCGGTTACGATGCCCGAGCATGGCCGCAAGGGACGTAGACTTGCCGGTACCGGTAGCGCCCACGAACATGATCAGGCCACGCTTGGTCATGGCCAGTTCCTTGATTACCTCCGGCAACGACAGATCATCGATTTGCGGGATCTTTACCTCGATCCGACGCAGCACCATCCCGCACAGGTTGCGCTGGAAAAAGGCAGAAACACGGAAACGGCCAATGCCACGGGCACTGATAGCGAAGTTACACTCATGGGTTTCCTCGAATTCGGCGCGCTGCTTGTCGTTCATGGCGCCGTAAACGAACTCCCTGGTCTGCTCCGGCGTCAACGCGTTCTTGGTGACCGGTAGAACCTTCCCGTTCACCTTCATACTCGGCGGCACACCCGCTGTAATAAACAGGTCCGAACCGCCCTTCTCCACCATCAGCCGTAACAGTTTTTCGAATTCCATTTTTTGTACCCAGCCTTCATCGTTTGGTGCCTGGGCGGGGCGGGTACAGCTTCCCGGGACACGCTGTGAATACGTCCATGTACGCTTGACTGCAGCATCCATGCTGCAGACAGTCCCGGGAAGCTGTACCCGCCCCACCCGTCAAACCATATTCGGGGAGTCTGACTGATTCCCCTTTGCTCCCGGCACCGATAATTCAGTTTCAGGAGCAAACCAGATTAAAAGTTGTCAGGCATCTTGGCCTTGGCCCGCGCTGCTTCTCGGGAAATAAGCCCTTTCTGCAGCAGCCGCTCGAGGCACTGATCCAGCGTTTGCATGCCCAGGGAACCACCGGTCTGGATTGATGAGTACATCTGGGCAATCTTGTCTTCCCGAATCAGGTTCCGGATCGCAGACGTACCGATCATGATCTCGTGCGCCGCAATCCGGCCGCCGCCCATTTTCTTCATCAGGGTCTGGGATATAACTGCCTGCAGGGATTCTGACAGCATCGACCGCACCATGGACTTTTCCTCCGCCGGGAACACGTCGACCACACGGTCAATGGTCTTGGCGGCAGAGGTGGTGTGAAGTGTGCCGAACACAAGGTGGCCCGTTTCGGCCGCCGTCAGCGCGAGGCGGATGGTTTCCAGATCCCGAAGCTCACCCACCAGAATGATGTCGGGGTCTTCCCGCAGTGCTGAACGCAGTGCTTCGTTGAAGCCCAGGGTATCGCGGTGAACTTCACGCTGGTTGACCAGACATTTCTTGGAGTCGTGTACAAATTCAATGGGGTCTTCAATGGTAAGAACGTGTTCGTAGCGGGTGTCGTTGATGTAATCGATCATCGCCGCCAGCGTGGTGGACTTACCCGAGCCGGTCGGGCCGGTCACCAGAACCAGCCCCCGGGGCACTGAAGACACGTCCTTGAACACCTGCCCCATACCCAGATCTTCCATGGTCAGTACTTTGGAAGGGATGGTCCGGAACACGGCGCCTGCGCCACGGTTCTGGTTAAAAGCGTTAACACGGAAACGGGCGACGCCCGGAACTTCGAAGGAGAAGTCGGTTTCCAGGAATTCCTCGTAGTCCTTACGCTGCTTGTCATTCATGATGTCGTAGATGAGCCCGTGGACTTCTTTGTGCTCCATGGGCGGCAGGTTGATGCGGCGTACATCACCATCAACACGAATCATCGGGGGCAAACCGGCAGAGAGGTGCAAGTCAGACGCACCCTGTTTCGCCGAAAAGGCAAGCAGTTCAGTAATATCCATAGGAATCCTCGGAAGGCTTTTTCTTTTATCCCGGTAGCTTCCGCCCGGCGGGGCCCCGGCGCGGTTCACTTGGCATTTCAGTGACCTGCGGGTAACGTGTCACCGTACAAGTGACAGACCGAGCGTGGCATTCTCACACTATGAGCAGCATAGCAGACAACATCGGGAGCGTAACCCGACGCATACAAAAAGCAACATTGCAGGCAGGCCGTGCGCCCGGGTCTGTGCATTTGCTCGCCGTCAGCAAAACCCGACCACCGGAAGACCTGCGGGAAGCCTTCGCTGCCGGGCAGCGGGCCTTTGGTGAGAACTACCTCCAGGAAGCGCTGAAAAAGATCGAGGCGCTGTCTGGTCTTGACGGACTGGAATGGCATTTCATCGGCCCGATCCAGTCCAACAAGACCCGGCAGATGGCCTCTGCCTTCGCCTGGGTGCACAGCGTGGACCGCCTCAAGATTGCCCGTCGCCTGAGCGAACAGCGCGATCCTGCGCTGCCGCCATTGAATATCTGTCTTCAGGTCAATATTAATGAGGAAGAGAGCAAATCCGGCTGCACTCTGGATGAGCTGCCGGATCTGGTGGCCGAAATCGGCGAATTGCCAAACCTCAGCCTGAGAGGGCTGATGGCCATTCCGGATCCGGATCAGCCCGAAGCAGGGTTAAGAGCCAGTTTCCGGAAACTTGCCAATACTCTGAAACAGCTGCGGTCAGACCATCCCGACGCCGGCCCACTCGACACACTGTCGATAGGCATGTCCGGCGACCTGGAAGTCGCGATTGCGGAAGGCGCCACCTGGGTACGGGTCGGCACTGCCCTATTCGGCAAACGCCCAGTAAAGAGCTGAACCGGCCGGTTCCTGCTATGATCAGGGCCGGACGTTTAACCGATCAACCGGGGAGTTAACCTTGAGCACATCACCAACCATTTCTTTTATTGGCGCCGGCAACATGGCCAGCGCCATCATTGGCGGTATGCTGGATAACGGCTATAAGGCCGGCAATATCTGGGTCAGCGCGCCGGATGACGCGCACCTGCAGACAATCCGCAAGCGCTTTGGCGTAAGCGTCACCACAGACAACCGGTACTGCGCCCAGCAGGCTGACATGGTAGCTCTGGCGGTGAAACCCCAGGTCATGGCCGATGTCTGTCGCGACATTGCACCAGTGGTCCAGAACACTCGCCCACTGATGGTATCCATCGCCGCCGGCCTGACAGCGGATACCCTCGATGGTTGGCTTGGTGGCGGCCTGCCGATGGTTCGGGTAATGCCCAACACACCGTCCCTGGTCGGCAAAGGGGCTGCAGGCCTGTTTGCCAACAAAGAAGTGAAAGACAAACAGAAGAAGATGGTGGAATCGGTGTTCGAAAGCATCGGGTCAGCGCTCTGGGTTGAGGACGAAAACCTGCTGCACGCGGTTACCGCCCTCTCCGGCAGCGGCCCCGCCTATTTCTTCCTGATGCTTGAGGCGCTTGAGGAAGCGGCCACCGAGGCTGGCATCGCCGCCGGAACCGCGAGGGAACTGGCTATCCAGACCATGGCGGGAGCCGCGGAAATGGCCGGTCGAAGCGAGCACGATCCCGGCCAGCTCAAGCGTAATGTGATGTCTCCTGGCGGAACCACCGAACAGGCCATCAACACGTTCGAGGAAGGTGGTATGCGCGATCTGGTAGCCAAAGCGTACAAGGCCGCCTTCAAGCGTTCGGAAGAAATGGCCAAAGAACTGGCAGGCAAACAGTAACCGATAACGGAGACACGGCTTCATGCTGGCAGATATTCTGATTACCATCCTGCTCATCGCATCCACCTTTTACCTGACCATTGTGCTGCTTCGGTTCCTGCTTCAACTGGCCAGGGCCGACTTCTACAATCCCATCACTCAATTCGTGGTCAAGGCCACCAATCCACCGCTACGCCCGCTACAGCGGGTTATTCCTGGCCTGGGCGGTTTCGATGGAGCTTCGCTGGTTCTTGCAGTCATCATTCAGGGCATCACCTTCTTCCTGATCCTGGTGGCGCTGAACGGCGGCATTCCGGCCATAAATCCGATTACGCTGCTGGTGTGGGCGGTACTGAACGTACTGGACCTGATCGTGAAGATCTATTTCTGGTCGGTAATTGCAGTGGTCGTCGTCAGTTGGATCGCGCCGGGCAGCGGCCATCCGGCCATCCAGCTGGTCGCCCAGATCACCGAGCCGGTCATGCGCCCGGTGCGCAATATCATGCCCTCCATGGGCGGCCTGGACCTGTCACCCATCATCGTTTTCCTGATTCTGAACGTGATCTCAGTGGTGATTGAACACATGAAAATGGCCGCAGGCCTCGGCTCCATCGGGCTCGGTATGTAAACGCCGTCTCAAATATACATTTTGTAACACTTAGCCACGAAATCCATCATTCCCGAGCTGCAAAGTCATGCAACTGATTTTGCAGCTTTTTTAGTGAATTTCCGGCAAGTTTGGCCATTTCTTCCACTCCGGCCCAGCCACAAACTTGGAAATAACAGGATAGTATTAACGGTAATTAATCCGTCACCCGTGAGCACCCCGTTCTGAGCGGGATACCAGGAAGTCGCGCAGAAGGAAAATCCGATGAACCAACAGGGAACTCTGTCGCAGCAGGTAGAGGCTTATCACAACTGGAAAAAAGAGCTGATCCGCCAGATCGGCAGGTACCGGCTGTGGCTGCAGGATAACAATCTGTTCTCCGACGATGTCAGCACCCGCATACGCCACGGGCTGGAGCTGCTGATTGAGGATGAACTGACCATTGCGTTTGTCGGCGAATACTCCCGCGGTAAAACCGAACTGATCAACGCCCTGTTCTTCTCCGAGTATGGCCAGCGCATGCTGCCGTCCCAGGCGGGGCGCACGACCATGTGCCCCACGGAGCTGTTCTTCGATCGCAGCGCCAATGAAAACTACCTGCTCCTGCTTCCCATCGAGACCCGAAACGGCGAACTGTCCCTGCAGCAGTTGCGCAAGCAGCCGGAACGCTGGGTCAAACATGAGCTGGATGAGCGCGACCCTGAGATCATGCGGGAGGTGCTTGCCGAGGTTGCCCGCGTCAAGAGTGTGCCACCTGAGGAGGCTCGCGCACTCGGCTTCGACGAAGGCATGCTCGAGAATGATCGCAACAACCCGGGCAATGTACTCGTACCTGCCTGGCGGAACGCACAGATCAGCATCCGCCACCCCCTGTTCGAGCGCGGCCTGCGGATCCTCGATACGCCGGGCCTGAATGCTCTTGGCTCCGAGCCGGAGCTGACGATCAGCATGCTGCCCCGCGCCCATGCGGTGATCTTTGTGCTGAGTGCCGACACCGGTGTGACTGCCAGCGACATGACCATCTGGAAAGAGCACATCGACACCCAGCACGCCGATCATCGCGCCGGCCGCTTTGCCGTGCTGAACAAGATCGACGTGCTCTGGGATGACCTCCAGGGCGAGCGCCACACTAACGAGGCGATTGAGCGGGTGCGCGGTTATACGGCCGACCACCTGGGCATGCGCCAGCACGATGTCATCCCGGTTTCTGCCAAGCAGGGGCTGGTCGCAAGGGTGAAGAAAGACAACGACCTGTTCGACCGTTCCAATATCAATCAGCTTGAGCAGCTGATTATCCAGCGCATCCTCATGCACAAGGAACAGCTGATCACCCAGAGTCTGATCAACGACCTGCTGGGCATGCTCCAGAACAGCCAGGCAGCCATGCAGTACCGCCTCGAATCCCTGGAGGAAGAGCTTCAGGCGTGCGCGGGCGTTACCATGGACAAGGCAGCGCTGGGCCGCCTCGCAGAACGCGCCCAGAAAGACTACGACTTTTACTACAAGAAGCTGATCACCCTGCGCTCCAGCCGTCGCCTCATGGACTCCCAGGGCGACCTGTTGAAGAAGCTGGTGAGCGAAGACCGCTTCGAAGCCCATGCGGAACATGTCCGTACCAGTATGTCGAAGAGCTGGACCACTGCGGGGATGAACCGCGCCATGGATCAGTTTTTCGAACTGCTCGAAAGCGACTTGACCAACCTTCTGAGCGAAGGGCACCTGGCCGAAAAAATGGTGGGCGCGATTTACCGTCGCTATAACGAAGACAACCGGGCACGTCACCTTGAGCCCATCCCGCTGCGGGCCGGGCGCCATGTTATTGCCATCCGCGAGTTGCGCAAAAAAGCGAGACGCTTCCGCATCAGTCCGAAGAACCTGCTCACCGAGCAGTCGGTCCTGGTTCGCCGTTTTTTCAATGTCATGGTGGGCGAAGCCCGCACACTGCATGCCCGTGTACGCCAGGACGTTGAGCGCTGGCCATCGGAAGCCCTGCTACCGATCATGCAGTATTCCATGGAGCAGAAGCAGCTTCTGGAGCACCAGATCCGGCGCCTTCGCGATATGGTCCGCAACGACAAGGACAGCCGCACCGAGCGCCTGCGCCTGACCAACACCATTGCCGACCTGCGCAGGCAACTGGAACTGGCCGACGCGATGCAGCGCCAGATCCGCAAACCGGCCCCCACCCTGATCCAGCAAAAAGTGGTGAACATCTCCGGCGCTGTGTAGTGTCCCGCAAGCGCGACCATTCAGGCGGTTGCAGCCATCACGCCCCGGCTTTAAACTGCTGGGCTGGCGATGGCTTTGTCATTGCTTTTCCAGACACTTACGGATCGAACCAGGAACCATTCGCGCCGATGCCTGATACCCTGCCTGCGGATTCTGTCGGGATTGTCTCCCCGCAGACCTATCATTTCGACGCTCCCATCGATCTGGCCTGCGGCCAGTCCCTGGAAAACTATGACCTGGTGGTGGAAACCTACGGCACCCTGAATGCCGACGCCAGCAATGCCGTTCTTATCTGCCATGCCTTGAGTGGCCATCACCACGCGGCCGGCTACCACTCTGCCGAGGACCGCAAACCCGGCTGGTGGGACAGCTGTATCGGCCCCGGAAAACCCATCGATACCGATCGTTTTTTTGTTGTCAGTCTGAACAATCTGGGGGGCTGCCACGGCAGCACCGGCCCCAACAGCATCAATCCCGAAACCGGAAAGCCGTTTGGCCCGGAGTTTCCGGTTATCACCGTGGGCGACTGGGTCAAGAGTCAGGCGCTGCTGGCAGATCGGCTCGGCATTCAATGCTGGGCGGCCGTTGTTGGCGGTTCCCTCGGCGGCATGCAGGCCCTGCAGTGGAGCCTGGACTACCCCGATCGCCTGCGGCATGCGGTGGTGATTGCGTCCACTCCGCGATTGACCGCCCAGAATATTGCCTTCAATGAAGTGGCACGCCAGGCAATAACCTCTGATCGGGAGTTTCACGACGGGCGCTATTACGACTTTGATACGGTTCCCAGGCGTGGTCTTATGCTGGCGCGGATGGTTGGCCATATCACGTATCTGTCTGATGCCTCCATGGGCGAGAAATTTGGCCGCGAACTCCGTGACCAGGCTTACAAGTTTGGTTATGACGCGGAGTTCCAGGTCGAGAGCTACCTCCGCTATCAGGGCGAACGCTTTTCCGAATCGTTTGACGCCAACACCTACCTGTTGATGACCCGTGCCCTGGACTACTTTGATCCGGCCTACGAGTTTGGCGGCGACCTCTCGAAAGCACTGGCAGCGGCCAGTTGCGAATACCTGGTGTTGTCATTCAGCACCGACTGGCGCTTCACGCCGGCCCGCTCGGAAGAAATGGTCAATGCCATGATTGGCGCGCGCAGGAAGGTCAGCTACGCCGAGGTGGACGCACCCTGGGGGCACGACGCGTTTCTGATTCCGACCCCGCGGTACACTGACATCTTTAACGCCTATATGGACCGGGTAGCACGGGAGGTCGGCGCATGAGACCGGATCTCGAAATCATCCAGCAGTGGGTTCAGCCCGGCCACCATGTTCTGGACCTGGGCTGTGGCGACGGCACTCTTCTTGATTTCCTCCAGCGGGAACGGGGTGCCAGTGGCTTCGGCCTGGAGATAAACCCGGACCACATCACCGCCTGCATGGGCCGCGGAGTGGCGGTTATCGAACAGAACCTGGACACCCAGGGGCTGGGGAACTTTGAAGATGGCAGTTTCGATATTGTTCTGATGACCCAGGCGCTTCAGGCGGTCCGGCGTCCTGACAGGGTACTGGATGAAATGCTGCGGGTTGGCAGCGAAGGCATCGTGACCTTCCCCAACTTTGCTCATTGGCGATTGCGCTGGGGACTGACTTTGAGCGGTCGTATGCCCGAATCCGAGGCACTGCCGTATAAATGGTATAACACGCCCAACATAAGGTTGTGCACCTTCAAGGATTTTGAGGCACTGTGCCGTCAGAAAGGCATCAGGATCAAAAGCCGCCGGGTGGTTGATGGCCAGCACCAGAACAGTTGGCTGGCTCGTCTCTGGCCGAACTTGTTGGGCGAAATTGCCATTTACCGAATCACACGGGAGACCTAGCAATGATCGCAAAAACCTTTTCCACATTCCGTACGCTGCTGGCAATCACGCTGATTGGCCTGTTCAGCCTGCAGGCACAGGCCGGCTCGAAGGATTTCGGAGACTACAAGGTACTCTGGAGTGTCCTGCCCAGCACCTTCCTGGCTCCGGAAGTCGCCCAGGCCAATAATCTTCAGCGGAGCAAGGGCATAGGCATCGTCAATATCTCCATCATGGAGGAAAACGACGATGGCTCAATGTCCCCGGTGAGCGGCCAGGTCGAGGGCAAGGTAACCAACGATGTCCAGCAGGTACGCTTCCTGGCGTTCCGCCGCATCCAGGAGGGCGACTCCGTGTACTTTATTGCCGAGTATCAGTATTCCTCCGGCGAACTGATGACTTTCAATATTACCGCACGCCCTACCGGACACCAGCAGGACCTGGCGGTACGGTTTGCTCACACACTGTTCAGCGATTAAGCCTATATGACCAACCGACTTGTCATCGCCAGCAATAACAGGGGCAAAATCGCCGAGTTGACCGAGCTCCTGGCACCTCTTGGCATGACGCCGATTGCCCAGGGCGAACTGGGCGTCGGTGAAGCCGAGGAGCCGGCGGTCACCTTTGTAGAAAACGCGATTCTCAAGGCGCGCCACGCGGCCCGGGAAACCGGGCTGCCAGCACTCGCTGACGACAGTGGTCTGGCGGTGGACGCGCTTGAAGGCCGCCCGGGCGTGCGCTCTGCCCGCTTTGCCGGCGATGATGCAACCGATCAGGACAATGTGGACGCGCTGCTCGACGCCATGGCGGGCGTGCCGGACGGGCAACGGGGCGCCCAGTTTCACTGTGTGCTGGTATACCTGCGCCATGCCGAAGACCCGACCCCGATCATCTGCCATGGCCGCTGGCCGGGCTCGATCCTCAGATCCCCTCAGGGCGATGGCGGCTTCGGTTATGACCCGGTGTTCCTGGCACCAGAGCATGGCTGCAGTGCGGCGGAACTGTCCCGCGCCGAAAAGGGCAGCATCAGCCACCGCGGACGCGCCCTGAAGATTCTGCTGGATCAGCTGAAGGCCGAGGCCTGAAACAGTTGAGTAATACCAGCCCCGGGGACGATCAGCAGCCAGCGGCGGTTAGGCCGCCGTTGAGCCTCTATATTCACGTACCCTGGTGCGTGCGGAAGTGCCCCTACTGTGACTTCAACTCCCACGCTTTCACCGGGACAATCCCGGAATCCGCCTATCTGCAGGCTCTGCTCGAAGATCTCGACCAGGACCTGGCCTTTGCCACCGATCGACCAATAGAGACCGTGTTCATCGGAGGCGGCACTCCGTCCCTGATGAGCGGCGACTTCTACGATCGCCTGTTCAGGGAACTGCGGGCACGCCTTGCCTTCGCCACAAATGCCGAAATTACCCTGGAAGCCAACCCCGGCACGCTCGAAGCCGGCCGGTTCGACGCGTTCCGGGCAGCGGGCATCAACCGTCTGTCCATCGGGGTCCAGAGTTTCAATCCCGACCATCTCAAAACGCTGGGGCGCATTCACGATGCCGATGCCGCCCACCGGGCCATACGCGCCGCTCGCCGTGCCGGGTTCGATAACTTCAATATCGATCTGATGCACGGTCTGCCGGGCCAGACGCCCGGGCAGGCACTTGAGGACATCCAGACTGCCCTGGACTACAAACCACCGCATCTCTCCTGGTACCAGCTGACCCTCGAGCCCAATACCGAGTTTTACAGCCGTCCGCCAGAACTGCCCGACGACGATCATCTCTGGGACATCTATCGCCGGGGTTCCGATTACCTGCACCAACACGGCTACGAGGATTACGAAGTCTCGGCCTGGAGCCTCCAGGGAAGGGCCTCCCGTCACAATCTGAACTACTGGACGTTCGGGGACTACCTGGCCCTCGGGGCTGGGGCCCACGGCAAGATCAGCCTGGTGGACGGGGGTATCAGGCGATACTGGAAGACCCGGCAGCCGGACGCTTACCTGAACCGGATCGGCAGCCGAACGGCCGGTTCTGATGCGATTGCCGTGGACGATCTGCCGCTGGAATTCCTGATGAACGCCCTCAGACTGAAAGAAGGAGTGGATGAAAGCCTTTTTTCTGAACGAACGGGTTTACCCCTGACAACAGTTGGAGTAAAACTTGAACAACTGCGGAATGAAAAGCTGCTGGTAAGCGATCGACTCCAGGCAACCGACCTGGGCCAGAGATACCTTAACAGCCTGTTGGAGCGTTTTCTGTAATGGACCCTGCACACGGAGTGGCAGCATTTCCCAAAAGCCTGAAAGCCAGCCTGGTCGTGGCTGCCGTGCTGCTGTTCGCTCTGCTTATGGTCAACCAGCCTCTGCAGACGGCATCAGCACCCCAGGGTATCGTGAGCTATCAGCTGGCCGGGACTGCCGATCAGGCCCACGCCATTTTTCGCAGCTGGGGAAGCGAAGGGGTTGCCTGGGCGAAGGTTTCGCTGTGGCTGGACTTCCTGTTCATTCCTGCCTACATGCTGGCCCTGATTCATCTTACCCGGCACTTTACCCGTGATCGCCCCGGCATTCGCGAGCGGGTGGGTGCCCGTTGGGTACGGGCCCTGTTCGCAACTGCCGGCCTGAGCGACGGTGCAGAGAACATTCTGTTGCTGAACAATTTCAACCCGCCCACCGATGAGATGAGCCTGTCCGCAACCCTATGCGCACTCATCAAATTCACGGCGCTCACGCTCGGCATCGCCGGGCTGGTCATCATCCGGGCGTCACGGCGCCACCCGCTCGCGCATCACTGACCCCCGATCAACGCCTCTTAATTGGTGCGATAGAACAACAGGTCCCAGACACCGTGACCGAGGGTTTCGCCCCGCTTCTCAAACTTGGTAATTGGACGGTCGTCAGGGCGCGGTGAATAGCCACCGGTCTCCTGGGTGTTGGCAAAGCCCTCGGACTCGCTCATCACCTCGAGCATATGCTCGGCATAATTCTCCCAGTCGGTCGCCAGGTGCAGAATGCCGCCTACCCTCAACTTGTGACGAACCCGCTGGACAAACTCGTGCTGGATCAGCCGGCGCTTGTGATGCTTTTTCTTGTGCCAGGGATCGGGGAAGAACACCATCACGCGATCCAGGCACGCATCCGGAAGGCAGAGGTCAATCACATCGTTGGCATCAATACTGTAAATCCGGACGTTTTCCAGGCCACGGTCCTCGATCTCCTTGAGCAACGCGCCAACACCGGGCTGATGAACTTCAACCCCGATAAAATCCTGTTCGGGAGCGGCCTCAGCCATGTCGGCCAGGGACCGCCCCATACCAAAACCGATTTCCAGGTTCAGCATGTTGTCGCGGCCGAACACTTCCCTGGGATCAATCATTCCGTCCTCACGGGTCAGCCCGTACTTCGGCCAGCTCCGCTCGAACGCCTTTTTCTGGCCTTCCGTCATCCGGCCCTGGCGCAAAACAAAGCTGCGCACACCGCGACGGGTGGTGACCGGCGAATCGGCGGCCTCTTTGGGATCTTGCGGTTCTTTATGGTCTGTCATCTGCAATCCTTAACCGCAGGCAGCGGGTCATGGTTAACGGGATTTGCCAACAGTTTACCAGAGTGTTGTCGCTCAGGCGGAGACCACCGAGTTGCGGCCCTGCTGTCGGTCGAGCTGCCGGTAACCCAGAGCCTCAACCAGATGGCTCTGTCGTAGCTCCTCGCTGCCTTCAAGATCGGCAAGCGTTCGGGCAACTCGCAATATGCGGTGCAGTGCACGGGCCGAAAGCCCCAGCTTTTCCATGGCACCGGTGAGCAACTGCTCGCCCTGGCGATCCAGCCGGCACGCAGCCTGCAACGCACGCCCGGACAAGGCCGCATTCAGGCAACCCCGCTCTGATTGCCGGGCTCTGGCAATCAGGACACGCTCCCGGACGGTGGCGCTGGTTTCGCCATCCCCGCCCGACTGCATCAATACGTCGCCACCCTGCACAGGCACCTCCACATGCAGATCAAACCTGTCCAGAAGGGGGCCGGAAATTTTCGACCGGTAACGGGTAACCTGTTGCGGCGTACACTGACACTCGATGGTGGGATGACCACTGTAGCCACAGGGGCAGGGATTCATTGCAGCCACGACCTGAAATCGCGCCGGAAAATTCACCTGCCGTGCTGCCCGGCTGATCGAGATTTCGCCGGTTTCCATCGGCTCACGCAGGACCTCCAGCACCCGGCGTTCAAACTCTGGCAACTCGTCGAGAAACAGTACGCCCCGGTGAGCCAGTGAGATTTCTCCGGGCCTGGGGCTGCTGCCGCTGTAGGAAACACGTATAAACTAGAATACAATAGTCTTAATGGCGCATAAATCCGTGCAATTGCACTAATAGATTGGAAATTAATTTGTGCTTAATGAATAGAATGACATACAAATTTAACGTAATTGCTAGAACGAGCAAAAGGACTCTTCCTGGCTGTTACCGAAGTTCGTCCGGATACCTACATACACCGGCAGGAAAAGTAGCTTATGAGTCAGGTCTGGAGCGAGATTACTTCACGCAGCTTTCGGTTCATCCGGGTTTTCGGCGCATTACATGGAACCCAATCGAGCTGGAGTACACTGATTCTTATGGCAAGCGCCGCACTTATACACCAGACGCATTGGTCGAATTCGGTCTTGGCTCCGGAATGCCGCCCTGCCTTCTACTAGAGTTAAAGCCCCGGAAAGCGCTAAAAGAGAACATCGATCAATTGCGAGACGGCTTTTATGCGGCGCGGGAGTACGCATCTAGCATGCAAGGCTGGCGCTTCGAGGTGCGCACTGAGCTTTCGCTGATTCCAGCGTTGGTGTCCAATGCCAACTTTTTGGCACGTTATCACGCGATTTCTTTAGAGGATCAGTTTCCTGACTATCCCAAGCGTTTATTTGAAGAGCTGAGCGCTCGTGGTCGCGCTACTCCTGAGATATTGATCACGGCATGCTGCTCCACATTCGAAGAGAAAGCCATGGCGCTACCTTACGTATGGGCAATGCTCGCCCAACGCATTGTGGCTTTCGATATATATTCCCCCATCGACAATAGGAGCCCGATATGGATTCCTTCCTGAAACGCGAGGGGACGCCCGCTACTCTTCCATTAAAGCCGGGCACCTTGCTTGATTATCAAGGTCGGACAGTCAAGGTGATCGAAACGATCAGCCTTGAACGGGTCATGGTTAACGACGAGAGTTCCGGGCAAATAATTAACGCTCCGATTTACCAACTCAAACCGCTAATTGTCAGTGACTCCTCAACAGCAACTTTGACTGCATCATCTTCACGTGATTATGCAGATTATGGCGACAAAGAATGGACGGAGATCAACCGGCGATTCGACATCATTTTTCCCTTATTGTCAGCTCAGTCTCGGACGCTTGATGACGTTAAGGCGGTGTCAGAAAGTTCCGGTTTTTCAGTAGCCATGATCTACAACATGATCAAGCGATTTGAGGCGACTCAAAGTAAAACTAGCCTCCTTCCACGCAAGCGCGGCAGGCGCAAAGGCACACGCCTTCTCGATGCCAAAGTCGAAGCAGTCATCGCCGAGGGGATTCGACTGCATTATCTGACGGCCCAGAAGAAATCAGTCGTCAGAGTGGCCGACTTTATCGAAACGCGTTGCCGCACATTAAGCATCGAGCCGCCCAGCGTAGGAGCGGTACGCAAACGCATTAATGATCTGGAGCCGAAGAAAACCAAGAGAGCCCGACATAGTCACAGCGAGTCTAAGCAGGAAATTGATCAAGTGGAGACGGGCATCCCTGGCGCAGAGCGACCTCTCGACTTCATTCAGATTGATCACACCCAGGTCAACACTATTGTTGTGGATGAACATGATCGAATGCCGCTCGGGCGACCGTGGATCACATTGGCAATCGACGTGAATACACGTTGCGTTCTTGGAATATACCTATCTTTGGACAGTCCGAGTTTTGTGTCAGTGGGCAGCGCTATCTCCAACATGCTGCTGACTAAACATGACTATCTGGCATCTCTTGAACTTTCAGTCGAGTGGCCAATGTACGGCGCACCAAGAAAGATTGGGGCGGACAATGGTGCTGACTTCAAATCCAACTACCTGACACGCTCAGTCGAAGATTATCCATTCTCTATCGAGTGGCGACCGCTAGGAGGCACCAATTTTGGCGGCCATATCGAGCGGCTCATGAGCACATTTTCACTGTGGGTACGCGAGTTGCCAGGGGCGACTTTTGCTAATCCCAAGGAACGGGGCGATTACGATTCAGAATCTCAGGCAGCGATGACTTTGTACGAGCTTGAGCAGTTTATCGTTCGCCACATCTGTGAGAAGTATCACAAGACACCGCACAAAGGATTAAGAGGCGCGACGCCTTATCAGGAATGGGAACGAGGCATTCTAGGCTCTCCGGGACAGCCGGGTGTTGGGATGCCCTCTGTCTACAGCGACCCCAATCGCGTGCGCATCGATTTCCTGCCATTCTTCTATCGAACTATCACGCGATCAGGCATCACTTACAAGAACATTCCTTACCAAGATATTGAGCTATTCGGTTCGGAGAGGTTGGCCCGAGAGAGGAAATCCGAGGAAGAAAGGAAAAGTTTGTTTCGCATCGACCCGCGAGACATTACGCGCATTTGGATGTGGGATCCGGTTCTGGAGGGCTATCACGTTATACCCTGTGCAGTGCGGGATATGCCAGCAATCAGTCTTTCCGAATTCAAAGCACACGAACGAGAACTGAAAAACCGAAACGAAGCACACGACGCCTTTTCTATCGCGAGACATGCTGAGGACAACTACCAATTGGTTGAAGATGCGAAAGAGAAGACCAAGCAAGCTAAAGCGAAACGCAAATCAACCGAAAGACGCAAATATAACGCCATGAAGTCGGTAAAACCAGAATCATCTCTTCCCAACGAAGCCTCACCATTACAATCGACCAACGGTTTTGTTGACGTCGACATTGCGGCATTCGAAGGAGCGGAAGAATGGTAGCAGCTGAGGGGCGGAAGCTTGATGAAGAAGCTTTAAAGATGTTGGATCAGGGTAATGCCTCACGCATTGCCTATATCAAACAAGACCGCTGGATTGGTTACCCTGCCGCCACAAGAATTGCACAAGGTCTAAACGATCTGATCACGCATCCAACTTCAAGCCGCATGCCTAGCATGGCCATTGTAGGCCGCCCCAACAACGGCAAAACAACTCTTGTTAGACGATTCATCAGCATGCACCCGTCTCAGAATACCGAGAACGGAATTCGTACACCAATTGTCCTCACGTATATGCCAGCCTCATCAGACGAGCCAAAATTTTGGACGAGTCTCCTGACGCAACTAATGGTCGTCCACAGGCCAGCAGCTAGCGCAAGAGCATTACAGAACCAAGCTGAGAGGGTGCTGCGTGAAATGGGCGTACGAGTTTTGATTATCGATGAATTCCACCATCTCGCCTCTGCTCCGCTTCGCCAGCAAGAAAATGTTTTGGCAGCTTTAAAGAATCTCAGCTCTTCTTTGAGCCTGTCCTTGGTGCTTGTCGGCACACAGGCACTGCTAGGTGCATTACGGGCAGATGATCAATTGGCAACTCGTTTGACGCCTTACGTCCTAGAACGCTGGGAAGCCAACCAAAACTATCAGAAATTATTGTTCAAATTCGAAAAACAGCTGCCTCTTCAGAATCCATCCAACTTGGCCGATCCGAAGCTAGCCAATGAAATCTTTAGTCGTTCGATGCAAACAATCGGGGGGACCAAATCTGTAGTGATTGAAGCCGCGATTAAGGCAATAGAATCAGACACAGAAGTGATAACGCCGGATATCGTGAGGTCGGTCGATGTAGTGACGCATCACGATTTCGGCAAGTTAATGAAAAAAATATGATTCATCTTTTTCGGTGGCCACGAGAAGATGAGACTCTATCATCCTGGCTATATTGGCAAAGTAGGCTGCATGGCCTCTCGCCCCAGACTTACACCGCGATGTCATTGCCTGGCCTTGAAATTTGGACGCGGGATGCGGATCGCTGGCTTTCTGATATTGCAATTCAGAAGATTGCCTGCTGCTTGGGGCAAAGCCAGGCAACGGTCAAAAGCATGACCCTCGCTGGACGTTATGGGGAAGTACTGGGTGAGATTCGCCAATACAACTCAGTACACTGGATTATGCCTATTGGAGTTTATCACCGTCGCAGGCGCCTTCACGGTCAGCAATTCTGCCCAGAGTGCTATCTGGAGGGTAGCGTGTTAAAGCTATCTTGGAGGTTGGCTTGGAATAGCTTCTGTGAGAAACATCAGTGTCCATTGATTGATGCCTGCCCTGCATGCGATGAACCGTTAACACTTTTCTACACTGACCCGTATCACCACAATGTTTGTTTCAACTGCGGGCGTTACATAGCCTCGCCGGGACAGAAGGAAAGGCACTATGACCTGTGCATGGCTTTTTCACGGCGGTTCTCGTCTGCAGTGAGGGCGGATGCTCCCGACCCTGGATCCCTGCGCACTCTAATGACGCTGCAACTTGGGCAGTCGCAGGGCCGCCACTTGCAAAGCACATGGCGCAGCAGGATTGGGGCTGTGCCTAGCGCAACTGCGCGAGGGCGCTGGGAGTATGTTCGCACGGCCGAACGTCGTGTGCTTATCCCTGCAACGGAAGCTGCTCTACAAACAGGTCTGAAGCGAATTGTGGATGATCTCATCGGGCATAGGATCACCCGCGAATGTCTACGAAATCACCAGGTCGGTCAAAATCTCTGGCTTGAAAAATATGTTTACCCAGAACTTGACACAAAGCAGCGGTCCCCGAAATCGCGTTCTAATTATAAGGCCGAGATGGCCGACCCACTGAGAGAAATTCAGCGTCGGCACACGAGCGCCAGTCGCAGGACACGACGAGAAGCACGGGCGCATTGCATTGATATTATGCTTGGGATACCCCGGCAATGAAGGAGAAAGGGAGTTGCCCGAAGTGCGGCGAAATAACACCAAATAAGGGTAATCGGCTATGCGCAACCTGTTACTGGATTCCTCGGGCACAGCACTCCGCCAAGCTGCAACTGGCTCGACTAGAGCAACCTTGGGTTCAAGAACTGTGGCGTGCTTTTGAGATCTGGCTACTACGCAACTTCAGTCCATACAACGCTTGGAAATGGATGTTTCCGAGCGGTGATGCGTTCGCCGAGTTCGATGAGCGGTTTTGTTCCGCGCAAGACATGACCACAGAGTCTGTGCTAGCGATAGGCGGACCAGAATGGTTGCGGAAGCATGGTTATGTGTCCCGCTTTCTGGCCCATACCAAAATTGTCGATATTACAGATCGCGAGCGTAATGAATGGGCGGAGTTGCGGAGGATCCAAGACATATTAGACGCCAGCACTGGCGAAAACCGACAAATTCTTAATGCCTTTATTAATTACTGCCGCCGAGGTAAAGGTATTCAAAGCAAAACGCTGAGGGTTTACCTCAAAGCTGGTCAGTCTTTCTTGCAGAGTACGAAATCCCCGATATGCGAAGTCAGCGAAAAGACCATATACAACTTCCTACGCAGGCATCCTGGGCACAGGTCGAGTTTGTTCCGATTTGTTACTTTCCTGCGCGAGGCCGGATATGCGCCCGAGGCCGCCGTACCGAAGCGTCCCAAGAAGTATCGATCAGGTTACAGCGCGCGGGTAATAGGGCGTATTGAAGCATTTTCCAAGGAGTTCGATGCAACGGGATCAATACCCAGAAAGAGAGCACTCTGCGCGGCGGCGATTGCCGAGATGCTAGGGGTACCCCTGGAGTATTGCCTGAGACTGCACCGACAGGATATCAATCTTGAGGTTCAGTCCTGCGAAGTTAGAGTTCAGGAGGATTGGTACAGCTGCGCTATGGTCATTGATCGACTTATCCGAGAAGTCGCAAAGATAGATATCGGTGATGATAGATTGTTCCCGGGAAAACTACCCAGCGATACTTTGTCGGCGGTTGGCGCCGCTTATCATGTAAAGATAGCACTCAAGAACGTAATTTAATTGATGGAAAAGCCTGAGTAACTGGAGGGACGCTGAATTAGAACTCACTGATTGTCGTCATGTGGACTTCCCCCGCATGCACGAAATCCTGGTTGCGGAGGGGGCTTCAACCAGTGTGAATCGGGTTGCCCGATTGGTAGCCAAACATGGCATTCAAGGGTGGCCACGCAAAAGACGCGGGCGCTGGACGCCAGTTTAATCGACCACCAGGTATCCGTAATCATCTGATGCGGAATTTCTCAGCCCTTGAGCCGTCGAACTACAGACTCCTTCCGATCTGTTTTGTATAACTCTAGCGGGATGGCTACCCCACCTAAAGCCTAGAGCAACCATGCAGATTAGGAGCCCCCCTAGACATCACAGCCCTAAATCCCTCTCGCACCTCCCACCTGTTAATAGGCCTCGCCACGCTCTGAAGATGTTTTCTCTAGAGAAACTGTTCTATAATCTAAACAGTTTTGTTCTACATCTAAAACAGAAAGCGTAAATATGCCTGCCACCAAGTCGTTCACCGCGAAAGATGTTTGTTCCGCTTTAGGAGGAATAAGCCGGTCAAGGCTTCACACGTGGGCGCAACTGCCACCCTTTTGCGACAGGCCAACTCGTGAAAGGAGCGCACGACGCTTCACGAAGGCCGATTTAATTACGTTCGCCGTTCTGCAAACGTTAGAGGACACCCTGGGCATGAGACGCAGAGAGGTCCAACGAATCTCAGCTGCTATCCATCGTTATGTCAGCGCGCCACATCAGGTTCCTGGAGAAGAGTTGATCTTTATTCCACAGGGAAACCTGGACGAAGAAGAGGCCTTTCGTTTGTTCAGAGGCCAGAATCCCACCAGCTTAGGCTGGGTTGTCGATATGTCTAAGGAGCGAGAACGCATCGATTTGTACTTGGGACTCGAATCCTCTCAACGAGAGCTACCCTTGATCACAAACATCGCATCAGGGCAGCAAAGATGAATCTGCTACAGGAATTCGGTGCACCCAACGAGAGCTGTGTGGATCTGCGCGACAACCGGGATGCTCGTTGTCTGAGGTATGCGGATCTATATCGGAATCGAGAACACCCGCTGGTTGACTATGTTGTTGAACATCAGGTCCAGGCGCTGCTATATGTCGTCGACCAAACTCATTTTCGAGATGACGTGTTACCCGTTCATGATCTCCAAAAAATTCTTGCCATGCGGGGTGAGCCGGCTTGGTTGGGCATATTGAAACCGGGACGACTGGATATTTACGCCACCGATCTGCGTCCCTCAGAAGACACGGCCCCAGTCCGGTTTTCTCGCTATTCCAACGAAGCTCCAAGCATTCTTCCCAGACTTGCGCAGGGTGAGGACTTCGTAGCACCTGCTACTCTGCGCCTGCGTGATGTCCTTCTCAATTTGATGAGCGATGCAGGCGAAGCGCTACGCGATCTTGGCGTATCAACTCACGAGGCAATAGCACTCACGGGTCGAGCGCTGTTTCTGCGCTACTTGATAGGTCGAAAGATTGTGCTCCCCGACAATCTGGTCGATATCGCTCCTAGCGCCAACTCACTTAACGAGTGCATGGACACAGATGTAGCACTGGCAGAGACTAATAACTGGCTCGATAAAACCTTTAATGGCGACCTTCTAACCCTCCCCGCTATCGATTACGCCGTTTATTTCCGCCAATTAGTTCAACAACACGGGCAAAGTGTCACTCAACCTTTGAGTGCGATAATGACCCTTGATACCGCCATTGAACCCGGCGCGTCACAACAGCAGCTGGATTGGGGGGATCTTGATTTCGATCACCTGCCAATTGGTTTGTTAAGTGAGACCTATGAAGAACTGATTCATCGGTTCGATCAATCAGCCCGTCATGCCACGAGCGTGTACTACACGCCCTATCACATTGCCGAATACATGGTGGAAGAAGCCTTCCACGCACATCCGGAGGGCTCAAACGCGAAGGTACTGGATCCCGCTTGCGGGGCCGGCGTGTTCCTAGTCGCAAGCTTGCGTAAGCTAGTGGAGTTACGCTTTCGCGAGACTGGTGAGCGACCATCGCGTCAACAAATTCGGGACATGCTTTACGAACAATTGGTTGGCTTCGATACCAATGGCCATGCCCGCACGCTTGCAGCACTAGCCTTATACCTGACCGCCCTCGAACTTGATCCACTCCCCGCACCACTTGAAGAGCTGCGCTTCAAGAAACTTGAGAACAGTGTTCTGATCAACGTTGCTGATCCAGAGTGTAACAGTAACGAGCTGGTGCCTATGGCAGGCAGCTTGGGTGATCACGTGTTTGATCACTACCAGCATGCCTTTGACCTAGTCATTGGCAATCCGCCCTGGACAAGTTTAACCAAGGAGTACCGAAGCATTGAACGGGTTTTTACCAAGAGGTGTAGAGAGGTAGCCGCACAACGCGGTCTGGATGAAATTGCTAAGTCTTACCATAACCCGGACGGCGTTCCTGACTTGCCCTTCGTTTGGGGAGCCATGTCTTGGGCCAAGCCCGGTGGACGCATTGCTCTGGCACTGGCAGGGCGCTGGCTGTTCAAGCAATCTCACAAGGGAACTGCGGCTCGCCATGCGTTATTCGAAGCCCTGAAAGTAACCGGCATCCTGAATGGCGCTGCACTGAGGCAAACCCGAGTCTGGCCAAGCGTAGATCAGCCGTTTTGCCTACTGTTTGCCGACAATGAGCTGCCAAAACCAGACGATCGATTTATCTTCGTTAGCCCGCACTATGAACCAAACCTCAATGGCAAGGGCCTGCTACGAGTCGATGCAAATGACGCCACCCCAGTAGCTTTCGATCTGGTAAAAGCCAATTCGGCTGCGCTAAAAACCTTGTATCGCGGCACTGTGCTGGATCTGGCCATCGTAGAAAAGATAAAACAACACGCAGAATGCACTGTTGGCGACTATTGGCAGGAATGCTCAGGCCTTTTCAAAAGCCAAGGTTTTCAAGTGGCAGGTGGCACCCAAGACGATAGCTTCCTTGATGGAAAGCCCGAATTACACGCAAATTATGACCTACAGCCTTTTTTGGTACTAGATAAGGAACTTAGTCGCTATACCCCCCGAGGACTTCACCGCACTAGGTCACCAGAAGTCTATAAGGCGCCTCTATTGCTGGTAAGAAAATCTTTGCGCGAAGATCGCTCAAGAGGGAGAGCACTCCTCAGCACCAGCGATGTCGCATTCTCTGAGTCTTATTATGGGTACTCTGCATCGGGTCATCCATTGTCAACCTTCCTTACACACTACTTGCTGGTATTACTTCACAGCAGGTTGTTTGAGTATGTCACGCTAATGACAAGCGGAGAGTTTGGTGTTGAGCGAGAAGCGCAGCAAAAGCTTGACGTTGACCGCCTTCCTTTTATACCACCGGAAGCTCTGTCGTCAGGTCAACGTCAGTCCATTGAAACCTGCGCACAGAGTTTGATGAACAATCATCCCGACTGGCCATCGCTCGATTACACCGTTGGGCAGCTCTACGGTTTGTCGACTTTCGACCAGCAAGTCCTTTCGGATACTCTCGCGGTAAATGCACCCTACGCATCAGCTCGCGACAAAGGGCTGACGAGGATTGAAGAGGAACAGGCTAAGGCGTTCATCGCTTTTTTGGAAAAAGAACTAGCCGGAGCACTTGGCGCAGGCGGCCATAAGATAAAAGTGCAATTCCTGAATGAGACTAGCGCAGCACTTCCCTGGAGGTTTTTCTCCGTCACATTAGAGGGCGCCTTCCCACCATCTACGCTTCCAGAATATTGGATTCAACAGGTGAACAGTCTCGGTGTTAGCCGAATAACTATTCAGAATGCCACCCAGCCCAGTCTCACGATAGGACTACTCAACCGCTATCGGTACTGGACACTAGGTCAGGCCCGCCTGCTCGCATCAGAACTGGTCTGGGAATACGGGGCGCGTTTAGAGGAGCTCAGCCAGCAATGCGTGGATTGATGACAGGACTGTGCACAGACACTGAAGGTCCGTGCAAAATTCCAGTATTCTTAATGGATGTGGTTCAGAATGCACTCGCTTACGCTTGGCGTTTATTGCTCAAGGAAGTCGCAGAAGGGCAATTCTCTATTTGCGACGAAGAAGAAGACACGATTACTGAGCGGTTATATATGATTCTGGATGAAATCTCCACCAATCATCCAGAGGCTATTGAGGGGCTTTCGCTTTTTCAGACCCCTGTTCGAGAGGGTAACCTGCGCAACCGAACAGGAAATAAGCTCGATTGCCAGCCCGATCTCACATTCCGTCCGCTTCGGGGTCAGCTGGTGACCAGAAGCAGTGCGATGACAGCAATATTAGTCGAATGCAAACCCATCGATTCCGCACATCCTATCGGCGGTACTTACTGTAAAACGGGCATAAGCCGGTTCGTCAGAGAGGATTATGCTTGGGCAGTAGACCGCGCCCTTATGCTGGGATATGTCCGAAACATCTGTTACCTCCCCAACGGTCTTACTTATGTACTAGACAGCACTACTGGGCAAAAGGAGTACCGCGTCAAGAACAGAGTTGCATCACTTGGTCAGACCATTTTTGGTGACGATGTATACTCGAGCGTGCACTATCGTGGCTGTGATGCAAACCCTAAAACATCTAAATCACCAATTGCATTACATCATCTCTGGTTGAAGACCGAGGAGCCCTGCGAGAACACTAGGTGTAAAATCTCACTGCTCTGATGATCTGACCTGACCCGGCTGCCGACGCAGATGAACAACGCCATCGAAGAGCTATTACGCCACAACTGGAAGCCAGCTATACCTAACAAGATGTGATCAGCGGACGCCTCATTTTAGGAACATCCGCAGTAACGGGGAAGCCCCCTTGGTCGCAACCCCTGGAAGGTCGTTTGCTCTCCACTTTGTAATATTGCAGATGCCAGCAGCATGTTAATTTAACTTACTTTTAAGGGTTGCAATCGCACATCCACTCCACTGAAATCTACAACAACTGCCTCTCCTGAAAATTCACCTAGAATCTTGTTAAATGGTGGCAATTCATAATACCAACCATCATCACCAATTGAGACAAAACGGTCAAAAACGATGTCATCTTGCGTTACATCTAGTGATTGTTCATTCAGTACATCGTAGACATGTTTGCCAACGAGGGGCTTGCAAATCAGCCTATGGGTTTGCTGACGATCTGGATATAGAACTCGGGAACTTTCCCCATTGCAATCCGCTCCATCGCCATACACGTTTAACACAATATTTTTGTCATCCAGTAAGCCTTCAACAATAAGCTCCCAATTTGCCTGAAGCCAATCATCTTTCAGCGACCCAGATGAGTCCTCCTTAACTAATAGAAGTAAATCTTCCCAATACAAAAATAGTAAATTGGAGAAATGCGTTAGTAGATTATTGATGGACATCATTTCGTCAAATCCTTCAACAAGTCTAACTCTTGTTGTGTCGGTGCCCGCTTAAACCCCTTAGAGCCAGGCAAAGAGTTCTCAAATTTCGTTTTTTGAAGCGATCCAGGCGGAGCCTTTGGATGAGTATTGGGAGTAAACTCTTTTACTCGAGTTGGAGAAATATCTATTACGCTACCATCTTCCCTAGTGATCCTGACCGCGTTATCACCTTTCCGGGTCGTTCGAGTTACAACCTGATCTCCCTTACTTAATCCCTTTGAAACATTAGCACCTTTCAACCCCATTCTCATAGCGAAGCCGACAGCCTTTACGCCCGTCACCCCATAGGTTCCAGCACCAGAGCGATTGATCGAGTCGGAGGTTTCCTCCATGGTCCCAACTTCAGCTACTATACCCAGCGCCTCAAATGCGAGAACCCCGAGTATCGGCACAACCGGAAACGCCAGTTCTCCATCCGGGTCTGCATAGCTGTACGGATTGTTATTCCCGTACGCATAGCGGTTGAACGAGTGGATGTTTGTTTCGTGCCATTTGACGGGATCGATTCCTGTGAACCGCCCGATCGAAGACGTGTACCAACGCGCTTTGTGGTCGGCCAGGCCCGTTTCTTCATCCAGCCAATTACCGGTGTAGCCGCGCTCGTCGGTATTGACCGTGAGCTTGAATCCCCAGGGATCATAGGCCTGTTGCCACACCACGGCCCCGGTACTGTCAGTCGCCGCAA
>NZ_AGTR01000055.1 GCF_000235625.1 Marinobacter manganoxydans MnI7-9 | reverse complement strand
CAGACGCGATGCGACAATGAGCGTCGTTCTGGAGGAATCTGTTTGCCTGGGAAGCTACGCCGGGCTCAATTTGCAGGCCGCATACTTGAATTCGGGGATCTTCCCGAATGGGTCCAGGGCCGGGTTGGTGAGCACGTTCGCTGCCGCCTCCACAAAGGCGAAGGGGACGAACACCATGCCCTCTGGCATGGTCTGATCGGCCCGCGCCGTCAGGGTGATGGTGCCGCGCCGGGTGGCGATATGGATGTCCTCTCCAGAGGCAACGCCCAGGCGCTCCAGTTCTGATGGCGCCAGGAATGCCGCCGCTTCGGGTTCGCGCTCATCCAGTACCCGGCTTCTGCGAGTCATGGCGCCCGTGTGCCAGTGCTCCAGCAAACGCCCGGTGGTCAGCACCGTGGGATAGGCCTCATCCACTGGCTCGTCGGGTGGCAGGGGGCTGGCCGGAGAGAACTTGGCTTTGCCCCCGGATCTGGGAAACGCATCGGCGAAGACCACATCATCGCCCGGCGCGTCGTCGGCCCGGCACGGGTAGGTCACAGACCCTTCCCGCTCCAACCGGGACCAGGAGATATGATCCAGTGAGTGCATGCCCTGCTTCATCTCGGCAAACACTTGCTCGGGGCCGTTGTAGTTCCAGGCCAACCCGAAACGCCGGGCGATTTCCTGGATAATCCACCAGTCCGCTTTTGCTTCACCTGGGGGCGCCAGCGCAGCCCGGCCCATTTGCACCTGCCGGTTGGTGTTGGTGACGGTGCCGGATTTTTCTGACCAGGCCGCTGCCGGCAGTATCACATCGGCAAACTGGGCCGTCTCGGTGACGAACAGATCCTGAACCACGAGGTGCTCCAGGGCGCCCAGCGCGGCCCGTGCGTGGGTGAGATCCGGATCGGACATCGCAGGGTTTTCACCGAGGATGTACATGCCCTTGATGGTGCCCGCCTTGATGGCATCCATAATCTCCACCACGGTGAGCCCCGGCTCCGGGTCCAGTTCGGTGTTCCATAGCTCTTCGAAGGCGGCGCGCAACTGGGCATCCCCAACGGGCTGGTAGTCTGGCAGTACCATGGGGATCAAGCCGGCATCGGAGGCGCCCTGCACGTTGTTCTGCCCCCGCAGGGGGTGCAGACCGGTGCCGGGCCGGCCGGTATGGCCGCACGTCAGCGCCAGGGAAATCAGGCAGCGGGCGTTGTCGGTACCGTGCACATGCTGGGAAATGCCCATGCCCCAGAAGATAATCGCGTTTTCGGCCTGCGCGTAGGCACGGGCCACTTCCCGAATCGTGTCGGGATCGACGCCGCATACGGGGCTCATCACTTCCGGGGTCATGCCTTCGATACTTGCCGCTAGCGCCTCGAAGCCTTCGGTATGGGTATCGATGTAGTTCTTGTCGAAAAGCCCTTCGCTGATGATCACATTGAGCATGGCGTTGAAGAGCGATACGTCGCCACCGGGCGAGAAACGCACGCTGCGCCAGGCATAGGCGTCCAGCGACTGGCCCCGGGGATCAATGATGATCAGTTTGGTGCCGTTGCGTGCTGCCTGCTTGAAGTAGGTAGCGGCGACCGGGTGATTCACCGCCGGGTTGCAGCCGGTCAGAATCACCACGTCTGCCTGGAGCGCCTGCATGAAGGAGGCGGTTACGGCCCCGGACCCCAGGCACTCCATCAGCGCCGCGACGGAGCTGGCGTGGCAAAGCCGGGTGCAATGGTCCACATGGTTGGAGCCGAAACCGGTGCGCACCAGCTTCTGGAACAGCCAGGCTTCTTCGTTGGAGCACTTGGCGCTGCCGAAGCCGGCGAGCGCATCCGGTCCGTGCTGTGTTTTAAGTTGGGTCAGTCCGTTTGCCGCAAGATCCAGCGCCTCTTCCCAGCTGGCCTCTCGAAAATGCGTTAACGGGTTGGCCGGATCAAAATTGGGATCGAGCCCTTTGGGGACGCCCTCCCGGCGAATCAGGGGGCGAGTGAGCCGCGCCGGGTGAGACGGATAATCAAACCCGAAGCGGCCTTTCACGCAGAGCCTGCCCTGGTTGGAGGGGCCGTCTTTACCCTCCACAAAGAGAATACGCCCTCGCTGCTCGCCCGCTCCAGACTGGGCACTCGCAGGCTCGTCTTTCACGTGATAGGTCAGTTGGCAGCCCACGCCACAATAGGGGCAAACGGAATCCACCGTGCGGTCGGCCGTGGCGGAGTCTCCGCGGCCCTGGGCATCCATCAGGGTGGCGGGCATGAGCGCGCCCGTCGGGCAGGCCTGCACGCATTCGCCGCAGGCAACGCAGGTGCTGTCGCCCATGGGATCATCGAAATCAAATACGATCTTGGAAGCGGCACCGCGATGCGCCAGTCCGATGACATCGTTGCCCTGCACTTCCCGACAGGCCCGCTCGCACAAACCGCAGGTGATGCAGGCGTCCAGATTCACGTTCATGGCCGAATGGGTAGCGTCGTGGCCGCCGGAGTGTGGCAGTGAATCAGAACGGGGTTCAATATGATGCACCGTAGGCTCGTCCCGGTCTGAACGTGCCGGCAGGCGCTGGCGCACGGCAGCGGCATCGATGGCCAGCTGGTCCGCCGTGTCCCACAAATGGCTGGACCGATCGGGACTGCTCTCTCGCTCGGGCTGATCAGCCAGCAGTAATTCCAGAACCCCTTTGCGGGCTGCCTCAACACGCGAAGAGCCAGCGCTTCGCACAACCATGCCGGGCGCGGCCTCCCGAATGCAGCTTGCTGCAAGCACCCGCTCGCCTTCCACTTCCACCATGCAGGCCCGGCAGTTGCCATCTGCACGGTAGCCCGGCGCGTCTTTGAAGCACAGGTGCGGAATGGTTTCTCCGGCCCGCTTGGCGACCTGCCAAAGGGTTTCGCCGGGGTAGGCCTGAACCTCGACGTTATCGAGGGTGAGGGTAAAACTTGTGCTGGAATCACTCATGGCTTTTTTCGATTCGCTCATGGCTGCCTTCCCTACCCTTTGGCGATCAGGTTTTGGCTGGCCAGTTCGCTGCGGAAATCCCGCAGCAGGCTCAGCACCGGATTGGGAGCGGCCTGGCCAAGGCCACAGATGGACGCATCAGCCATCACGGCGGCCAGTTGCTTTAGCGTCTGTTCATCCCAGGTATCCCGCTCAAGCAGCGTCAGCATTTTTTCAGTACCCGCACGGCAGGGCGTGCACTGCCCGCAGGATTCGTCCGCAAAGAAGCCCAGAAGGTTCGCGGCCGCGGCTTGCAGATCGTCCTGATCAGACAGAACAATCACGGCGGCAGAACCGATGAAGCAGCCGTGCTCCTGAAGCGTGTCGAAATCCAGCGGAATATCGGCCTTGCTGGCCGGCAGTATACCGCCGGAAGCGCCGCCAGGCAGATAGGCCAGAAGGCGATGACCTTTGGCCATGCCACCGCAGTATTCCTCAATCAGCTCATTAAGCGTGATGCCCGCAGGCGCCACATGAACGCCGGGGCGAGCCACCCGGCCGGAGACCGAAAAGCTTCGAAGCCCTCTACGAACATGGCGCCCCTGGCTCGCATACCACTCGGCCCCCTGGGCGTGAATGCGGGGGATCCAGTAAACCGTCTCGACGTTGTTGACCAGGGTGGGCTGACCAAACAGGCCTTTCTGGGCCACAAAAGGCGGGCGATGGCGTGGCTTGCCGGGTTTGCCTTCCAGCGACTCGATCAGGGCGGATTCTTCGCCGCAGATATAGGCACCGGCACCGCGGCGCAGGATCACAAAGCCCGGTTCTACAATGCCGGCAGCTTCCAATTCAGCAACGGCGTCTCTCAACACAACGAGGAGGCCGGAATACTCGTCCCGAAGGTAGATATAGAGAGCCTGAGCCTCAACCGCCCAGGCACTGACCAGGGCGCCCTCCAGGAATCCATGGGGTTCACGTTCGAGGTAATAGCGATCCTTGAACGTGCCAGGCTCTCCCTCGTCTGCGTTAATTACCGCGTAACGTGGCCCGGGTTCGGCTCGCACGGCCTGCCATTTGCGATAGGTGGGGAAACCCGCGCCGCCGAGGCCCCGCAAGCCGGCCTGCTCAAGTTCTTCCGCAAGGGACTCAACGGTAACCCGGCCCTCGCGGCAATCCTTCAGCAACTGGTAACCACCCGCGGAGCGATAATCCGCCAGCTTTTGCCACTGGATCTCGTCAGGTTGCAGCTGCTGTTGTTCGACTGCGGCGCCAACGGTTTCGGCAGTCGCGTTGCCCACATGATGGTGCCCCACGGCCACCACAGGTGCTGTATCGCAGCGCCCCATGCAGGGTGCGTGGACCACACGCACCTGGCTCGGGTCAGCTCCATCCGCCAGTGCCTTGTGCAATGCGCTTGCACCCGCCAATTGGCAAGAGAGCGAATCGCAGACCCTCAGGGTGATTGCCGGTGGCGGCGTTTGTTCGTCGTGAACAATGTCGAAGTGGGCGTAGAACGTGGCCGTTTCATAAACGGCGGCCATGGGCAGGTTCATGAAAGACGCAAGGGCCCGCAGACGGGGCATGGAGAGGTAGCCGTTAGCGTCCTGCAGTACATGCAGGTGCTCGATAAGGCGATCGCGGTCTCGCAATGACGAATCGACACGTTCGTCACCGATCAGGTCCCGCAGCTCCGACAGTACCGCCGGTTCCAGTTGACGGCCACGTAGAGCAGAGCGCCGGCGTTTGACCATCTTATCGTCTGTGCTCATTGTTGTTGACCAGGCGCCGAGGTATCAAAGACAGCCTTGTTAGCTGACTTGACTAGTTACTGATCATTGAAGCATATGAGACTGGGATTACGCCAGACGATGGCAAGCGGGATGAAGAGATCGAAAACTCGGCCTCGTATATCTTTATCCGCATTTTGACTAGAGTTAAAAGAGCAATTGATACACTCAGCCAAAGCGAACGGACTGGCCCCATGAAACCGGATGACCGAATAGCACTCTTCAGTCTTGATTGCGGCAGCGACTTTGCCTCGCAAGTGGCCGCCCACCTGGGCGTACCCCTGGGCAAACATGAGGAACGGGATTTCGAAGACGGCGAGCACAAGATCCGCACGCTGGAGACGGTTCGCAACCGGGATGTATTCGTGGTCCAGTCCCTCAACAGCAGCGATGGCCTCAGCACCAACGACAAGCTCGTGCGTCTGCTGTTTTTACTGGCCAGTCTTCGGGACGCTGGCGCCGGCCGAATCAATGTCGTGGCGCCCTACCTTTGTTACTCCCGCAAGGACAGGAGAACCAAGCCCCATGATCCTGTCACCACCCGCTATGTCGCCCAGCTCTTCGAGGCTGTGACGATCGACACCATGGTGACCGTGGACGTTCACAACCGCGCCGCTTTCGAAAATGCCTTTCGCTGCCCGACAGTGCATCTGAGCGCCAGAGAAGCGTTCATCGACTACCTCCTGCCGGAACTCGGGGACAGGGAAATCACCGTAGCGTCCCCGGATATAGGGGGCGTAAAGCGTGCGGAACTGTTCCGCGAGTCATTGGCGAATCGGCTGGAGCGCCCCGTCGGCAGCGCATTTATGGAGAAGCATCGCAGCCAGGGCGAAATGAGCGGTTCTGCCGTGGTTGGCGATATCCGCAACCGCACCGTGCTGATCCTGGACGACCTGATCGCAGGAGGAGGCACCATGCAGCGGGCTGCGGAAGCGTTCAAAGACCAGGGCGCGGAGGACGTGATCGCCATCGCCACGCACGCTGTGTTCACTCAGGATACCGGGGAAAAACTGTCTTCGCCGGCATTGTCCCGGGTGATTCTCGGCAATACGGTCACTCCGTCACTGCCGTCCAAATCACTGAAGACCAAGGTTGAGCTGGTGGATATTACTGCCGGCATAGCCGATACCATCGCTGCCTTGCATGAAGGCAGGGATGTGACAGATCTGGAGTCCTGAATCCGGGTTTCTTGGGCGCCATCGCTTCAGCCGCCAGCACCTTTGTCGAAATCGGAGGCTATGTTCAGGTAATCCAGCGCTTTTTGCCGCCATGGCCCGCGCCTCTCGCGGAAATCGTCGTCCAGGTGCCAGATCGCCAGCTTGGCCCGTTCTGTGGCTCGGTCAGGCAGACATGCTCCGGCCGCAAATCACCATGGGCCTCAACGAGGATGCCGGCCTTTGCGCGATCCGCAAAGACCGCCGAGTGTTTTTCAATCAGTGTCATTTGCTGGTCACGGACCCGTTTGACCCTGTCCTCCGGAAGGGAGTAATCAATCAACTGTTGGTAGTGATCGTCGATGCCCTCCCGCAAGCGCTCCAGGTACTGGTTCCCCGAGAGCCGGACGCTTGCGGCATCCAGATAAAAACGGGCAAGCAAGTCGGCCGCCGCCGTGACGCGCTGGTATTCCACGGCTGAGGACTTGATCTGTTTTTCCAGCATCGCAGTCTCTGGCAGGCGATGCATGACCACCAGCCAGTCGACGGGAATGCCCTCCGTGCCCAACCTCAGCTCACCACCTGCCTCAATCACAGACTCTAGCAGAGTATGTGACCCGGGTGGATAATGACAAGGGCGGCCTGGTGTCGGCCTGGAGAATAAAGGTGGCACCGGATAACAAAGCGCTCTGGTGAAACCGCCCCTGTGGTGGTCTGATGGGTATTAAGTTGTTACGGTCGCTATCACACCGGTACTATTATGAACGCCATATAAATGCCATTATCAGGCCCTGTTTGCTGCCACCCGTTATCCAGATACCAGATAAAAGCACACTGCCGATGGACGAACAAACCCACCTGAGAACCCGCTCCTACCTGGTGGCCCGTCACCAGCATCCGGCCTGGAAGCTTCTGTCTGCCACCCGCGGGCCCCTGGTACTTAGTTGCCTGCAGGCACTGATGGAAACAAACCGGGAAGAAATCCTGTTCGAGGATGCCCAGCAAATGCTGACGGATATCCTGCGTGAACACGCCAACAGCGACGACCTGAAGCTGTCCCCCGACGACCCGGCAGCCGATGCCAGGAAAGAACTACGTTCCTGGATTCGCAAAGGGCTGATAGTGGAACGGGACGGCCGGCTGATGGCCACCGATGCCCTGCAAAAAGCCCTGGCCTTTGTTGAGGGCCTCGATGAAAAGATCATGACGTCCACCGCCTCTCGCCTCGCCACGGTACAGCGGGAAATTGAAAACCTGGAAACCCGTCTGAACCCGAATGCCCAAAGCCGTGCGGACCATATACGCCGCAAAATAAGAGACCTGGAGCACGAACTGGCCGACGTGGAAGCCGGTCGATTCAAGGTGCTGGAGGGGGCCGAAGCCGCAGAAGGCATCCGCGAAGTCTACAATCTTGCCACCAGTCTGCGAGCGGACTTTCGCCGGGTGGAGGACTCCTATCGGGACGCAGACCGTCAGTTACGCCAATCCATCGTCAGCGAACAGCATCACCGTGGCGAAATCGTTGACCGCTTGCTGGACGGCCACGACACCCTGCTGGAAACCGCCGAGGGCAAGGTATTCCACAACTTCAGTGAGCAACTTAGCCGTTCCATCGAGCTGGACAACATGAAACACCGGTTGCGTACCATCCTGAAGAATCCGGCAACCCGCCACGCCCTGTCCCGACAGCAACAGGATGAGTTGCGCTGGCTCGTGATCCGGCTGATACAGGAGTCCGCTGCTGTCATCCGCGCCCGGGCCCGCAGCGAAAAAGACGTCAAAGGGTTCCTGAAAACCGGGCTGGCCGCCGAGAACCACAGAGTCGGCGAACTGCTCAATGGTATACTGAACACCGCACTTAACATCGACTGGTCCAGCCACAAGGTCCGCAAAGGCGACACGCCTCTGCCGCCAATTGCCGTGGCGGTTTCCAGCCTGCCGCTGGTTGAGCGGCTCAGATTCAAGTCCGCCACTGAAGAGCAGGCACAAGGCCTCGAGTTGACCGATCAGGGCGTCAACCTCGACGACGTCGACGAAGAGTTCTGGCGGGCATTTGACGGTCTTGACCGGGAAGCCCTGTACCAGGAAACCGTGGAACTGCTGAAAGTCACCGACCGCCCCATGAGCATCGGCGACCTGGCGGCTCACCTGCCGCCCACTCACGACCTGGAAACCATTGCCCTGTGGCTGGCCATGTCCCGTGAGGCGGAGGTGGAAATCACCGACGACCGGGAAGCCGTGGATATTACCGACAGCAACGGACACCGGCTGCGCTTCCACGTGCCGCAACTGGCGCTAACCCGACAAGACGCAGAAGCCATCGACTGGGAGCTGTAAACCCGCATGTCTGACTATTTTGACCGCCTGACAAGCCAGGCAGACGACCAACAAGGCCGGGACGAGCCGCAACAGACATCAGAGGCACTGGCCCATGTCGATCAGCAAACGCCTCTGACGGAGGCCAGCCACTACACGCCCGGCAATGTGAAAGCCACCGCCCAGGAGCTGCTGAAATACGGGTTGCTGGAAGCAGACCGTAAGCCCAACCTCTACCAGGTTGCCACCACCCAGACCGCTGCGATCAACCAGATCCTGGAACCGTTCGACCTGCGCCTGAAAGTGGACGACGTACGTGGACTGGCTTTCCTTGTCGTGTCAGACCGGCTCTTCAGCGAAGGCCAAGAAAACGACGACGAGTGGTCCCACCCCCTGGTGCGCCGCCAGCGTCTGACCATGGAACAGTCCCTGCTGGTGGCCATACTACGCCAGCACTTTATCGCCCACGAACAGGAAACCGGTCTCGGTGCCGGCGAAGCCACTGTGGAACTGGATGAGCTACTGCCCCAACTGCAGCTGTACCTGGGCGACACCGGCAGCGACACCCGCGACCAGAAACGCCTGCGCAGCCTGCTGGACAACCTCAAGAGCCACGGCATTGTCTCGGACATCGACGCCAACGACCAGGTGGTCGTTCGCCCTATCATCACCCACCTGGCGAACCCGGAAAATCTGCAGAACCTGCTCCACCATTTCCGACAAATGGCCGGCCAGTCCGCCCCGCAAGACGCTGACGGAGAGGATGTATGAGCCTGCCCCAGACCGACCTCTTTGCCGCTGACATCCTGCCGCCCACGGCCTATATCCTGACCCACCTGGACCTGTATAACTGGGGGCCCTTCGGTGGACGGCACTGCGCGGAGATCGACCCGAAAGGCACCGCCATTATCGGCCCCACCGGCAGCGGCAAGACCACGCTGGTGGACGCGTTGATGACCCTGTTGACTCACCAGCCCCGGTACAACCTGGCCTCCACTGGCGGCCATGAAAGCGACCGTGACCTGATTTCCTATATTCGGGGCGTATCCGGTGCCGGTAACAATACCGGCGACAACAGCCATATCGCACGCGCTGGTAAAACCGTAACAGCCGTGAGCGCCCGCTTCTCCAACGGTAACAACGCTATTCGCATCGGGGCGCTGTTCTGGATCGACGGCAGCAGCTCTGCCGCCAGCGACCTGAAACGCCTATGGCTGTTTTCAGAAAGGGATGACCAGAGTCTGGACAACTGGCTGGCCATTCACCACGAGGGTGGCGCCCGGGAGCTCAAGCAACACGCCGGGGATAACCCAGGCTTACAGGCCAACGACAGTAAGAAAGCCTACCTGGCCCAAGTACGGCGATTTTTTGAAGTGGGGGAAAATGCCTTCACTCTGCTCAACCGCGCCGCGGGCCTGAAGCAGCTCAACAGCATCGACGAAATCTTCCGGGAACTGGTGCTGGATGACCACTCGGCGTTCGACCGGGCGGCAGAGGTGGCCAGTGAGTTTGACGACCTGGCCGCGATCCACAGCGAACTGGAAACCGCCCGAAAACAACACCAGTCGCTGCTACCCATAGCGGAAACCTACGAAAAGCACCAGAGTGCCACCAGAGAGCTTGACCAGCAGCTGTTATTGAAAGACATCCTGCCGATCTGGTTCGCACAAACCGGCTACGAGCTGTGGAGCACCCGCAAACAGGACCTGGAACGCCAGCTTGATAAGGGCAGAGAAACCCTCGAGTCATTGAGCAGCAATGTTAAGCAACTCAACAGCAAAGCCGATACCCTGAAAGACATATACCTGCAGGCCGGTGGTGCCAGCATAGAGCAGCTAAAGGAGCAGATCTCCCAACAGAAGCGCTGGGTAGGAGAACGGGGCCGACACGCCAGGGACTACCAGACCCTGACCGGCAAGCTTGACCTGGACAGCACACTGAGCTCCGAAGCACTGGCCCGGAACCGCCAGCTCGGTGAGTCAAAGCTGGCCGAACTGTCCGAACTTGCGGACACTCAGGACGAATTCCTGCTCGACCTGCGTTTTCGTCACGGTAAGCTCAATGAAACCCTGACGGAAATCACCGAAGAAATCGACCGCATCAAGGCCCGGCCCGGGTCCAACATCGACGGACGTTACCAGGAATTCCGCAGCGAACTGGCCCAGGACCTGAACCTGGACGAAAGCATTCTGCCGTTCGTGGCAGAACTGGTGGAAGTCAAAGCCGAAGAACGTGACTGGCGTGGCGCCATTGAACGGGCTATCGGCGGGCACCGCCTGCGCCTGCTCGTGCCACCGGCCGCCATGCAATCGGCCCTGGACAGGGTCAACAGCCGTGACAACCGCCTTCATGTGCGACTGCTGGAAGCCCAGGCACCCCAGGCCACGGCACAGTTCATGAAGGATGGCTTCACCCGCAAGCTGAACTTCAAGGACCATCCTCACCGGGAAGCCCTGAAACAATTGTTGGCCGAAATCGACCGACACTGCGTGGACTCTCCCGAAACCCTGCGCCAGACACCCCATGGCATGACCCAACAGGGCCTGATGTCCGGCAAGAAGGGCTATTTTGAAAAACGGGACAATCAGCGGCTCGACAAGGGCTGGATGACCGGCTTCAACAACCGTGACCGTCTCTCCGCGCTCAACAACGAACTGAGCGAAACCCGTAAGAAAGCGGACGCTCTGGGGCGGCAACTCGAATCAGCCCGCCGTAATCTCAGGGACACAAATGATCAGATAAGGCTTTACGAACTCCTGGGCGAAACCGAGTTCAGCACCATCAACCTGCCCAGCGCACAACGTGAACTCGATGCCCTGCAAAGCCGGCTGGAAGCACTGACCGCTCCGGACTCGGATGTGGAAAAAGCACGGGGGGAATTTGAAGCGGTTCGCCAGCAACTAGAAGAAGGCCGACAACAGCTGTCGAACCAGGAAACCGCCCTCGCCCTGCTGAAAGAAAAGCGCAACCAGGCCACGGACCGCTGCACAGAACTGCTGGACCGGCTTGGCGATGGCCTCACAGACGACCAGCAAAGCCTGGCAACCAGACACTTCCGCACCCCGAAAGCGGACCAGTACGAACGACTGGAAGCCCTGGAGCGGGACCAGCGAGAGCAACTGGACAAAGTCATTGGGAAGCTGGGCAAACAGATCCAGAGTTTTGAACTCAGCCTGACCCAACTGATGGAAAAGGCGCTCACCATTGATACCGGGGCGCTGATTGAAACCGGCAGTAATATCCAGGACATTCCGGAATACCTGGAACGCCTGCGGGTACTGGAGGAAGAAGCCCTTCCCCAAAAGCTGGAGCGATTCCTCAGCTATCTGAACCAGTCGTCGGATCAGGGCGTGACCCAACTGCTGGCTCACATACAGAACCAGGTGGCCATCATTGAAGAACGTATCGCCGATCTGAACGCCACACTGCGGCGGGTCGACTTCCAGCCTGGCCGCTACCTGCGCCTGGAGCCCCGCCGGGTTACCCATGAATCCCTCCGCAGGTTGGAGCGCGCACAACGGCAGCTGCGGGCGGATGCCCTGAAAGGCGACCAGGGCGAAAGCCATTTCAAGGCTCTGCAAAACATGGTGGCCTTGCTGCGGGACGCGGCAGACAACAAGCGCACCGTGGGTGCCCGGGCTCTGCTGGACCCGCGCTACCGGCTGCAGTTCGAAGTTTCGGTGCTGGAACGCGAGTCCGGCTCGGTGATCGAGACTCGCACCGGCTCCCAGGGGGGCAGCGGCGGCGAAAAGGAAATCATCGCCAGCTACATTCTTACCGCCTCCCTGAGCTATGCGCTTTGTCCGGACGGCGCCACCCAGCCACTGTTCGGAACCATCGTGCTGGACGAGGCCTTCTCCAAGAGCTCCCACGCCGTAGCCGGCCGCATCATCTCGGCTCTCAACGAGTTTGGCCTGCACCCACTGTTCGTCACGCCCAACAAAGAGATGCGACTGCTACGGGCCCACACCAGCTCTGCCATCCTGGTTCACCGCAAGGACCTGCGGGCCACCCTTACCTCACTGAGCTGGGAAGAACTGGAGGCCCACGCGGAGAAAATGACCCGGAAAGCCCATGAAATCCCCGGCTGAACTGGCAAGCCGCCTGGCCCGCCAATGGCAGAACGCGGACCTGCGCGAACAGCGCCTGCTCCGGCCTCAGGGCTGGCCATTAACCCTCCCCATCGGCAAGCCCACGGGCGCGACGGTACGGGAGAAGGTCACACAGGTACGAGAACACCTGCGGCAATGGCGGGAGGTCACCACCGGGCAGGTCCAGTGGCAGCTGGTCCGCTTCAAGAGCACCAGCGAAGCCATCGACATTCCCACCCACTGGACACTGGACACTCCCAGCCAGTGGGTGCAGGCCGCAGGCAGCAGTGAAGTCAGGCGGGAATACGACACACTCAGCCGTCTCGCCTCTGTTCTGGACCCGCGATTTCACTCACTGATCATACGCCGGCGCAGCCTGGTCATGGATAAGCCGGAAAGCGACGTTATTCGCAGCGGCAAGGTTGCCCTTCAGCTCCAGCCAGGCTGCGCCGAAGGAAAACCCCTCAGGGCACTGTCTATTGCCGGCACCGACAGCAAGTTCTTCGAGCGCAACCGCCAGCTTGTAACGCTGATGCTGGACATTCTGTTCGACGGCCAGGCCAGCGAAACCGGGCTGGAAGCCTTTCTGGGCGCTGAAGACGACGGCCACCACTGGTTACTGGTCGCCGACCTTGATGGCTCGTTGTTGCCCTTCACGCAAATGCGGGTCCGGGCCCACGAACTCCAAAGCACGCCTTTACCTGGCGAACGGTTGATACTGGTTGAAAACGAACGCTGCCTTCACCAGTTGCCCAGGGTCTCCGGTACGGTCTCGGTACTTGGGTCGGGCCTGAACCTGTCCTGGCTCAACGCAACATGGCTGAAAGATCGGGCGACCGCCTATTGGGGCGACATCGATACCTGGGGGCTGACCATGCTGGCCAGCGCCCGGAAACACCTCCCGCTTCTCACACCACTGCTGATGGACAGGATTACCTTCGACACGTTCGCCGACGCAAGTGGTGTTGAAGAACCACAGCCTGCCCCCTCGATCACTCCGCCAGGATTGACCGGAAGCGAGGCTAAGCTTTACCAACGTCTGAGACAGGCAGACCAGGGCCGGCTGGAGCAAGAGTTTCTGCCGGTCTGTGTTGTTCATAGGGCCATTGGCGACTGGGTCGATCGCTCCGCAGAATAACATCAACAAAATAGTCCAACGCGCTCAAGATCTTGCGCAGTGCTCACATGTATCAGGTTTTAACGATTCTTCGGCGTTGAATTGCAAGCCAGAAACCTATCGGTGTACACTAAACGTGTACACAAAAGAAGGAGAAAGCATGCAGACCATTAATGTCCGGGAAACGCGGGAAAAGCTTTCTAATCTATTAGACGCGGTAGCCGCTGGAGAAGAGATTGTTATTCTTCGCCATGGTAAACCAGCAGCGCGGCTGACGGCAGCCTATCCGGAAACTATTCAGTTTCTGGATCGTTCAGGGCTAAGAGCTTCGCTACCGCCTTCTCGAGAAAGTTCTGCAAAGACGGTGCGAGAGCTCAGAGACGAAGAGCGCTATTGATGTACTACTTCGACACCAGTGCCGTTCTACCCTACTACCGCCAAGAGCATGCTAGCGATAGCATTCAAGCCTTGCTTGAATTGCAGACCAAGCCAGTTCTGATCAGTCATTTAACAGAAGTGGAAGTTGCAAGTGCCTTGGCCCGTTGGGTTCGCATGGGGGAGCTTAGTGAGCCCCAGGCAAATCGCATCGAAAGTGCCTTCCATGATGATGTCAGCCACGGCCGCTTCACCCTCTGCTCTATTGAATCAGACCATTACCGTCGAGCCGGGCATTGGATCGGGACACGAAAGACAAGTCTGAGGACATTGGATGCACTCCACCTGGCCTGCGCGGAGTCTAATCAGGCTTGTTTGATCAGTGAGGACGAAGCGTTGCTGAACGCGGCCGTTTTTTTGGCATAGACGCGCGCCTTGCCTCAAATGGCAGCTGAGCACTATGGGCAGGAAGCTGAGTCTACTTAAGCTGCTGTAACAACACGGAAATAAATTGGAGGCGCGGGTCGGAATCGAACCGGCGTACACGGAGTTGCAGTCCGCTGCATAACCACTCTGCCACCGCGCCGGAAAAGATCGAAGAGATCGGATCTTTGTGCTCTCAGGTGGGCATTGAGAGACTTGAAATTGGAGCGGGAAACGAGATTCGAACTCGCGACCCCAACCTTGGCAAGGTTGTGCTCTACCAACTGAGCTATTCCCGCTCTTTGTTTCCGGGGCATTGCCTCGTCAACGGCTGCGTATTCTACGGATTACCGTTCGGGCGTCAATAGTTTTTTATCAAGTTTTTGTTTTACTGGAAGTTGTGGGCAAAGATTGGCCAATCGCGGTGCCGGATGCAATCATGGGACCTGCGTACTGGCAGAGAACCTTTGCACTCACTAAGCTAGGCACTGGCAGGCAACATCACCCAGGGATTCGACAGAACGTGCCCAGTCCTGATTCTTCCGAGCAGACCGACCCACAAAGACCGTCTTCCAGACCCGGATCCATAGCCGTGGACGCCAGCACCCTGAGGGTGACGGATGACTGGCTGTTGAGCCATTACCGGTCGCTGGCGTCCCTGGCTTCGTCGATGTCTTCCAGGGATACGAGTCGATTATCCATCGACCTCTCGGGGCTGGATCGGATCGACACTGCCGGAGCATCGCAACTGGCCTCGTTGATCGGCCCGGAGCGCCTGCTTGAAGCCGCCTCGGCCGCTGGCGACTTACCCCGTGAAAAATCCGCGCTGATTGCCGCCGTCTGCGAAGCCATGAAGAACCAGCCCGGGCCAGATGGGCGCAGGCCTTCCCTGCTCTGGAGCTTTGTGACCGGAACCGGCCAGAAGGTGGAAAGCATCTTCCGGCTGCTGTGGATCCTTGTGGGCTTTATTGGCCAGACCCTCGGCACCCTGGCCTGGAACCTTCCCCGGCCTTGGCGTTGGCGGATGACGCCCTTTGTGGCTGCGGTTCATGACACCGGCCTGAATGCCCTGCCCATCGTGGCACTGCTGACGTTTCTGGTGGGCGCTGTGGTGGCTTTTCTGGGTGCAACCGTGCTGGACGATTTCGGCGCCACCATTTACACGGTGAACCTGGTGGCGTTTTCCTTCCTGCGGGAATTCGGGGTGCTGCTGGCCGCGATCCTTCTGGCCGGCCGAACCGCCAGCGCGTTTACCGCCCACATTGGCGCCATGAAGGTTAACGAGGAGCTTGATGCTATCCGCACCCTGGGCCTGAACCCCATTGAACTGCTCGTACTGCCCCGGGTAATGGCCATGATGGTGAGCCTGCCCATTCTCACCTTCGTGGGGATGATCTCGGGTATGGTGGGCGGCGCCATGGTCTGTGCGCTGGTGCTGGATATAACGCCGACGCAGTTCATGGCCATCGTTGAGCGGGACATCGCCCTTCAGCATTTCGTTGTGGGCATTGTTAAGGCGCCGATCTTTGCCTTCCTGATCGCCGTGATTGGCTGCCTGGAAGGCTTCAAGGTGGCTGGCAGTGCCCAATCGGTAGGTGAGCACACCACCTCCAGCGTGGTTCAGTCGATCTTCATGGTAATTCTGCTGGATTCCATTGCTGCACTATTCTTTATGGAAATGGGCTGGTGATCATGGCAGATATGGCAGCGTCTCCAAATCCTCAAACAAGACATGAGCCGGTCATCGAGGTGCGGGACCTGTGCAACCGCTTTGGCGATCACATTGTGCACGAGGACCTGGACCTGGATCTGCTGCGTGGTGAAATTCTCGGCGTCGTTGGCGGTTCCGGTACTGGCAAGACGGTACTTCTGCGCAGCATCGTCGGCCTGAATACACCAGCCTCTGGCCACATCCGGGTGTTTGGCGAGGATCTTATCCAGCTTTCGGCAAGGGCGCGTTCGCGCATAGAGCAACGCTTCGGGGTTCTGTTCCAGGGTGGCGCCCTGTTTACGTCCCTGAACCTGCAGGAGAATATCGCCGTTCCGCTGATCGAACACGCGGGCCTGAAACGGCCCGAAGCGGAAAAACTGGCGCGCATGAAGCTGGCGCTGACCGGTTTACCGCCTGACGCAGCGGTTCGGTATCCGTCCGAACTTTCTGGCGGTATGGTAAAACGCGCAAGCCTGGCACGGGCCCTGGCCCTTGATCCTGAGATACTGTTCCTGGATGAGCCCACCGCTGGGCTGGATCCGATTGGCGCCGCCGCCTTCGACAGACTCATCGTCACGCTGCGGGACGCGCTGGGTCTGACGGTATTTCTGGTCACCCATGATCTGGACACCCTCTACTCAACCTGTGACCGGGTTGCGGTACTGTCACAGCGCAAGGTGCTGGTAGCTGATACGCTGGAGAAGGTTGCGGCCACGAAGGACGATTGGGTCCAGGACTACTTTAACGGGCCCCGTGGCCGGGCAGCGAGTTACGCATTCAGGGATCATCTGGAAAAACGGAATCAGGAGCAGTAACCATGGAGCCGAGGGCCCACCACCTGATCATTGGCCTGTTTACCATCCTGGCCTTTGCCGCCGCCTTGATCTTTTCTCTGTGGCTGGCGAAATCCTCCGCCGATCGGGAATGGGGCTACTACGAGATCGTGTTCGACCACGCCGTCGGCGGCCTGTCCGAAGGCAACCCTGTGCTCTACAGCGGCGTTCAGATCGGCGATGTGGTGGAGCTGAGGTTGGACCCGGACAATCCTGGGCATGTGCGGGTTCTGGTTCGGGTGGATCAGTCGGTTCCCATTCGGGAGAACACGAAAGCCGGCCTGGTGCTCGCCAATATCACCGGCAGCATGAGCGTCCAGTTCAGCGGTGGAAGCCCCGACAACCCCGCGTTGAAAGGTGACGAGGACAACCCGCCGGTGATCATTGCCGAGCCCTCGGCGTTCACCAGCCTGCTTTCCAACGGCGAGCAACTCCTGGCCAAAGCCGACCAGCTGCTTACCAGCGCGACGGCGCTGTTATCGGCTGACAACATCGACAATGCATCGGCCATCCTGGAAAACACATGGGAAGCCACAGACGCCCTGCTCGACCGCCGGGACCAGCTGATCGCCCTGCTCGAACAATTCGATGCCGCCGCCATTCGCGCCGAAGAAGCCGCGATCAAAGTCTCCAACGTTTCGGATAACGCCAACGAACTGCTGCAAAACGACGGCCAGCGGGTTCTGCAATCCATGGACCAAGCGCTCGCGGTAATGACCACCACCATGGAGCGAATTGATGAGCTAACCCGAAACAACCAGGGGGCGATGGATGCCGGGCTGCAGGGTATGGGAGAGTTGGCGCCCGCGCTACGGGAGCTAAGGGCAACCCTGCGCAGCCTGAATCAGTTTACGCACCGGCTGGAGCAGGATCCCACGGGCACGCTGTTCGGCAATGAAACCATGAAGGAGATGGCACAGTGACATTGAGGTCAATCAGGAACCTGACACTTCTCCTCGGTGCTGCCCTCACCAGCGGCTGCACGGTGTTTCCGAACCCGGAGCCACCCAGGGTTATGGACCTGGCTGTGGTTCGGGCGGTACCGGCGGCCGGGCAACCCGTTATGGCATCGCTTCGAGTTGACACGCCCTACGCCTCAGAGCCTTTAGCCGGATCGCGGATTCTGGCCAAGCCCACACCCAGTGAGTTCCGGGCCTATGAGGGGACACGCTGGAGGGACACCGGGCCAGTGGTGGTTCGGGATACACTGGTCAACAGTCTTCGTCAAAGTGGTGTCTACACAACCGTTATTACCGACACCAACCCTGCACAGGCTGAGTTGACCCTGGTCACCGAACTCTCCGGGTTTCATTCGCAAATCCCGGAATCCGGACCGGAGGTGGTCATTGAGCTGCACCTGCAGATGATTCACGACCGCTCCAGGGCCACCCTGTGTACTCGCAGCATCCGGATCGTAGAGCCGGCCTCAGGCACATCCGTTGACCAGATTGTTGAAGCCTTCGGTGCCGCGGGCAGCGATCTGGCCACCCGGGTCATTGATTGGGCTAGGACGTGTGACTATCCGTCTGACCTGAGGCCTTCTCCGGAAACAGATCCGCCCAGGCAGCCTTGAGGTAAAGGCCCATGGACCAGAGCGTAAGGATTGCAGCAATATAGAGCAGACCCAGGGCGACATTAGCCCAGAGCACGCCGGGAGGAAACGCCAGAAGGCCGACAATTGCAGCCATCTGCGCGGTGGTCTTGATCTTACCGATGTAGGAAACCGCTACGCTGGCGCGGCTGCCAATCTCTGCCATCCACTCCCGCAATGCGGAAATGACAATTTCACGACCGATGATCACAGTGGCCGGGATCGTCAGCAGAATCGCAGAGTGCTCCTCGATCAAGACCGCCAGCGCAACAGCCACCATCAACTTGTCCGCAACCGGATCAAGGAAGGCGCCGAACGGCGTGCTCTGGTCGAGTTTGCGGGCCAGGTAACCGTCCAGCCAGTCCGTGGCCGCCGCCAATCCGAAAATCGCCGCGCTCACGAGGTAGCTCCACCCCACCGGAAGGTAAAAAATCACCACGAACACCGGAATCATGATGATGCGGGAAAGGGTGAGGATGTTTGGTAAATTCATGCTGTCCTTACTCGTCGTGCAATGCTGCGTATATGGTTTCGGCCAGTGATTTGCTGATGCCCTGAACCTTGGTCATCTCGTCGACCCCGGCCTTGCGGAGTTCCTGTATCCCGCCAAAGTATCGAATCAGGTCGCGTCGCTTCTTCGGTCCCACGCCCTCAATGCCTTCCAGTGTAGACTGCCGGCGTTTTTTATCACGGCGCGCCCGGTGCCCGGTTATCGCAAACCGGTGGGACTCGTCCCGGATGTGCTGGATCAGGTGCAACGCGGGCGAATCAGCCGGCACCCGGAAGACATCCCCAGTCATGGCGTCTATCAGTTGCTCCATGCCTGCACGACGGGTTACGCCCTTGGCGACACCAATCAGCGGGATGTCCGAAATCTCAAGCTCGTCAAACACTTCCCGGGCAATGTTCAACTGTCCTTTACCACCGTCGATGAAGACCAGATCCGGCCGCTTGCCCTCACCGGCCACCATCCGCTTGTAACGGCGGGAGAGCACCTGGCGCATGGCGGCGTAATCATCGCCGGCGGTCACGCCCTCGATATTGTACAGGCGGTAATCACTCTTCAGGGGGCCATTCTCATCGAAAACCACACAGGATGCGACGGTATTTTCCCCGTGGCTGTGGCTGATATCGAAACACTCCATGCGTGACGGCGTCTCCGACAGCTCCAGAAGATCCCTCAGGGCCAGGAGGCGCCGGTATACGGTCTCCTTGCTGGCCAGGTGGGTGAGCAGGGTCTGGCGGGCGTTGGTCATGGCCAGTTCCAGCCACCGGCGGCGTTCACCGCGAACATTGCCCCGAATCCGGGTTTCCCGGTTTGCAGACTCGCTGAGGGCCTGGGCCAACAATTCCTGGCCTTCCACCTCAACCGGCACCAGGATATCCCGCGGAATCTCCCGCCGGGTGTTGCCGCCGAAATAATACTGCCCGAGGAAGGCACTGAGCAGTTCGCCCTCGGTCTGCTCGATGGAGTAGCGGGGGAAATAGTCCTTGGTGCCGAGCACACGGCCGCCGCGCACGATGATCACTACGATGCAGACGATACCCGCGTCCTGGGCAATGGCGATGACATCCGCATCGCCGCCCTCACCGTCTACCGACTGTTGTTCCTGAACATGGCGCAGATGGTTGATCTGGTCGCGATAGGCCGCTGCTTTCTCGAACTCCAGGTTCTTGGAAGCGGCCTCCATGGCATTCATCAGATCGTGGAGAATCGCAGGGTTTTTCCCCTCCAGAAACATGGTGGCATGGCGGATGTCCTGCTGGTACTCCTCAGGCGTGATGTATTCAACACACGGTGCCGTACAACGGTTGATCTGGTACTGCAGGCAAGGCCTTGTTCGGTTCCTGAAAAAGCTTTCACTACAGTTTCTTATGCGGAAAATCTTCTGTAACACATTAAGACTTTCCTTGACCGCACCCGAGCTCGGAAACGGCCCGAACCAGGTGCCGCCACCCTTTTTAGTGCGCCCACGACGGAACGTCAGCGAGGGGTAATCGCTATGCGACGACAAATAGATATAGGGATAGGACTTATCGTCACGGAGCAGGATGTTATAGGGCGGCCGTAACGATTTGATCAGGTTCTGTTCGAGCAGCAGCGCCTCGGTTTCACTGCCGGTAATCGTCACTTCGATAGAGGCAATCTTGCCCACCAGGGCTTCGGTCTTGGGCGCAAGGCCGGTCTTGCGGAAGTAGCTGCCAACCCGTTTTTTCAGGTTGCGGGCCTTGCCCACGTAAAGAACCGAGCCACCCTCCTCGTACATTCGGTAGACGCCGGGCCGCTCGGTCAACTGTTTCAGGAAGCTCTTGCTGTCAAACTCCCCGATGTGGGTGCTCTCAGGGTCAGACCTTGTCGGCATCAAGCAACCCGAGCCGCACTGCCATCAGGGCCAATTCGACATCACTGGAAATTTCCAGTTTCTCGAAGATCCGGTAGCGGTAGCTGTTCACGGTCTTCGGACTCAGGCACAGCTTGTCCGAAATGTCCTGCACCTTCTGGCAATCCACCACCATCATCGCGATCTGCATTTCCCGCTCGGAAAGCCGGTCGAACAGCGAGAGCTCGCCATCCTCGTCCCGATCGCCGCCGCCCAGTTGCTTCAGGGCCATCTTCTGGGCAATTTCCGGGCTGATATAGCGCTGGCCGGTGTGAGCCATACGAATGGCGCGGACCATCTCTTTGATATCCGCGCCCTTGGTGATGTAGGCGGTGGCACCGCTTTGCATGACGCGCGTCGGATAGGGGTCGTCCGCGCAGGCGGTTACCACGATCACGCGAATGGAATCATCAATGCGGAGTATGCGACGGGTCGCCTCAAGGCCCCCGATGCCTGGCATGCGGATATCCATGAGCACGATGTCCGGCCGCTCCTGGCGGACGAAATCGATGGCATCCTCTCCGGATGGCGCCTGCCCGATGACTTCAATGTCCGGGTTGTCAGCCAGCATCCGGGTTATACCGGACCTCACCAGCTCATGGTCATCTACAACCAGTACCCTGATCAAAATTCACCTCGCACACGGCTTTCGGAAAACAGCGCGATTGTAACGTTTAGTTCCTGCCCCGGGTAGGTGCAAACACAAATACCGTGACACACCTGACGCCTAAGCCGGCACACCCAGCCCGGCGGTGTTTTCCACGGGATCAAACCAGACCACCAGATCGCCCCGGCGCACCGCAGACATGACCCTGCTCTGCTCGCCCATCGGGTTCTCGGTGTCGTTCAGTCCGTGGTATCGGGTGCAGTACTCTTCCACCAGGCCCTGGAGCTGGTCTTCGGTCAGCAACTCGGTGTCGACAACGAATTTTTCCTGTCTGGGGTCTTGCTCGGGCTGGTTTTCGGCGCTGTCGGTCATACTATCTCCTGTGAACCCCCATGTTACGGATAAACGGACAGGGAATGAAGGTAACAAGCTGTTGAAAACCTGAGCGGCTTCTGCGACTGGCTTCAAAAAGTATGACGAATTCTCTATGATCGCCGCTTTCTGACCGTTTGGATGCTAATGAACCAGTCCGTCTTCAGACTCACGCTGCCCATCTTGTTCGGCTATCTTCCGCTGGGCATGGCCTTTGGTGTGCTGTTCTCAACACAGCTCGAGTATGCCTGGTGGGCTGCGCCGTTGATGGGAATCGTGATTTACGCCGGAGCCGGCCAGATACTCGCGGTGAGCCTCTTGGCCGTTAATGCGGGCCTGCTGGAAGTCTTCATTGCGATGTTTGTTCTGAACGCCCGCCATCTGTTTTACGGGCTTTCATTGCTGGGCCAGTTCAAGGGCGCTGGCTGGCGAAAACTCTATCTGATTTTCGGTTTGACCGATGAAACCTATTCCCTGCTCACCAGCCGCCCACGAGGAAGCGACCGTGCCCATGAACAGGAGGTCGATTTCCGAATTACCGGCTTTAACCAGTGTTACTGGGTGGCGGGGTGCGCAATCGGAGCATTGCTTGGTGACAATGTCGCCTTTGACAGCACCGGTATTGAGTTCGCATTGGTGGCTCTGTTCATTGTTCTGACTCTGGAGCAATTCAAAGCCCTGGGAGAGGGTTTCCCGATCTGGCTCGGGGCGGCGGCCGCGGGCTTTGCCATGCTGATTTTGCCACCGGCACACCAGTTGATCGGTGCCATTGCTTTGGTCACTGCCGTCCTGCTGTTCGAATACCGTAAGCATCGCGGGCAGGCTCCGGGCAAGGAGAGCAGCCATGGGTGAATCCGGCTATCTGGCGGCATTCATTGCGGTGGCGGCAGTCGCGACCTTTGCCACGCGGGTGATTCCCTTCCTGTTTTTCGAGAGGCACACGGAGCATCCGCTGGTGCGCCACCTGGGGCGCTACCTTCCTGCGGCCGTGATGGCGTTGCTGGCCACGGTATTTCTGCAGCGCTCGGCGGATTGGTCCGGCTCATGGATGGGATTCGATGCCCTGCTTCCCGGCGTCCTCGTGGTGATCATTCACCTCTGGCGCCGCAATGCCCTGCTCTCCATTGCCGCGGGAACCATCAGCTACATGGCCATCCAGCAAGCCGGGCTTTGATCCGGTTTTATTTACATCCTGGTTTCAAGATTGGCGACGAGCCGTGAATCCTGAAGGGCAGCGGTGCGGTGCTTGACCACGCCTTTGTATTCCCGGCTTTCGATCATGGCCATGAAGGCATCGATTGAGGGATACCTCACCAGAAGCACCTGATCCCAGGATTCATCCGGGGGCGCAATCAGCGATCCAACACTGCGGCCAGACCAGATAACTTCTGCGCCGACCGATTTTACGCAGGCGGCAGCCTCCTCCATATAAAGCGTGTAGGCTTCGCGGCCGCTTCGCTCCGGCGCCTCTTCCTTGTAATTGGCCCTATCACGGAAGCGGAGCAGATTCAGCATGACAACGGGCTGGTCTTTCGGGGTATCCGCCAGGACTTTTTGCAGCTGTTCGGGGGTGGGATTAACGGCGTCCATCCTTATCCTCTTCTTCTCTTGTTTCCGGGGCCTACTATAGCCCAGGCGCGAGGCGAGCGTGCAAGCGATTTTATTACCTTTCATCCAGATTGCTCTTTTTACTCTGCCAGTTCGTATTGCTACAGTGAAGGAGACAAAACTCATAAACGAGAGGACGTTATGGCTACCCTCACGATCAACGGCGAGCGCTACGAGCTCGACGTCCCCGACAACATGCCCCTACTCTGGGTGATCCGGGACGTTGTCGGCCTCAAAGGAACCAAATTCGGATGCGGGATGTCCCAATGCGGCGCCTGCACAGTGCACCTCAACGGAACGGCAATCCGCTCCTGCGTCACACCGGTTTCTGCGGCCAGTGGCGAGATCACCACCATTGAAGCCATGGCCGACGACCCGGTTGGAAGCAAGGTTCAGCAGGCCTGGCTCGATCTCGGAGTGGCCCAGTGCGGATACTGCCAGGGTGGCCAGATCATGAACGCCACAGCGCTGCTGAAAAGAACACCGAATCCCGAAACCGGGGAGATTGTCGATGCCATGGCAGGCAACCTCTGTCGTTGTGGCACCTATAACCGAATCCTTGCAGCGATCGAACGGGCTTCCGGCAAGGAGGGTGAAGCATGAGCGCCGACGATAAATTACTGATCGCCAACGTCAGCCGTCGCCGATTCCTCATGGGCCTTGCTGGCGGCTCTGCCCTGGTGCTTGCGGCCCGCTGGGATGTCGCCCTGGGCGGCAATGAGAAGGCTCAATTTGGCGCCGGAGCCATGCCCGGCGGCTGGGTGGACGATCCCAACGTATTCATCCACATCGAGGCGGATGGCATTGTCACCATCGTGAATAACCGCTCCGAAATGGGTCAGGGTATCCGGACCAGCCTGGTGATGGTTGGTGCCGACGAGCTGGGTGCAGACTGGGACCAGGTGCGAGTCGAACAGGCTGAAGGCGATCACAGCAAATACGGCAACCAGAACACCGACGGTTCCCGCAGCATGCGCCACTGGTACCAGCCCATGCGCCGAGCCGCAGCGGCGGCCAGGCAAATGCTGGAGCAGGCGGCCGCCAATGAGTGGGGCGTGCCGGTTAGTGAGGTGCAGGCTGGCGTACACACCATCATTCACACGCCTTCCGGCAAGGAACTCGGGTTTGGGGATCTCGCAGCCAAGGCACGGGAGCTCGACGTTCCCGGGCGCAATGCACTGGTACTCAAGCGTGACGACGAGCTGCGATTTGTCGGCAAGGAAACCGGCCTCATTAACGGCGAGCTGAAGTCCGCATACCCTAAAGCCATCGACGGTGAGGATATTGTCACCGGTAAGGCGGTGTATGGCGCTGATGTTCCCTTCGAGGACCTGCTCTATGCGGTGATCGCCCGTCCACCGGTTTACGGGGCTACAGTTGGCGATTTCGACGACACCGAGGCACTCAAGGTGCCCGGTGTTGAGAAAGTACTCCAGGTTGAGGGCACCGGCCAACCGGCGGGCTTCAGCCCGCTCGGCGGTATTGCCGTGGTGGCGTCGAATACCTGGGCCGCCATGGAGGGTCGCAAGGCTCTGAAGATCGACTGGAATCTGAAGCCTGCCGGAGACAACGCAAGCTATACGTCGGCCGCCTACAGGGAATCCCTTGAGAAAGCGGCGGAGCAACCCGGCAAGGTCGTCCGTCAGCATGGCGATCTGGACACAGCTCTGGAAAACGCTAGCGAGCGGGTCTCCGCCACCTACTACATGCCCCACATGGCCCAGGCTCCCATGGAGCCCCCGGTGGCGACCGTGCGGATCAAGGACGGCAAGGCTGAGGTGTGGGCGCCGGTGCAGAATCCGCAGGCGACCCGCGATACCGTGGCCGGGCGACTGGGCCTGGATGCGAAGAACGTGACCGTTCACGTTACCCTGCTGGGCGGTGGCTTTGGTCGCAAGTCCAAACCGGATTTTGCCATTGAAGCGGCCAGTATCGCCGAGGCTTTCAAAGGTCGGCCGGTCCGGCTGCAGTGGTCACGGGAAGATGATATTCACCACGCCTACTATCACGCCGTGTCTGTGGATTACCTGGAGGCGGGACTGGACAACAACGGGCAGGCCACCGGCTGGCTGCACCGGACCCTATCTCCCAGTATTGGCTCGCTGTTTGCGCCCGATCCGAAGCACAAGGGTGAGTTTGAACTGGGCATGGGCTTTAACACCATGCCGTTCTCGGTGCCGGCCCTGAGGCTGGAAAATCCGCCTGCGCCTGCTCATGTGCGTATCGGGTGGTTCCGCTCGGTCTACAACCTGCCCCATGCCTGGGCGATCCAGAGCTTTGCCCATGAGATGGCTGTAGCGGCCGGCAAGGACCATAGGGATTACGTTCTCGACCTGCTCGGCCCGGACAGGGAGATTCATAACCTGACGGTAGGCGATGGCTGGAACTATGGCGAAGACCCGGATCTCCATCCCATCGACATCGGCCGCATGCGCAAAGTCATCGAACGGGCGACCAGTGAAGCCGGCTGGGGTAAATCCCCCGGCAAAAATCGCGGGCTAGGCTTGGCCTTTCACCACAGCTTTGTGTCCTACACCGCGATTGTGTTTGATGTGGAAGTGGATGATCAGGGTGAGCTTATCATCCACCGCGCAGACATCGCTTTCGATTGCGGCCCGCAGGCCAACCCTGAGCGGATTCGTTCCCAGTTGGAGGGCGCTATCGTGATGGGCATTGGCATCGCCCTGCAAAGCGAGGTGACCTTCGAGGACGGCGTGGCGCAACAGGGCAACTTCGACAAGTTCCTGATACCCCGCATGCCGGATGCGCCCAAAACGCTTCGAGTCCATCTGGTGGACAACCCGGACGAAGCCATGGGCGGCGTGGGTGAACCGGGCCTTCCCCCGGTGGCGCCGGCATTGTGCAATGCGATCTATGCCGCAACCGGCAAACGCATCCGTCGGCTGCCCGTTGGCGACCAACTGAAAGCCTGAAAGTGATCAGGGCCCCTCGGGGCCCTGTTTTTTTACGCCACTTCCCCTAGCCGCCCTATACCTTCGTGGTATTCCCATAGCATCCTAGCTTTCTCCTCGCTTATAATTCAGATGAAACCAGTCACTCTCCTCGACCCGACGGCCAGCCTTGATGACCCTGATCGATCTGTTCCTGCAAACCATGGAAACCACGCTGCCCGTGTTTGCCATGGTCTTTATCGGCCTGGGACTTCGCCGGATCGGCTGGATCGACAATGCGTTTGTGAATACTGCTTCGGCGCTGGTATTCAAGGCCACCCTGCCGACCCTGGTATTTTTGAGCATCATCCGGGCTGATCTGGATACCGCGTTTAATCCAGGCCTTCTGGTATTCTATCTGGGCGCAACTCTCGCCAGTTTTGCCATAACCTGGCTCTGGGCCCGCTGGCGCGTGGTTCGGGAGGATCGTGGCGTCTATGTCCAGGGCGCGTTCAGAGGTAACTGCGGAATCGTGGGCCTTGCGCTTGCCGCCAATCTTTATGGGGACTTCGGCCTGTCGGCAGGTGGCATCCTGCTTGGCCTGGTGATCATCTCCTACAACATACTTTCGGTGATCGTGCTGGTGGCCTACCAGCCGGGGCAAACAACGGACTGGACGAAGATCTTCCACGACATCATCCGCAACCCGCTCATCCTGGCAGTCTTTGTGGCGATTCCCTTCGCGGCCCTGGATATCTCCCTGCCGGGCTGGGTCATGACCAGCGGCGATTATTTCGCCTCACTCACGCTGCCCCTGGCGCTGCTTTGCATCGGCGCCACCGTATCCCTGAGCGCCATCCGGAGTGACAGCAAAACGGCCTTGGGTTCCAGCCTGTTCAAGATGGTGATACTGCCGGCGCTTTGCACCGCCGCAGCGTGGCTGGCCGGTTTTCGGGGTTCGGAGCTGGGCCTGATGTTCCTGTTCTTCGCCAGCCCGACGGCGGCCGCCAGTTTCGTAATGGTGAAGGCGCTGGGCGGTAATGACCGGTTGGCGGCCAATATCATCGCCCTGACGACCCTTCTGGCAAGCATTACTGTCACTCTGGGAGTCTTTGTGCTTCGCAGTACCGGCCTGATCTAGGCCCTGCCACGGCCTATTGCCTCAATCGCGGCAAAACCCACCTGGCAACCCTCCAGGTAACCACCTCCAAACAGGTTGTAGTGGTTCAGGTAATGGTAGAGGTTATAGACCTCACGCTTGATGCCATAAACCGATGTTCTTGGGTAACACGAGTCGTAGGCCCGGTAGAATGCTTCGCCGAAACCACCAAACATCTGTGTCATGGCGATATCCGCTTCACGATCACCGCAGTAGACGGCCGGGTCAATCAGCCAGGGGCGGTCAGAGCCATAGAGCACGTTACCATTCCAGAGATCACCATGGAGCAGGCTCGGGTGCTCACAGTGGGCGTTCAGCCAGTCCGTCAGCAAGCCCCCGTGCTGGTCCAATACCTGTTCGAAGCGAGTCCTCTGGCTGGCGTCACGAATACGTGAGACCTGGTAGCCAAGGCGGTCGTGGACAAAAAACTCACCCCAGCTGTCGCACCAGCGATTGGGTTGCGGTGCCAGGCCAATGTAATTGTCCCTGCCCCAGCCGTACGCCTCCTGCCGCAGGGCATGCATTCTGGCCAGCCCTTCACCCAGCACCTCGCGCGCCCGATCTGAGCCACCGGAAGACCGGATAGCGGTGATTTCGAGTTCGGTTTCGTTCACCCGATAAACGTGCGGCACACCGACGTCGGTCACCCCGGCCTCATCAAGCGCGCCTGCAAGGCGCTCCAATCCCTCCGCCTCGCAGACCAGGGCATCGGCATAACCAGTTGCATTGTGTTTCAGGTGGGTGGAGGCCATCGGCGTTCTCTCTCCTTGAAGTGGTCGTGCCCGAACCGGTAGATTGAAATAAAGCCTGACACGACAGAACGAGCGGGAGCAAACCATGGATACCAAACGCTGGCAACTTCTGATATCCGGCCGCGTACAGGGGGTCTACTATCGCGCCTCCACGGAACAGAAGGCCTCTTCCCTGGGTTTGACGGGGTTCGCTCGCAATCTGCCCGATGGACGAGTTGAGATTGTGGCCGAAGGCCCGGAGGAACGCCTGGACGAACTCAGAACCTGGTGCGCCGAAGGCCCACCGGATGCGCGTGTGGATGCGGTGGATATTGCGCCGGAATCGCCAACCGGGGAATTCAGCAACTTCAGCGTTCGTTAGGCAATACGCCTCAGCCAGAACGTCATGGGCTTGGCGGTTTCCGCCGCCTGATCCACATCTTTCCATGCATAGGTGGTGGTCAGCTCCGGTACCTTTCGGTAGCCGCGGTTGTGCCAGAATGGGTCCAGCGGCTGGTAATCGGCAGGTCTGAGCGGATGATCTTGAGGCCGCTCGACCGCGCAGAAACAGCAGTGCGTGAAACGGCCCTGTTCCCGGGCATGGCCTTCCCGGTGGTCGAAGAAGGCCACTCCGATGCCCTGCCCCCGGTAATTCGGCAGCAGCACCGACTCACCGAAATAGAAGATCTTGTCTGGCTCATAACCCTGCTCGATGAACGGCCCTTTGAACTCGTCCGTTTCGTGGTCCATCGGGATGCCCGTGGCGGCGCCAATAACCGATTCGCCATCCAGGGCCAGCACGAAGAGACTCTCTGGCGAGCGGGCGTAGGTATCGAGGTACTTGCGCTCGTAGTCCATATCACCGTCGTACAGGTAGGGAAAATGGCGAAACACCTCGATCCTCAGGCGCGCGAGATCATCCAGGTATGTTTTTATTTGGTCACCGCTGAGCCGGCGTATTGAAACCGCCATAAACTACCCCCTGTCGAAAGGTCGGAGCATGCAAAAAGACAAGCCGTTTTCTCAAGCCTGCGAGAATAACAAAGCGCCGATTCTGGAAAAACTTGTCGAGCTTTTCAAACAGCCGGGCACCATTCTGGAAATCGGCACGGGCACTGGCCAGCACGCCGTTCACTTTGCCGCTCACTTACCCCACGTGGTTTGGCAGCCGACCGATCACCCTCAGAACGCCCAGCTTTCCCGGGCGTGGATCGACGACGCCCACCTTACGAATATCAACCCGCCCATTGCCCTGGAGGTATTGAACGGAGATTGGTCCAGGCTGCCCGCCATCGACGGCGCGTTCTCCGCCAATACGGCGCATATCATGGCCTGGAAAGAAGTGCAGGCAATGTTTCGCGGCCTGGCGGAGGCCCTACCCAAGGGCGCGATCTTCTGCCTCTATGGGCCTTTCAGCTATGGCGGTCGGCACACCAGTGAAAACAATGTACGATTCGACCTGTCGCTGAGAACACAGGCGCCGCATATGGGAATTAGGGATATGGAGGATCTCGAGGCTCTGGGTGAAGCAACCGGGCTGAAGCTTGAAAAGGATTTCGGGATGCCGGCTAATAATCGGTTGTTGGTTTGGAGAAAATCCTAGCTCGAACCCGGGAGGGTTCTTTCTACCCTGCCAATCGGCCAATAAAAAACCCCAGCATTTCTGCTGGGGTTTTGTATTGGCGGAGAGGGAGGGATTCGAACCCTCGAAACGCTATTAACGTTTACACACTTTCCAGGCGTGCGCCTTCAGCCACTCGGCCACCTCTCCAATAAACTGTTTCAAATCAGCAACGTCGTCGCTCATTTGAGGGCGCAAACTTTAATGGTTTTACGGGCGCTTGGCAACTCCCCCGGGGAAAATCGTCAAAAAAATTCGGGCGAGACGGGTTTTCTCTTTACCGGTTGAGCAGATTCAGGACTATCGTTAGTACAACGCCGAGTATAATCATCCAGTTTGTGGGGAGAGACTATTCATGCTTATGAAAGCCGAGCAATCGACGCTGTTGCTCATTGATGTCCAGGAAAAGCTGATGCCCGCCATTAGCCATGGCGACGAGGTGGTGGACCGTTGCATCGTTCTCGCCACCATCGCCGGGCTCATGGAGGTTCCGGTGCTGGGTACCGAGCAGTTGCCGGACAAGCTGGGGCATAACGTTGAAGCGGTCCGGGAACTCTGTAACCAGACCCTGGCCAAGCACCATTTTGATGCCTGCCCCGATGGGCTCGTTGACCAGTTGCCGGAGGGTCGGCAGCACATTGTAATAGGTGGTTGCGAGACCCATGTGTGTATGATGCAGACCGCCTTGAGCCTGCTTGATGCTGGTTACAAGGTGTGGGTGGTGGCCGATGCTACCGGCTCACGCAACGAGTTTGACCGGGACGTAGCCCTGGACCGCCTGAACGAGAGCGGTGCCAGGATCGTAACGCTTGAGATGGTGGCGTTTGAATGGATGCGTCATTGCAAACATCCGCAGTTCCGGAACATTCAGGCCCTGATCAAATAGAGGCATCCGGAAGGCTGGCGCCCACGTAACTAGTCACTTCATTTTCAGGTGGTTTTGAGGTTCGCAATGCTCAACATGGACTTTTCCAAAAAAGTCATCATCCGCACCGAAGAGCAGGATTGGGTGCCCAGCCCTGCCGGTGGTGTTCTGAGAAAGCCTCTTGCCCGCGAGGAAGCAGAGCGTGGTCATGCGACCAGTGTGGTCCGGTACGAGCCTGGTGCCTCCTTCAACCGGCATGAGCACCCCCTGGGCGAAGAGATCCTCGTTCTGGATGGGGTGTTTTCCGACGAGACCGGCGATTACCCGGCCGGCACTTATCTGCGGAACCCGCCAGGCAGTGGACACGCCCCTTTCAGCAAGGAAGGCTGCACGCTGCTCGTCAAGCTGCATCAGTTCGACGAACGCGATGGATCCACAGTGCGCATCGATACGCGCACTGCGCCGTGGCGGGCCGGTATGGGCGGGCTTGAGGTGATGCCGCTGCACGAATTCGAGCACGAGCATGTGGCCCTGGTGAAGTGGCCGGCAAACGAGGTTTTCCAGCCCCATCGGCACTTTGGCGGCGAGGAGATATTCGTGCTGTCCGGTGAGTTTTGCGATGAACATGGTCGCTACCCGGCGGGCACCTGGATTCGGAGCCCCCACCTGAGCCAGCATCACCCGTTCGTGGACAAGGAAACAATCATCTGGGTAAAAACCGGCCACCTGCCGATCGAGACGCCATAAAAAAGGGCCCCGAAGGGCCCTGAAGTGGTCAAGAGATCGCTGTGTGTTGCCAGTTCTGCCTGCTGAACGCGTCGTTGCTTGCACCGTCAGGTGCCGTATTGAAGAGCTCTTCTTCACCGGCAGGTATTGCAAACACGTGGTACGCCTCAGGGCCAAATGGATCCAGTGCGGTATCGAGGTATTCGAAGCTGTCAGGCACTGGTTCGCCCGAATAAGCGACTCGGAACTGCCGCTCAAGGGTTGGTGTGGTTACGTTCAGGGGCTGCTCCACCCAGAGGTAGACGGCCTTATGGGGCACGATGTATTCGCTGCGCACCACCCTGTAACCCTCTTTGAGCGTAAGCGTGGTCGGCTCTTTGCCCGGTTCCAGACGGAATTTGTGGATGGTCTTCATAGCTACTGCTCCTCTTCGGGTTGCTGCCTTTCACAGCTCCATAATGGACAGGAACAGAGTTCGATAAAATAAGCTTTTGTGAGCTTTTAAGATCGATATTTTCGATGCAATCAGGCGTCACGATCACCCGTGTGAGCATCGACAATGGCACGGACGCCCTCATGGGCGGTTTTTCGGCCACGGGTGATGGCGAACAATTCATCCATGACGTCTTCAATTGAGGCAATCTGCTCTACCTCATACTGGCGGCAGACCTCCTCGCGGATTGAGGTTGGAGCAGCGAACACGCCATAGCCCTGGCTGCCAAATACCTTGATCAGGGCGCTGTCATCTACCCGGGCGACAAGTTTCATGCGAACCCCATTCAGGGAAAACCAGTTCATCAGTCGCTCGAAATAGGGTGCATCCGTGGCGTTGGCCAGCAACGGTTGGCCATTCAGGGATTCGGGAAACCCCTTTTTGAGCTTTCTTGCCAACTCTGGTGCGGCGAACAGGCTCATGCTGGATCCCGCCAGAGGGTGTACCGTGAGATTGCCGCCCTCCTGCAACCGTGGCACCCGGTCGGTCAGAACCAGATCCAGCTCCTTGCGTTTCAGGCTGAGCACGAGATCTTCGGTGCGCCCGGTCTGGCATTCAAGCTGGATGGACCGCTCGCCCGCCATCGCCGGCTGAAGCAGGTAGTAGGCAATCAGTTTGTGAATCGACGCGGAGACGCCGGCTCGCAGGGTCAGCGGGCGCTCGGAAGGATCAAGCCGCAGGGTTTCGGCAAGCTCACCGGTGAGGGCGAATATGTCGTCGGCGTAGCCGAGGATCAGCCGGCCGTAGTCTGTGAGGATCAGCTTGCGCCTTTCCCGGGAGAACAGGCGCCCACCCACTGAGGCTTCAAACGTCGCAAGCTGGCCACTGAGGGTCTGCGGCGCCAGTTCCAGGACTTCACTGGCTCGGGCGATCGAACCTTCCCGGCTGATCACCCAGAAATAGTAGAGATGGCGGAGGTTAAGCTGTTCCATTCCTTTGCCCTGCCCCCGATTCAGGATGGCCGCGGAATTTTGAGGATTTCACCGAAGGTGACGTATTCGCTTCCCCCGAGACGGCCGATCGGATCAATCGCAGCGCCACTGAAGGTCAGGCGATTCTTGTCATCGTAACGAGCTGCATCATCAGATACCCATACCCGGGTGACTTTTCCGAATACCAGTGACTGGGGCCCGGCACCGATTTCCTTGATGTCGTAGAGCTCGCAGGCAAAAGCCACGTGGCAGTCCTTGAGCCGAGGCAGGCTCGAGCCTTCAAAATCCACCAGCTCCAGATCAAGATTTTTCAGTTCGGATTCGCCATGGGGCAAGGTTCGCGAGGATTCTGTGACCGCCGCGGCGAGATCCCGGTGGGCGATATGAACGACAAAATTCTTTCTCGCTTCAATGTTTACCCGGGTGTCTTTCGAAACGCCCTCCGCCGGTTTTTTACCAACGGAAATCATCAGCAACGGGGGATTGCTGGTGATGGGCGTAAAGAACGAGAATGGCGCCAGATTGTAGTCCCCATCCGGATTTTCACTCAGCACCCAGGCAACTGGCCTCGGAATCACTGTCTGGGTAAGGATGTGGTAGGCATCTTTCGGATCCATATCCTCGAAATCTATAAGCATCACTCTCTCCCGTTAACTGCAGCTTCGGGCGTTCGTTCGCGCAACAGCCACAAAGTCATCAATAACCCGTGAAGTATCAGGAAGGGTACGGCAACCATGACCAGACCGCCCCAGCCCAGCCAGCTCAGAATTGCGCCGGCAGACAGCGCCGCGGTCGCCTGGGAGCCAAAAACCATTATGTCGTTCAGGCCCTGGACGCGGAAGCGTTCGGCATCCCGATACCCCCGGGGCAGCAGCGTTGTGCCACCAACGAACAGGAAATTCCAGCCAACGCCGAGCAACAACAGCGCTGACAGATAGTGGTGGAAGCTGACACCACTCGCGGCAAGGGCAATACAGCCCAGATAGGCCAGCAGGCCCGCTGCCATCATCAGGGGAATGCCTACCACGCGTGTCAGCCAACCGCTGATCAGCGACGGAAGATACATGGCCATTATGTGGAGCTGGATCACCCGCTTGGCATCGTCGAGGTCATGGCCGACCATTTCGGTCATGCTCAGCGGCGTCGCCGTCATGATGAAACTCATCACCGCATAGCCAATGGCCGCGGCACTCATGGCCGCCCAGATCAAAGGGTTCGCCATAATCTCCCGTAGGGGGCGGCCTCCTCCCGGCCGGGATTCCTGGACGCGCTCGGCCCCTGCCCGGTAACCGATAGCAAGGATCAGCAAAGCCGCACCCTGGACGGCCGCCAGCGCGATCCAGCTGACCAGAAACGGGTATTGCTCCGCCGCGCCGCTACCCAGACCCGCAACTTCCGGCCCGAGCCAGGCTGCGACCAGACCACCCAGCAACACGCGAGCGGCAGCAGAACCCGCCATACCCGGCGCCACGGATTCCATGGCCGCAAACCGATATTGGTGAACCACCGCAAGCCCGGTACCACCGACCACGGCCGCAAGACAAAGAAGGGAAAACAGACCAGTCCAGGACGCCAGGCCTCCCATAAGACCTGCAACAATGCCCATGATGGCACCCAGCAGCATCACGCGCTTGCGCCCAATGCGCTCCATTAACCAGGTTGCCGGTTTGATAGCCAGAACGGTGCCTACGACCACCAGCCCGACGGGAAGTGTTGCGTACTCGGGCGCCGGGGCGAGCATTCTGCCCTGAATGCTGCCTATAAAAACGATAAAAGGCGCTGTGCACATGGCCAGCGCCTGAGCGGCAACCAGGACCCAGACATTGAGGGGCATGGATTATTTTTTCCTGTAGATGATTCCGGGGTGGCACTGAACCATCTCATAGAGATGGGGCAAGCCGTTGAGCGATTCCGAGGCACCAAGAACCAGGTAGCCGCCCGGGTTCAGGGTGGCGTGCATCCGGGTGAGAATGTCCTTTTTCAGGTCCGCCGAAAAATAGATCAGAACGTTCCGGCACATCACAATATCGAACTTGCCCAGCATATAACGCTCAAGCAGGTTCAACTCCTTGAACTCCACCATGCTCTTGATCTGGGGTTTGATCTGCCAGCCACCGTTCAGGGACGGCGTGAAAAACTGCTTCTGGCGCTCTGGCGAGAGCCCCCGACCAATGGCAAGCATTTCATACTCGCCCTTGCGAGCCACATCAAGAACGCTTTTGGAGATATCCGTCGCGGTGATCTTTACATCCCGCAGCTTCCCGGGCCTCGCCCGCCGAAACTCCTCGACGATCATGGCAATCGAATACGGCTCCTGGCCGGTTGAGCAGGCCGCAGACCAGATACGCAAAGGCTGCATCGAGTTGCGCTCTGCGAATTCGGGAAGCAGTTTCTCCTGAAGAATCCGGAAAGGGTGATTGTCACGGAACCACAGGGTTTCATTGGTTGTCATCGCATCGATGACAGTCTCTTTCAGACCGCCCCGCCCGGGGCGCTTAAGGCGCTCGAGCAGTTCACCCAGGGTATTCAGGCTGTTCTCTTCAAGAATCCTGCGCAACCGGCTTTTGACCAGGTACTGTTTATTATCGCCCAGTAAAATCCCACAGGCATCCTGCAGGAACGATTTGAAGGCTTCATATTCCTGTGGCGTTATTTCCGCTTTCATTGGGTCTCTGTTCTGAGTGAATCTTTGAGCGGCTCCATCAACCCTGGTCGATGATTTCCATCACCCGCTCTGCCAGCTCGTCCGGACTGAACTTTGCCATAAAGTCGTCGGCCCCGACCTTCTTTACCATGGCCTGGTTGAACACACCGCTGAGTGAGGTGTGAAGCATAACAAACATATCCGAAAGCGCCGGGTCCTCTTTCACCTTGGTGACGAGGGTGTAGCCATCCATTTCAGGCATCTCCACGTCCGAGATGATCAGGGAGAAGTGATCCTTGGCCCGGGAACCATCCGCAGTGATTTCCTTCAGATGTTCAATAGCCTGCTTGCCGTCGTTTTTCAGCACCACTTCCATGCCAATTGCGGTGAGACACCGCTGTATCTGGCGCCGGGCCACGGATGAATCATCGACCACCAGCACGGGCAGATGCCCCGGTACCCTATCCGCGCTCTTACTCAGAACGGCTTCGGTTACGTCCTCCCCAAGCGGAGAAACTTCTGAAAGAATCTTCTCTACATCAATGATTTCGATAAGCTTATCATCAATTTTCGTGACAGCGGTAAGATAGACATCCTTGCCGGCCCCTTTGGGTGGAGGCAGGATTTCTTCCCAGTTCATGTTCATGATTCGCTCGACGCCGCTCACCAGGAAACCCTGCGTTTTGCGATTGTATTCAGTGATGATGACGAAACTGGTGGAGAGCTCTTCTTGCGGGATACCGGGCAGACCGATTGCCATGCTCAGATCGATAATGGGGATAGTCTCACCCCGGCTATGGGCTACGCCTCGAACAACCGGCCGGCTGTTGGGCAGGGAGAACAGCTTCGGACACTGCAGCACCTCTTTCACCTTGAACACGTTGATCCCGTAGATCTGGCGCCCCCTGAGACGGAAAAGAAGCAGCTCTAGGCGGTTCTTTCCGACCATCTGAGTGCGCTGGTTGACACTGTCCAAAACCCCTGCCATTTCGATTCTCCTGGCTTGCCGGAATTACAACGGCATATATCTTGCTGTTCACTGAATAATAGCCTGATCGACGGAAACCCGTCATATCAGGGGTGGGTCAGCCCATTTAACGGCCACTTTTACCGAATCCTTAGCCTGATTCGGGCTTTTCTGCCCTGTTGTTGACAGCATAGGACAAACTGATACGTATGCGCATCACGAATTTCGCCCTACTACTGCTAATGTCTGGCCTGAGCACGCCGCTCCTTGCTGGAACGACGGCTGAACAGATTCAGAAAGCAACCCTGGCGTTTCTGGACAGCTTTGCGTCTGAACAGGCCGAGCATGGCTACACCGTTTCCTTCGAACCCGGTTCCATCGACAGCCGCCTCGCTCTCGCCGAGTGCGAAAAGCCTTTGAGTGTAGAGTTCAGCGGGGATCCATGGAAAAGCACCAGCCCGTCGTTGCAGGTAGCCTGCGAAGGAACCCGCCCATGGCGAATGTTTGTTACCGCTTCAGTCTCTATCCATGGGCCAGCCCTGGTGGCAGCGAGGCCACTCACACGTGGAGAGCGAATAACCGAAGGGCTGCTTGCGAAGCAGTCTGTTGAAATCAATTCATCCAGACGGGGCGTGATTACCGACTCGAAGCAGGCGATTGGCATGGAAGTGCGGCGCGCAGTGAATGCCGGATCGCTCGTTACACCAGACATGCTTTCGGCCCCGAATGCGGTCGAACGAGGCGATCATGTTATCATCACCGCCAAAACCGGTGGATTTTCAGTACGTTCCCGGGGCAAAGCCCTGGCAAGCGCCAGCGTTGGCGAACAGGTTCTGGTTGAGAATCTGCGCTCATCGCGCACGATAAGAGCCAGCGTTGTCGCGCCGGGCCACGTGGAGATTCCGATGTGAGCCGCGTGCGGCAGAGGCTTGCCGGAGCGGCAAGTGAATGCCGCAAAACCGGTCGTAAAAGCAGATGAAAAAAAGTGCTAAAAGTACTAAAGGTTTTCGCGGCGCCGCCGTTAAGAAGACATAAACTCGAGTAAGCGCCGCATTCGTGGCGCGACAGGCAAGCAGGTACAGATATGTCAGTTGACTTAAATGGAATTGGCCCCGGCCAGGTCAACACCCAGAGAACCACGGCCGACAAAAGCTCCGGCGCACAGAATACCCAGCCGGCATCCAACGAACAGGCGAAGACACAGGCCCAGGGGGCCCGTGGTGAGAACGTCAGCCTGAGCAATCAGGCAAAGAATCTGAAGCAGCTCGAACAAAAGCTGGGCGATTATCCGGAAATGGATGACGACCGCATCGAGCAGATCCGTTCCGCCCTCGAAAATGGCACGTACAAGATTGACGCCGAGAAGCTGGCCCAGAAAATGCTTGAGATGGATGAAAGCATTTTCGGGTGAGTAGACCATGGCCGCAATTGATGATTTGAAGACCCTTCTTTCCCAGGATATCAGCCAGCTTGAAACACTGGCTGACGTTCTCGGCAAGGAAAAGACCTGCCTTGCGAATTCCGACCTCCGCCAGCTGGACGCCCTGACCAGAGAGAAGAACGATCTCCTCGGTGCAGTCCGCGAACGCGCCAAACAGAAAATCCGAACGCTCGTACAAATGGGATATCGCCCCGAAAGTGGCGAGCCTTCCCGCTTTATTCGCAGCGCCGGATTCTCGGATCTCTTCGAACTCTGGCAGGAAGCGGACCAGAAGCTGCGAACCTGTCAGACGCTGAACCAGACCAACGGTCGCGTAATCAGCCACTTGCAAAAGCGTTTGTCGAGGCTCACAGATATTTTCCGCGGCGCCACCGGCCAGCAAAAGCTGTACGGTGCACAGGGTCAGCAGACCACGGTATCAAGCAGCACGGTGCTCGCCAGCGCCTGAGCCCGGACGCATGGCTCTGCCGAGCCATGCTTTCCACTTCATCGGGTGTAGATGGTCATCTGGGAGTCGGGATGAAACCGGATGTCGTGAATGCTCACGTTGCCCATTGAAGCTCCCCGGCCTCCCGTAACCCGTATATTGTCCATCCGAATTTCCTCGATGCGCTCAGGGAACGCCAGCATCAGGGCGCCATCTTCTCTTACCCGATAACGTGGCTCCCCTTCACGATAATGCACACCGGAAATGCTGAGATCTGAATCCAGGAAGTTCAGAACCGGCACGAAGATATTGGCGGAAAGCTTGAGACCTTCAATAACATCTGCGGATGCCTCGGAGCCCTGCTCCCCATTTCCTGCGGGGTTCTCCGCCATTTTGCTGACAATACCAATGCGCTGCAGCAAGGTCGGATCGCCCTGACCGGAAATCGCCGCCAGCTCGGCTTCGCTCATGGGGGCAAGATTGCCTCTGTCATAAAGTTCGCCGGCTTCCAGTATTGCCTGTGACGCCTCGGCCGAATTGCTGGCCGCAAAGGTTACCAGGGGCTGGAATGGCAGCGTGACCGCTGTTACCAGGGCGGCAGCGTTGCGATAGCGGGACTGGTGCTTGAGGACACGGTGCAGCTCCTTCTCGCTGATCCAGCCCGCCTGGATAAATACCTCACCCAGGCGCTGTCCCGATTCGCGCTGAAGCCTGAGGCCTTCGTTAACCTGCCCCTCAGACAGATACCCACGATTGATAAGCAATCGCCCGAGGCGTGATTTCTCTTCAAATCCCTGACGGATTCTCACCCAGTGTCTCCTTTTAAACAGTGAAAACCGTACAACCCGGCCCGGCCAGTGTGATCCATGACTTCCGATATCGGGAAGGTTAGCCGATCACACAACAATGTGCGTGGATGCAGTGCCCGTTTTACCATCACCATCTGGTAAGATCTGGCACCTGATAACAGAATTCGCCGAATTGTCGCAGGAAACACACCTGCTAATAACACGGAGAACGGCTGCAAATGACAAACATGGTAAAACCCCTGAAAACTGTGACACCCGTATTGCTTATGGCACTCGCCCTGCTCATGCCGACTGCCGCGGTGCAGGCGCAAACCAATGAGCAACTGGCCAGTGATCCTCTTCCGAAGGTCCGCATGGTGACCAGTGAAGGCGCTATCGAGCTTCAGCTTCGCCCGGATGTTGCGCCCGAAACGGTCGACAATTTCCTGCAGTACGCCGAAGACGGTTTTTTCGACGGCACCATCTTCCATCGGGTTATACCCGGGTTCATGATCCAGGGCGGCGGTTTCACCCGGGATCTCTCCCGCAAGTCCACTCGGGCCCCTATCCGCAATGAAGCGAAAGAGACACTGCCGAACCTTCGTGGAACCATTGCGATGGCTCGCACCAGTGCGCCTGATTCCGCCACGTCCCAGTTCTTTATCAACCTTTCCGACAACGGGTTCCTGAACGCCGGAGTTCGCGGCCCGGGTTATGCGGTTTTTGGCAAGGTGACCGAGGGCATGGGCGTTGTCGATGCCATTGCCCGCAAACAGACCACCCGGAAACAGGGGATGGCCGATGTGCCGGTTGAACCTGTGATCATCGAAACCGTCACCGTGGTCGACCCCGAAGGCTGACACCGTGGACCGTGCTCCCCTGCCGCCCGGAATAGAGCCCGCTGAACTGGCTTGGCACGACGGCGTCCCGGAGTCCATCCGGTTCGGCGATGTCTATTTCAGCCGCGACAATGGTCTCGAGGAAACACGCTACGTTTTCCTGCAACACAACCAGTTGCCCGAACGTTTCGCACAGATTCCCGAAGGCGGCAATTTCGTTATTGCCGAAAACGGCTTTGGAACCGGCCTGAACTTTCTCGCCGCCTGGCAAGCCTGGCAGCGACACGCTCCGGCCCATGCGGCGACGCTGCACTTCGTTTCCGTTGAACGTTTCCCCCTCACCCACGAGGACCTGGCCCGGGCCCTGGCACAGTGGCCCGAACTGGCTGCGCTGGCCGACGAACTGCTTCTGCATTACCCACCCCTGGTGCGTGGGGTACACAGGCTGGTCCTGGCCGGGGGGCAGGTTCGACTGACGCTATTTTTCGGCGACATTAACGACGCCTGGCAATCCCTGGATTTTCAAGCCGACGCCTGGTTTCTGGACGGGTTCGCTCCGTCCCGCAACCCGGATATGTGGCTGGAAAACATCATCAACAAGATCCGTGCACACAGCAGGCCGGGTACAACTCTGGCGACCTTTACCTCCGTTGGCCGGATTCGTCGGGCCTTGATGGGGGCCGGATTCCGGATGGAAAAAACCGCCGGATACGGTCGCAAACGGGATATGCTGAAAGGCGTTCTTGTCGCGGAGAACCCGGCACCCATCAAAACGGCTCCCACGGAACAACAGGAATCGATCGCAATAATCGGCGCAGGTGTTGCCGGCTGCGCACTGGCAAGAAACCTGGCAGACCGGGGCTACCCGGTAACACTGATCGACGCCCATGGCCCGGGTGCAGCGGCGTCCGGCAACGCCCAGGGCGCCCTGTATGTGAAGCTGGGCGTAGAGTTCAACGACCAGACCGAGCTGGCGCTCACAGCACTCTCGTTCGCGCAGCGTTTCTACCACAACTGGCGCGACCAGCACTGGCATCCGACCGGCCTGCTACAGCTGGCCCACAACTCCCAGGAAGCGGACCGGCAGCGGAGGTTTCTCCAAAGGAACGACTACCCCCGGAGTATCTTTTACCCGGTGACCCGGGAACAGGCCAGCGCCCTGACAGGCGTGCCAACGGAATCGGGCGGGCTCTGGTTCCCCGGCAGTGGCTGGCTCGAACCCGCAAACCTTTGCAAGGAACTGGCGAACCACCCGCTGATATCCACGGTGTTCCATAGCGAGGTCAACAATCTTCGGCGTTCGGACGGCACATGGAGCATTTCGACGGAAAACAACAGATCGATCACCGCTGACCGGGTGGTCATCTGCTCGGGCCATCTCAGCCCGGAGCTTATCCCGACAAAGGGTCGTTTCCGGTTGAAAGCCATTCGTGGCCAGGTTAGCCACCTGCCAGCGACAGCTCTCAGAGGCCCAACGGCCGTTATCTGTGGTAACCGGTATTTGAACCCTGCACTGGGCGAGTTTGCCGTAACCGGCGCAACCTTCGATCTACGTGATAACAACCCATTGCCCACCGTGGAAAGTCATAACGAGAACATCGACGAACTCGGCTCGATGCTGCCTGCGGTGTTTTCCGATGAAAGCGATGCGCTTCGCGGGGAGGAACTCAGTGGCCGGGTTGCCTTCCGATGCACCACCCATGACTACCAGCCGGTGGCCGGACCCGTTTTCGACGGCGAGAGCGGCGATCTCGATAGCCTTTACCTCCTTACTGGCCTTGGCAGCAAAGGACTGACCTACGCACCGCTCCTGGCCGAATATCTGGCTGACTTGCTCACCGGACAACCTCCCTGCCTTCCCGCGAACCTGGCCAAACGCCTTGAAACCCGACGCCTCTATCAGACGAATGTGGTGGTTTCGTAATAAACTCCAGCTGAAGTTTCCGGTCAGACTGCCGATAACCATCGAAATGGTGGCATAGTCACGGAGAGAACCCATGTCCATTTTTGTCAGCGAACCCGGCCGCCCGGTCGGAACCCGGCTACCGGAAACATTCCGGGCAAGGCCCGTGGGTGATGTTACAGAGCTGGCAGAAACCCAGAGCATCAATCCTGGCCGAAGTGAGGCAACGGACGCCGAGTTCCAGCAGGCCGCCAATGCCGGTCGCTACAAAGCACTGGAGGAATACGGCGCGGCGGCCGCTGGCGAGCGCCGTGAAGACCGCCCGTATCTGCCGGTATCCAGCATCTCGTCTCAAACCCTGTATTCCGTTCCGGCGTCTGCAACGATTTCTGAGGCTTTAACCGTCATGGACGAGCACCAGGTGCACCACCTTGTGATCATGGCGGACAACAACGTTGCCGGCCTTGTCGACCTGCGTTGGCTCCTGGGCTGGCTTCACGAGAATGAAGCCGATGCCATGAGCCAGAGCCTGGTTCACATCGAGTTGCCCGCCTTCCTGACAGCCTCACCCGAGACCGATGCCCACCAGCTTGCCAGACTTATGCTGGCCCACCAGCTCAATGCCGCCCTGGTGGTAGATGCGAAAGGCGCCGCCTCCGGAATTGTTACCAGCACGGACTACCTGCGACTCTACGCCAGCTCAGGCCGCCATCAGGGAACGGTGTAGCCCCCACGTTCCCTAATTCAGAGGCGTCAACAGTTCTCCCTCTGGACTGAAGAGAAGCACATACCAGTTGTTGCCTATTCGGGTTAATGCCGGTATTTCGTCATCCCGGTAGTTTTCCAGATCCAAGATCGCAGAGTCATCCGCTGCAAGCTGGTATCGCCAGTTGTTTCTGAATTCCGACTCTTCCTCTTCCGTCTCGGGTTCTGGAACCAGCGATACCCGGGCAGCGATGCCCTGCTCCATTCCGGACACCACACCGCCGCTGGCGAAGTCGCCGTTCGTGGTACCAGCCACAACCATGTCGCCATCGAAATCAGCCAACCCAAGAAATGCCTCGCTGGACTGATCGCCTTCGTCATTCAGGGTGAAGGCCCGACTGACATTCCCGGCGGCTGAATATCCCAGCAGGAACCCGGCAGCACTGGAAAGCGCCTCCCTCTCCAGAACGGGGTCTTCCTCGTCCTGCTCCAGCACAGAATAGGATCCATCACTGGCACCAATCAGCCAGAGCGTGCTACCGGTATACAGTCCGTTGGAAACCGGTTCATCGCCAGTGGTGCCAACCTGTTTGACATCAAGTTCGCTGGTGGCACTGGAGGCGTTAAAGAAGAAGGCATCAATGCCGCCGATGACTGAAGCGCCTTCCACAGATCCCGCGGCCGAACCAAACAACCCGGGGTTCACAGATTCTGTGCTGCCGCCGGCAACACGGTCATCGGCTGCTGAGCCGGCCTGGCGGGTCCAGGCAACCGCAGGCTGCTGCGTGTTGCCGTCCAGTTCAGTATCAATTCGCTGCAGGAAGCTGTCCCTGCCGCCCGATCCCTGCTGCTGATCAAACACACCTTCCGTTTCCCCGGCCAGGATGACATAGCCGGTGTCACGGTTGATTCCGGCCCAGCGAACCTGATCATCAGCATCCGTTCCGGTCCGGATGGTCCAGGTGGGAACGTATTCGCCACCGTTGGTGGCGGAATCAAACCAGTAAAGCGATGTCACTGAATCCAGGCGGCCCAGACCGGACGTTCCCGCCACCGACTGATCGGTGCTGTAGGCCACGACAAATTCGAACCGGTCTACCTTGGTCCCACCCTCGGTCACCTTCCGCTGCACCACGTTTATGACCGGATCCGGAGCGCTCAGGCTGTCGCTCGCAGAGGATATGTCAACCTGCTGCAACTGAGTGCCTCGTTGGTCAAAAATCCGCACCAGCACCCGGTCGTTATCCTGGGTGTCGTAGCCGGCAACGAACAGCCTGCCGTCATGGCCCATCGAGATGTCTGTGGCCACAAAGCCGTCGCCAGGGTTCAGAGCAAGCGGAGACGTCAGCTCGTTGAGGCTGACCCGGATCAGGTTTTCAGCCTCCGCCCGGGCATAATCCTCTCGACCGGCCTGGAAGTTCTCGTTGAGGCCCAGCAGGATAAACCGGTCACTGAAGGCCGGGTTGGCATAGCCAGCCTCCGGTACCCGAATCCGGAAAGGCACTTCATCGGTCCCTTCTGGAAAAATCAGTTCGTCATTCTCAACCCAGTTTCCGTCTTCCAGTCGCTCGATAACGAACTCGGATTCGAGACGTGCGGTGGAGTCTTCGGTGTGGCTCAGCTTCGCAAAAATATCCCGGTCTCTGTCTCCAGAGAGTCTCGCGACGTATTCGCGCACAGCACCCACGTTCAGCGTATCCCTGCCGCCACCGTTTACAGTTTCCAGCGACAGAACCGGCTCGTTGTCCTGAATGGACAAATTGGTAACGACACCACCGTTACCGCTGCCAAGACCGGCCAGACCGGATCGCACTTCTGTCAGTGCCAGGCGAAGGGACTCGACGGGCTCGGCAAAGCTGTCCTCGACCACCTCCAATGGCAGATAACACTCGGTAATACCCGGCTCAAGTGTGATCACACCGCGCGTATAGAAACCCTGTTCGTCAAGCTCATAGTCGATATAGTCCAGCTCGCTTTCCCCCGTCTCATCGGGAGGCAATGAACTGTTGCTGCCCAACCCGACAATGTCCGTGCCGAGGATGGCATCTCCCGCATTGGAGGCACTGTGATCGCAGTTCTGGTGTGGAGGCGAGAATCCGACGTCGCAACTGGATGCGTCATAGTCAGACAAAAGCTCAAAAGCTACCGCTACCCGGGTTACCGACGGTTGATCCAGGGTAACCTTGACGAAGACGCGGCGCGTCGGAAGTGTCAGCTCCCTGGTACCGGATACGGAGCCGTCATCGTTGTAGAGATTGATGGTAACGCTGTGCTCACCTTCGGTTTCAAGATCAGGCAAGGTACATTGTTCACGGTTACTGGCAGGGATTTCCGGGCTTTCACCTTCCGTAAACGGCTCTGCATCCAGAGACATGACATTATATTTCACATCAATATCGAACGGCTGGGCGCCAGCCATGCGGCCGTCGGTTGTTACCAGATTGATGCCTTCGGTCTTGCCCAGGTCCGCCTCTCCTCGACTACCGCCGGAGAGACCGGGGACACCGCGCATAATGATGCCCTGGCGGGCCTTGTTACTGGTGTCCTCTAGCGCCAGCCAGGACGGCGCATTGGTCAGGGAATAATCAAGGATATCTTCGCCACCGTAGGCCCCGAAGTTGTAGGAGTATTCAACACCGAGATAGGCGAACACCGGCGGTACGCCAAGGATTGTGGGCTGGTCGGGATCCTTTTCCGTCTTGCACGCAGCAAGCCCCAGTGAAAGCAGGGCCAGAACGGCAAGTTGGCGAACAGGATGAATGCGGGAGAGAAAATCGGCGCCCATGAAAAAATCCGTTTCAATCGTTGTTGTTATGGCAGCGACCACCCGGATGAAACATGAACACCGGGCGGTTTACACACCGTTACAGAACAACGCCATGGTAGCCAATTTGATACGCAGGGGATCTGCGCGAGTTCTCAGATTCGGTTAGCCCGCGCCCAGGCCGTGCTCTTCCAGCAACGCCACCAGCCCGGCTTCATCAAGAACAGGTACCTCTAACTGTTCAGCCTTGGCCAGTTTGGAACCGGCGGCCTCGCCAGCCACCACGCAGGCCGTCTTTTTGGAAACGCTGCCGGCCACCTTGGCTCCGAGGGATTCCAGCCTTTCTTTGGCTTCGTCCCGTGTCATTCCGGAAAGCGTACCGGTCAGCACCCAGGTCTGGCCTTTCAGAGGCTTCTCTCCCTCCCGAACCTCCTCTTCCTGCCACCTCACACCGGCTTCACGCAGGGCATCCAGGGTTTCGCGATTGTGGGTCTGCTCGAAAAAGCTACGGATATGACCCGCAACGATCGGCCCGACATCCGGAACCGTCTGGAGGCTCTCTTCATCCGCTGCAGCGATGGCCTCCAGAGTTCCGAAGTGGCCCGCCAGGCCTTTAGCGGTGGCCTCCCCCACCTCCCGGATGCCAAGGGCATACAGGAACCGCCAGAGCACGGGGTTTCTGGCCCGATCAATGGCAGCCACCAGATTGGCCGCCGACTTTTCTCCCATTCGCTCAAGTTTCACCAGGTCGTCGGTGGTCAGGCGATACAGATCGGCAACGGTTTCCACCATGCCCTGATCCACCATGATATCTATCCACTTGTCTCCAAGGCCCTCAATATCGAGGGCTTTGCGGGAGGCATAGTGGCGAATGGCTTCCTTTCGCTGCGCGGGGCAGAACAGGCCCCCAGAGCAGCGGGCAACGGCTTCACCTTCGATCTGGATAACATCCGAGTCGCACACCGGGCACTGTCGGGGCAATTCTACTTCCCGGGCGCCTGAGGGGCGTTTTTCGGCCACCACTTTGACTACCTGCGGAATCACATCTCCGGCGCGGCGAATGAACACGGTATCGCCGATATGAACATCCAGTCGGCGAATTTCGTCCATGTTATGGAGGGTGGCGTTGCTCACCGTTACACCGCCCACGAACACGGGTTTTAACCTCGCAACCGGGGTAACCGCGCCAGTACGACCGACCTGGAATTCCACGTCCTCGATAACCGTGAGTTCCTCCTGAGCCGGAAACTTCTGGGCAATCGCCCAACGAGGGGCCCGGGATACAAAACCCAGGGCCTTTTGCTGGTCAAGCCGGTTCACCTTGAAGACGATACCGTCGATTTCGTAGGGGAGTCCGTCCCGTTTGTCCATCAGCTCGCTGTAGGCTTCGAGGCATTCCTCCGCGCCCTTGGCCTTGCGCATCTCGGGATTAATACGGAAACCCCAGCTCTGGACTCTCTTGAGCCCCTCCCACTGGGTATCCGGCAAGAGGCTTTCGTCGGTTACCGCAACGCTGTAGGCGCACATTTCGAGAGGGCGTCTGGCGGTTACCGTCGACTTTTTCTGCCGGAGGCTGCCGGCCGCCGCATTACGGGGATTAACGAAGGTCTTCTCGCCACGCTCCGCCAGGCGGCGATTAAGCTGTTCGAAACCGTCCTTCGGCATGTAGACTTCGCCGCGGACCTCCACCAGATCGGGCACGTCGTCGCCACGGAGCTTCAGCGGTACCGAGGGAATGGTTCGGATATTGGCGGTTATGTCCTCCCCGGAATAGCCATCCCCCCGGGTGGCGGCGGTAGTCAGGGCGCCATTCTCGTAGTGCAGGCTCACCGCCAGCCCGTCCAGCTTGGGTTCACAGACATACTCCACGTCCTCAGTGATACCGAGCCGATCTTTTACCCGCCGGTCAAAATCACGAAGTTCGTCCTCGCTGAACGCATTATCCAGCGACAGCATGGGCAGCCTGTGCACTACCTCCTCAAAGCTGGTTTCCGCGGCGCTGCCAACCCGCCGCGTGGGCGACGTGTCCGAAGCCAACTCCGGATAATCGGTTTCCAGGCCCTGCAATTCCCGGAACAACCGGTCGTATTCCGCATCGGGAACACGCGGGTCATCCAGCACGTAATAGCGGTAGTTATGGTCATCAATCGCCGAACGGAGTTCTTCAACACGCTGAATGATGTCGGGCGTGGCTTTGCTCATGGACTGGCACTCTCGTCTCTCAAAAAAATGCCCGGAACAAACCGGGCATCTGGCCTTCTTTTACCGCCAGGTTTCAGACTCGCTGGGAACGTTGCTTGCGCTCGAACTCCCGAATCCTCTGGCGGCAGTGCTCGATTGTCTGAGGAGTCATCACGCTCCGGCGCTCATCCTTAAGCTCGCCGCCAAGGTTACGAACCACGGCCTGGGCTGTCTCAAGCATGAAGTCAAACGCCTGCAGCGCATTGGTGGGCCCGGGCATACTCATGAAGAAACTGATACCGGGCGTGGCCAGGGTCGGCATATCGCCCGGCTTGAACGTGCCGGGTTCCACGGCATTGGCAACACTGAACTGGACCGGGCTGGTGGTATCGGACTCCTCGTGCCGGTGATAAATGTCCATATCACCATGCTCCAGACCACAGGCTTCGAACAACTTCTTCAGGGCCACCCCCTTGAAGTCTTCACCACTCTTGGCCAGGACATTGATCACAATCACTTCCCGGGCTTCAGGGCGATTCGCACCTGCCAGCGGCTGACCACTGACCGCTCGGGAAGGTTCACGCCGTGCCGTATCTTCCTCTACTTCGGTTGTCACCGTAGGCGGGACTGCTTCCACCTCATCTTCGATGGCCCCCCAACCTGATTCGAGCTCGGTTTCTTCGGGCTCATGACTGGACAACCCGAAATCGGGATCCGACTCAACAGGTTCATCGTGATACTCGGCAGCCGGTTCGCTTTCCGGCTCCGGATGCAGATCCGGTTCTGGCGACTCCCGATGTTCTTCCTTGGCAGCAGCGGTTACCGGGCGGGTCGGTTTGGGTTTCGGAGAACCAAATCGGCTGGGCTTTTCACGCTTTACATAGCCACGCTCTTCGAGTGTGTCGCGGGAGATGGTTCGTGCGCCGCCATTGGGCAACTCCGGGTTGTACTCGTCATCGAGTGGCGAATCCTCGAGCTCATCGGCGCCCATGCCCGATGAGATTGCCATGGATTCCTTCCGGGCACGCCGCATGCGGCGCACGCCATCAATGACAATGCCGATAATAACCAGGGTACCGATGGCAATTAACCATTCCCTAAGTGACATAGTGCTGCTGTCCTGTTTGCAGATCCCGTAACGTTGCTACTCTAAGAAAAGCCCGTAATGAATACAACGCACACCCGGGCCAGATGGCGTGATTGTCATGGTCGCCTGAATTCTGAACAGCCTCAAGCCTCTGCGAGAGCCGCTGCCTCGTCGACATCGACCGACACCAGGCGCGAACACCCCGGTTCGTGCATGGTTACGCCCATCAACTGATCCGCCATCTCCATGGCAATCTTGTTGTGGGTAATGTAGATGAACTGAACCTGCTTGGACATCTCCTTGACCATGTTGGCATAGCGGCCCACGTTGGCGTCATCCAGCGGCGCATCCACCTCGTCCAGCATACAGAAGGGTGCCGGGTTCAGCTGGAAAATCGAAAACACCAGTGCGATCGCCGTAAGGGCCTTCTCGCCGCCCGACAGCAGGTGAATGGTGCTGTTCTTCTTGCCCGGCGGCCGCGCCATGATTGCAACGCCGGTTTCCAGAAGATCCTCACCGGTAAGCTCGAGGTAGGCGTTCCCGCCTCCGAACACTTTGGGAAACAGAGCCTGAAGACCACCGTTCACCTGGTCAAAGGTTTCCTTGAAACGCTGCCGGGTTTCCCGATCTATTTTCCGTATGGCGTTGTCCAGTGTTTCCAGGGCTTCCATCAGGTCCTCATGCTGGGAATCCAGGTAGGTCTTGCGCTCACTCTGAACCTGATATTCCTCGATGGCCGCCAGGTTAATCGCGCCCAGGCGCTGAATTCGGTTGCCGATTCGCTCCAGTTCGTCTGCCCAGTCTTTTTCATTCGCACCCTCGGGCAACTGGGCGAGGATATCCTGAAGTTTTACGTCCAGCTCCTTGAGCTGATCGACATGATTCCCGGAACGGATTTCCAGGGCCTGGGACTCCATTTTCAGTTTTTCGAGTCGGGACCGGACTTCCTGAATGCGATGATCGGTTCCGCTTCTGCCCTGTTCCTTTTCGCGCACTTCCCGATCAATCTCTTCCAGCGCGTCGCGAGCAGCGCCCAGCTTTTCCTCTTCCGCCAATCGGCGGTCCAGCAGCCCTTCGAGCTGCATCTGCAGGTCTTCGATGGGTTCTTCGGCGCTTTCCCGGGACTCCCTCAGAATCTCCAGGCGCTCGTCGATACGCTCCTTCTGCAACTGCATCCGATCAATCGTCTGCCTGAGGCCGTCACGTTGACTGTGCAGGGTCTGCAGCTGGAGCTGCAGCTGATGCGCGTGATCACGATCGTGCCGGGCCTCCTGGCGAAGCCGGTCCAGGTTTTCGCGCAAGGTATCGCGCTGCTCCAGCAACCGCTCTTTCTCTTCATCGCTGTCTTCGGTGGAAGCCAGCGCCAGTTGCCAGTCTTCCCGGGCATCCTGAAGACTCTCTTTCTGGCCCTCGAGGTTTTCGGACACGTCCTGAATATCGTCCCGGATTCGCTGCAGACGGGCATCAATCTGCTCGGCACGTGCTCGCAGGCCGCTGACCCTGGACGCCAGGGTGCTCAGTTCACGATCTGCCTCGCTCAGACGGGTCTGCGCCTCATCCCGGGCTGCTTCCGAACGCTCTGCCCGCTCCTGGAGCTCTTCCAGCCGTTCGGTAGCCGCCTCCAGCGCCTCCTCCGCCTCGGCCAGCTGCGCGGTCAGTTCCGTCACCTTCTTCTGCCGCTCAATCACACCTACCTGGCCGGCATCAGAGTCCGGCATCAGGACCCACTCCCGGGATATCCAGACGCCCTCGGGTGTCATCAGGCTTTGACCGTCCCGAAGCCCCGATCGAATACCCATGGCGTCAGAGACGGTTTCCACGGTATCGATGCCGCGAAGCAGCGAGGCTATTCCCGGCACTCCGGATACCTTGGCCGCCAACCCGGAACGCTCACTCCCGTCTGTGGCTTCTGCCTCCACCAGCGCCAACCCCTTTGGCGCTTCTTTCATTGCGTACGAGAGCTGATCAATATCGGGAAGGCAGAGACCCTGGGTAAACCGCCCGATAACCTGTTCGACAGCAAACTCCCAGCCATCGGTAATCTGAAGCTGACTGGCCACCCGGGGCATATCGCTGAGGGCGTTCTGTGACAGCCAGGATTGCAGAACATCATCCCCGGCCCCCATCTGCTCATCCAGAAGGGATTGCTGGGACTCCAGGGACGCACGAAGGCTCTGCACCCGTTGGCGTTCTTCAGAGAGCGCCTGCTCGGCATCACGCTGTTGCTGCCGGGCTTCGTAGAGCTCGTCCTGAACGGATGCAATCCGTTCGGCCGCCTCTTCGCGCTTCAGCTCCAGGGTTTCCTGCTGTTCCAGCAGGTCTTCGAGCTCGGCGCGGTCCATCTGACCTTCCAGCAACTCCTGTTCGTCCTGAAGCTTGCGTTGGCGGGCCAGCAGTTGCTCAATGGCATCCTCAAGCGAGCGGATTCTGGACTGGGCCAGCTCTGCCTGGCGCCGCGCGTCCGATGAACGGGCACTGAAGTCTTCCCACTGGTGCTGCCAGTCGCTCATGGCGTCTTCGGCCTGCTGCAACTTCTCACCAGACTCCTCGGAGCGAACTGCCAGCGCTTCCTGCTCCGGCTCCATCATGTCGAGTTCTTCCTGGATTCCCGCAAGCTTGTCCTCATCCTGCTCCAGCTCGCGGGCCAGTTCTCTCTGGTTCGCCATGGCCTGGTCCAGCTCCGCCGCCATTTGCCGGCTGCGTTCACGCTGATGTTCGAGGCTCTGCTCTATACGGGCGATATCGGCCCCAGCTTCGTAATACCGTGCCTGTGCCCGGTTGAAATGCTCGGTCCGTTCCTGGTGATTGTCGCGCAGGGATTCCAGGGAGGTCTCCAGGCTGACCCGCTCGGTGAGGTATTTCTCGAGCTCGAGCTCGGTATCCCGGATCTTGCCTCGCCAGGCTTGCAAGTCATTGTCGAGGGATTGCCAGCGCAGCACCGTCAGTTCGGCTTTTTTCTGGCGCTCTTCCTGCTTGTAGGCCTTGTACTTTTCGGCTGCGGCTGCCTGACGCTCCAGGTGTTGCAGTTGGCGGCCCAGCTCTTCCCTCAAATCGGTCAGACGCTCCAGGTTTTCCTGGGTCCGGCGGATACGGTTCTCCGTTTCCCGGCGCCGCTCCTTGTATTTTGAAATGCCGGCCGCCTCTTCAATATAGATCCGAAGCTCTTCCGGTTTGGCCTCAATCAGCCGGGAAATCATGCCCTGTTCGATGATGGCATAGCTCCGCGGGCCGAGACCGGTGCCGAGGAACAGGTCGGTAATGTCGCGACGCCGGCACTTGGAGCCATTCAGGAAATATTCGGACTGCCCTTCCCGGGAAACGCGGCGGCGAACGGAGATTTCGTTGAATTTCACGAATTCACCGGGCGCGGAACCATCGCTGTTATCAAACACCAGTTCGATGGATGCCTGTCCCACAGGTTTTCTTGCGCTGGAACCGTTAAAGATAACGTCCGTCATGGATTCGCCACGCAGGTACTTGGCGGAGCTCTCCCCCATGACCCAACGCACCGCATCGATGATATTTGACTTGCCGCACCCATTGGGGCCGACCACGGCCGTCATGTTGGAGGGGAACGGAACCGTGGTGGGATCTACGAACGATTTGAAGCCGGACAGTTTGATGGACTTCAGCCGCATATCAGGCGCTCGCTTCCTGCCGGAGGATCGTCAACACCTGCTGCCGCTGGTGCTCCCCAAAGGCCTGGATAACGGCTTGCAGCCGCTCAGTGTCGTCGTTGACGGCGGCATCCGCCAGCTGCCGAAAGAAGGTGGCCGTTTCACCGATTTCTTCCCGGAAGTGTTCCAGCGCCACAAAATAGGTGCGGCTGATGGCCGGCCGAAAATTCTCGAGGGTTTCCTCCAGAAACGGGTTCTCAACCAGGCCGTAGGCGTAACGCATAACCCCGAAACCCGCATCAATAACCTGCTCGGCGGCGTCGGCACTGGTGGCGTTCAGGGCATCAATGACTGCCTGCAATTCACGGACCTGACCCATGACACCGCCAAGCTCCCTGCCGGACCAGCGCTCAAGTACCTTGCGCCCCAGCATGCAGAGGAGGTCGATATAGATGTCGTAGAGGCTGTTGACGCTTTCTGGCGTCAGGCTGGAGACCACCGCACCCCGCCGGGGGAAAATCTCAATCAGATGGCGTCGCTCCAGAATGAGCAGTGCTTCCCGAACGGAGCCACGGCTGACATTCAGTTCTCCCGACACCTTCAATTCCTGAATGCGTTCGCCGGGCTTGAGATCTCGCGTGATGATTCGTTGCCCCAGATGCTGGGCAATTTGTTCAGACAGACTTTCCGGGGCCTGAAACCTCATAAAGTTGGTCACTCATTCCTGAAGACGGCACGATTTCAAACGCAGAAGTTTACCACAGGGAATCTATAGCCCCACCCCTTGTCTGACATTTTGCACAGCTCAGGAACATCGCGGCAAATCACTGCCGGTTTTTTGACGGCGAATCAGGAACGACAGCCGAAAAATCAGAAACCAAGTGATGTTAGCCTCGTTACTCGCTGTTTTTGTTCGTTTTTGATGACTGGGCACGGTTTCTGCTTTGCACACGCAAAGCACTGTAAACTTCTGCGACAGAGTGAACCGTAGTGAAAAACATACCGTCGATCCATCAGTCTCCTTCCCAGCCCCAGAAACTGGCTGCGCTGCGTCAGGCACATCAGGACTGGAACAACACGCCGGATGTACTCACCAGGCTGACGCGCCGGCTGTCCACCACCCTGTCGCTGGAACAGCAGCTGGCGATCCTGGCCGAAGAGCTGGTCGCCATTGTTCCTTTCAGTGCGCTCAACTACCGCCACCGGATCGGTAAACAGGATTTCGTCTATGCCACAGGCATGGGGGGCCCACACCGCTGCGAGTACCGGCTGAGCCTTGAAGGTGTCAATTATGGGACCCTGGTACTGCAACGTCGGCAGAGGTTCTCGGAACAGGAGCTGGAAGGCGTAGAGATGGTTCTGAGTGCGGCGATCTGCCCGATTCGCAACGCCTGCCAGTACGTGGCCATTGAGCAGGCATCCCTGACAGATTCCCTGACCGGCATACCCAACAAACGCGCCCTGGACGACGCTCTGCAGCGCTCCAGCCTGTTATCAGAGCGCCATGGCGAGCCCTACTCGCTCGTCCTCTGCGATCTGGACCACTTCAAGACGGTGAACGACACTCACGGCCATGTGGTTGGCGACCATCTTCTGCAATTGGCCGCGTGCGAGATCGAGAAGTCGATCCGAACCTCGGATTCAGTCTACCGCTTTGGCGGCGAGGAGTTTGCTATCCTGCTCCCGCATACCTCGGAGCAGGATGCCAGGGATGTAGCAGAGCGCGTTCGCGAAGCGATTGCCGCTATCCGGGTTGATGGCGGAGAGAAGGAGCTGAAGGTCACAACGAGTTGTGGTGTTGCCACTTTCCTGCCCAAGGAGGCGCCCCAGGCCTGGCTGGCAAGGGCGGACGAGGCACTCTATCGTGCCAAACACCAGGGCCGTAACTGCACCCGGGTGTTTGCCACCATTTCGTAACGATCAGCCCCGGGGCGTCTTGCTTCGGGCTCTCTCTGGCCGGGGAGCACGCCCGGCTGGTTTGGCAGGTTTGGTGTCGCTGACAGCCCATTTGTTGCCGGGGGTTTTCTTACCGGACCGGCCAGGGCTTTTCCGCCTCTGGCGGTCGTGGGCCGCTTTCTCATTTGGCGTTTTCTGCGGAATCTCAACCGCTTCGAGACCAACCGTGCGACTCAGGGTGTCTACTGCGCGCTGATCCAGCTCTTCCCATTTTCCTACGGTCAACCTGCTCGGCAGGAAGATCGGCCCGTAGCGCACGCGTTTCAGCCGACTGACGCGAACACCCTGGGATTCCCACAGACGACGTACTTCCCGATTGCGCCCTTCCAGCAAGGTCACGTGGAACCAGCGATTTATACCGCTACCGCCGGCCGGAGAGATATCGGTGAACTTGGCCATGCCATCTTCAAGGAGAACGCCCTGAAGCAGGCGCTCGATCATCGCATCGTCCACTTCCCCGAAGATCCGTACCGCGTATTCCCGATCAATCTGGTTGGACGGGTGCATCAGGCGATTCGCCAACTCGCCGTCTGTGGTGAAGAGCACCAGTCCCGTGGTATTGATATCCAGCCGTCCGATGGAAATCCACCGGTGCTCCTTGAGACGTGGCAAACGATCAAACACCGTCGGCCGCCCCTCAGGATCCTTTCGAGTGGTAACCTCACCCTCGGGCTTGTTGTAGATCAGTACCCGGCGCATCACTTCCGCCGCACCGGACACTTCAAGTCGCTTGCCGTCGAGTTCGAAGCGATCCTCAACAGTCGCTTTTTGCCCGGGCGCCACAGGTTGCCCGTTGACCAGCAGGCGGCCGGCTTCCATCCAGCCTTCAATTTCCCGGCGCGAACCGATGCCCGCGCGGGCAAGCAATTTCTGAATACGCTCTGGCCCACCCTGGCTCGCGTTGTCCTTGGCTGGTCTGGCTGGTTTGTTGGGGCGTTCTGCCGCCATGAAATCAATCCTTAGTATCTGACTGACACCCGAATGGCGTCAGTGAAGTGTCTGGCTCGAAGATTCGTCGTCGTTCTCGGCAGTCGTTGATTCGAACTCGATCTCCGCCTGCATGTTCTTTTCAATTTCCCGGCCGATCTCTTCAAGATCGCGGACTTCATTCAGGGGCGGCATCTGATCCAGGCCCGTGAGGTTAAAGTAGTCCAGAAACTGTTTCGTAGTCGCATACATGGCCGGACGGCCGGGAACATCCCGATGCCCAACGACGCGAACCCACTCTCGCTCAAGCAGGGTGCGAATGATATTGCTGCTTACCGTAACACCCCGAATATCCTCGATTTCACCCCGGGTGATGGGCTGCCGGTAGGCGATCAAGGCCAGGGTTTCAAGCAACGCCCGGGAATAGCGCTGGGGCTTTTCCTCAAACAAACGCCCGACCCAGGGCGCGAATTCCTCGCGCACCTGAATACGGTAGCCGCTGGCAACCTTCTTCAATTCAAAACCGCGCCCTTCGCAGGCCGCTTCCAGAAGTACCATGACATGTTCCATTACCTGGCGTGCGGGGCGCTCCTCTTCACTGAACAGGTCCCGGAGCTGGTCGAGAGACAAGGGTTTGCCCGCAGCCAGCAGGGCCGCTTCGGCGATCGCCTGTATTCTCAGCAGGTGTTCTTCGTTCATGGTGTCTGATCCGTGTTTCCGTGCTTTGAACGTCGGGAGGCCCTAGCTGGCTGCCCTGGCTCGAACATGAATCGGGCCCAGGACCTCGGCCTGGACAACCTCGATCAGCTGCTCTTTGACCAGCTCAAGCGTGGCCAGGAAGGTCACCACGACGCCGAGCCGGCCCTCTTCAATCGTAAACAGGCTTTCGAATGTCACAAAATGATCGTCCTGAAGCACCGACAGGATTGCGGACATGCGCTCCCGGGTCGAAAGCCTTTCCCGTTCAACATGGTGACTGGTAAACAGGTCTGCCCGCTGAAGCACGCCTTGCAGAGCCAGCAGCATTTCCCGCAAGTCTACATCCGGATGGGGCTGACTGGAGGGCATCTTCGGCAGCGCGGCGGAGGCGGCAAAGGTATCGCGTTCCAGGCGTGGTAATTCATCAATGTCCTCGGCTGCCTGCTTGAACCGCTCGTATTGCTGAAGCCGGCGAATCAGTTCTGCCCGGGGATCAACCTCTTCCTCATCGTCGCTTTCCTGTCGAGGCAACAGCATCCTCGATTTGATCTCCGCCAATGTGGCGGCCATCACCAGGTACTCCGCAGCCAGCTCGAACCGCATGGCCTCCACGGCACCGATGTAATCCATGTATTGCCGGGTAATTTCGCTGACGTCGATGTCCAGAATGTTCATGTTCTGGCGACGGATGAGATACAGCAGAAGATCCAGCGGCCCTTCGAACGCCTCAAGGAAGACGGCAAGGGCGTCCGGCGGAATGTACAAATCCTTGGGAAGATCCACCACCGGCTTGCCGGACACCCGCGCCAGGGGCGACTGCTCCGGTGCAGCGTCCTGGGCTTCGGGCGTGGCCTGATCGGTGGATTCTTCAGTCATAACCTTTCACTCCGGGTCGGCGCACTGGCTGTATGCTCGTGGCACCGACTCCTGCGGATTCAACGGTAATGAAGCCCCATGGCGGCCCGGACTTCCTCCAGGGTGTCGCGGGCGGCGTCACGGGCGTGTTCGCGACCTTCCTGGAGAATGGAATGAACCAGATCCGGATTGCCCTCATACTCCCGCGCGCGTTCGTGGAGCGGACGCTGCTCCTCGACAATCGCGTCAATCAACGGCTTCTTGCAATCCAGGCAACCGATGCCGGCACTGCGACAACCGGTCTGCACCCACTCCTGAGTGTCAGCATCGGAATAGATCTTGTGCATTCCCCACACCGGGCACTTTTCGGGCTCACCCGCATCGGTGCGCCGGACCCGTTGGGGGTCGGTCTGCATGGTGCGAACCTTCTGGGCTACGCTGTCCGGCTCTTCCCGCAGACCGATATAGTTGTTGTAGGACTTGGACATTTTCTGCCCATCCAGCCCCGGCAACTTGGATTCCGGCGTCAGCAGCGGTTGGGGCTCCGGCAAAATCACCTTACCGCCACCTTCAATGTAACCGTAAAGACGCTCACGATCGCCCAGGGAGATATTCTGTTGTTCTTTCAACAGAGCACGGGCCGTTTCCAGGGCGTCCATGTCGCCCTCTTCCTGGTAACGCCTCTTGAGATTGCGATAGAGCTTGGCGTTTTTCTTGCCCATCTTCACGATGGCACCTTCCGCCTGCTCTTCAAAGCCTGGCTCGCGACCATAGATGTGGTTGAACCGGCGCGCGATTTCCCTGGTGATTTCAACGTGGGAAACCTGATCCGCACCAACAGGCACTTTTCCTGCCCGGTAAACCAGAATATCTGCACTCTGAAGCAGCGGGTAACCCAGGAACCCGTAGGTCGCCAGATCCTTCTCCCGCAGCTTCTCCTGCTGATCCTTGAACGTCGGCACGCGTTCCAGCCACCCGAGGGGCGTGATCATCGAGAGCAGCAGATGCAGTTCGGCGTGCTCGGGCACCTGCGACTGGATAAACATCGTGGACGAGCCCGGGTTCACACCGGCCGCCAGCCAATCAATGACCATATCCCAGACGCTTTGTTCAATGCCGGAGGGGTCATCGTAGTTGGTGGTGAGCGCGTGCCAGTCCGCCACAAAGAAAAAACATTCGAATTCATGCTGGAGTTTAACCCAGTTTTTCAGCACACCGTGGTAGTGGCCAAGGTGAAGCTTGCCGGTCGGACGCATGCCGGACAAAACCCTTTGCTGGGAATCTACAGAACTCAAAGCACGAACTCCTTATTTGGTATTGGAACCGCCATCATAGTTCAGGCGACCCGTCATTATAAATAAAAAACCCCCGCTCTGCAGGGCAGAAACGGGGGTTTTTACTGAAAGAAGGCCAGCTTACCAGCCAGTGACTTCCTTCAGGGCCTGACCGATCTCGGCCAGACTGCGTACGGTGCGAACACCAGCGTCTTCCAGGGCAGCAAACTTATCGTCTGCTGTACCCTTGCCACCGGAGATGATGGCGCCGGCATGGCCCATGCGCTTGCCCGGAGGCGCAGTAACACCAGCGATGTAGGAAACCACCGGCTTGGAGACGTTCTGCTTGATGTAGGCCGCAGCTTCTTCCTCGGCGGTACCGCCGATCTCGCCAATCATCACAATGGCTTCTGTCTCGGGATCTTTCTCGAGCAGGGCCAGAATGTCGATGAAGTTGGAGCCCGGGATCGGGTCACCACCGATACCGATACAGGTGGACTGACCGTAGCCGAAGTCAGTGGTCTGCTTGACCGCTTCGTAAGTCAGGGTGCCTGAACGGGACACGATGCCAACCTTGCCCTTCTTGTGGATGTGGCCAGGCATGATGCCGATCTTGCACTCGTCCGGAGTGATAACACCCGGGCAGTTCGGACCAATCATGCGAACGCCTTTGCGATCCACGTATTCTTTGGCGTACAGCATATCGATAGTAGGGATACCTTCAGTGATACATACGATCAGCTGAATGCCGGCATCCGCCGCTTCGATGATGGCGTCCTTACAGAACGGCGCAGGTACGTAGATAACGGTAGCTTCAGCGCCGGTTGCTTCAACGGCGTCACGCACGGTGTTGAACACCGGCAGACCCAGATGCTCGGTACCGCCCTTGCCGGGGCTGACGCCACCAACCATCTTGGTGCCGTAGGCGATCGCCTGCTCTGAGTGGAAGGTGCCCTGTGCGCCGGTAAAGCCCTGACAGATAACCTTGGTGTCTTTGTTAATCAGGATGCTCATTATTTACCCCCTGCGGCTTTAACAACTTGCTCTGCCGCATTCGACAGACTGGTAGCGGCAATGATGTTCAGACCGCTCTCGGCGAGTACCTGAGTACCCTTCTCCGCGTTGTTGCCTTCAAGGCGAACCACAACAGGAACCTTGACGCCGACTTCCTTCACGGCACCGATGATGCCCTCTGCAATCATGTCGCAGCGAACGATACCACCGAAGATGTTGACCAGAACCGCCTTCACATTGGAGTCAGACAGGATGATCTTGAATGCCTCGGAAACACGCTCCTTGGTTGCACCGCCGCCAACGTCCAGGAAGTTGGCAGGCTGGCCGCCGGACAGCTTGATGATGTCCATGGTACCCATGGCCAGGCCGGCACCGTTGACCATGCAGCCGATGTTGCCTTCCAGGGCCACGTAGTTGAGCTCCCACTTGGCCGCTTCCGCTTCCCGGGAATCTTCCTGGGAGGGATCGTGCATCTCGTGGATCTTTTTCTGGCGGTACAGTGCGTTGCCGTCGACGCCGACTTTGGCGTCCAGGCAGTGCAGATCACCAGCCGGGGTAATAACCAGCGGGTTGATTTCTACCAGTGCCAGATCGCACTCTTCGAACAGCTTGGCCAGACCAACGAAGATCTTGGTGAACTGACCGATCTGCTTGCCTTCCAGGCCCAGTTTGAACGCGAGCTCGCGGCCCTGGTACGGCTGAGCGCCAACCAGCGGGTCGATTTCGGCTTTCAGGATCTTCTCGGGCGTTTCTTCGGCAACCTTCTCGATCTCAACACCACCTTCGGTGGAGGCCATGAACACGATGCGGCGAGTGCCACGGTCAACAACCGCGCCCAGGTAAAGCTCCTGGTCGATGTCGGTGAGGGATTCAACCAGGATCTTGCTCACCGGCTGGCCGTTTTCATCTGTCTGGTAGGTTACCAGGTTCTGGCCCAGCCACTTCTCGGCAAACTCACGGATCTCTTCTTTGCTCTTGACCAGCTTTACACCGCCAGCCTTACCACGGCCACCTGCGTGAACCTGGGCTTTCACAACCCATGCATCACCGCCGATTTCACCAGCTGCGTCTACAGCTTCCTTCGGAGTATCACAGGCAATGCCCTTGGATACTGGCAGGCCATATTCAGCGAAAAGCTGTTTGCCCTGATATTCATGCAAATTCATAGTTAATGTCCCGAATTAAAAAATTCCTGGTTTGCGTTACTTCTTCTTGCGGCGGTTGGCGATGTGGATCGCGCCACCACCGACGGCCAGAGCTGCTTCATGCACGGACTCGGACAGAGTCGGATGTGCAAAACAGGTCAGGGCCAGATCTTCGGCGCTGGAACCGAATTCCATGGCGATTACGCCCTGGGCAACGATTTCAGAGGCCTGGGGACCAACTACATGGAAACCGACAATGCGGTCAGTTTTTGCGTCAGCAATGATCTTGACCAGACCGGACGCCGAGTTTGCAGCCATTGCACGACCGTTGGCCGCAAACGGGAAGGTACCTACGTTGTACTCTTCACCTTCTGCCTTCATCTGCTCTTCGGTTTTGCCAACCCAGGCAACTTCCGGGAAGGTGTAGACAACGTTCGGGATGCAGTCGTAGTTCACCTGAGGCTTGTGCCCGGCAATACGCTCCGCAACCATGATGCCTTCTTCAGACGCCTTGTGGGCCAGCATGGGTCCACGAACCACGTCACCGATCGCCCAGACACCCGGGGCTTCGGTTTTACAGTTGTCATCAACAAAGATGAAGCCGCGCTCATCCATCTGGACGCCGGAATCTTCCGACAACAGGTTGTCGGTGTAGGGTCGACGACCAACAGCCACGATCAGCTTGTCGAACTTGGCTTCGTGCTTGCCCTTGGAATCCTCGTAGTTCACGTTCACCAGCTTGCGCTTTACTTCCGCGCCAGTCATACGCGCACCCATGACGATGTTCAGTCCCTGCTTCTGGAACTGTTTCAGGGCATCTTTTGCTACCTGCTGGTCAACGGCCGGCAGGAAGGTGTCCTGGGCTTCCAGAACGGTGACTTCCGCGCCCAGGCGGGCCCAGACACTGCCGAGTTCCAGGCCGATAACGCCGGCACCAATCACACCCAGGCGCTTCGGCACCTCGGTGAACTCGAGGGCACCCTCGGAATCCACGATGTATTCGCCGTCGAAGGGTGCGGGCGGAATCTGGATCGGCTTGGAACCGGTGGCCAGAATGATGTTTTCGGCTTCGTAGGTCTTCGACTTGCCGTCCTTGTCGGTTACTTCCACCTTGCGGTTGGCCAGCAATTTGCCGTGGCCATGGATGGAAGTCACGCCGTTGGACTTGAACAAGCCTGCGATACCGCCGGTCAGCTGCTTAACGATGCCGCTCTTGCGCTCCATCATCTTGCCGATGTCCATTTTGACATCCTTGGCGATGATGCCCTGCATCTCGAAATCGTGGCTGGATTCCTCAAACTTGTGGGAAATCTCCAGCAGCGCCTTGGAGGGGATGCAACCAACGTTCAGGCAGGTGCCACCGAGCACCTGTGCCTTACCGTCTTCTGAAGTCCAGGACTCGACACACGCGGTCTTGAGACCCAGCTGTGCCGCTTTGATGGCAGCTACGTAGCCCCCGGGGCCTGCACCAATGACAATGACGTCGTACTTATCAGACATACTTTTATCCCGTTTCCGATTCGTTAAATGTCGGCTCAGACGTCCAGCAGAATACGTGCCGGGTCTTCAAGCATTTCCTTGATGGCAACGAGGAACTGCACCGCTTCCTTACCATCAATCATTCTGTGGTCGTAAGAAAGCGCCAGGTACATCATCGGCTGAATTTCCACCTTGCCGTTCACGGCCATCGGACGCTCCTGGATCTTGTGCATGCCCAGGATGGCTGTCTGCGGCGGGTTCAGGATCGGTGTGGAAATCAGCGAACCGAAGATACCGCCGTTGGTAATTGTGAAGGTACCGCCGGTCATGTCTTCAATGGCCAGTTTGCCTTCTTTCGCCTTGGTGCCGTACTCGACGATCTTCTTCTCGATGTCGGCCAGGCCCATGGCGTCGGAATCACGCAGAACCGGAACCACCAGGCCGCGATCGGTGGAAACCGCCACGCCGATGTCCTGGTAACCGTGATACACCATGTCGTTACCATCGATGGACGCGTTCACCGCCGGGAAGCGCTTCAGGGCTTCGGTGGCAGCCTTGGTGAAGAACGACATGAAGCCAAGCTTGATACCGTGACGCTTCACAAAGCTGTCCTGGTACTGCTTGCGCATCTCCATGATCGGCCCCATGTTCACCTCGTTAAAGGTGGTCAGCATGGCTGCGCTCTGCTGGGCATTAACCAGTCGCTTGGCGATGCTCGCACGCAGGCGGGTCATCGGTACGCGCTTCTCGGGACGTTCGCCCTGGCTGACGTTGACTTCCGGCATACCAGCCGCAGGCTGGGGTGCGGCAGCACCACCGGAGGACTTGGCACTGTCTAAGTGGTTCTGAACGTCTTCCTTGGTTACGCGGCCATCTTTGCCGGTACCCTTGATGCTGTTCGGATCGACGTTATTTTCCTCAGCCAGCTTTCGGGCCGCCGGGCTCAGGATGGCTTCGCCGGAAGATGCCTCGCTCTTGGCTTCTTCCTTCGGAGCCTCTTCCTTGCTTTCTTCTTTCTTACCCTCGGCAGGCTTGGATTCGCCCTTGGCGCCTTCCTTGAACTTGCCGACTACCTCACCACTTTCAACGGTATCGCCTTCGTTCTTGATGATTTCCTCAATCACGCCGTCAGCAGGCGCAACGACCTCAAGAACAACCTTGTCGGTCTCGATATCGACAATCAGCTCGTCACGGGAGCAGGCTTCACCCGGCTGTTTGTGCCAGGTCGCGACAGTACCTTCCGCGACCGACTCCGGGAAAACGGGGGCTTTAATCTCAGTTGACATTACAGATCCTTAGTTCGGTAGCTCGTCAAATTTCAAACGCGTCGTTAACCAGTTTCTTCTGCTCTTCAATGTGGACCGACATATGGCCACAGGCAGGAGCAGCCGAAGCGTCACGACCGGCATACTGAAGGTACAGCTTGGGGTTCAGGCGGTGCAGCGCATTACGCATGTGATGCTGGCTGCAGTACCAGGCACCCTGGTTCATCGGCTCTTCCTGACACCAGACGACGTGCTTGAGCTTGGAGTACTCGCTCAAGAGCTCGTCAAGATCGTCTCCGGGGAAAGGATACAGCTGTTCGATCCGGACAATGGCCACGTCATCACGCTCGTCCGACTTCTTCTTTTCAAGCAGATCGAAATACACCTTGCCTGAGCACAGGATCAGACGGGTGACCTTCTTCGGATCGGACGGTTCTTTCTCGGGCAGCACCGTCTTGAAAGTACCACTGGTCAGATCATCAAGATCAGACGTCGCTTCCTTGTGCCGCAGCAGGCTCTTGGGCGTAATGGCTACCAACGGCTTGCGCAACGGGCGTTTTACCTGGCGCCGCAGCATATGGAATACCTGGGAAGGCGTGGTCGGCACGCAAACCTGGATATTATGCTCTGCACTCAGTTGCAGGAAACGCTCGAGGCGCGCCGAGCTGTGCTCTGGCCCCTGCCCTTCGTAACCATGGGGCAGCAGAAGGGTCAGACCACAAAGGCGTCCCCACTTGTGCTCACCACTGGTCAGGAACTGGTCGATTACAACCTGGGCGCCATTGGCAAAATCGCCGAACTGCGCTTCCCAGACCACAAGGCCATCAGGCGCGGTAGTGGCGTAGCCGTACTCGAACGCCATTACGGCTTCTTCCGACAGCAGCGAGTCGTAAATTTCGAACTTGGGCTGATCTTCCGACAATTCCGCCAGAGCAATATGGGTCGAGCCATCTTTCTGGTTGTGAAGGACGGCATGGCGGTGAGAGAACGTGCCACGGCCAATATCCTGCCCCGTAAGGCGGATTGGGTGACCCTCGTCCAACAGCGTCGCATACGCCATGACTTCACCGTAGCCCCAGTTGATAGGCAGGGCGCCGGCGGTCATTTTTTCGCGGTCGGAAACAATCTTGGAGACCTGACGCTGGATACTGAAACCTTCAGGGACCGAGGTCAGTTTCTTGCCCAGCTTCTGGATCGTCTTCAGCGCAACGCTGGACTTGCACTTGGCTGTCCACTCGTGGCCGAGGTAAGGAGTCCAGTCAACGTAGAGCTCTTTGTTGGGCTCTTTGACCAGGGATTTGACCACGTGCTCGCCATTATCCAGGGCGTCACGGTAGTCGTTCTCCATCTGCTTGGCTTCTTCCTCGGTGATAACACCGGCTTCCACCAATTGATCCACGTACAGGTTGCGGGTGGTCTTCAGCTTGCGGATTTTCTCGTACATGACCGGCTGGGTTGCTGCCGGCTCGTCCGCTTCGTTGTGACCACGACGACGATAGCAGACCAGATCGATCACCACGTCGTTCTTGAATTCGTTGCGATAATCCATCGCCATCTGTGTCACGAACATGACCGCTTCAGGGTCATCCGCATTCACATGCAGAATCGGCGCCTGGATCATCTTGGCAACGTCGGTACAGTATTCCGTGGATCGCGCATCTTCCTGCTTGCTGGTGGTAAAACCAACCTGGTTGTTGATCACGATATGAATGGTGCCACCAACGCCGAAGCCGCGGGTCTGGGACATCTGGAAGGTTTCCATCACCACGCCCTGGCCGGCAAATGCTGCGTCGCCGTGCATGATAATCGGAACGACCTTGGTGCCCTCATTGTCGTTACGGCGGGTTTGACGAGCCCGGACAGAGCCCTCAACAACCGGAGAAACGATTTCAAGGTGTGACGGGTTAAACGCCATTGCCAGGTGAACTTCGCCACCCGGCGTCATCACGTTGGATGAGAAGCCCTGGTGGTACTTCACATCACCGGAGCCAGAATCTGCGAGCTTCTTGCCCTCGAATTCGTCGAAAAGCTCCCGCGGATTTTTGCCCAGGGTGTTTACCAGAACGTTGAGGCGGCCACGGTGAGCCATACCCAGGACGATTTCCTTGGCACCATAGGAGCCGGCACGCTGAATCAGCTCGTCAAGACATGGGATCAGACTCTCGCCACCCTCAAGGCCGAACCGCTTTACGCCGGGGTAGCGGGACCCCAGGTACTTCTCGAGGCCTTCGGCGGCCGTCAGGCGCTCAAGGATATGCTTACGGGTGTTATCTTCGTATGCCGGGCGTGAACGAACCGGCTCCATGCGCTGCTGGAACCAACGCTTGATGCGGGTATCCACCACGTGCATGTATTCGGCACCGATGCTTTCGCAATAGGTCTGGCGCAGGCCATCGACAATGTCTCCGAGCTTCATGGTCTCGGAGCCAAGGTTCAGGGAGCCGGTCTGGAATTCGAGATCCCTGTCAGAGTCGGATAGCTCATGAAATTCGGGATCGAGGTCTTCGACCCGGGGACGCTGCCATACACCGAGCGGGTCCAGCTTCGCTTCCTGATGACCGCGGAAGCGATAGGCGTTGATCAGCTGGAGAACACGAATCTGCTTCTTGTCCGCATCAGACGTGGCGCTTGCGGGAACGCCGCCGCTGGCAAGAAAACGCTGATTGCGGGAAATGTGTTCAAACTGTTCGCGGATGGAAGAGTGGACAATGTCACGGCCCTTGTAGCCATCGACACTGGGAAGCTTGTCGAAATAGCTGCGCCACTCTTCGGGAACGGCGTTGGGGTCTGTCAGGTAGGTTTCAAAAAGCTGTTCAACATAGGCGAGATTTCCACCCTGGAGGTGGGAAGTCTGCCATAACTGCTCCATTATGCTTTCGTGCATCTTGAATAGCTCACCTTGGGCTGGTGCGGGGAGCCCGATATGGTCGGCCAGGGGTATTTCTCAGTCAATACGGGTTTTTACGGGATCGACTTTGGCCACCACACCCGACATGGATGTTTTCCATTCCCCGGTGGTTTTTATACTCAGCAAAACAGGGAGAAAACTTTATAAGTTCCCGCCACGGCTTGCGTAGTGTGCACCCGGGTAAGACCTTTGACTATAAGCCTTTGGTTGAAGGCCCCGCAAACTTGCGAGGCCTTCCGGGTACTAACCTGATCAGAACAGTATAGCGTCTGTCGCAAATCCTGCTGCTTAAGTAGCCCTTTGCAGCAGAAGATTCCGAATGTGGCCGATAGCCCTTGTGGGGTTCAGGCCTTTCGGGCAGACACTTACACAGTTCATGATGCCCCGGCAACGGAATACGCTGAACGGGTCATCAAGGTTGGCAAGTCGCTCTTCCTGGGCTGTATCCCGGCTGTCAGCCAGGAAACGGTAGGCCTGAAGCAGGCCGGCAGGACCGATAAACTTGTCAGGGTTCCACCAGAACGACGGGCAGGACGTGGAGCAGCAGGCACAGAGAATACACTCGTACAGGCCGTCCAGCTTCTGGCGGTCTTCCGGAGACTGCAGCCGCTCGATCGCAGGCGCAGGCTTGTCGTTAATCAGGTACGGCATGACCTTTTCGTACTGCTTATAGAAAAGACTCATATCTACAACCAGATCACGAATAACCGGCAGGCCCGGCAGCGGGCGCAGAACCAGCTTATCGCCCTTCACCACCTGGGAAACAGGCGTGATACAGGCCAGCCCATTCTTGCCGTTCATGTTCATGCCGTCGGAGCCACAAACGCCCTCCCGACAGGAACGGCGATAGGCCATTGAAGGATCCCGCTCTTTGACCAGGTTCAGCACGTCAAGAACCATGAGATCCTTGCCTTCCGGAATTTCGACATCCACGTCCTGCATATAAGGCGCGTTGTCGGTCTCCGGGTTATAACGATAAAGGCTTACTAACATTTTCGGAATCCCCCTTAGTAAGTCCGGACCTTCGGCTCGAACTTGTCCACCGTCTTCGGTGCAAAGTTCACATCACGCTTGCCCACACGCTTTTCCAGCGGGAAGTACATGGAGTGCTTGAGCCAGTTCTCGTCATCACGCTCGGTGAAATCGTTCCTGGCGTGGGCACCACGGCTTTCCTTACGCTCGAACGCGGAAATCGCTGTGGACAGGGCAACCTCATAAAGGTTGTCCAGTTCGAGCGCCTCGATACGAGCAGTGTTAAAGGCGTTGCTGGTATCAGCCAGCTTGGTGTTGCGAACGCGCTCACCAATGGCTTCCAGCTTCTTGAGACCCTCTTCCATGCTCTTGCCGTCACGGAATACACCGAAGTACAGCTGCATACAGTTCTGGAGATCTTTCCGAACTTCCGCAACACTCTCGCCTTCGGAGGCGTTGTTCAGGCGGTCAAGCCGCGCCATCGCGCGTTTGATGTCGTCTTCGCTGGCACCGTCCACTTCAAAGCCGCCACGAAGCTGCTCCTCGATGTGCAGACCCGCTGCGCGACCGAAGACCACCAGATCCAGCAGAGAGTTACCACCCAGACGGTTGGCACCGTGTACCGATACACAGGCTGCTTCACCACAGGCGAACAGCCCGGGGATCGGCTTGTCCTTGCCATTCTCGTCCTGGGTCAGCGCCTGGCCACCAACGTTGGTCGGAATACCGCCCATCATGTAGTGACAGGTCGGAACAACCGGGATCGGCTCTTTCACCGGATCAACGTGTGCAAAGGTGCGGGACAGCTCACAGATGCCCGGCAAACGCAGGTTCAGGGTTTCTTCGCCCAGATGATCAAGCTTCAGCAGCACGTGATCCTTGTCGGGACCACAGCCACGACCTTCCAGGATCTCGATAACCATGGCGCGGGCAACAACGTCCCGGCCTGCCAGGTCTTTCGCGTTCGGCGCATAGCGCTCCATGAAACGCTCGCCCTCGGCGTTGATCAGATAACCACCCTCACCCCGGCAACCTTCGGTCACCAGCGTGCCAGCACCGTAGATGCCGGTCGGATGGAACTGCCACATCTCCATGTCCTGCATCGGGAAACCGGCGCGCAGCGCCATGCCGATACCATCGCCCGTATTGATCAGGGCGTTTGTTGTGGAGGCGTAGATACGACCCGCGCCACCGGTAGCCAGAACGGTTGCCTTGGACTTGATGTAAGCAACTTCGCCGGTCTCGACTTCGATGGCGACCACACCAACGACTTCGTCCTTGCTGTTCTTGACGAGATCAACCGCGTACCACTCGTTCAGGAACGTTGTGCCGCCCTTGATGTTGGCCTGATACAGGGTATGCAGAAGCGCGTGACCGGTACGGTCGGCAGCTGCACAGGTACGAGCTGCCTGAGTCGGGTTATCCGGGCCCTTGGACTGGCCACCGAAAGGACGCTGATAGATACGACCCTGCTCGGTACGGGAGAAAGGAAGACCCATGTGCTCAAGCTCGAACACCGCCTGAGGGCCTACAGAACACATGTACTCGACGGCATCCTGGTCGGCAATGTAGTCCGAGCCTTTTACCGTGTCATACATGTGCCAGCGCCAGTCGTCGTTCGGATCAGCACTGGCAATAGCACAGGTAATACCGCCCTGCGCAGAGACCGTATGAGACCGCGTGGGGAAAACCTTGGTGATACACGCGGTATTGACGCCGGATTCGGTCAGCTGAAGCGCGGCACGCATGCCGGACCCGCCACCACCGATAACAATCGCGTCAAAAGACATGGTCTTGATATTAGCCATCGATTAAAGCCCCCAAAGAATCTGAATGCCCCAAACCACATATACGAACATGGTCAGCCCACAAGCTGCCTGCACGATAAACCTGGGACCCATGGCCTTGATGTAGTCCGTGGTCACTGTCCAGAGCCCTACCCAGGCGTGAGCGCCAATTGACAGCAATGCCATCAGGGTAAAGATGCGAAACCAGGTCTGGTCAAACAACGCGTTCCAGGTGTCGTAGTTAACATCGGTCGTCAACATATAACCGAGCAGGAAAATTGTATACAAAGCAAGTACGTAGGCAGTTACCCTCTGGATCAGCCAGTCGAAGACACCACTGCGACCCAGGTTCGTGACGCTATTTACCATACCCAGACTCCTGCCAGAACGATGAGAATGACGGAAACCACAACCGTGATCTTCGAGGCGAGGCGGCCGCTCTCGAGCTCTTCACCAATGCCCACATCCATGAACAGGTGCTTGATACCCGCAACCAGGTGGTACAACAGAGCAGACAAGATGCCCCAGATAATCAGCTTGGCAAGGAAGCTGTCCAGCAGTTCATTGACGCGACTGAAGCCCTCTTCCCCGGACAGGGAAAGCTGAAGTCCGTAAAGCATGAACGCAACACCAACAAAAATGATGATGCCGCTGATACGGTGCAATATGGACGTAATGGCTGGCAGCGGAAAATGAAACTTGCCGAGATCGAGATTTACTGGTCGTTTGCTATTCACAGCGCTCTCACACTCTCTCTTGGTTCCGCGGGACCGGAAAACCGGATGCGGATGGTTGGTATGTAAGGATCGGCGTGCAGATACGAAACCGGCACACGATTGGCTCAGAAGGGAGGAAACCTCACCGGCAACCCGCTATTTACAGGCAGCGGGAAAAGGTTTATCCCCGATTCCGGGCTAGGGATTATAAGGAGTACCCTAACCAATTACAAACGTGCAACGTCGCTCAGGCCGCGTATTTCAGGGGGTTAAGCCAGCTATAAGGAGGATTGACAAATCCTTTTCCTGCCCGAATCCGTTGTCATTCGGGATATCCCTGATTTACAGCCAATGTCAAATTATGGGTTTTCCCGACTCTTCCATTGACAAAAAAAGCCAACGCCCTATATTTTGCCGCCAGTTTTGCGATAATACGCGCCTTCTAGCGCATCTATAACTGTAGATAAAGCTGTCAAAGCTGATAAATAGGAGAGCACCATGACCGACAGGAAAGCCACGCTCTCGGTGGGGGACAAGTCCATTGAGCTACCGGTTTATTCAGGCACCGTCGGCCCTGACGTTATCGACGTACGAGGCCTAGTCCAGGAAGGCGTTTTCACATACGATCCCGGATTCGTATCCACAGCAGCCTGCGAATCGGCCATTACCTACATCGACGGAGCAAACGGCGTTCTCCTGCACCGCGGCTACCCGATTGAGCAACTGGCCGAACATTCTGACTACCTTGAAGTCTGCTACCTCCTCCTTCACGGCGAACTCCCGAGCGCCGAGGAAAACCAGAAGTTCCACGACACCATCAAAAACCACACCATGCTCCACGACCAGATGCGGAACTTCTTCCAGGGTTTCCGTCGTGATGCACACCCGATGGCGATCATGTGTGGTGTAGTCGGCGCTCTGTCCGCCTTCTACCACGGCGAGATGGACGTTGCCAGCCAGGAGCAGCGGGAAATTACCGCGCATCGCCTGATTGCAAAGATGCCGACCATTGCCGCCTGGTGTTACAAGTACGCCATTGGCCAACCTTTCATTTATCCGCGTAACGACCTCTCGTACTCCGAGAACTTCCTGCAGATGATGTTTGGCGTTCCTTGCGAGGAGTACAAGCCGAACCCGATCCTGGCCAAGGCCATGGACAAGATTTTCATCCTGCACGCGGATCATGAACAGAACGCCTCAACGTCTACGGTGCGCCTGGCCGGCTCTACCGGCGCCAACCCCTACGCCTGCATTGCCTCCGGCATCGCGGCTCTGTGGGGACCCGCTCACGGCGGCGCCAACGAAGCGGTTCTGGACATGCTGGCCGAGATCGGCGATGAATCCAACATCGAGAAATTCATTGCCAAGGCCAAGGACAAAGACGATCCGTTCCGCCTGATGGGCTTCGGCCACCGGGTATACAAGAACTTCGACCCGCGCGCCAAAGTAATGGCTGAAACTGCCCACGAAGTGCTGACCGAGCTGGGCCTGGAAAACGACCCGCTGCTGAAGATCGCCCAGCGTCTCGAGAAGATCGCGCTGGAAGACGAATACTTCGTCAAGCGCAAGCTCTACCCCAACGTGGATTTCTATTCCGGCCTGATCCTCAAGGCAATCGGAATCCCGACGTCGATGTTCACCGTTATCTTCGCTCTGTCGCGTACCATTGGCTGGTTCTCGCACTGGAACGAAATGGTAAGCGGCGACTATCGCATCGGCCGTCCGCGTCAGCTCTACACCGGCTCGGATTCCCGGGATTATCCGGCCAAATAAGTCTGACTTGCCGGGTAAAACACGTAAAGGCCGCTGATTCAGCGGCCTTTTTTATTGCGTGCTGCCCTGCCCTTATGTGCTAAGTTAACCCGATAAAAACATAAGAGGAGAAAGCGATGACTAAAGCAGCATTTATCGGCCTGGGCGTCATGGGTTACCCGATGGCCGGCCACCTGGCGAAGGCGGGGCTCGACGTCAGGGTCTGGAACCGGACCAATGCCAAAGCCGAGCAGTGGGCAAGCGAATACTCGGGAACCAGCTGCACCACCATTGCTGAGGCCGTGAGGGGCGCGGATATTGTTTTGACCTGTGTTGGGGCCGATACCGATCTTATGGCCGTTTACGAGGGTGATGAAGGTATTCTCGCCAATGCCTCTGAAGGCGCTGTGCTGGTCGATCACACTACGGCTTCTGCCGGCATTGCCGAGTATCTCGCTGAAGCTGCCAGCAAAAACAACATGGGATTTGTAGACGCGCCTGTATCCGGCGGCCAGCAAGGCGCTGAAAACGGCAAACTGACCATCATGTGCGGCGGCTCGGAACAGGACTATGCGAAAGCCGAGCCGGTTATGGAGCACTATGCGCGGGCACTCAATCGAATGGGCCCGGCTGGCAGTGGCCAGAAAACCAAGATGGTGAACCAGATCGCGATTGCCGGTCTCGTCCAGGGGCTTTCAGAGGCCCTGCACTTTGCCGAGCAGGCTGAACTGGATGTGGCGAAAGTGGTGGACGTGATTTCAAAAGGCGCAGCCCAATCCTGGCAAATGGAAAACCGCTCGGGAACCATGATTGCAGGAGAGTTCGAACACGGCTTCGCCGTTGACTGGATGCGCAAGGACCTCGGGATTTGCCTTGAGGAGGCGAGAAAAGTGAATGCGTCTCTGCCGGTGACCGCACTGGTCGATCAATTCTATGCGGATGTCCAGTCGATGGGCGGTAAACGGTGGGATACCTCATCTCTCATACAGAGACTGAGGAAATTCCGCTAAGGTATTGAATCCGGGGTCGTTTGACGGCAATCAGCCCACGACCCCGGAAACCAGCAGACGTTACTTTTTCTTGTCCTGTGGTTGCCACTTACCGTTCACATACCACGCAGACCAGCCCGTCGCCTTGCCATCCTTTTCAGACATGACGTACTGCTCCTTGCTCTTACGGCTGTAGCGAATCACCGTCGGATTACCCTCGGGGTCACGCTCGGGCGCATCCATCAGGTAATCGTACTTCGGATCAATCTCCTTGCGGTGCGGTTTAATCTCCATCACCAGCGGTGGCCGCGTTTCCCGGTTTTTCGGGAATTTGCTGGCAGCCAGGAATAAACCGGACGCACCGTCCCTGAGAACGTAAGTATCATCGACTTTCTGACATTGGAGCTCGGGCATTGGCACCGGGTCCATTTTGGGCGGAGCGGGCTCGCCATTTTTCAGCAACTTGCGGGTATTCTTGCACTCGGCATTGGTGCATCCGAAATACTTGCCAAAACGCCCGGTTTTAAGCTGCATCTCGGAGCCACACTTATCGCACTCAAGAGTCGGCCCATCGTAGCCCTTGATGCGGAAGGTGCCCTTTTCCACCTCGTAGCCAGAGCAATCCGGATTGTTACCGCAAACATGCAGCTTGCGGGTTTCGTCCACCAGGTAGCTGTCCATGGCGGTGCCACACTTGGGGCAGCGACGTTTCTTGCGCAGCAGACGGGTTTCGCCCTCACCCTCGACGTCATCGTCGGCGCTGACAACCTCATCACCGGACACGAGGTTAATGGTAGTCTTGCAACGCTCTTTCGGTGGCAAGGAATAGCCAGAGCAACCCAGGAAAACACCAGTGCTGGCAACCCGGATCTGCATGTTCCGGCCACAGCTCGGGCATGGAATGTCCGTTTCAGTCGGCGTGTTGGCCCTCATGCCGCCGTCTTCACCACTCTCGGCTTTTTCCAGCTGCTGCCGGAACCGACCGTAAAAGTCATTCAGGACTTTCTTCCACTCGACATCGCCCTCGGCAATCTCGTCGAGCTCATCTTCCATCCTCGCGGTGAAATCGAAGTCCATCAGGTTCGGAAAAGATTCCGACAGGCGCTCGGTAACGATCTCGCCCATCTTCTCGGCGTAGAACCGACGGTTCTGCAGCCTCACATAGCCGCGATCCTGAATCGTGGAAATAATCGATGCGTAGGTCGACGGACGGCCAATGCCCTGCTTTTCGAGCTCTTTGACCAGGCTCGCCTCGGTGTACCTGGGCGCCGGCTTGGTAAAGTGCTGCGTAGGATCCAGTTTCTTGAGATCCAGCACTTCATCCACCTTAATGTCAGGCAGAGCAATGTCTTCGTCTTTCTTGGCGGCCTGGGGTGCTGCCTTCAGGAAGCCATCGAATTTGATGATCCGACCCCGGGTACGGAGTTCATAATCGCCGTTGGCCACCACGATGGACGTACTCAGGAATTCGGCGTCGGACATCTGACAGGCAATAAACTGACGCCATATGAGGTCGTAGAGCTTCTCGGCATCCTTCTCAAGGCCACTGATATCCGCCGGACGACGGCTGACTTCGGTTGGGCGAATGGCCTCGTGCGCCTCCTGGGCGCCCTCTTTGCTGCCGTAGACACGGGGCTTTTCGGGCCGGTATTTGTCGCCGAACTGCTTTTCGATGTACGCACGGCAACTGTTGATCGCATCCTGACTCAGATTGGTCGAGTCCGTACGCATGTAGGTAATGAAACCGGCCTCATAAAGACGCTGGGCCAGCATCATCGTCTTCTTGACGCTGAACCCCATCCGGTTACTGGCAGCCTGCTGCAGCGTAGACGTAATAAACGGCGCGGACGGCCGCGAACGGGTCGGCTTGTCTTCCCGCTTGGCAACCTTGAACGTACCCGCCTTCAGCCGGCTGACGTGGTCACTGCTCTGCTGCTCATTGACCGGACGATAGGGCTTGTCCTCGTGGCGAGTCACCTCGAAACGAACCGGTTGATCGGCCTTGGCAGACGCCAGATCGGCGTGCAACTGCCAGAACTCCTCCGGAACGAACTTCCGAATTTCACGTTCACGCTCGACTATCAGCCGCACCGCAACGGATTGAACACGGCCGGCGGAGAGGCCGCGGGCAAGTTTGGCCCAAAGCAGGGGCGACACCATATAGCCAACAACCCGGTCGAGGAAGCGACGGGCCTGCTGTGCGTTAACCCGGTTATTGTCGAGAGTGCCTGGATCCTTGAACGCTTCCTGAATCGCACGCTTGGTGATTTCGTTGAACACCACGCGCCGGTACTTCTCTGGTTCGCCACCAATGGTCTGCTGAAGGTGCCAGGCGATAGCCTCCCCTTCACGGTCCAAATCCGTTGCCAGATAGATATGGTCAGCTGATTTGGCCAAACGCTTGAGTTCGCTGACCACCTTCTCTTTGCCGGGAAGGATCTCGTAACGGGCACTCCAATCCTGGTCCGGGTCGACACCCATCCGGGCAACTAGCTGCTCGCGGGACTTGCGCTTTTTATGAACCGCCTTCTCTTCAGGGCTCATCTTCCGGGTGATAGCAGCCTGCTTGGCACGCTCTTTGGGATCGGACTGGGATCCGCTGCCACTGACGGGAAGATCACGAATGTGCCCGACGCTCGATTTGACGATGAAGTCAGAGCCCAGGTACTTGTTGATGGTCTTCGCTTTCGCTGGTGACTCGACAATTACGAGACTTTTACCCATATCGGAGTTCTGTATCCTTGGCGATAAATCGGTCAATAAATCAGCAAACCGTAAACTCGCTGTAAAATCAGTCGGCTAGAAAACACAAATACGCCGCTATTTTGTATAGGCTCACTGTTTTACAGGGTCAAGAATAGCAAGACAACCCATTCTTTGGTTTCAATCCTGCTTTTTTTCACATTCGGGAACCCTGTTGGGCCCGCCTGCTGAAACAGAAAGGCCCGGCATTTGCCGGGCCTTCTGAAACCGCGAAATGCAATCCGGTTACTGGATTACAGACGCTCCCAGACCGTTGCAATGCCCTGGCCCAGACCGATACACATGGTGGAAACACCAAGCTTACCGCCTTTGGCCTGCATTACATTCAGCAGGGTTGTAGAGATACGTGCACCAGAGCAGCCCAGCGGATGGCCCAGGGCAATCGCGCCGCCGTTCAGGTTCACTTTTTCTTCCATAACGCCCAGAAGTTTCAGGTCCTTCAGGACAGGCAGGGACTGGCCGGCGAAAGCCTCGTTCAGTTCCCAGAAGTCGATATCCTCGACTTTCAGGCCTGCGCGCTTCAGGGCTTTCTTAGTGGCCGGCACCGGGCCGTAACCCATGATCGCGGGATCACAGCCGGCAACGGCCATGCTGCGGACCTTGGCAATCGGCTTGAGACCAAGTGCCTCTGCACGCTCTGCAGACATCAGCACCATCGCTGCCGCACCGTCGGTCAGCTGGGAAGACGTACCGGCTGTTACGGTACCGTTCTTCGGATCGAACGCCGGCTTGAGCTGGCTCAGGGACTCGGCCGTGGTCTCGGGACGAATGGTCTCGTCTTCCTCGATCAGCACCTTGAAGCCGTTCTCGTCGTGACCTTCAATGGGCACGATTTCGTTCTTGAAACGACCTTCTACGGTCGCTTCATGGGCCAGACGGTGGGACCGAGCGCCGAACTCGTCCTGCTGCTCACGGGTAATCCCGTGCATCTTGGCCAGCATTTCCGCGGTCAGGCCCATCATGTTGGACGCTTTTGCGGAGTACTTGGACGCAGCCGGGTTGTGGTCGAAGCCTTCGGTCATGGGTACGTGCCCCATGTGCTCAACACCACCCACGAAGAACACATCACCGTTGCCGGTCATGATGGCCTGGGCTGCAGTGTGAATCGCGCTCATGGCAGAGCCACACAGGCGGTTCACGGTCTGAGCGGCAGACTCGTGGGGAATGCGGGTCAGCAGGGAAATCTGACGCGCCACGTTGAAGCCCTGCTCCTTGGTCTGGTTTACACAGCCCCAGATAACATCTTCAACTTCTTTCGGGTCGAGCTTCGGGTTGCGCTCAAACAGTGCTTCGATCAGATTGGCGGACAGGGTCTCTGCACGCACGTTCCGGAAACAACCGTTTTTGGCACGACCCATCGGAGTCCGCACGCAATCGACGACGACAACGTCTCTCGGATTAAGGCTCATAGATCTTTCTCCGTTCGGAAATCTCGTTCAGGGTTAGCCAAAGAACTTTTTGCCAGTCTTGGCCATTTCACGCAGCTTCTCGGTCGGGTGATAAAGAGGACCAAGGTCTGCAAACTTGTCTGCCAGTTCGACGAACTTGTCTACACCCATATCGTCGATATAGCGCAGGGCACCACCACGGAACGGCGGGAAGCCGATACCGAAAATCAGGCCCATATCAGCATCTGCCGGATCTTCGACAATGCCGTCTTCCAGGCAGCGAACGGTTTCCAGGCAAAGAGGAATCATCATACGGGCGATGATGTCTTCTTCGCTGAACTCGTTCTTACCCTGAACAACAGGCTCGAGCAGCTTGTAGGTCTCTTCGTCAACAACCTTCTTCTGCTTGCCCTTGCGGTCCAGTTCATACTTGTAGAAGCCCTTGTCGTTCTTCTGTCCGTAACGGTTGTTATCGAACATTACGTCAATGGCGGTTGTACCTTCGTGCTTCATCCGATCCGGGAAGCCGTCTGCCATTACTTCGCCAGCGTGCTTGCCGGTATCCATGCCGACCACGTCCAGCAGGTACGCAGGACCCATGGGCCAGCCGAACTTTTCCATAACCTTGTCAACGTGCTGGAAGTCGGCACCGTCACGTACCAGGCCGATAAAGCCGCCGAAGTACGGAAACAGAACACGGTTGACCAGGAAGCCCGGGCAATCGTTTACAACGATCGGGGTCTTGCCCATGGCCTTGGCGTAGGCCACCGTGGTTGCAATGGCGCGATCACTGGTCTTCTCGCCACGGATTACCTCAACCAGCGGCATCATGTGCACCGGGTTGAAGAAGTGCATGCCGCAGAAGTTTTCCGGACGTTTCAGGTTCTTGGCCAGCAGGTCGATGGAAATCGTCGAGGTGTTGGAGGTCAGGATGGTGTCCTCGCGAACCGCATCTTCGGTTTCACGCAGAACCGCATCTTTCACCTTCGGGTTTTCAACAACCGCTTCAACCACCAGGTCTACATTCTTGAAGTCGCCATAGTTCAGGGTCGGCGTGATGCTGTTGAGCACGTCGGCCATCTGATCCGGCTTCATCTTTCCTTTTTCAACACGCTTGGACAGAAGCTTCTTGGCTTCTTTCAGACCCAGGGCGATGCCGTCCTGGTTGATGTCCTTCATGATGATCGGCGTGCCTTTCAGGGCAGACTGGAATGCAACACCACCACCCATGATACCGGCACCGAGAACGGCAGCCAGGTTCACGTCGTTAGCTTCTTTTTCCCAGGCCTTGGCCTTCTTCTTCAATTCCTGATCGTTCAGGAACAGGCCAACCAGGCAGGCCGCCACATTGGTCTTGGCCATCTTGGCGAAGCCTTTGGCTTCGACTTCGATTGCCTTGTCGCGGGTCATGCCGGCATGCTTCTGCATGACCTTGATGGCCTCGACAGGAGCCGGGTAGTTCTTGCCAGCCTTGCCGGCAACAAACGCCTTGGAAATCTCGAATGCCATCATGCTTTCCATGGCATTGAGCTTGATCTTGCCCTTCTTCTCTTCACGACGGGCTTCGTGGTCCAGCTTTCCTTCGTTGCACTGGTTAATAATGGCAACAGCAGCATCGACCAGCTTGTCGGACTCGAGCACGGCATCGACAGCGCCGACTTTCAGAGCGACATCAGCACGGTTCTCGGTACCACCGCTGATCCACTCGACGGCATTGTCCACGCCGACCAGACGGGACAGACGCACGGTACCGCCAAAGCCCGGGAAGATGCCAAGCTTCACTTCCGGAAGACCAACCTTGGCCTTCTTGTCCATCACGCGGTAGTCGGTTGCAAGACACATTTCGAAACCGCCACCCAGCGCCATACCGTTGATCGCGGTAACGGTGGGGAACGGCAGATCTTCAACAGCGTTGAAGACTTCGTTGGCCTTGAGGTTGTTGGCTACCAGATCCTCTTCCGAGCCTGCAAAAAGCTCGGTGAATTCGGTAATGTCGGCACCAACAATGAAGCTGTCCTTGGAGCTGGTGACTACCAGACCCTTCAGGTTCTTCTGCGCTTTCAGTGCGTCAGTCGCGGCGCGGAGCTCTTCAATAGTAAGACGGTTGAACTTGTTTACTGACTCGCCCTGCAAGTCGAAGTTCAACTGAGCGATCCCGCCTTCGATCTCTTTAACCGTGATGGCTTTACCTTCGTAAATCATCAACTGATCTCCAGTCTGTGTTTGGAACTGCTTCCAACCGGGCGGTACTTTTGATTTACCGGCGCGGCTGTTTGTGCAGCGAGATTTCGGTCACTGCCCGATCATCCGATCCAAAAATTCATACAGTCGTTTGAATCGTGAGGGCACACGATGAAAAAAAACGGCGCATTTGTCAATTTGTTTCTTTCGGGAGGGCTGCAAAAGTCCCCGAAATACCGGGGGCAACCGAAGAAAATTGGAGCGGAATTGTTATGTTTCAGTGAACTGGAAGCCACTGCTCAGAAAAAACCGGAACTTCGTCACGCAAATTTCAAAGTTATTTACATTTACGGGCTCCACCGCCGCCAAAACTGCTTGATTGGCTGACGGAGTTACTTTACCTTCGATCTACGACTTTGGTCCACAAGAATAAAACCGCATTACGGAGACCCATCCGATGAAAGACGCAAACCTGCGGATACGTTCCCTTGTAGCCGCACTGATTCTCCTTGCACTCACGTCCATGGGTGCCCGCGCTCAGGACAGTGCCGACGGATTTCTCTCCGATCTTCACAATTTCCGGGTCAGCAACTACATGGCTCTGGACGCCTACTACCGTTTCAGCGGAACCGGTGATACCGGCACCCTGAACGAGATTGTGCAGGGCATCAACTCGGCCAATGATTCCATGAACTCCATCGCGGGCAGCGATTCAGGCGTACTGTCAGCCGAGGAAGTTGAGGGGCTGAACCAGGAATTCGACAAGTTCAAGAACCTGATGCGGGACAACATCAACGATGTGCGCAACCAGGGCTACCCCGATTTGCGGCTGGTCTCAGACATGGCCAACCAGGCACTCACGATGAACGAGAAAGCCACCGAGCTATACAAGGTGGCCCAGGAAAGCTCACAGACCGAGACCAACCCAAGGGTCGAAGCGGCCCGTTCGGCGGCCGTAAAAATGGCTCAGATGATGGCGAAATACTCGGTCAGAACAAACTCCTCTGTCGCCCAGACCTTCCAGGGCTCCTCAACCGAAACCCCGCTGGATGAACAGGCCCGGGAGCTGGACCAGTTGCTGGCATCCGTTATACAGGGCCAGGGAACACCTGAGCTCAAGGACGCGCTTAACGACATTTCCGCCAAATGGCAGTTTATCCGTGGCTCCTACATTAACTACAACGAAAACAACGTGGGCTTTGTAATCGATCGCTATTCCAAGGGTATCCTCAAAGGACTTGCGACAACCATTGAGCTGCTCAAGGGCAACGCCTGACCGCCCTGCTCTTTCTGGCAGGCCTAATTGCCTGCCAGAAAAGCACTTTTCCGCCTCTGTTTTTGATACCCGTCAGTTTCCCGCTACACTTTCCCGACCCGATTTAAGGTACTATCCTCAGAATAATATCCCGTGTGCGAAGGAGCGATACGATGTCTGCCTATAAAAAGATGCTTGTTGCGATTGACCTGACAGAAGAAGCCCCACAGGTACTGGACAAGGCAAAGGCCATAAGCGAAGCCCATGGTGCGGAGCTAATGCTGGTTCATGTGGTTGAGCCTGTCGGCTATGCCTATGGTGGCGATATTCCGATGGATCTGACTGAGCTACAGGACCAACTCGACAAAGCAGCTCGCGAGCAATTGGGAACCTACGGCGACAAATACGGTGTGGCCAAAAACAACCAGGTGGTGACGGTCGGGCGCCCCGAGTCCGAAATCCACAGGCTTGCGAAGGAACAGGAAGTAGACCTCGTGATCGTGGGAAGTCATGGCCGGAAGGGTTTTCAGCTTTTGCTGGGCTCCACCGCAAACGGGGTTCTGCATGGAACCGAATGCGATGTTCTGGCCGTTCGCATTCACTAAGGCTTGACCAACAAAAAGGCCCGGGGCGTGGACCCGGGCCTGCTGAGAACGAAAGCCGCGATCAGCCCCTTTCCCCCTCCATTTTCGCCTCAAGTTTGCGAAGCTGACTTTCCAGCGAGAAACTGACACTCGAGGCCATCGAGAAGAAATTCAGTAGTGCCTTCAGATTGCTGTCACCCTTGCAGACTGAGTGTATTCTCTGCCACAGGGCCTGATTCACCAGCTGCAGCCTCTGACTCCTCTCCACCAGCCCCTTCAATTCCCAGTCTGGGGTCTGATGATTCCGTTTCGCGAAGTATTGCTGCAACAGGTAATGGGAAACGCTGCGCATAATGAATTCATCGGTGTTTGCAAACGGCAGGTGATGAACCGCCATGGGCTTGAGCTCTGACAGAACCGGGCACCCGCTGGTCGCCATTTTCAACCCGAGCAACGATCGAAGTGCCTCCTCAAGCGCCGTCTGCTTCTCATAGCTTCGACGATCATCGGTTACCTTCACTTCCACCTTCTGGTAGGCATCCTCATCCCGAAAGGCCTCCACAACCGGCAATATCTCGGTTGCCGCGGGACAGTGGGAGGATTCGGAAGCCTTCAAAGGACAGTTGCTACACTGGCAATGTTCCAGCTGTGTCCAGGACGGAAGTTTTCCGGAAGGCCGGGACGGCTTGTCCGTTACTTTAAACTCAACCCTACGGCCGTCCTGAAATCTGAAATCGTAATGTACATTCATTGATTTGCCCATTCTTCCAGCTCCATCCACCGCTCAATGACCTGCTCCAGACGGCTTTCCTTTTCCGTCAATGCTTCCAGAGTGGCCGAGACTTCATCCGGTGGGCCTGAATAAAAATCAGCCTGGGAAATTTTTTCCTGCAGGCCGGCGACTTCCTGCTCAAGCTCCTCGATCTGCCCTGGTAACTGCTCCAGCTCGAGCTTGAGCTTGTAACTCAGTTTCACGGGCTTGCCCTTTTCAGGTTCTGCCCGCGGTTTTGCGTTCTCTGCCGGTTTCTTTGCTACGACCTTTTCGGTGCTACCGGATGTCTTGCCGTTTTTATCCTGCTTGTCCGGCCGGTTACCCGTGGCTTCTGAGGGGAAGCAACCGCCCTGCCGACGCCAATCCGTGTAACCGCCAACGTACTCACGCACTTTGCCCGAACCGTCCAGGAAAACCGTTTCGGTGATCACATTATCGAGAAACTCACGGTCGTGACTGATCACGATCACTGTGCCGGCAAATTCCGCCAGCTGTTCTTCCAGCAATTCCAGTGTTTCAACGTCCAGATCATTCGTCGGTTCGTCGAGCACCAGGATATTCGCGGGCTTGCTGAAGAGCTTGGCCAGAAGCAACCGGGCCCGTTCGCCACCAGAAAAAACACTGACCGGAGATCTGGCTCGCTCCGGGGTAAACAGGAACTCCTGCAAATAGCCGAGAACGTGTTTGCTCTGGCCATTGATGTCGATGAACTCCCGACCCTCGGAGAGGTTGTCCAATGCGTTCCGCGTCAGATCGAGCTCTCCGCGCAACTGATCGAAATAGGCAACCTGCAGATTGGTACCAAGACGAATGGATCCCTCGGTTGGTTCCAAATTCCCCAACAGGAGTCGAACAAGCGTGGTCTTGCCTGTGCCGTTCTCCCCAACAAGCCCGATCTTGTCCCCTCTCAGAATGGTGAGATTCATGTCTCTGATGACCGGAGTGCCGTCGGGATAAGCAAAGCCAGCATCCCGGGTTTCAACCACAAGCTTTCCTGAGCGCGCGGCGTCCTCCACCGCGAAAGTTGCAGTTCCGCCCCGCACACGACGCTGCCTGTGCTCCTCACGCATGGCCTTCAGGGCACGAACACGCCCCATATTACGAGTCCTGCGAGCCTTGATGCCCTGCCGAATCCAGGCCTCTTCCTGCTTGAGGCGCTTGTCAAACAGCGCGTTCTGCCGTTCTTCTTCCTCCAGCGCTTTTTCCTTGAGGTCCAGGTAGCGGTCGTAGGTGGCAGCGAAGCTCACCAGCTTCCCGCGGTCCAGCTCTACAATCCTGGTCGCCATCCGCCGGATAAACGCCCGATCATGGCTGACAAACAACATGGCGCCGCGAAATTGGCCCAGGGCCTCTTCCAGCCAGGCGATCGCGGGGACGTCCAGGTGGTTTGTAGGCTCATCCAGCAACAGAATATCCGGGTCGGCAACCAAAGCTTTTGCCAGGAGAACACGGCGCTGCCAGCCTCCCGAGAGGGTATCGAGGGTTTGATCGGGATCAACGCCATACTGACCAAGAATGGTGGTTACCTTCTGATCCAGTCGCCAGCCGTCCAGGGCTTCAAGACGCTCCTGGACTTTCATCAACCGGTCCAGGCTCGCCTCGTCGCCCTGCTGGGACAACTGGTGGAACTCTGCCAGCAACTTGCCGGTTTCAGGAAAGGCCCCGGCAACCACTTCATAGGCCGTGCGGGTGTCCTCGGAGGGCAGGTTCTGCGGCAGCACCGCCAGAACAGCGCCATCATCGAGACGAACCACGCCACCATCGGGTGTCACTTCGCCACTGACAATCTTCAGCAGGGTCGATTTTCCCTCGCCGTTTCGTCCCAGCAAACACACACGCTCTCCGGCATCGATAACCAATGAGGCCTGATCAAGCAGCGGATGCATTCCATAAGCCAGGGAGACTGAGTCCAGCGTTAACAGTGGCACGTTTGGTTTTACTCCGATTGATTAACAGTAACGGGTTCACCAACCCGGATAAGTCCTGGTGATTCATGAATCGCGTTCTGGCCGAAGATCACGCCCTCACCGGTCCTGCGATAGCGGGACAGGGTTCTGAGCGGCTGCACGGCAGCATCCTTCAGGCCGGTCGAGGGGTCGACGGTCGTCATTACGCAGCGTGAACAGGGCTTTACGATGCTCAGACGGTTATTGCCAATGCTCAAGCTCTGCCAATGGTCCTCATCCCAGGCGTCCGCGCCCTCAACGACGATGTTGGGACGGAACCTCCGCATCTCCACGGGCACCTCCAGCCGGGTGTTGAGCTCTGCCAACGAGGCAGTGTTGGTAACCAGGAAAGGAAAACCATCAGCAAAGCCCACACGCCGGTACTCATCGACCCTGCCCGCATCAACGCGGCGGAAGGAGCTGTCCGGCATGAATACCAGGCTAACAGGCTTGCGGCAAAACCGACTCAGAGCATCACTGGCTTCTCGCAAGCCTGCCAGAGCCTTCACCCAGTCCCGCCACACCAGTACGCGAAGCTCGTCGTTGGAGGCTGTCAGACCAAACTCACCTTCACCCGGAATGTTGATAACAACCCTATCGCCATCCAATTGCGTTTCCACGCGGGCGAGTTCGGGATGCTCTCTCTGGGTGACAAAACGCCGCTCATCATCAACGATCATCCATCGCCTGTCTCCGACTGGGCCGAAATCGTCGGTATGAAAACTGGTCACCTCAATACCGGAAAGGGATTTGACAGGGTATACGAACAGCGAATGGACCTTCATGGAGGCAACCTCCCACAGGGAATCGGGACTCGAAACAGGCTGATGAGTATACCTGACCGCAACCCCCGGCGCCGAGGTTGCAGGTGCCCGAAAACGAAAAAACCCGGCCCTTTTCAGGACCGGGTTTTCGAAATCTGGAGCGGGAAACGAGATTCGAACTCGCGACCCCAACCTTGGCAAGGTTGTGCTCTACCAACTGAGCTATTCCCGCAATGCTGTTCGGCTGTTGCCGACAACGGAGGCGTATTCTACGGATCCCGACGGAACCGTCAACCACTTTTTTTAAGGTTTTTTCCTGCCAGTGTCCGGTTATCACATTTCAGGAATCCGGAACTGTGCAGCCACTCCTGATCCGGATAGTACTTGAACACCAATTGCCCCCCCTTAAGGTTGTCGACAACACGCTTGATGATCTGGTTATCAACGGCCGGGCACCCGTGACTACGCCCGATGCGGCCGTATTTACTGACCCAATCATCATTCACGTAATCCGCCCCATGTATAACGATGGCGCGCTGCCGGGCAAGATCGTTGATCCCGGGCTCGAGACCATCCAGCCTGAGCGAATAGCCGTGCTTGCCGTAATAGGATTCCCGGGCCTGGAAAAGCCCGATACTGGACTGGTAACTACCTTCCACGTTGGAGAAAGCGGTCGATTTGAAATTCCCGGAATTTTTGCCGTGAGCAACCAGGTCCCGAAGCAACAGCTCGCCCTTCTCCAGATCGAAAATCCATAGCCTTTCCTGACTGGACGGCAACGAGAAATCAATCACCGCAAGCCGCTCGGGCATCTGAACACCACTGGAGACAGCGCAGCGAGAGGCGCTGATTGCGGTCCTGAGGACCTTTGTATCGAGCTTTGGAGCGGCGGCACTCAGGCGACCGAAAAGGTCGTCGTCCAGAGAGGCGCCAACCGATGAGAGTGGTAGCCACGCCCAAAAAGCCAGTAGCAGGCCTGCGGGTAAAAGCCGCCGCGTCTTTTTCATTCCAGATCCCCGGTAAAATGATTGCAAGCCAAAGAAGGATCGCTATCCCGTGCAATCTCAGTGTTGCGCAGTTTATCAGGGAAAAGTGCCAACCCCGTCCGAATGTACGTTTTCTATACAAAACTTTAAGGAAAGCGCGATTGCGCTACTGGCCGAAACGGCGACCACCGGCCAGGTACTCCCGCTCTTCCGCCGTTGAGGTTCTGCCGAGTGCCTTGTTGCGGTGAGGGAATCGTCCGTACTTTTGATTGATCGCCCGGTGATCCTTTGCGGACTGCAGAAAGCTACCCATGAAATCGGAAAGGATTCCTTCCGTTGATCGCGCCAGTTGCTCGTAGCATTCCACGGACATGTCCTGGTCGTCCTTGAGTTCCGAATGCTGGAGCGGCATGTAGAGAAACGCTCGGTGCACGGGCGGTAGCATCGTATCCTGCCCTTTCTGCATCGCTTGCCGGCATAGCTTGCGCGCCTGGCGATCCTGATCAAACGCCATGGCACCGCCGCGGAAGATATTCCGCGAAAACTGGTCAAGCAGAATGATCTCGGCAAGTATACCGCCGGCCTCACTCCGCCAATGGTCCAATCCCTGCTCGGAAGCAAACAACACCATTGAAAGGAAGCGACGGCGTATCTCCTGGTCAAACCTGCGGTCCGATCGAAACCACTTGTTCCGGTGGTCGCTGTCTGGCAGCCCATGTTCGTCAAGTTCGCCAAACCAGAAATCCAGAATCTCTTTCCAATCGAACATTCACCGTCACCCTGTTACTTTATATGGTACCGGCCCTCTCTCATGAGGCCGGCTTTCCCGACTTACGACAGGCCCTAACAAATTGACTACTTCAGGAGCGGCAATGAGCAGCCCCCGCATTATTCTGTTGGCACATGGAAGCAGTGACAAGCGCTGGTGTGAAACCTTCGAAAAGCTTGCAGCGCCGACTCTCGCGTCTGTCGACAACGCCAGGGTCGCCTATATGGAACTGGCGGAACCATCCATTGATACGATCATCATGGACGGTGTGGCTGAGGGCATCACCGAGTTTACGATCGTTCCTTTGTTCCTGGCGGCCGGCCGCCACTTGCGCAAGGATGTTCCGGCAATGATCGAAGAACTCGAAAAAGCCCACGGCGTATCCATTCAGCTCGCACCTCCGATTGGGGAAAACCCTCTCCTGGGACAGGCAATTCGCGATGTTGTTATGCTTCAACTGGACGAGACACCCGCCTGAACCGGGCGTTCTGAGACAGCGCCAGAGGCCGGTGCGCGACAGGAGTATCGATTATGTCGAAAAGGATTCTGATTACCGGAGGAACCGGGTTTATTGGCCACGTGCTCTGCCGTGAATTATTGGCACGGGATTACGAACTGACGGTTTTCAGCCGGCAACCGGCCGAAACGGTCAAATCAAGCTGCGGACGGGTCGAGGCAATCCGTGATCTGCAGCAGCTTCGTTCCCACCCCGGATACGATGCCGTTATCAACCTTGCCGGAGAAGGTATCGCGGATAAACGCTGGTCGGAGTCCCGAAAGCAGGAACTCCGTGACAGCCGCATTGGCGTCACCGAAACCCTGGTCGAGGTCATCCGAAGTTGGGATCAAGCGCCGAATGTCGTCGTTTCGGGATCGGCTGTTGGCTTTTACGGGGACCAGGGATCAGCCACCGTCACCGAAAGCACCAGCCCGAATGACGAATTTACGCATCGGCTGTGCCGCGACTGGGAAAACGCCGCCAAACCACTTGGCGATGACGGCGTTCGCCTGTGCTTCTCCCGGACAGGCGTCGTGGCAGGCCCGGATGGTGGCTTCCTGGAGCGGATGCTCCTGCCCTTCAAACTGGCACTGGGCGGACGCCTGGGTAGCGGTACCCAGTACATGCCTTGGGTCCACAGGGACGATGTAGTCAGCGCACTTATCTGGATGATGGAAAACCCGGACGCATCAGGCCCATACAATGTCGTAAGCCCGAACCCGGTAACGAACGCAGAATTCACCCGCAGCCTGGGGAGGGTTTTACACCGCCCCACCCTCTTTCCGGCACCTGCTCCGGTGCTCAAGGTGGCTCTGGGTGAAATGGCGAGGCTTCTTCTGACGGGCCAGCGGGCTATTCCGGAGAAGCTGGTCAGCCAGCAATTCCAGTTCCGGTATCCGGACCTGGATCAGGCATTGACCCAATCCGTTGCTCCAGGGGCAGCCGGACAAAAAGGATGACCCAAGGGGGCCTTATCAAGCTCCCCTGATTTTTTTCAAAAAAGACGTTGACAGGGTTTCGAAGCTTTCTTAATATACGCGCCACCTCGACGAGGCAAGGTGTTGAAAGCGTTGCGTCCCCTTCGTCTAGTGGCCTAGGACTCCGCCCTTTCACGGCGGCAACAGGGGTTCGAACCCCCTAGGGGACGCCAATTTTTCCGCGTTGAAATGTCAGGGAAACCGAATTTTCCCAATGACATTGTCAGACCGGCTTGTGGCCTTGCTTCCCTTCTTTTCTGTCCTGGTGCCCGTGCTCCTTCTGATCCTTCATCACGAAGATGCCAACACCAACAAAAAACCCAACCACCAGCAATACAGTCGCAATACCCGCGATAACAACGGCGTCCATATACATTTTGCTTCTCCTTCCGGCAATTAACTTGATTAAACTCAGGCTACGCCCGGCACGCCCGCAAGGTATTGATCCACGTCAACGTATTTGTCAGGCTCGAAGTACGCATAAATACTGAACCACAACACATTTCCTTCGATTTTTCCTGCATTTGCAAGGCATTTGAAAGAAACTGCTGCTATAGTCGGAATCAAAGGAAGTGTCCGATCTCCTAACCGGTCTGGGTGGCTGAAGTTCAATACATGCCAAAACTGTCGACGCGTCTTCAACGTTTTCGCACAGGCTCGCCCCTGTCTTTCAGGCTGCTGGCCTGGATTCTTTTATTTAGCTCCGCCTTCACCCTCGCCGCTTCCGCCCTGCAGATCTATTCGGACTACCGCAAGGATCTTTCCCAGATTCACAGCCGTATGCAGGTTGTTGAAACCAGTTATGCATCCAGCCTGGCACGGAGCCTGTGGGCTCTGGATCAAAAACTGCTGCAGACCCAGATGGATGGTATTCTCAGCCTACCCGACGTAATCCACCTGCGACTGCGGATCGAACCCGATTCCGAGCTGATAATGGGTGACATTCCCCGGGGAGCAAAAACCGCGCTCCACAGTTTCAGCCTGGTTCACCACGGTGATGAAATGTTCAAACTGGGCGAGCTTACGATCACAGCGGACCTTGGCCGGGTCTACGATGAACTGCAGCGCAAAGTCGGGGTCATCCTGGTCACCCAGTTCCTGAAGACCTTCTTTGTTTCTATACTGATCATCTTGATCTTCCAGCACTTCGTGGCACGCCATCTGACTACCATGGCGAATTACGCCCGGGACTTTTCTCTGATAACCACCTCGAAGCCACTAACACTGGATAGGCCCAACACACCATCCAACCGGAACGACGAATTGGGTCGCGTCACGGACGCCATTAACCAGATGCGCGAGCGACTGAACGCGGATATGGAGCGCCAGCAAAAAGATGCGGCGGAAATCCGGAAGTTTTCCAAAGCCATTGAACAAAGCCCCTCCTCGGTCCTGATCTGCGACCGGCAGTGGCGCATCGAATTTGCCAACCAGAAATTTACCCAGTTAACCGGCTACGAGGCTGCTTCGATCATTGGCAAACACCCTGGCGCACTTGGGGACAATGATATTGAAAACCGTGAAAGCCGACACCTGTGGCAATCCATCCGCCTTCAGGTGCAGCGCGTCGGGGTCTGGCAGGGTGAAGTGAACAGCGTGCGCCGTAATGGTGAACGCTTCTGGGAGCAACTGATTGCCACCCCTATCAAGGACGAATCCGGCGGCACCACCGGTTACCTCATCCTGGGTGAAGACATCAGCATCCGCAAACGCTATGAACAGCAGCTCCTGCGCCAGGCCAACTACGACATCCTGACCGGGCTGCCCAACCGGATGCTGGCCTTGGACCGTCTGAAACTGGCACTGGCCCAGGCACGTCGGGAAAGTACCCTCGTGGGCGTGATGTTCCTCGATCTCGACAACTTCAAGCACATAAACGACACCCTCGGCCACGATGCCGGCGACAACCTGTTGATTGAAGCAGCCCGTCGAATTTCCAGCTGCCTCCGTGGCACCAGTACCGTTGCACGGCTGGGGGGCGATGAGTTCCTGGTCATCCTGCCGGGGCTGACCGGCCCGGAGGCTTCGTCGCAGGTGGCAGAGCGTATCCTGAAAACCTTCTCACCGCCCTACATACTCAATGGTCAGGAGGTTTTTGTAACCACGAGCATCGGCATCGCTATTTTCCCGACGGACTCTGACAACAGCGGCACGCTGCTGCAGCACGCCGATGCCGCCATGTACCAGGCCAAACACAAAGGCAAGAGTTCCTTCGCGCATTTTGCCCCGGAAATGACCGAGGTCTCCCACGAGCGCCTGAAGATGGAATCCAGCATGCGCAGGGCTCTGGAGCTGAAGGAATTCGAACTGTATTTCCAGCCAATCGTGAATACCGATTCCGGCACCCTTTGCTCGGTGGAGGCGCTGCTGCGCTGGAACAACCCGGCCATGGGCATGGTGATGCCTGATCGATTTATTCCCCTCGCCGAGGAAACCGGCCTGATAACACCCATCGGCGAGTGGGTTCTTGAAGAGGCTTGTCGGGCAGCCGTGGGATGGAGGCAGGCCATCGGAAAAGACATTGGTATTTCCGTGAACGTGTCCCCACGCCAGTTCCGGGATCCCGGGTTTACCGAGGCCGTGATGCACGCCCTCTCTACCAGCGGTCTGGCACCGGAACAGCTGGAACTTGAAATTACCGAACGACTGATTCTGGACAACTCCATTGAAACCGCCGAAATCCTGCGCCAGCTCGACAAAGCCGGGATCCGGCTGTCAGTAGACGATTTTGGTACCGGCTACTCGGCCCTCAGCTATCTGAAGAGCTACCCGTTTGATACCCTGAAGATCGATAAATCGTTTGTTCAGGATGTCATGAAGGAACCTGAAGATGCTTCACTGGTGCGGGCCATTATCAACATGGCCCACAGCCTGGGCCTGCGGGTGATCGCTGAAGGCGTGGAAGAAGAGGCTCAGACCCACTTCCTGAAAAAGGAAGGTTGCGACTTCTCTCAGGGGTATTTCTACAGTCGTCCGCTGCCGGCGGCGGACTTTGATGCCTGGCTGGCCAGCAATCATCGGGTATAGATCGAAAACCGTTGGACGCCCATTCCCATGGAAGACACCGTACTTGTCGTGAACTGCGGCAGCTCATCCCTGAAACTCGCACTGTTCAACAACCAACACAGGAAACTGCTGTCCGCTCTGGCCGAGCGCCTGGGCCAGAACGATGCATTTGCCCACATTGACGGCCAGGAAGGAACGATCCCTCTGGACGCTGGCGCCGGCCATGATCAGGCGCTAGATACACTGGTCACGGCTTTCCGGGACCTGGGACTGATGACAACGGCTCCCTCGGCCATAGGTCACAGGGTCGTTCATGGTGGTGAGACCTTCCATGAGGCCGTACTCATTGATGGCGATGTGCTCAAGGCCATTGAAAGCTGCGCAGGCCTTGCCCCTCTTCACAACCCGGTCAATCTGTCCGGTATTCGAGCAACCCTGGCACAGTTTCCCGGGGTGCCCCAGACTGCCGTTTTCGACACCGCGTTTCATCAGACCCTGCCCAGACGGGCCTTCCTCTATGCGCTTCCAGAGGCCTGGTATCGCGATTGGGGCGTCCGCCGTTATGGGTTCCACGGCACCAGTCATGCCTTCATGGCCGCCGAAACTGCCCGTTTGTTGGGAAAAACACCGGCAACCACCTCGGTCATCTCGGCGCACCTGGGCAATGGATGCAGCATTACGGCCATCCGGGACGGCATCAGTGTCGATACCAGCATGGGCCTTACGCCACTGGAGGGACTGGTAATGGGAACCCGCAGTGGGGATGTCGACCCTGGCCTGTTCGACTTTCTAAGCGGCAAAGGCTTCGCCGCCGATGAGGTTCACCGGATCCTGAACCAGGAAAGTGGCCTTCTCGGCCTGTCCGGCCAGACCAATGACATGCGCTCGCTCTGTGAACTCGCGGATCATGGCCATGAGCCATCACAAACCGCCATTGATGTTTTCTGCTTCCGGCTCGCCCGTTACATTGGGGCCATGATGGCGTCCCTTAGCCACCTCGACGCGCTGGTTTTCACTGGCGGCATTGGGGAAAACAGTGCCCGGATCAGAGCCGAAACCATCAACCATCTCAAGCTCATGGGGTTTGAGCTCAGTCCGGACCTCAACAACCATCATGGCGAGTTCAGCGACGGGCGGATCGAAAGCCCCGACTCCAGGTTTCCCGTGTTGGTGATCCCCACCAACGAGGAACTGGTTATTGCACGGGAAGCATCCCGGCTTGCCGGCTCGGTCGCCCCGGCCTGACCCACGCGCATCATCAGGAATACCACCATGGCAAAGAGTCTCTTTTTTGCACCGACATCCATAGATTCAGGGCTCACGTCAGTTTGCCTGGGTCTGCTGCGCGCCCTTGAACGGGTAGGCGTCAGCGTTGGCTTCTACAAACCCTTCTGCCAGGCGGTTCACCGCGCAGAATCCATGCACAACGCTGGCCAGGACTCGTCGGTGGCGTTTGTGAGGGCCAGCAGCCACCTGAACCCGCCAGACCCGATTGCCCTCAAGGAAGCGCAACAACTGCTCAACAGAGGCAAAGCCGACTACCTCCTCGAAACAGTCGTGGGTGAATACCAGAAGGTTGCCCGGGATGTGGATGTGGTGATCATCGAAGGCCTCGTCCCAGACCGCAGCGAAGCCTATATCGCCAGGCTGAACGTGGAAGTTGCCCGCAACCTCGGTTCCGAGGTAATCCTGGTGAGCACGCCCAAAGACCTGGACGCCAGGCAACTGGATGAAGAACTGGACTTCTCGTCGCGCCTGTTTGCCAGTCCCAGTGATCCGGACGTTATTGGCGTCATCCTGAACAAGGTTGGGGAGCCCGAGCAGTCGGGCCTTGAGCCTCGTTCCAACAACAACCACCCTGCCCCCGTCACTGTCGACTACCAGACCGAGTGCACGGTATTCAGCGAGGGCCGCTTTCACCTCTTAGCCGAGATTCCATGGCAGGCGGATTTGCTGGCCCCCAGGGTATCCGACATTGCCAGGGAACTCGGGTTACCGGTCCTCAATGAGGGGCAGATGCACGCCAGGCGGGTCCAGAAGGTATCGGTTTGCGCCCGTAGCATTCGGAACATGACGGAAACCCTCAGGCCTGGCACTCTTCTGGTCACGCCCGGAGATCGCGAAGACATCGTGGTGGCCACAGCTGTTGCCGCTCTCAACGGGGTTCCCCTCGCCGGCCTGATGCTGACCGGTGGCCTGATACCCGACCAGCGAGTGATCACCCTGTGCCACAGGGCCCTGGAAACAGGCCTTCCAGTTCTGGGGTCAGACGCCAATACCTATGAAACTGCTCATATGCTGGCCAACCTGTCGGCGGCCATCCCGATTGATGACCCCAACCGGATTGAAAAGGCGATGGAAGCGGTTGCAACCCGTATCGACACCAACTGGTTGCAACAGCATCTCAAGGTTGCCCGGCAGGACAGGCTTTCCCCTCCTGCCTTCCGATACCAGCTGTCCGAGCGGGCCCGGGCCGCGAATAAGCGCATCATATTGCCGGAGGGCAGCGAGCCAAGAACCGTACAGGCCGCCATCATCTGCCATCAACGCAGGTTGGCAAGGTGTGCCTTGATCGGGAATGCGGCAGAGATAAAACGGGTAGCGGATTCCCAGGATCTGGAACTGCCCGGGGATATCGAGATCATTGATCCAGGGGAGGTGCGACAACGCTACGTCGCTCCGATGGTAGAACTTCGCAAGCATAAAGGACTGACATCAGACATGGCGGAAGCCATGCTCGAAGACAACGCGGTTCTCGGTACCATGATGGTGGCTCTGGATGAAGCTGATGGACTGGTATCCGGTGCCATTCACACGACGGCGAATACGGTGCGCCCTGCCCTGCAACTGATCAAGACCCATGAGCATGCAAAGGTAGTCTCTTCCGTGTTCTTCATGTTGTTGCCGCAACAGGTGGTGGTCTACGGGGACTGCGCCATCAATCCAGACCCCAATGCCGAGGAACTGGCCGACATCGCCATCCAGAGTGCGGAGTCTGCGGAAGCCTTTGGTATTGAGCCGCTGGTCGCCATGATCAGTTACAGCACCGGAGAGTCGGGCAGCGGTCAGGATGTCGAGAAAGTCAGGGAGGCGACTAGGATCGCTCGCGAGCGCAGGCCGGATCTGCTGATAGACGGACCACTCCAATACGATGCAGCGGCCATCGAAAGCGTCGCAAGAAGCAAGGCGCCGGACAGCAAAGTTGCAGGCAAGGCAACGGTCTTCGTATTCCCGGATCTGAACACCGGAAATACCACTTACAAGGCGGTTCAGCGAAGTGCCAATGTGGTCAGTGTCGGGCCAATGCTTCAGGGCTTGCGCAAGCCGGTGAACGACCTTTCACGTGGGGCTCTGGTGGAGGATATCGTGTTTACGGTTGCATTGACCGCTGTGCAGGCCAAGCAGGTGGAAAGTGCGGGGCCGGATCAGGAATAAGTCCTGAGCCCGGCCACTCACTCAGCGCTTGAGGCTCTTCTGACGCTGTTTTTTCGGACGACGGCCCTTCTTCTCGTCGTTGTCCTTCTTGACCCTCTGACGCGGAGTTAGCCGATCCACTTTGCCGGCAAACGGATTTTCACCCGATTTGAACTCGAAGCGGATTGGTGAACCCGTTACCTTCAGAACCTTACGGAAGGTATTCTCAAGATACCGCTTGTATGCGCCCGGCAGGGAATCCACCTGGTTACCGTGAACCACAATCACAGGGGGGTTGGAACCGCCCTGGTGCGCGTAACGCAGCTTGATCCGGCGACCGTGCACCATGGGCGGCTGATGCTGGGCAATAGCATCCTGCAGAATCGCAGTCAGGCGGTTGGTTGGCCATTTCGCCATCGCGGACTCGTAGCAGGCTTGCACCGACTCATACATCACGCCGACGCCGGAGCCGTGAAGCGCCGAGATATAGTGCTTATCAGCGTAATCCAGAAAGTCCAGGCGACGCTGAACCTGTTCTTTCACCCGGGCGCGGTCTTCCGGGTCCATGCCGTCCCACTTGTTGACGGCGATCACCAGTGAACGGCCGGCATCAAGGACAAACCCGATCAGGTGAAGGTCCTGATCCACGAGGCCTTCCCGGGCATCAATGACCAGAATAACCACGTGAGCGTCGTCAATGGCCTGCAGCGTCTTGATAATGGAGAACTTCTCCACCACTTCACTGACATTCTTGCGGCGACGGACACCGGCGGTATCAATCAGCGTGTACTGACTGCCCTGACGCTCGTACGGGATATGAACGCTATCCCGGGTAGTACCCGGCATATCGTAAACCACCACACGCTCTTCACCGAGCATGCGGTTGACCAGGGTGGACTTGCCCACGTTCGGCCGGCCGACCACTCCGATGCGGATGCCGGGGTAACGATCAGCCCGGTCCTCTTCCTCCCGCTCCTCCTCTGAGGGCAGCAGGATTTCGAGCATCGAGCGGATACCCCGGTTGTGGGAGGCTGCAATCAGGAAGGTGGATTCAAAGCCCAGGCTGTAGAAATCCGATGCCGCGATGTCCGGATCCTGACCATCGGTCTTGTTCACAACCAGACGGGCCTGCTTTCCGGACCGACGAAGACTGTCTGCAATGAGTTCATCGCCCGCAGTCAGGCCGGCACGACCGTCCACCAGGAACAATACGATGTCAGCCTCTTCTACCGCCTGCATGGACTGGCGGGCCATTTCAAGATCAAGGCCCTGCTCGTCACCGGTAAGACCACCGGTGTCTATGACGATGAAGCGCTGCCCCTCATAGCTGCCCTCACCGTATTTGCGGTCACGGGTAAGCCCCGGAAAGTCCGCAACCAGGGCATCCCTGGAACGGGTCATCTGATTAAATAATGTCGATTTGCCGACGTTAGGGCGTCCGACAAGGGCAATAACTGGGGTCATAATGGGGGATCAATCCTGCGGCTTAACCTGGAATACGGCCATCTTTCCGCTGTTGCCAAAAACCAGCAGGTTACCATTGGCAAGGCGCTGTGCCGGTACGCGGATACCCTCATCGTCGAACTCCAGCTGGCCAACCAGCTTGCCATCCTCACGGTCAATGACATGCAGGTAGCCTTCGAAATCGCCCACCACCAGATAGTTTTCATAAACCATTGGCTGGGTCAGCTGGCGCCAGGCAAGACGATCCTGGGTCCAGACTTCCCGACGATCCGAGCCTCTCAGGGCAACAATGTCGCCATTGGCCGAGGCCAGATAGATCTGACCGCCACCAATCATTGGCGAGTAGAGGCTGGACGCCTTCCGGCTCCAGATCTCCTGGCCCGTGCGAATATCAACGAGGGCAAGCTTACCCTGGTAGCCAACCACCATAACGGCGGTCTCAATAACCAGGGGTTGCCCAGTCACGTCAACCAGCCTTTCCAGCTCGGTACGCCCCTGAGGCTGGCCCACTTCGTACTGCCACATGGGCTGCCCCGAGGCTGCTGCCAGAGCGATCAGTTTGCCGCTGGCAAAGGATGCAATCACCACATCACCACCGACCAGAGGTGCAGCGGCGGCCCGCATCGAAAGGACCGGAACGGTTCCGTCATACTGCCATAGCTTCTCGCCATCAGCGGCGCTGAAGCCGAGAACCTTGCCATCAGTGGTCTGGGCAACAACGAGCGAGCCATTGGACTGGGGCGCTGACAGTACTTCCGTCGGCAGAGGCTGACGCCAGACCTCGGAGCCGTCCTCACGGGAAAGGGCTACCAGATCCGCGTTCTCGGTGGTCAGGTAAAGATACTGCCCATCACCGCCGAGACCAGAGAAGATGCGCTCCTCAAATTCTGATTCCCAGACAACCTTGCCGGAATCCGAGGCCACTGCGTAAAGCTCACCATCTGCCGATGCGGCGTAGATCAGATCACCGGTATTCAGGGGTGCCAGGTAGAGAAAATCACCATCATGACCGTCGCCCACGGACATGCTCCAGACTCTCTTGAATTCGGCGGTCGCCTCAATCTCGGGAACCGGAACAGGTTGTTCGAAAGTATCCGTGGTGCTACACCCGGAAAGTGCCGCCAGCATTGCCAGCGCCATCAGCAGTCCGCGTTTTGAGATCCTGTCGCGGATAACCGGCATCAGGCATCCTCCCCGACACCGAGGTCTGCCAGTTTCAGTTCCAGAATACCGCTACGACCCTGCTGGCTCTGCTCACGGGCAGCAAGATAGGCCTCACGTGCGCCCTCCCGGTCGCCCTGCGCCAACAGGATGTCGCCACGGAGCTCGGAGTACATGGCATCAAACGCATCGGCATTACCGGCGCCGTCGATGGTGGCCAGAGCATCTTCGTACTGGCCTGAGGAAAACTGGGCGCGAGCCAGACGATTACGGACCACAAGCGCCAGTGCCTCATGCTCTCCGGTTTTTTCCAATGCCCACTTCAGGGAATCAATGGCGGCTTCGGCGTTGCCCTCCTGCATCAACTGCTGACGGACGAGGATCAGGTTACCGTAAACCGCATAGGCGCTATCCGTATAGTCCTCCCGCAGGGTCTGCGCGACGAAAGCGACGGTCTCGCCACTGGTTTCATCAGCCTGATCACTGAAGGCATTCAGCAGATTGGCAAACTGGTTGGCTGCCTCGGTGCGTTGCTGCGCCTGATGGTTCTGCCAAGCCTGCCAGCCGAACACAATGGCCAGGGCTGCACCAATGCCGATCAGCAGAGAACTGCCGTTTTTCTTCCACCAGTCCTTGATCGCCTGGACCTGTTCTTCTTCGGTGCGCAACTCTGCCATGGGGACTCCTGTTGTCGAATTTTTGCTTTTGTATCAGTAAATTTGGTCAGATTCAGTTGGCCAGCGCCGCTGCCAGAGTGTCCGCAAGCTTGTCCTGGGCGATCTCCGCCTGCGGCTCGTCGGCTCGCAAGGGTTTAAGCCCGGCGGTGCCGTTGGCCACTTCGTTCTCGCCCAGAATCACCGCGTACCTGGCACCACTGCGGTCTGCCTTTTTCATCTGGCTTTTGAAACTGCCACCGCCACAATGGGAAACAATCACACGCTCTGGCAGGGCTGCCCGGAGCTGTTCAGCCAGAACGAGCGCAGGCGCCAATGCGCCCTCGCCCATCGCCGTTACGTAGACATCGGCATTGCTGTTTACGTGCTCAGGAACCAGTTCCAGCGTTTCCAGCAGCAGGATAAGGCGCTCAAGGCCCATTGCAAAGCCCACTGCAAAGGTCGGCTTGCCACCCAGCTGTTCCACCAGGCCATCGTATCGACCACCTGCACACACCGTACCCTGGGCGCCGAGGCTGTCGGTAATCCACTCGAACACCGTCTTGCCGTAGTAATCGAGGCCCCGCACCAGCGCTGGATTCACTGAATAATTCACCCCTGCAGCCTCAAGAAGCGCCTTCAGGCGCTCGAAGTGCTCGCGGGATTCTTCGTCGAGATAGTCGTCAAGGCTGGGCGCGTTTTCGAGGATTTTCCGAGTGGAAGGATCCTTGCTATCCAGAATGCGCAGGGGGTTCGATTCGAGGCGACGCTGGCTATCGGCATCCAGGTCTGCCTTGAACTGACCGAGGTAATCCACGAGGGCGGACCGGTAAACCCGACGGGACTCCGACGTTCCGATGGAATTGATCTCAAGCCGGGTATGCTCGGCAAGCCCAAGCTCTTTCCAGAGCCTTGCCGTCAAGATGAGCAGTTCGGCATCAATGTCCGGACCGTTCATGCCAAAACATTCCACGCCAATCTGATGAAACTGGCGATAGCGGCCTTTTTGCGGACGTTCGTGCCGGAACATCGGGCCGGTGTACCAGAGACGGCGGGTCTGATTGAACAGAAGACCGTGCTCTTCGGCGGCCCGAACACAACCGGCGGTGCCCTCCGGGCGGAGGGTCAGACTGTCACCGTTGCGGTCTTCAAAGGTGTACATTTCCTTTTCGACGATGTCGGTCACTTCACCAATCGAACGCTTGAACAGATCGGTCTGTTCCACAATCGGCATGCGGATTTCCTGGTAGCCATACTGGGCCAGTACTCTGCGAACCGTGGATTCCACAAACTGCCAAACCGGCGTCTGCTCCGGCAGGATATCGTTCATCCCGCGAATTGCCTGAATCTTTGCCAATGTTAACCCTTAACTTTTTCTGGATGGTTATGCCGGGAACTGGAAACAATCAGTTGTCTGACCGGGCAATAATCGAATCTTCCTGTTCCTTGCGCCGTGCCACTTCCTCGCGAATCAGGCGCTCCAGATCATCCGTCAATGTCGCGTTGTCCAGCTTCTGGTTCGGCTTTCCCGCCATGTAGAAGAGGTTCTTGGGGCTCCCGCCGGTAAGTCCGAGATCCGCCACTTTCGCCTCACCCGGACCGTTTACGATGCACCCGATGATCGCCACATCCAGAGAATCGTTTACATCCTCCAGACGAGCTTCCAGATCATTCATGGTCTGGATGACATCGAAATTCTGCCGGGAACAGCTGGGACAGGCGATGAAGTTTATACCGCGACTGCGCAGGCGCAGGCTCTTCAGTATATCGAAGCCCACCTTGATTTCCTGCACGGGGTCCGCTGCAAGCGATACCCGGATGGTGTCACCGATGCCGTCCATCAACAGCATGCCAAGGCCAATGGAGGACTTCACGGTTCCGGATCTCAAACCACCGGCCTCGGTGATGCCAAGGTGCAGGGGCTGCTCAATCTGCTGGGCAATCTTACGGTAGGCATCGACCGTCATAAACACTTCCGACGCTTTCAGGCTAACCTTGAAATCCTGGAAGTCATGACGATCCAGGATATCGATGTGGCGCATGGCGGACTCCACCAGCGCGTCTGCCGTCGGCTCGCCATATTTGCGCTGGAGAGACTTCTCCAGCGAACCGGCGTTCACACCAATGCGAATGGGAATGTTGCCGTCCCGGGCCGCACTGATCACGGCACTGACGCGGTCATCGCGGCCGATATTGCCAGGATTGATCCGGAGACAGTCAACACCCAGTTCTGCTACCCGAAGAGCGATTTTGTAATCGAAGTGGATGTCGGCAACCAACGGCAGGGAAACCTGCTCCCGAATCTTCCCGAACGCCTCAGCGGCGTCCATGGACGGAACGGAAACACGCACTATGTCCGCACCTGCCTCCTGCAATGCCTTGATCTGGCCAACGGTGGCCTCTACGTCACAGGTTTCGGTGTTGGTCATGCTCTGCACCGCAATCGGCGCGTCACCACCCACAGGAACATTGCCCACCATGATCTGGCGGGATTTGCGTCTGATAATCGGGGAATCCTGTTTCATGTCTTACTGACCGATATGGAAAATTTGATCAAATTTCAGATTGTCAGGGTGAATTCTGACCGGTTGTTAACAACCCGGTAGCCACCGATATCCACTGGCTCGCCCTGGAAACGGATGGATTCAACCGCATCGACTGCGCCAATCACAACCCTCAAGGGCGTCGGCCCCTCGATATCAATCAGATCCCCGTTACGCTGGAGCGAATTCACCAGGCGGTTACCGGCTGCGTCACTGATCTGCACCCAACAATCGTCACTGAAGCGAATCTGGAGTCGACCGTTGTCCGAAGCATCCGACAGCCCATTCGGGTCTTCCAGAACCGGCTCGGGGGTCTGGACGACCGCAGGAATCTGATCGGTAACAGGCTCGGTTGCATCAGCCGCGCCATCGTCCGTAGCCAGTGTGTTTTCAGGCAACTGATTTTCACCAACGTCAGTTTCAGGCGCTTGAGCCTCAGTTTCTGTTTCAGACTGCTGCACGGTAGGCGCCTCCGCCTCCATAACTGCCGATTCCGACTCTTCAGCACTGGCAACAAGCACAGGTTCGGAGCGCTCTGGCTCGGCCAACGCAGCCGATTCCTCGGCTTCAGCAGGAGCAGGCTCCTCCGGCACTGATTCCGGTTCTGTCGTCGGCTCGGAAGGCGCCGGGCCCTGTGAAGGAGCCAGAAAGGTGAAAGCAAGGTATCCGGCAATGCCCAGCACCACCAGGAAAAACAGAGCCTTGGCAAGCTGACGTTTACGACGTCTGCGACGTTCGATGTCTACCAGCGGATTGGCTTCCTGCTCCTGTTCCCGCTGTTGCCGAATGGGTTCCAGTTCCTGGTCGAGGTCGGCAATCACTGCATCTGCGTCCAGCCCAACCTGTTTTGCATAAGCCCTGACATACCCTTTCAGAAAGAGTTCACTGTCAATCTGGCTGTAATCTCCCGACTCGATCGCCTGGATTACCGAAGGACGCAAATGCTGCGCTGCTGCGACATCACCGGTACTCAGACCGGTTTTCTCCCGTGCCTTTTGAAGCTGCCGCCCTACGGGCTCCTTCATAGCTGGCTGTGAGTTTTCTTCAGTTGCCATTAGAAATCAGCACCTTATATTGTTGGTATTCGACTGACTCCGGAAATTTGTTTCTGAGTTGAAGCGCAAGGCTCGCCTCCTGGTTTTCATCACTGTAGAAGCGGGCAATGCGGATTCCGGTAAGAAGGCTCTCCGGTGAGTGGACCAGACGCTGATTTCGCTGCATCAATGAAATCAGTCGCGAGTAATAGCGTGCCGCGTCGTCGTAGTCGCCAGTCTCTACGGACACCCGGGAGAGCGCCAGCAGGGAACGTGCATCGCCTCGTGTCAGCTCCACTGCGCGGCGATAGGATGTGGCCGCAGCTTCCAGTTCTCCGAGGCGCTCCTGGGTCATGCCCAGGTTAAAGAAAACCGAGCCGCGATCCTGATAACCGGTATCCCGGGACGCAGCACGGAATTGATCCCGCGCGTCTTCCATCCGGTTCTGGCCGAACAGGAAAGCTCCGTAATAAACCCGCGCCCGTGTGTACCCTGGATCCTCGGAAATAGCCTGTTTGAAATTACGCTCAGCCAGTTCTGGCTCACCCTCGGCGTTATAGACAAGCCCCATCGCAGCCCTGGCGCCCGGGTCATCTGAATCCAGTTTCAATGCCCTGTCGAGGTGATGGCGTGCACGTTCAAGATTGCCCTGCCCAATATAGGCCGTGGCAAGTTTCACATAGTTATCGAGCGCTTCCTGCTGATCTGCTTCCCGTGAAAACCGACTGTCGGTAGTGGTAACGCAACCTGTAACCAGCAGGGTCAGCAACAGGGTGGCCAACACGAATGAACGTCGGTTTGCTGGTGGTGTTATCACGGGTGTCCCCTTCCTCGATTGGGCTGCAAGACGTATCTGGTTCAGGGATTCACCTGCTGAACCTGAATATACCGCTGACTCCGCCGGGTTCTGTCCTCGACCCGCCCGACCAGTTGCCCACAGGCGGCGTCAATGTCATCGCCCCGCGTGGTTCTGATGGTGGTGATGTAGCCAGCTTCGTTAAGAACGTTCTGGAACCGCCGCGTGGCATTCATACTCGGTCTCCGGAAATCGCTCTCCGGAAACGGATTGAAGGGAATCAGGTTGATCTTGCACGGAAGATCCCGCAACAGCACCGCCAGTTCCCGGGCGTGCTCGGGCTGATCGTTCATCCCCTCGATAACGGTGTACTCGATTGTAGCCTTACGCTTGTCTGGCAAACGGGCGAAATACCGCTTGGTGGCCGCAAGCAGCTCTGAGATCGGGTACTTTTTATTCAACGGAACCAGTTTGTTACGCAGTTCATCATTCGGGGCATGCAGGGAAATGGCCAGTGAAACATCGGTAACTTCCGACAGGCGATCCAGCGCGGGCACCACGCCAGAGGTACTGAGGGTCACCCGGCGCTTGGAGATCCCGTACGCCAGATCCTCCATCATGAGGTTCATGGCGTCCACGACATTATCAAAATTGAGCAGGGGCTCGCCCATGCCCATCATGACCACGTTGGTAATCGGCCGATCGGGGCCCGGCTCAAAAGGCATGAAGGCCTTGCGCGCAACCCACACCTGACCAATGACTTCCGCCGCAGTCAGATTACGGTTAAAGCCCCGCTTGCCGGTGGAGCAGAAGGTGCAGTCCAGGCTGCAACCAATCTGTGAGGAAACGCAGAGTGTGCCGCGTTCGCCATCGGGAATCAGTACCGTCTCCACGCTGTTGCCGTTGTCCATGCGCATCACCCATTTGCGGGTGCCGTCTTTGGAGGTTTCGTCGTACACCACCTCAGGACCACGAATCTCGGCAACCTGCTTCAGCTTTTCCCGAAGCGCCTTGCTCATATTGGTCATTTGATCGAAGTCATCGGCGCCACGCTGATGGATCCACTGCAAAACCTGAGTGGCACGAAAACGCTTCTCTCCCAGGGACTCGAAGAAGGCCTCGAGCTTTGCTTTTGGCATTCCCAGGAGATTGGTTTTTTCAGCGGCCGCTGTCATTTCATAACCTCGATCAGATAATCAATTCGGAGGCGACCGGATGATCGCCCCCGATCAACGCAATCAACCCCTCGGGCAGATCTCGTTGTCATTGAAGAAGTAAGCGATTTCGCGCTCGGCAGAAGCCGCGGAATCAGAGCCGTGAACGGCGTTTGCGTCGATGGACGATGCGAAATCAGCGCGGATAGTGCCCGCCTCGGCTTCTTTCGGGTTGGTCGCGCCCATCAGGTCACGGTTTTTAAGGATCGCGCCTTCACCTTCCAGAACCTGCACAACCACCGGACCGGAGGTCATGAATGCAACCAGGTCGTTAAAGAACGGACGCTCTTTGTGCTCTGCGTAAAAGCCTTCTGCCTGCTCCTGGGTGAGGTGCATCATCTTGGCAGCAACGATGTTCAGCCCAGCTTTCTCGAAGCGGCTGTAAATTTCGCCGATCACGTTCTTTGCTACCGCGTCGGGCTTGATAATCGAGAGCGTGCGCTCAGTTGCCATGGTATTTCTCCAGTTTGTGGATGGTTAAAATTCTGGCCTGCGATTATACGCAGTCCGGGGCAAACTTCCTACCGCACTGCGCGGAGGCGACTAACAACATCAACTATTTGCGCGCTGGCAAACGCCACTTCCTCGTTCGTGGTGTAGCGGCCGATGGAAAAGCGCAGCGCACGATGGGCCTGCTGTTCACTCAACCCGATGCCACGAAGCACATATGAGGGCTCTACCGTGGCTGAAGCGCAGGCCGAACCGGAGGATACCGCCAGATCCCGAAGGCCGAGCATGAGGGACTCCGCATCGACGCCTTCAAAGGAAAGATTCATTATGCCCGGGACGCGCCGGGATTCACTGCCGTTGAGAGTGACACCCTCGAGAGGCCGGAGCCCCGAAAGAAACGCCTCCCGCAGGGCTTCCAGCTTCTCCACTTCCTGTTCAAGCGCGGACTGGGCGATCTCGAACGCCTTTCCCATTCCGACAATCTGATGGGTGGGGAGCGTTCCGGAGCGCATTCCTCGCTCATGGCCACCACCATGAATCTGCGCCTCAATACGAACATCTGGCGACCGCCTGACGTACAGGGCGCCGACGCCCTTCGGGCCATAAACCTTGTGGCCGGAAAGCGCCAGCAGATCCACCGGCATGGAGCCAACATCAATTGCCATCTTGCCGGCGGCCTGGGCGGCGTCTACGTGAAAAAGAATGCCTCTCTGGCGCAATTCGGCACCAATGGCGGCAATATCATTGATTGTTCCAAGCTCGTTGTTCACCAACATCAGGCTGACGAGCACGGTATTTTCCTTGAGCGCGTCCAACACCTGATCAAAACCGATGGTTCCGTCGGCTGCCGGCTCCAGCCAGGTGACTTCAGTACCCTGATGCTCCAGCCACTTGCAGGTATCAACAACCGCTTTGTGCTCGATCCTGGAGGTAACGATATGAGCGCCCTGCCGGCCGGCAACCGCCCCTTTGATGGCGAGGTTGTCTGATTCCGTTGCCCCCGAGGTCCAGACAATCTCCCGCGGATCAGCGTGAACGAGACTGGCGACCTTCTTGCGTGCAGCTTCCACTGCGGCTTCTGCCTGCCAACCATAGGCGTGGGTGCGGGATGCCGGATTACCGAATACACCATCCAGCGTGAGGTATTTCATCATTTCATCAGCAACGGCTGGATCAACGGGCGTGGTGGCCGCGTAGTCCATATAAACGGGCTTTTTCATGGATTCCGGAAACTTGTTGGTGTCAGGCCGGCGCCTGATCGGACAGGCGTTCGGTATTGATGGTTTCAGAGCCACTGTCGGACTGGCGGCGATTTTGCCGGTCCGCAACCTGGCGAATTTCATGCTTCCTCATCAGATCTCCGAGACTGATCTCGCTGAGAAACTGATGAATCTGATCACTGAGATCAGACCAGAGGTGGTGAGTCAGACATTTCTCGCCATTCTGGCAATCGCCTTTGTTGCCGCACCGGGTGGTATCCAGCGATTCGCTGACGGCATCAACAACTTCGGCAATGTAGAGATCAGCCGCAGGACGACTGAGCCTGTATCCACCACCGGGACCGCGAATACTGACAACCAGTTTCTGGCGGCGGAGACGGGAGAAAAGCTGCTCCAGGTAGGACAGTGAGATTTCCTGACGCGCCGATATATCGGCCAGACTCACCGGCCCCTGGTCTCCATGCAGAGCCAGATCCAGCATTGCCGTAACGGCATAGCGGCCTTTGGTGGTCAACTTCATAGCGTCAGCCCCATGGCGGGATTGAATCTCAAAAATGCAGAACAGAGTATGAATTGACCAACCATTTCAGTCAAGTATTCAGCGCCGCACCTCTTCGTCGTCTCGCACGCAATCGAAATCCTCCTCGTGGAGCGGTGGCAGTTCGCCATTCTGGTATTCACTGTTCACCTTGCGCAACGCCTTGCACATATTCTCTATGCGGTCATCCACGGCATGCATGTGATCAAGCAACGAGCGCATGGCCCGTGCGACGGGGTCCGGCATTTCTTCTGTAACGCCGTATGCATCGAAGCCCATTCGCTCTTCCATCTCCTTGCGGCGGGCATCGTCTTCGCCCTGGCGTTTGACAATAACGCGGCCAGGGATACCTACAACGGTTGCTCCCTCTGGCACTGCCTTGGTAACCACCGAGTTTGAACCAATCTTGGCACCCTCGCCTACTTCAAAGGGACCGAGAATCTTCGCTCCGGCACCAACCACCACACTGTTTCCGATCGTGGGATGTCGCTTGCCCTTGTTCCAGCTGGTTCCGCCAAGGGTTACGCCCTGGTAAAGCGTAACGTCATCGCCGATCACCGTGGTCTCGCCAACCACGACACCCATGCCATGATCAATGAAGAATCGGCGGCCAATCGTTGCCCCCGGGTGAATCTCAATCCCGGTCAGCCAACGAGCGATCGTGGAAATGGTCCGGGCCAGCCACTTCAGACCAAGGTTCCACAACCAATGGGAAAATCGATGAAAAAGCAGAGCATGCAAACCCGGGTAATTGGTAAGAACTTCAAAGGTGTTCCTGGCCGCAGGATCCCGGTGGAACACGCTGTTAATGTCTTCCCGCAAACGCTCAAACATGGCCATTGTCCTGTTTCGTCGCCGCAGTGCCGGCCTCGGTTGATTTGCTCTTATTCTGTGTGCCTGCCGCCTTTTGTACGGCAGTGAGAATTCCGCGGAGAATATTGATTTCCATCTGGTCCAGTCTGGCTCGCTGGAACAACCGCCGCAAGCGTGTCATCAACTGCCTGGGGTTCTCCCGTCGATGGAAGTCGACATCAGTCAGCACCTGCTCCAGATGCCCGAAAAACCCTTCCACATCCTGCACTTTGGCAGGCGGCACGTCCCAGCCCTCATCACCCGGTTTCGTCATCGATTTTAGATATGGGCTCCCTTCACCGCCTTCAAGGCTGCGCAGATAATACATTCGCAATTCATAGCACATGACCTGTACCGCCATGGCAAGATTAAGAGAGCTGTAATCGGGGTTAGACGGGATATGAATGTGGTAATGGCAACGCTGCAGCTCATCATTGCTGAGACCGTGGTTCTCTCGTCCGAACACCAGGGCAACCGGGCCACCCTCTGCGTGGCTGGCGGCAGCGGCCGCGGCTTCCGGCGGCGCACAAACAGGCCAGGGCACCTTTCTTCCCCTCGCGCTGGTACCCATAACCAGCACACAATCGGCCAGGGCTTCATCCAGCGAGGAAACCACCCGGGCACTGTCCAGCACATCTGAGGCACCCGCAGCTCTGGCGTACGACGCCTCATCCGGGAAGGACGACGGATTGACCAGCCAGAGATTACCCAGCCCCATGTTTTTCATGGCGCGAGCAACAGCACCGATGTTGCCCGAATGGGAGGTCTCAACCAGAATGATCCGGATCTGATCCTTAAATGTCTCCGTCCCTTCCTGTGGAAGTGCGCTTTTGTGCATGTTAAGCAGGCCCAAGGTTATTAATCAGGGCGGCAATGATAGCAGAAAGCACCGCCATCCTGCCCCTCCGGAGAACCCGTAACCTCTGGTTATCCGTGCTATTGCTGAGTCAAAAAACATACAAGCGGGGTGATCTTTTGCTATCATACCCGGCCTTCACACACCCGGATAATGAACACTCAGATGCAACCAGCTATTAAAATGGCCCTGCGCGTCGCGCGTCAGGGGTCCGATTATCTGAAAGCCCATTTCGAGCGCCAGGAACCCACCGGCAAGGACGACTCTGAACGCCGTCGTCAACTGGAGCGGGTTGAGCAATCTATATACGGTAATTTTGCTGAACAGCTTGAAAAGGCCTACAAGGACCACAGCATCGCGCCTCTGAACGAAGCGAATGCCGGAACCAGCGAGAAAAGCTGGCATATTTTCCCTGTTCTGGGCCGTGAGAATTTCCTGCGGGGCATTCCCGAGTTCGCCCTGGCCCTGTCCCAGAAGAAGAATAACCGCACTGAAAACCTGCTCCTGGTGAACCCTGTCACGGGCGAAGAGTACTCCGCCAGCCGTGGCCATGGTGCTGCCCTGAACAGTCGCCGGGTTCGCGCTTCTGAAATCAAACTGCCAGAGAAAGCAGCCATCGCCACCAACCTGCTGGACCAGGCCCGCAAGAGCGAAGACCCTATGCTCTGGGGCGAAATGGCCGCTGTACTGGCGCGGGATTCCGGCATGTTCCGCACATCCGGCTGCGTGGTTCTGGACATTGCACGGGTTTCTGCGGGACTGATGGACGCGGCGATCATTTTCCGCCCGGAAGCGTCCGATCTGGATCTTGGCGTGACACTCGCCATGGAATCCGGCGCACTGACCGGTGACTTCTCCGGCAACCCGTCTACCGGTAACGCCCGCCAACTGGTCGTGGCGAATCCGAAACTGTTCCGCGAAGTCCTGAAAGTACTGCATCCGTTCCGGGGCCGCCTGCCTCGCTGAGGTTTCCGGTTCTTACGGACACAAAAAAACCGCCAGCATTCTGTGGCGGTTTTTTTGTGTCCGTAATTGGCCAGAAGTACCGTTACATCCGGTTCAGCCACTCCGGTGGCTCCTCTTGCTCTTCGGCATCTTCCGCCCCCTCTTTCGGCGGCACGATCAGATCATCACGGGACACACCCATAACCATCAGAAGATTGGCAGACACGTAGATCGATGAGTAGGTACCGACAATGACACCAATGATCAAAGCCAGGGCGAAGTTATTGATCGCCTCACCACCCAGAAAGTACAGCGCCAACAGCACGATCAACGTAGTACCGGAAGTGTTGATTGTTCGGGCAATGGTCTGGTGAATCGACTCGTTGATAATGTCCCAGGGCTCACCCACGCGCATCTTGCGGAAATTCTCCCGGATCCGATCCGCAACAACGATGGTGTCGTTCAACGAGTAGCCGATAACTGCGAGCAGGGCCGCCAGTACGGTTAGATCGAAGGTCCACTGAAACAGGGCGAAAACACCCAGAACGATAATCACATCGTGAGCCAGAGGCACCACCGAGGCAATACCAAACTTGAACTGGAAGCGCATACCCACGTAGATCAGCACGACCGCCAGGGCAATCAGCAATCCAAGGCCGCTGTCTTCCTTGAGCTCCTCACCAACCTGTGAACCAACGAACTCGGAACTTACCAGCTCAAGCTCTGCGCCACCCTCTTTCAGGGTTCGGGTTACCTCGGGTGCCAGCTGATCATTATCAGCCTCGGCCATCCGCACCAGCACTGTAGTATCGGCCCCGAAGTTCTGGACCGAAAACTGCTCATAGCCGGCAGCATTAAGCCTGGAGCGGATATCATCAAGCTGCGGCGCCTCCGCATACTCAAATTCAACGGAGGTACCGCCAGTGAAATCCATGCCCAGATTCAGGCCGCGAATGGCCAGCAGGGCAATGGACACAATGATGAGCGAGATGGAGATTACGGAAGCAATTTTCCGCAGCCCCATGAAATCAAACGGTTGCTTCTGATCTTCAGACATTGGCGAGCTTTCCTCCGATCGACAGCTTCTCGACCCTGCGGCCGCCGTAAACAAGGTTAACGATGCTGCGGCTGACCATCAGGCCAGAGAACATCGAGGTCAAGATCCCGATGCACAGTGTCACCGCAAACCCTTTCACCGGGCCGGAACCCATCGCGAAAAGAATAACGGCAACCAGCAAGGTGGTGATATTGGCGTCAAAGATGGATACAAAGGCCCGGGAATAGCCGGAATTGATCGCCGTCTGCGGCGGCGCACCGGATTTCAGCTCTTCCTTTATCCTCTCGAAGATAAGCACGTTGGCATCCACCGCCATACCCACGGTCAGAACGATACCGGCAATACCCGGCAAGGTCAGTGTCGCCGACAGGATCGACATGCACGCTACCAGAAGCATCAGGTTCAGGGTCAGGGCAATGTTCGCGACCACACCGAATCCACGGTAGTAGACGAGCATATAAATAAGCACCAGACCGAAACCGAGAGCAACAGACATCATGCCGGCATCAATGTTTTTCTGACCAAGGCTCGGGCCGATGGTCCGCTCCTGAACAAAGTACATTGGCGCCGCCAGCGCTCCGGCACGCAGCAGCAACGCCAGTTCCGCGGCCTCCGGGATGGAATCAAGCCCGGTAATCCGGAAGCTGCTACCCAGGGCGGATTGCACGGTGGCCAGGCTGATGATGCCCTTCTCCACAACGCGGTTTTCCACTTCCTGAGGCTCACCATCAACCATGCGGGTTTCGGTTTCGGTGCGGTACTCAATGAACAGCACCGCCATCCTGCGGCCAATGGCATTGCGGGTGGCGCGGTTCATCAGGTCACCCCCCACAGAATCCATGGTGATATTGACCTGGGGCTGGCCGTTTTCATCAAAGGCCTGCTGAGCATTGGCCACATTATTACCGGTCGCAATCACCTCCTGCTCAAGGCGGGCGGTGCGTTGGGGCTGATCCCTGAAACCGAACTCCTCGGTTTCGCTGCTCGGCGCGTCCTGACGTGCCTCCATGCGGAACTCAAGGTTCGCGGTGGCACCAAGGACACGCTTGGCCTGTGCAGTGTCCTGTACACCGGGCAGCTCAACAATAATACGGTCAGCGCCCTGCTGCTGAACCAGTGGCTCGGCAACGCCCAGCTCATTCACCCGGTTGCGGATGGTTGTAAGGTTCTGTTCCAGGGCGTAATCCTGAATCGCCGTGACCTCCGCCTCAGACAGGGTCAGGACAAGGAGGAACTCATCGCCCTCGGTCTGTTCATCCAGCAGGAATTCGTTGTACTGGTCGCGCACCATATTGAAAGCTTCGGTGCGGGATTCCTCGTCCCGGAAGCTGAGAACGATCTCCCGGCTGTCCTGCACATCTCCGCCACGGTAACGGATCCGCTCTTCCCGTAGCTCCCGCTTGATCTGGCCTGACATGGCCTCCAGCCGCTGGCTAACGGCCGTTTCCATGTCGACTTCGAGCAGGAAGTGGACACCGCCGCGAAGGTCCAGACCCAACTTCATGGGGCCGGCACCCAGGCTTCTCAGCCAGTCCGGCGTGGAGGCAGCCATATTCAGAGCAACCAGGTATTCATTGCCAAGTGCGGCCTGCACCAGCGGACGAGCCTGCAACTGGTCTTCAGAGGTGGTGAGACGGATCAGTGCATCCCGATCCTGAAGAGTACTGCTTTTCACCTCGATACCCTGGCGTTCCAGAACATCAACAGCCCTGTCGAGCACACCGGCATTCACCTCGGTGCTGCTACGGGCGCCAGTGATCTGGATGGCGTAATCGTCGGGGAAGAGGTTGGGCAAAGCGTAGATAAACCCGATCACGAGCGCGACCAGGATAACCAGGTTTTTCCAAAGCGGATACTTGTTCAGCATGGGATCCCTTGTAGCCGGCCTGGTGGCCGGCCTTGGTGTTTCAGCCAGGAAGATTCAGACCGGCCACCAGGGATGGCCGGCTAAATGGCCCCGCTCAGATGTCCTTGAGCGTGCCCTTCGGCAGAGCCGCAGCAACGGCTACTTTCTGGACCTTGATCTCTACGTTGTCGGCAACTTCCACAACGATGAAATCGTCGGTTACCTTGGTGATCTTGCCGGCAACACCACCGGAGGTCACAACTTCGTCACCCTTGTTCAGGCCGGACATCAGGGCTTTGTGCTCTTTCGCACGCTTGGACTGCGGGCGCCAGATCAGGAAATAGAAAATCAGGATGAAGCCTGCAAAAAAGATCACCTGACCCATAACACCCATTCCCTGAGCACCCGGATCCTGTGCCATGGCCAGAGCAGGCATCAGAGCCAAAAGGCCGGCAACGAGCATTTTAATAGATTTCATTGAATATCTCCGTTGGTTTAGCGAATAGATCAAACATTGCCCAGGGGCGGAACGGTCTCTCCGCGCAGGGCATAGAAGTCGGTTACAAAGTCCGACAATGTACCTGCTTCAATGGCCCCACGCAATCCAGCCATCAGGTTCTGATAGAACCGGAGGTTGTGAATGGTATTCAGTTGTGAGCCAAGCATTTCTCCACATTTATCCAGATGATGCAGATAACTTCTCGAAAAGTTCTTGCAGGTGTAACAGTCGCAACGCTCATCCAGCGGCGAGGTATCATGGCGGTGCCGTGCATTGCGGATCTTTACAATCCCGGTTGAGGTGAACAGGTAACCATTCCTGGCATTTCGGGTCGGCATCACGCAGTCAAACATGTCCACTCCACGCCGGACGGCCTCAACAATATCTTCCGGGCGCCCAACGCCCATCAGGTACCGCGGCTTGTCCTCCGGCATCTTCGGTGGCAAATGATCCAGAATCCGGATCATATCTTCCTTGGGTTCGCCAACGGAAAGACCACCAATGGCATAGCCATCGAAGCCAATATCCGTGAGCCCCTCCAGGGAGTAGTCCCGCAGGTTCTCGTACATACCACCCTGGACAATGCCAAATAATGCCGCGGGATTACCCTCGTGGGCATCCTTGCTCCGTTGCGCCCAACGCAGGGACAACTCCATGGAGTCCTTTGCCTGGCGCTCGGTAGCAGGGTAAGGGGTGCACTCGTCAAAAATCATGACAATGTCCGAGCCCAGATCCCGTTGCACCTGAATAGCAATCTCCGGAGACAGCTCCACCGGAGAGCCGTCTACCGGTGAGCGGAAGGTAACCCCGTCTTCGGTGATCTTGCGCATCTCGCCCAGACTGAACACCTGGAAGCCGCCAGAATCGGTCAGGATGGGCCCCTGCCACTGAGTAAAATCATGAAGGTCACCATGAGCCTTGACCACTTCGGTACCCGGCCGCAGCATCAGGTGAAAGGTGTTCCCGAGGATGATCTCTGCCCCGATTTCATGGATATCGCGGGGCAGCATACCCTTCACCGTGCCGTAGGTGCCGACAGGCATGAATGCAGGGGTTTCAACGGTGCCCCGTGGAAACGTCAGGCGGCCACGACGGGCACGCCCATCCTCTCCCAGTTTTTCGAACGACATGAAACAGGTTTGTGTCACAAGGCCTCCCCGGCATTATCGGTACCGGCTTCATTGGATTCCACGGCTGAACCCAGCAACATGCCACGGCTGGGTTCCTGCCCGGTAATAAACATGGCGTCGCCGTAACTGAAAAAGCGGTAGCGTTCCTTTACCGCTTCCCGGTAGGCCGCCATCACATTGTCATAGCCGGCGAACGCACTGACCAGCATGATCAGAGTGGATTCCGGCAAATGGAAGTTCGTAATCAGGGCATCGACGGTCTGGAAGCGATACCCCGGGTAAATAAAGATATCGGTCTCACCAGTGAACGGCCGCAACCGACCGCCCCGACTGGCAGACTCAAGGGAGCGAACTGACGTGGTGCCTACCGCAACCACGCGCCCTCCCCTTGCGCGGGTCCGCTCGATCGCGTCAACGGCGTCCTGGGGGACATTCACCACCTCGCTGTGCATGGTGTGATCTTCGATTTTGTCCACCCGAACCGGCTGAAAGGTCCCGGCACCCACGTGCAACGTCACAAACGTGCTTTCAATTCCACAGGCGGCCAGTTTTTCAAGCAGACTCTCATCGAAATGCAGCCCCGCCGTCGGTGCAGCAACGGCGCCGGCCTCCCGGGCATAAACGGTCTGGTAACGTTCCCGATCAGTGGATTCGTCCGGTCGATCAACGTAAGGCGGCAGTGGCATATGGCCAATGCGCTCCAGCACGTCGAGCACTGGTTCCTCAGCTTCACACACCAGATGAAACAGCGCTTCTTCCCGGCCCGACATACGCATGCAGGTACCGTCCTCCAGAATAATCTTCTGGCCATCCTTCAAAGCCTTGGAGGCACGAACATGGGCGATGATTTCATGCTCTCCAGTCACCCGCTCAACCAGCACTTCAACCTGGCCACCGGTTTCCTTTTTGCCAAAAAGCCGCGCCGGTATCACCCGTGTGTCGTTGAACACTAACAGGTCGCCGGGCTGAAGCAGGTCAGGAAGTTCACTGAAAATCCGGTGATTGAGCTTTCCGGAGAGACCATCAAGACAAAGTAGCCGGGACGCGCTGCGATCTTTGAGCGGATAGCGGGCGATCAATTCGTCCGGCAGGTCAAAATGAAAATCGGAGACATTCATGGAATGGACTGTTAACGACGCCGAAGGAAAGAAGATGGTAGCGGCGGGCGGACTCGAACCGCCACGGGTTTTACCCCAACGGATTTTGAATCCGTCGTGTCTACCAATTTCACCACGCCGCCATCGGAGAGTGGTGGGGATTATACTGAGCTTAATCGCGAAAGCAATAAGCCAGCGGACACAACTGCCCGCTGGCTCGGATATTTACAATCTGTCGAACAACGACAGTTGCGAAACCTGCGCAAACGACTGCTGAGCCGCCTGCAGCACGAAGCTCTGGAAACTCAGGTTACTGATCGCTTCTGCGTAGTCCACATCCTGTAATTGGGACCGGATTTCATTGGTATACACCGAAGAATCCTCAAGGAAAGTCTTGGTCGATTCCACCGCGTTCATCCGGCCACCCAACTCGGTCTGTTTAAGGATGATGCTCTCCTGGGCGTTGTCCAGGTTGATCAGGGAATTGGCGATCAGGTCATCGTATTCGGTCTGCCCGCCCGGGCTGCTCTTGTCGATGTTGTTGAGGCCGGCAATCAGGTTTTCGATGGTGCCGAACACGGATTGTTTTTCGTTGATCTTGAGTGTGTAACTATCGACATCAGGAGGCGTTGGCAAGGGCCCAGTAATTGTCGCTTCCACACCAGCAACTTCGAACGGCTCGCCACTGACATAAGTATCGGGAGTTACATCCAAAGACGGATTGCTGCTGCTTGAAGCCGTTATCGCTCCGCTGTCATCTACCTGGATGGTTATATCATCCGGGAAAGTCTCGGGGAAAGCGGCCTTTAAGTCAGCTTCATTGACCAACGAAACGCCCGAAATGGACGAACCTGACGTGACCGATGTATTTTCACCGGTTATGGCGGCAGGAACTCTTACAAAGATGTCCTTGCCATTGTCGCTTATGGGAACGGTAACGCCGTCATCAATCTCGAGGACGCGCTGGCCCTCGTCGCCCTGGTATACCCAGCTACCCGAAGGGTCCTTTTCAAAAGCCTTCACCGAGCCCTGGAATCCGCTGAAAATGTACTCTCCCGACGCATCACGGGTATTGGCAATATTCGCCAGCTGACCCAGGCGCTCCTCCAGCTCGGACGAAATCGACCGCCGATCGTTGGCCGACAGCGATCCGTTACCGGCCTGAACGGTCAACTCGCGGATCCGTTGAATCACATCAGTTGAGCTTTCCAGCGCACTCTCTTCCTGCTTCAGCCGGTTATCTGCCAGGTCGACATTACGCTGGTAGGTTTCAACCCGAGAAAGCTCCTGATCCAGTTTCAGAATCCTCGCCGCAGCAACCGGATCGTCGGAGGGTTTGTTTACTCTCTGGCCAGTCGAGATCTGTTGCTGGGTGTTATTCAGGCTGGTATTCAGCTCCTGAAGCCGATTGATACCGCCCGAAAAAATCTGCTGTGATGAAATTCTGATCATGTCACATCACCTCAACCGTTACCGGAAACTCTGTAACAGGGTATTGAACAGGTCCTGAGCAACCGACATCACCTGAGCCGAGGCATTGTATGCGGCCTGATACTGGATCAGGCGGCCGGCTTCCTCATCCAGGTTGACACCGGAGACCGATTCCCGCTGATTCGTAGACTGCTCAAGCAACGTTTTTCCTGCATCGACATCCAACTGGCTTTGACGGGTTTTCACACCAATATCCTCTACCAGGCCCGCATAGCCTTCTGCAAAACTCTGGCTGCCACCATTGAGAGTATTGGCGGTTCCTAAAGAAGCCATTAATTCGGCATTTCTGTTATCTGAAACACCATTCGCGTTAAATACAACACTGAAGCTATCCCCAACTGCCGGCTTTCCGCTCATTTCGAACTGATAACCTTGGTAGGCATCACCTGCTAGAGGATCTGAGCTTAAGAAGGTTTTGATTTCCCGTGGGTCATAGGCTCCAGACTCCAATAGATTGGCGTCGGGGTCTCCGGGAGAAGTGGGCCTATTATCCCTGATTTCATACGCGAAGGTACCCGCAGTTGAATCGTAGCTTGTAAAGCTGAGCACCACGGGACCGTTCGAAAGACGGCCACTGGATTCAAAACCGGGAAGCAGCACATTCGTATTCGGGTTTCGGACATCCAGCATAGTGCCCTGACTGATCTTTCCTGTGCCGATGTTTTCGTCACCGGTTACAACACGAATGGGACTAGCAAATGCCAAGTCCTCCTCTCTCCTCACCTCCAGACCGAGGCTTGCTGCCGCATTTCGTGAAGGCTGTATCAGATATTTATCGCCGGCATTGAAAGTGCCGCCTTCAACCCGGATGTTGAAACCGGGCATGCCAATTTCAGACTGAACCGGATCTGGGAGACGTCCCTGGTTGACCGTTTTTCCGCTGGCCTGATCGATTAGCTCAAAACTTCGCCCGTCCCCGATAAATTGCAAAGTCCAACGGCCTGCTGGAAGTAAAGAGCTATCGGTTATTTCAACCGCCAACCGGCCAGTCGTGGAAGTTGAGTTACTGCCATTAGGGACAACTCGGCTGCTTTGAGCCTCTCTTGAATTTATGTCGGTGAAAAAAGTCCCACCAAGATCACCCTCCAGATCCATCCCGATTTCATGTTGATGATTCATGGTGTCGGAGAGCGCAATGGCAATTCTGCCAAGCTCATCGAAAGCCGGCTTCAGGCCTTCGGTATCAAAACGCAAAAGACCGCCCAGCTTGCCGCCGGTAATCTGCTCATCAATATTGAGAGTTCGACCACCGTTATTCAGGGTGAATTCAAGACGGGTCGGATCTTCGGCGTTTTCCCGAGTACCAAGGGTCGACGCATTGCTGCCTACCACCAGGGAAAGGCCGTTCGACAGTGACACGTTGACCTGGCTGCCGTCGGTGGGAGTTACCTTGATACTGACCAGTTCAGAAAGCTGACGCAGTTTCTCATCCCGCTTGTCCAGCAGATCGTTGGGCATTTGCCCCTGTGCAATGCCGGGTGATTCAGAAATCGCCAGATTCAGTTCTGCAATGCTCTTGAGCAGGGTATTGGCGTCCTTCACACCCTGCTGCATCTGGGTCTTGATGGATTCCCGCTGCTGAATGAATTCCTGGTTAAGGGCCTGGAACCGGTTAACAACCTGTTGCGCCTCGCTCAGAACCAGTTGGCGCTGTGGCAGAGACGTCGGATCCTCGGCTGCGTTCTGAAGGCTGGCAAAAAAGTTGTTCAAGGCATTGCTCAGGCCCGTGTTTTCGCCCCCCAGAAGGTTATCAAGCCTCGAAAGTTCGGAGTTGAGGGCTTGCTGCTCGCCATACAGGGTGCTGTCTTCACGAACCTGCTGAACCAGGTATTCATTGGCCAGGCGGCGAATGTCCGCAACGCTTACGCCGCTACCAATGGTGCCGGCGCCAGTGCGCTGACCTTCCTGGGTTTCAAACAGCACTTCCTGGCGACTGTAACCAGGCGTATTGGCGTTGGTTATATTGTTGCCTGTGGTATTCAGCGCAGCCTGTTGACTGAGGATGCCGGTCAGACCAATGCCTATCAGCCCTGCCATAAGGTTTACTCCTTCATCCCGTCACTGCCCATGGACAGTGTCATCAGTGAGTCACGGTTCATGATCTGGCGGATCTTGCTGCCGTAGTTGGGGTCGGTGGCGTAGCCGGCTTCCTGGAGTTTCTCTGCAAAGACTTCAGGCTTGTCTGCTACTGACAGCACTTCCCGGTATCGGGGATTGGATTCCAGGAACGAGATATAATCACGGAAGCTGGATTCGTAATCCCGGTAGGCCCGGAAGCTGGCCTGCTCTTTCATTGGCAGCCCTTCCCGGTATTCCGTGGTGGTGATGGATACCGCATCCCCCTGCCAGCGGCTATCCGCCTTGATACCGAACAGGTTAAAACTGGGCTCACCCTGCTCCCCGCGGATCATGTGCCGGCCCCAGCCGGTTTCCAGGGCGGCCTGGGCCACCATGAGTTTCGGATCAATGCCCGAATCGCGGGCAATCCGCTCGGCCACCGGCAGCAACTCGGTGACGAAGTGCTCCGGAGAATCAAACTGGTGCGGTAAATCCTGCGGGGTCGCGGTCACTGCCAAAGGCGCTTCCTCTGCCACAGAAGTCACCTTCTGCACCTGCTCCGGTAATTGGGTATTGAGAGCGGGCAGGCTTCGATCATAATCTGCAAGGCTCGCCTTGTGGCCAACAAGTCTGCCGCCTTCGTTATTCATGCCCGGAATCTGTTTGCCGAGTTGACGTACCAGTGCATCTGCGAGACCACTGCCCTTGCCACCGGCCATGGTCAGACTCATCTGGCTATCGAACATATCCCGGTAAAGCTCGGACTGATTACTCTTCAGGTAGTTGCCCTCGGAGAAGACGTCGCCGGCCTTGCGCATGGACTTCAACATTTCAGACAGGAACAGGCTCTCGAACTGGCGCGCCACCTCACGCAGAGCTGACTCTTTGTCAGTGCGAGCCTGGGCCTTCAACGCATTGAGACCGTTGAAGTCGGTGTAAACCTGGGCCTGTTGAACCTTGTAGTCCTGCATCATGCCACCTAGATAACAATCAGCTCGGCGCGCAGTGCACCGGCCTGTTTCAGGGCTTCGAGTACCGCCATTACGTCGCCCGGAGCCGCGCCCACCTGGTTTACGGCCTGCACGATCTCGTTCAACGTGACGGCGGGGCCGAACTTGAACATCCGCGCCGGCTCCTCGGTAATGGCAATCTGGGAATCCTGCTCAATAGCGGTGTCGCCACCGGCGAACGGATTCGGTTGCTCCACATTGGGGTTTTCCTGAATGGTCACCGTCAGGTTGCCGTGGGTGACTGCCGCCGGACTGACCTGAACATTCTGGCCAACCACAATGGTGCCGGTACGGCTGTTGATCACCACTTTCGCGGCATCCTCGGCCGGATCCACCTCAATGTTTTCAAGGATCGACAGGAAGCTGACCCGCTGGGACGGATCCCTTGGCGCACGCACAGAAATCGACGTGGCATCGTGGGCATAGGCCATATCGGGGCCCAGCCGGTCGTTTACCGCTTCCACCACCCGACGTGCCGTTGTGAAATCTGGGCGCAGAAGGTGGAAGGTAATGGTGTCGCCCTGACTAAAAGGCGAGACCACTTCCCGCTCGATAGTGGCACCGTTGGGAATCCGGCCGACGCTCGGTACGTTCACGGTAATTCTGGAGCCATCCTGCCCCTGGGCACCAAAACCGCCAACCACCAGACTGCCCTGAGCCATGGCGTAGACGTTGTTGTCAGCGCCCTTCAGCGGGGTCATCAGCAGGGTACCGCCGCGCAGGCTGTCGGCGTTGCCGATGGAGGAAACCGTGATATCAATCTCCTGCCCGGCCTTGGCAAACGGTGGCAATGTGGCACTCACGGTTACGGCGGCGACGTTGGTGAGTTTCGGGTTCACGCCTTCAGACAGAGTGATACCGAACTGGTTCATCATGTTCCGGAAGGTCTGATTGGTGAACGGTGCCTTGTCGCCGGTCCCGTCAAGGCCAACCACCAGTCCGTAGCCCACCAGCTGGTTGTTCCTTACCCCTTTGATGCGGGACAGGTCCTTCAGCCGGTCCGCCATCACCGGTGCCGCAACCGCCGCCAGAACAAGTACCCAGGCAAGAAAACGCCGCATGCTCATAGCGGCCACCACTCACTGTTAAAGAAGCGGGCAAGCCAGCCCATCTGGTTTGCCTGGTCGAAATCACCGGTACCGCCATAGGCAATACGCGCATCAGCAATACGGTTTGAGGCAACAGCGTTGTCCGGCTGGATATCCCGGGGGCGAACCAGCCCGGTCAGGCGGATGTACTCGTCGCCATTGGTCAGTGACAGCCATTTCTCACCCCGGATCCGCAGCACGCCGTTGGGCAGCACCTCTGTGACCGTGACGGTGATGCTGCCAGCAAGACTGTTGCTCTGATCAGCCTCAGCCGTGCCTTCAAAATCGCGCTCGTTGTTCAGTGAGGTGCCGATCCCGAAGTTGTTCTTACCCAGAATGTTCGGCTCCGGCAGCGTGATTTCGTTGTCCTTGGTGATGCTGGTTTCGGCATTCTTGCTGGCACGGGTGGATTCCTGGAGATTCACTGTCAGTACATCACCCACATTGAGCGCGATGGTATCCCCGTAAAAGTTATAGTTTCGGGAAACCTGGTAAATCGAACCAGACGCCCTGTCTCTCTGTGTCATGGCCTCAGGGCGTACCGGTGCAAACTCAGGATCATCCGGCATCGCCCGGGGCCGGCTCATGGCCGTGCAACCCTGTAGCAGGATCAGTACCACCAAGGTCGCCAGGGTACTGGCGCCCCGGGTTATCCGGCTGGATGTCATCGGATTCATGACGTCACCTCTGGCGGCGTTAGCCAATGTTGTTGGTAATGAACTGGAGCATCTGGTCCGTCGTGGAGACCACTTTCGAGTTCATTTCGTAGGCGCGCTGGGTGGTAATCATGTTCACCAGTTCTTCCACCACTTCAACGTTGGAAGCCTCCACGGAACCCTGTTCGATGGTGCCAAGCCCGAGCAGACCCGCCTCCCCCTCAACGGGGTTGCCACTGGCAATGGTTTCCTTGAACAGGTTGTTTCCGATGGCCTGCAGGCCCTGGGGATTGATGAAATCCACCAGGGTGATCTGGCCAAGGTTTACCGGCGCCGCCTGGTCATCCGTTACCGCCGTTACCGTGCCGTCCTTGCCAATGGTGATATTGGTGGCGTTATCGGGAATATTGATGGCCGGCTCCAGGGGGTACCCGTCCGGATTCACCACATCGCCGTTGGAGTTCAACTGGAACTGACCGTCCCGAGTGTAGGCAATCTGGCCATCCGGCTGCAGAATCTGCAGAAAACCCCGGCCATTGATGGCCATGTCCAGCGGTTGCTCGGTAATCTGGAGATTGCCCTGGGAGAACTGCTTGACCGTGCCCACAACCCGGACACCCGTACCCAACTGCAAGCCGGAAGGCAGTTCTGAGTTCTGGTTGGTGAGGCCACCGGGTTGTCGGTTGATCTGGTACAGGAGGTCCTGGAAGACCGCCTTGTCCCGTTTGAAGCCGGTGGTGTTGACGTTGGCCAGGTTGTTGGAAATGGTGGACATGTTGGTGTCCTGCGCGCTCAAGCCGGTCTTGCTGACCCAAAGTGCTGGATTCATGCTGCTTACTCCATACCGGGGGGGGCAATCAGGCGGCCAGTTTTTGCCGCTTCAGGCCCGCCAGGCCAATGTGTTCGGTCGTTACTTAAAGGTTCTGCAACAGCCGTGCCGTTGCTTCGGAATTCTCGTTGGCGGTGGTCATTACCTTCACCTGCATTTCGTATTGCCGGGAAAGCTGCAGATTGGAAATCATCTCTTCCACCGCATTCACGTTGGAGCTCTCAAGAAAACCCGAGACCACTCTGAGATTTGCATCCGGGGGCTCAGGGCCATCGATTGCCTGGTCCGGTTTGCGGCGCATATGCCCGTCTAGCCCCTTCTCCAGAGCTTCCGGTGGCGGGTTGACCAGCTTCAGACGATCCACCTCAACCAGCTGATTCGGCGGGCCGCCAACAGGAACAACAGAAATCGTGCCGTCAGCGCCGATTTGCACGTTGTCGAAAGGCGGCAGCGCAACCGGTCCACCATTGCCAAGAACAAGTTCACCATTGGCCAGGCGCACCAGACCATTCACATCAACCTGAAGACTGCCGCTGCGGGTAAACACCTCTTCGCCCTGATCGTTCTGGATGGAAAGCCACCCTTCACCTTCAACCGCCACATCCAGTTTGCGGCCGGTGTCCATCAGGGCGCCTGCGGAAAGGTCCGTGCCGGGTCGCTCTGTCATGGCATAGGCCCGGGTGGGATGGTGTTCCCCGAAGACAGGCATGCTACGGGCCTGGGCGAAGTCCTTCTTGAAGCCGGTGGTGCTGACATTCGCCAGGTTGTTGGCATGGGCTTGCTGGGCCAGCATGTTCTGCTTGGCGCCAGACATACCGATGTAGAGGGCTTTGTCCATGGGAAAACTCCTGCCGGAATTTTGACTGTTTCCAGTCTTCTAGCAGGAGTCATGCCATGTTCGCTAGCTCGCGAACTTAACGGAGGTTGATGATGGTCTGGGTGACCGCATCGGAGGTTTCAATGGTCTTGGCATTGGCCTGATAGTTCCGCTGGGCGATGATCAGGTTGACCAGTTCCGCAGACAAATCCACGTTTGATTCTTCTACTGAGCTGGCCTTAATGGAACCAAGGGTTCCAGTATCCGGTGCGCCGATAATCGGCTGGCCGGATTCGAAGGTTTCAACCCAGGAAGTATCACCCACCGGCGACAGTCCGTTGGTATTATTGAACGAGGCTAATGCGACCTGCCCTAGCGCCTGGGACTGACCGTTGGTATATCGGGCGAACAGCACCCCCTCATCAGAGACATCCAGCCCGGACAAACGCCCCGTGGTATAACCGTTCTGCTGTTGATCATTGACACCGAACTCAGCCCCGTATTGAGTAGTCCCACCAAGGTTAACAACGAAAGCCGACGTTGTGGGCGGCTCTGGAATCGGCGTAACCACCTCCTCACCCTCAGCTGGAGGGCCATCAGCGCCGTTCGGCTCGCCATTGCTGTCTTTTGGTACCCAGTCATCAATTAGAATTTCACCGTTTGGGTCTCCGTTTATGGACTGTAAGGCCCCATCCTGATCGAAGCGCGCGGTGAATGGTGAAACATCAGTTCCCCCAACCAGCTCGCCATCAATCTGGGCGTAGACAGACCATTCACTGACGCCGACACCGTCACCCGGCGATGGATTTTTCACGAAGAACTGCGTCAGTTCATGGGAATTACCCAAACTGTCGTAGATGGTAGTTGAGGTTGCGTGGTTGTAGGTGCGCTGATCAAGTGGATTAAACGCGTTTGTGATTGACAACTCGCCCGCGTCATAGGCAATTGCAAAGACACTGGTTGATGAGGGATCATTTGGATCTGTCGGGGTTATATCTCGAACACTTCTGTCAACGAAAACATCAAGATCCCCAATCTTATCGTAGGACGATGGATTTGGACCAGTGCCATAGCTGACGGTTAAATTAGAACCGCGATTATCTGTGATTCTAATGTCCTGAATTGGATCGCCGGCTGAATCTACACCATCAACTAGGAAGGCTGAAATTGAACTGGCATTTGACGAATTAATTGCATCAACTAACCCCTGCTTAGTAGTTGAGCCCGATGTCGAGAAAACATTTTGACCATCCACATCCAGCTCAAAGACAAAGTTTGCATCACCAAGCGCTGACTCCAGATCCGCAATTCCATCTGGATCGATTCCATCGTCATTGCCATCATTCTCAAAAAGAAAACTTGTAGTCGCAGAGGATGATACACCGTCAATTGCATTTAGCTGATTCGCAACTTCCCTGGCCGTAACAGGTCGAGAAGTTCCATCCTCATTCGTCACTTCTTCGGGGACGACCACCCGTTGGCTTGGTCGCCCATCGGCATAAGAAATAACAAACTCATCGCCGGCAAAACCATCTATCGAGACCTCATCGAGCTGAGTCACCCTGGACTCCAGCACCGGCTCCCGCGAGTCCAGGTTTAAATCAGAGTCCAGATTTGTTGTTCGGCGTGGCGCCAAGTTGTCAGTTTCAATCTGCAGATCGCCCCGAATGCCAGAGAGATTGCCATCTTCATCCGCGGTATATCCCTGAACCCGCATATTCTCGTTATTGGTAACGAACCCTCCCTTATCAATACCAAACTGCCCTGCTCGGGAGTAACGAATCTCACCGCCGTTATTCAGGATAAAGAAACCATCACCGGCAATCGCCATATCCAGACCGTTGTCAGTGAAGCTGATATTGCCCTGACCGAACGACTGTTTTACATCCTGGACCCGGACACCGTCGCCGATCGGGTTGGTGCCTGCGCTCAGGAAACCGCTGGCGTATAGATCGCCAAACTGGGCCTTGCTGCCCTTGAAACCAACGGTACTGGCGTTGGCAATGTTGTTGCCGGTGACGTCCAGATCCACCGATGCCGCGCGAAGGCCACTCAAACCCGTATTAAATCCCATGGTTCACCCCTTGGTGTTTCACCGGTATCAGTTAATTTGTTTTACATCAGACAGGGCGATGGAGCCCATGCCTGCAAGATTCAGGGTAATGGAGCCACCCTGGCCCAGGGACACGCTGTCAACATTGGCACTTACCATCGTACCCAACTGCTGCGGCCCATCCGGGTAGGAAGCCTCGGCCACAATCCGGTAGGCGCCCGGCGGCAAGGGATTGCCGTTGCCGTCCTGGCCATCCCAGCGGAACGAGGTCACCCCTGCCGGACTACTACCCATGTCGATCTGGCGAACCCGCTCACCATTCTGACCCTGAATCGAAAGCCGAAGGCCACCGGTCGATGCCGGCACTTCAACGGTGCCGCTGATCTCACCGTCCGCACCCAGAACCCCGATCTGGGAAGGGGCAAGCACGGTTTTGCCGACCATGGCAGAGGCCTGCAGCGCCTGGCTGGAACGGAACTGACCCACCACATCCTCAACCGTACCGGAAAGGTTCTGCATTTCCTCCAGTGAGCTGAACTGGGCCAGTTGGGAGATGAATTCACCGTTGTCCTGGGGTTCCAGCGGGTTCTGGTTCTTCAGCTGTGCCAGCATCAGTTCCATGAACTCGTTCCGACCCAACTCGCTGGTGCCCTGGCCGCCATTCTGTTGCTTCAGCTGGTACTGGCTCAGAACATCCGACGCGTCTGTTGCATTTACTGCAGTCATGTTGTGCTCCTCACCCTGTTACTGCTGACCGAGAGTCAGAATGCGCTGCATCATGGACTTGGCTGTGTTCATGACATCCACATTCATCTGGAAACTTCTGGACGACGACATCATGTCCGCCATCTCTTCAACCACATTCACATTGGGGTAGTAGACGTAGCCGTCCTCGTTGGCCGCCGGGTGATGGGGCTCGTAGCGCATCTGCAGCTCCGCATCGCTTTCAACGATACCTTCAACCCTGACACCGGCGCCCGGGCCCTCATCGGCCGCCATCGGCAAACCGCCCTGCCCCGGATTCATCAGCGACTGCTGAATGGCCGAGAAAACCGGCTTCCTGGCCCGATAGGTTTCGCCGGTGCTGGAACTGGCGGTCTCGGCGTTGGCGATATTCGAAGCGGTTGTATTCAGCCGCAGTGATTGCGCGGTCATGCCGGAACCGGCGATATCAAAAATGCTGCCCAGTGACATGAAAACTCTCCTTCGCTAACCCTGTGACTGCGGCTTACTCGCCTTTAATGGCTTTGGTCAAACCGCTGAACTTACTATTCAGAAACTGGAAACTGGCCTGGAAATCCATGGCGTTGCGCATAAAGCGAGTCTGCTCCTGCTGGGCATCCACGGTATTACCGTCAACCGACGGCTGATGAGGTACCCGATACATCAAATCGCTTTCCGAGGCTGACACTGAGGTATCCATGTGCGCGTCATGGGTTTTATCCATCTGGAATCCGCTGACCTGCTCCTGGGCCTTCTGCATCATTGCCTGGAAATCCAGGTCGCGCGCTTTGAAGCCCGGGGTATCGGCGTTCGCCAGGTTGTTTGCCAAAACTTCGGCACGTTTAACCCGCGCTTCAACCGCGTGTTGGTGAATGCCCAGAGCCGAATCGAACGTAATCGCCATGTTGCCTCCCGAAAACTGCACCAGTATGCCGACCTGCTTTTGCCGGCTGTGCTCTTTGACAGGACTAAAGCAAGCTGGATGCCAGAATTCGGGTGAGGTCTAATTTTGTCAGAAAATCCAGTATTGGCAGGCCCTGGCCGGCGGTTAATTAATGGTCAGGGCAAAGCAAGGAAGGAACGGTCAGGAAAAAGCGGCAAGCTGCTTCCCCCGGGAGTGGGCCGGGGGACTTTCAGGTAGAATATCAGGGCCAGTGGCGCACAAATTCCTCCACCGCCGGCCTTGGAACGGAAGGCTTTGCCGCGGAAACGGTGCCAGTGTAGAGAAAGCCGACGATCTGCTCATGCTCTTCGAGCCCCAGGCCCGCGTGCACTGAAGCGTGGTAAGCGACAGAGCCGGTTCTCCACATAACGCCGTAACCCGCATCCTGCAGCGCAAGTTCAACGAAGCTCATGCCGGCAGCCGCCGACATCAACTGCTCAATTTCAGGCACTTTGGGATGGGTTTTCGGCGACGCGATTCCCACAATCACCATTGGCGCTCTGAGCGGTGCGCGCCTGAGCTTCTCGATTTCTTTTTCGTCACTGTTATTGGCACAGGTAGACGCAAACAGTTCACCCAGAGCCTCCAGCCCTTCGCCTTCCACAACAAGGTAACGCCAGGGTCTCAGCAGGGCGTGATCAGGCGCGCGGGCGGCACAGGCGAAAGCCCGATCAAGGGTTTCCCGGTCCGGCGCGGGCGACTCCAGCCTCGGCTCCGAGGAACGGTTCAGGAGGAAATCGGTAACTGCTGTCATATCTGCTCGCTGTATGATGGCTGTAGTGATGACTTTGAGATTGTCGGTACGAACGCAATTCCCGACCGTGAATTGTGGCTTGTACGTAATACTGTTAACCTTTAGTCGTAGTCGGGTCTGCCAACAACAATAAATGACGCGGTCGTACAACGGTGAGTGGCAACACAATGAGCAACCAGCAAACCTTCAACAATTTCTCTGAATTCTATCCTTTCTACCTTGAAGAACACAGCGATGTAACCTGTCGCCGTCTGCACTTTGCGGGCAGCCTTCTCGTTCTGCTCGTTGCTGCCTGGGCACTGGTCTCCGGCAAGTTGTTGTGGCTGTTGGCCCTGCCTGTAATCGGCTACGGCTTTGCCTGGATCGGCCATTTCAAGTTTGAGAAAAACCGGCCAGCCACCTTTAAATACCCACTTTACAGCCTGATGGGCGACTGGGTCATGTTCCGCGACATGCTGATTGGCAGGATCCGTTTCTGAGATGATGAGCGCACCAGCAGACCTGCGCAGTGCCAGCAGCTCCGCCGGCCGGTCCCTGGCGTCTGAGGCGTCGGGCAACCCCGTCGCCATTCCGCCGATGCCCGACTATAACGGTCGGGTGCTGGCCTATACATCAACTGCCGCTATCATCGTTACCGGCGTTCTTCAGGGCGCTTTTGCCCAATGGCTTCTGTGGCTGGTGGCAGGCGCCCTTACCTGGCCCCACATTGCCCACGCCCTGACCCGCCGGACCTTCCTTAGAAACTCCCCCCGCATACGCCAGAAAATGCTGATTTTTGATTGCGTTGTCGGTGGGGCGTTTATTGGTTGTATCGGACTGATCGTCATTCCCTCCATGGCGGTTGCACTGATGCTGATGTTCAGTTGCCTGATGGTGGGGGGCATCCGCCAGTGGCTTCTGGGAACCGTTTTCATGGCATCGGCCATTGCCGGCACTGTGGCAATCCTTGGCCCGGCAGACGGCCCGCATTCACCGCTACTGACCAGCATCGTATCGATACTCTCAACCGGGCTTTATATCTGCGTCACCGCCTATTACTCCCACCAGCAGGCACGGGCGTTAATGCTGGCAAAGACCCAGATCCAGAACCAGCGGGAGCAGTCCATCGCACTCTCCCACAAGCTGTCGAAATACCTTTCACCCCAGGTTTGGCAGTCCATTTTTACCGGTGAGCGGGACGTTCGGCTGGAGACCCAGCGCAAGAAGTTGGCGGTGTTCTTCTCGGACATCAAGGGCTTCACGGAGCTGTCCGAGGAAATGGAACCCGAGGCCCTGACTGAGTTACTGAATCACTACTTCAATGAAATGTCGGAAGTGGCCCTGAAATATGGCGGCACCATCGACAAGTTCGTCGGCGATTCCATCATGGTGTTCTTTGGCGACCCCACCAGCCGGGGCCAACGGGAAGATGCCTTTGCCTGTGTTTCCATGGCCATCGAGATGCGTAAACACATGAAAATCATGCGCCAGAAATGGCGCAGTCAGGGCATCAAGACCCCGCTGGAAATACGCATGGGCATCAGTACCGGCTACACAACCGTGGGCAACTTCGGCGCTGAAAACCGGATGGATTACACCATCATCGGCAAGGAAGTAAATCTTGCGAGCCGGCTTGAATCCCTTGCGGAACCTGGTGAAATCCTGGTGTCCTACGAGACCTTCTCGCTGATCAAGAACAAGATCATGTGCCGGGACAAGGGCGAGATTACCGTGAAAGGCTTCGGGAAGCCGGTACCGATTTATGAAGTGGTGGATTTCCGGCGCGACATGGGCCCCAACCGCAGCTTCCTGGAGCATGAGCACAGTGGTTTCGCCATGTATCTGGATTCAGACAAGATCACCGAGAAGGAACGCCAGGCCATCCTGACCGCCCTGGAGGACGCCGCAGACCGTCTGCGACGGGAAGAGGATGTTTCCTGAGGCGCGTCCCTGCGCTCACCGCGATTCGAATTACTGACGTATCAGCCGCGGCCCGGCGTCCTTGCCGGTTTCGGTGCTTCGCCATGGATTAATATCCAGCCCGCCACGCCGGGTGTATCGGGCAATCACCGTTAGCGACTCCGGGCTGCATCGCGCCATCAGATCGGTAAACACCGTTTCCACACAATGCTCGTGAAAATCCTGTTTTTGCCGAAAACTCACCACGTAACGCAGCAAGCCAGGCCGGTCGATTTTCGGGCCGGTGTAGCTGACCAACAGGGTGGCCCAGTCCGGCTGGCCCGTCACCGGACAGTTGCTCTTTAGGAGATGGGAGCATAACTGCTCAGTCACCACCTCATTTCCGGCCTCGAGAGACTCGGGTGAATACTCATACACCACATCGCTCACCGGTTCATCATCAATCAACTCGAATCCTTCAGGGCGACCAACCGCCTCCCCGGATTCGTCGACGCTTAACAGGTTGACCTGAACCGCTCCGCCGCAAGCACTGGACAGATCCTGGGTAATTACCTCCGCAACCTGCTCACGGGACGAGTAAACCGCCTGGTTCAGCGAGTTGAGATACAGCTTGAGCGATTTGGACTCGATGATCGATGGCGAAGCGGCCGGAAAGACAATCTGCGCCCAGGCAACCTCCGGCACACCATTTGGCCGAAGCCACGAGATTTCCCAGGCCTGCCACAGGTCCTCGCCAAACCAGGGCCAGCGGCCGTCCTCCAGCCCCAGGCGGCGACGGTTTTCCTCCCTCGCCACCGGGAACAGCAGGCCTGGGTCGTAGTTGTCCGGATAATCGCTTGTCTTGCCAAGCGGAGCGTCATTAAGTGCCATAACTGTTCCTGAAATCAGTGGCGAATGCCTTTACCACGCTCCAGCATTCTCAGGGCAATCACCGAGAGCACGGAGATGAAAACCAGAATCATACCAAGAGAAACAAAGGGATTAACGTCTGACACACCCAGAATCCCGTAGCGGAAGCCGTTCACCATGTACAGGATCGGATTAATCATAGACACCCCCTGCCAGAATCCAGGCAGCAGATCGATACTGTAAAAGACACCGCCAAGATAGGTCAGGGGCGTTAGTACGAATGTTGGGACGATGGAGATGTCATCAAACTTGGTTGCCAGCATGGCGTTAATAAAGCCGCCCACTGCAAACAGTGCGGAAGTCAGAAATACCGTCAGGACCATCATGGGCAGGTTGTGGATGGACAACCGGGTAAACGCCAGTGACAGCAACGTGACGATGAGGCCAATCCCCAGGCCCCGGGCCATGCCTCCGGTCACATAGCCGGACAGGATCACCCAGTTTGGCACCGGCGACACCAGGAGCTCCTCAATGCTGCGCTGGAATTTCATGGAGAAAAACGAAGACACCACGTTGGCGTACGAGCTTGTGATCACTGCCATCATGATCAGCCCGGGTACAATGAACGACATATAATCAAAGCCGCCCATTTCGCCAATCCGGGAACCGATCAGGTTGCCGAAAATAATGAAATACAGGGTCATGGTGACCGCAGGCGGCAGCAGCGTCTGCGCCCAGATACGGGTAAACCGGCGTATCTCCCGGACAACGATGGTGCTGAAGGCTGTGAACAGGGCGTGCGGCGTCATGCTGCACCCTCCACTGCCTTGCTGGATTCTGCGTTCTCTTCAACCAGGCGAAGGAAAAGTTCCTCCAGACGATTGGCCTTGGTTCTCATGCTGACCACCTTGATGCCCAGTCGCTCAAGCTCCACAAATACCTGGTTGAGCCCCTGACCTTTCTCCACTTCCACCTCCAGGGCTCCTTCGGCGTCGAGGCGTGTCGGAAAACCGTTGAGCTCGGGCGCGGAATCGAGGGTCTTCTCGGTGTCCAGCACAAACGTCTCCAGGCTCAGTTGCTGCAGCAAGGCTTTCTTGCTGGTGTGCTTGAGGATCTTGCCATGGTCGATAATGGCAATGTTGCGGCAAAGGGCTTCCGCTTCCTCCAGGTAATGTGTCGTCAGGATGATGGTTGTGCCCTGGCGATTCATCTCTTCCAGAAAGGTCCACATGGACCGGCGCAGCTCAATATCCACACCGGCGGTGGGCTCATCCAGAATCAGCAGTTTCGGTTCGTGGACCAGGGCGCGGGCAATCATCAGACGGCGCTTCATGCCGCCGGAGAGCATCCGGGCCGGGGTGTTCCGCTTGTCCCACAGACCAAGCTTTTTCAGATACTTTTCGGCCGACGCCGAAGCCTGCTTCAACGGAATTCCGTAGTAGCCAGCCTGGGTGGTGACAATATCAAAGACTTTCTCGAACTGGTTGAAGTTGAACTCCTGGGGAACCACGCCGAGGTTCAGCTTGGCATCGGAGAGGTGGGTATCGGTGTCATACCCGAACACCCTCACCTTGCCTGCCGTCTTGTTCACCAGGGAGCAGACAATGCCCAGAGTGGTCGATTTGCCAGCCCCGTTTGGCCCCAGCAAGGCAAAGAAATCCCCCTCGGCGACGTGCAGATCAATCCCCTTGAGAGCCTGAAACCCGTCACCGTAGGTCTTGGTGAGGCCCTCAATTTCCAGTGCATTGGTCATAAACCATCCCGACTCGATGAAAAACGGCCATGAGCGGCCGAAGCCGCCCGCCAGAATTTAGAATGCTATTTATTGTGACAAAGTCGCTGATTTCAAGGCCCTTATGGGCCGGTGATGTCCCCGGGTCAATAACGGAAACTGCGACAGGAATCCCGATTTGAGGCAAACCCCGCCCTTATAATGCGGTTACAACAATTTACAAAAGGGGCTGCCGCACCCTGGGTGCGGGCGCGCTGAATCGAAGGGAATGTACGACCAACCATGAGATCCGTTCACCGCATCCGACTAACGTTTACACTGCTTGGCGCCCTCGCCCTCTCTGGCTGCCTGGACGATGACGGCGGTTCCGGCGACGATACCAGCACCGGCCAGGTCAACTTCAACGGCTTTAACGGCCTCTCCTACCAGACCGCGAGTCAATCGGGCACTACGAACGCTGCAGGAGAGTTCCGCTACTATCCCGGCGAAACACTAACCTTCCGCGTTGGGGACCTGCCACTGGTCAGCGGTGTGCCGGCCCGGCGATACGTAAACCTGCTCGAATTCTTCGAAGCCACCCGCACAGAGCTGCAAACGCCAATGGTGGATGACGAAGGCCTGAGCACCCATACACTGACCGAGCAACAGGTTCTGGAGAACACAACCCTGATGAACCTGTCCCGATTTCTGATGCTTCTGAACTGGAGCCAGAATGTCGCGGAGGGCGAAGGGGTCGATATCCGAGACCGGATGATTGCGCAGTTGAATGCTGCCCTTCCGGACCTGACAGCACCAATTGACTTCAGCGTCAGCGAATCGGAGTTCACTGCGACGGATCCCATGTCCCCGGCTAACCAGCTGCTGGCCGCAATCTGCTTTTACCCGGAAGACGATGAACTTTGTGAGGACCCGCCCACCCAGGAGGAAATCGACAACGCGCCTCCACGGCCAGAAAATGACGAGGATCGCGATCCGGACATTGAATACAGTGAGGATCTGCAGGCAAAAAAGGACAGAATCGAAAATGCCGTGCGTACCATGGAAGACATCGACTCGGAAGATGCGCAGACCTACTTGACGCGGGAACTCAAGGCCATCAGTACAACCGTCGCTAACCGTTATTTCCTGGATGAGGACGTAGCCAGCCATCCGGCAACGGATACCGCCCTGAAGCAGGTTGCGGTGCGAAAGATTGGAGGCGGACTATCTCTGGCGGAACTGGAAGCGATCAGTACGCGCCCCCAGGATGTCCAGATCAACTCAGCGGACTGGCAGAGCGGAGACGTGGAGTATTTTGTGGCAGGCCCCTCCGGCGGCGAATCCGAGCTTCTGCTCAGCTTCCGTCCGGAGGATACCTATCGGTGGGTTCGCAAACAGCTGCGCGTGATTATCCGCTGATCAGGCGGGACAGGCTCCAGCGGGACTCCACACCGGTAACATCGTAATAGGATGGGTCCAGTCCTTCCGTGCCATGGGGCAGGCACTCACGAATTCGCACGGTTTCTGCTGCTTCCCTGCCTTCGTTGTACTTTGCCAGATCAATGATCTTGGCGGTTTTCAACGGCCTGGCAGCGGCATCGGTCATAACCATAACGCGGGGCCAGAGCCGACGTTCCGGAGAATGGGACACGACGATGCCACGCTGGCCGTCGGTCAGTTCCACGAGACTGCCGGTGGGGTAGATACCAATTGCCTGGATGAAATTCTCAACCAGGTCTTCCTGGAACTCGATGTTGCGCATCTCGTAGAGCAGCGTTACTGCCTTCGCTGGCGTCATAGGTTCGGCGTGGGAGCGAGGCGCAATCAACGATTCAAAAAATTCCGCAATGCCGGCCACCTTGGCCAGTAACGGAATGCGATCCCCCCGCACACCTTCCGGGAAACCAGAACCGTTATGACGCTCGCGATGCCCCTGGACCACACTGAGCACGGCACGTGAGAGCCCACTGTTCTCCAGCATGGCAACACCACGGGCAACGTAACCACGGTAGGTAAGATATTCCTCGGCACTCAACTGACCTTCCCGGGCCAGCAACTCCGGCGGCAGCGTGGTCTTGCCCACCTGTGACAGCAAACAACCCAGGCCAAGATGATTCAGAAGCCCTTCGTTCAAACCCAGATGACGACCACACACCAGGGCCCAAACCGATGTATTCAAGGCATGCCGGTACAGGTAACTGTCATGGGCACGGGTGCGACTCAGCCACAATAACGCATCGGGCTGGCGAACAACGCTGCTCACCATTTTGCTGGTGATCGCGGCGATCGGTCTCAGATCCGGTACGCCTTCGGCACGGAGAGTCTCGAAAAGCTGGTCCAGCGCCAGCTCCATATCGTCTAGCAGGCGTTTGGACGTTTTCATTTCCTTTTTCAGACTGGTGACAGTCTCGTAGGTTACCGGCTCCCGAATGCTCAGTGGCGGCAACTGAAGCTGCTCTCGCCCGCCACCACGCTTGTTCAGTGTCTTGCCGAAAACCGGCTTGCTATCGCCTTTTACTTCTTTTGTTTCCCTCGCTTCCGCGACATCGACCATGACCCACTTGCAGTGGGAAACCAGAGCGCGGATGTCATCCTGGGACCGGATATGAAAACCCTGGATAGGGAACGGGGTCTGGTGCCATGGTCTATCCAGATCAGACACGAACATGCCCACTTCCAGATCATGAACTGCGACTTTTTTCTGTTGGACACCCACGGGCCACCTCACACAACAAACTTTTCGATAGCTACCATTCTGACCGAACCGCCGGAAGACACAATTACAATATCGTATCGCCAGGTAACCCAAACGCGACAAAACGTAACGCTAATGTTCAACAGGAAACAAAATGTAGCAACGTGATGGGAGTCACATATCAACGTCAGAAAGTGTCACTCTGCGTCACATACCGATTCATCAAATTCAGGCAATCGGGACCGCATTGAACCCCGCGGCGCCTTCCGGACATAAACCGTGTACGGAACTGATGATGCTCGCAGATAGTCAAGGTTCAGGGCGTCATCACCCTCACCCTCTGCCAAGACGGCAGGGGTACAGGACACCAGCAACTCCAGTTTCCCTTCTATTTCTGCAATACGGGCATCCGGATCCGCCGGATTGATGGACATGCAGCGGGTTGAGCCGCTTGCCGGCTGCCCCGTCTGCGCCACCAGATCCCGGCCCGCTTCGCCACAGGCACGAATACCCTCGCCGCAGGCACTCGCCTCTTCGTCATCGCGGAGGCGCCAGACACGGTCGCTGCACTGGGTTTCCAGCTTCACGGGCGTGGCTTTATCGCCGGCAAACCACCAACCAGGATACTCCGCGCTTTGCCAGGACAGCCGTACGTGTCTTGGCTCACCGGATGAATTCTCAGCCGGAAACATCGCAAAATGTGAGTAATAGCTCGCACAGCCCGATACGGAAACCAGGACAAGGCTTGCAATAATCGGCTTGTAAGCTCTGGAAAAGACTGAAAAGATCATCTGGCTGTTGCATCCCTGACAGCGGTTGGTTGAACACTGCCATTATCCACGGCAGGGGCATTCAATCCGTCTATCAGTCACCATTTTGATCAAACTGGAGGCCGTACCCGTCGTTGGTTTTGCGCACGACCACCATTTCAAGTATCGGTGCTGGAACAGGTAGCCCCTGCACCTGCACGGTAACTGTGTCGCCGAGGTTTGGCGCAAATGGCTCAGTGTCCACAACGATGAAAACACCGCCGTCGGAGATATCGCGGGTCGAGAATATGAACTCGCCGAGCTCCTCGTGAACCACCTTTACTTTCGCACTCATTGCCGTGCGTATGTGCTCTCTTCGATCGTTCCCATCCATTTGAGGATTCCACTACTTTTTGCATAGTTTTTATAGTCTTCCGAAGCATAACACCATTTTCAGAAAAATATGCCAACGGAGAGATTGACTCTGGAGTCAATGGAAATGAGAATGGTTGGCGTTTTTAAAAACTTGCCGATCCTGGCAAAGCAAATTAATACCGGAAACACCCGAAAGGATGGGAATATGCGAATGAAACTGGCTGCTACCGCAGCAATCGCCCTCTCTGCCATGCCCATGGCCGCCTCCGCAGATGGCGAGGTCAATATCTACTCATACCGTCAGGCATATCTGCTCGAACCCCTGCTGAACGCTTTTGAACAGGAAACCGGCATCCAGAGCAACGTGGTCTTTGCCAAACAGGGTCTGGCCGAGCGACTGGAGCGCGAGGGTCGCAACAGCCCGGCAGATTTGGTGATGACCGTTGATATTTCCCGCCTCAACGAGCTGGTAGAACGTGATCTCGTTCAGAACGTCGACAACGAGACTCTGGAAGAGAACATTCCGGAAAACCTGCGCCATCCCGAGGGCAAGTGGTTTGCCCTGACCACCCGCGGGCGCCTGATCTTCGTTTCCAAGGACCGCGTGGAAGAAGGTGAGATCACCACCTACGAACAACTGGCAGACGACAAGTGGAACAACCGTATCTGTACTCGCAGCGGCAAGCACCCCTACAACATCGCCCTGTTCTCCTCCATGATCGCACACCATGGTGAAGCCGAAACCGAGAAGTGGCTGGAAGGCCTGAAAGACAATCTGGCCCGCAAACCCCAGGGTGGCGACCGCGACCAGATCAAGGCTATTGCCGAGGGCGTATGCGACGTCTCCATTGGTAACAGCTACTACTATGGCAATATGCTGCAGGATGAGAACCAGCGGCCGATTGCCGAACAGGTACGGCTTGTATTTCCGAACGCCGAAGGCCGGGGCACTCACGTAAATATCAGTGGTATTTCACTGACCAAGAGCGCGCCTAACCGCGAGAACGCCATCAAACTGATGGAATTCCTGTCTTCACCGAAAGCCCAGCGTATCTACGCTGAGGCAAACACGGAATACCCGGCAAACCCGGAGGTTAAGCCTTCCGGACTGGTTGCCGAGTGGGGTGAGATCAACCCCGACAACCTGTCACTGCAGGAGATTGCAGATAACCGCAATGCCGCAGTCAAACTGGTTGACCGCGTCGATTACGACGGCGAGTAATCGCCAACAGTGAGGGTGGTTTGACCACCCTCACATGCCCTTTGGCGGGCGCTTCCCTCTTCCGGTATGACACCAGTCGTTGCAGGCATCAGGTCAGGTGACTACAATCTGCAGCCTTCAATTGGACAGACTCCACATCCAGGCGCAGGGACACTATGAGCGAGGCCGCAACCAGCGTTAATCCAGGGCTATCCCAGCCCCTGCTGGCTAAGCGTACCTCTCCAAAATGGATGATCAGCGCACTTCTGACCACCGCCATCGTCGCCCTTCCGGTTCTCTCCGTTATTTTTCTGGCGTTTTTTCCCGAAGAGAACATCTGGCCACACCTGATCGAAACCACCCTTCCCCGGTACCTGACAACCACGCTCAAACTGATGATTGGGGTGGGTGCCCTTACCCTGGTTATAGGCCTGGCGTCGGCCTGGGCGGTCACCATGTGCGAGTTTCCGGGTCGCAAATTCTTTGAGTGGGCGATGCTGCTACCATTTGCAGTGCCCGCCTACGTTATTGCCTATGTGTACACAAGCCTCCTGGACTACGCTGGCCCCGTTCAGGGTGCCTTGCGAGACCTGTTCGGCTGGAGCAGTGCCGCAGACTACTGGTTCCCGGAAATTCGCAGCCTCGAAGGCGCCACGCTGATGATCGGGCTGGTCTTGTATCCCTACGTTTACCTTCTGGCCCGCGCCGCCTTTCTGGAACAGTCCCCGTCTCTGTTCGCGGTCAGCCGCAGTCTCGGCCACTCCGCGCTGAGCACGTTCTTCAGGGTGGTTCTGCCCATCGCCCGACCGGCGGTAGCCGTCGGCCTTTCCCTGGTGCTGATGGAAACCCTGAACGATTTTGGTACCGTGGACTTCTTTGCCGTCCAGACCCTGACCGCTGGCCTGTTTGATACCTGGATGAACCTCGGCAACCTCGGCGGGGCAGCTCAAATAGCCACCACAATGCTGATCTTCGTGGTGATCCTGGTTACCCTGGAACGGTATTCCCGCAGACGCCAGCAACAGTTCGCAGCGCGGGACAACCGTGAGCCGATCCAGCGCTTCACCATGTCCTTCCCGCGCCAGATGATTTGCGTAGCGGTTTGCGCCTTACCGGTTCTGTTCGGTTTCGTGATTCCCGGTGCAACCCTCGGGCTCTATGCGTGGGAATACTTCGGTGAAAGCTGGAACCCGGATTTTGTCCGAAACACCTTCAACAGCCTTTTCCTCTCTGGCACGGCAGCCCTCACTACTCTGCTGATTGGTGTTACGCTCGCCTACAGCCGCCGACTGCACAACACTCGCAAAATGCAGGTACTGATGCGCCTTTCCAGCCTGGGCTATGCCATGCCCGGCGCCGTGCTGGCTGTTGGTGTGATTGTGCCCCTGGCAGGTTTTGACAACTGGCTGGATAGCCTGATGCGGGACGTATTCGGAATCAGCACGGGCCTGTTACTGAGTGGCTCGGCCTTCGCCCTGGTGTTTGCCTACACCGTGCGATTCCTTGCCGTTTCGGCCGGTAGCGTGGAGAGTGCGTTGCAGAAGATTACCCCGAGCATGGACATGGCGTCCCGCTCTCTGGGCCACACCCCGGGCAACACCCTGGTCAGGGTTCACTTGCCAATGTTGCGAGGCACATTGGTAACAGCGGCCCTGGTGGTTTTCGTCGATTGCATGAAGGAATTGCCGGCCACCCTGATACTCAGGCCGTTCAACTTCGAGACACTGGCGACCTACGTGTACCAGTTCGCCTCTGACGAGCGCCTGTACCACAGCGCCCTGCCCGCCCTGATTATTGTTCTGGCTGGCATCATTCCGATTATTCTGATGAGCCGCTCAATCTCCAACAGCCGGTCAATTGCCTGACCAGCTCAGAACGTTACCCGGGATTTCACATCCTGAACCACGAACCGCCCCTGGAAAACCGCCACAGGATCCCCCTCAGGCATTGTGTTTGGTTCGCCGCAAAAAACCTCTGCCGTCAGATCCAGCCGTCCCTTGCCATGCCGGGCCAGACTTTTGCGAAAACGTTCCGGTACCTCCTCACCGGGCAGGCGGCAGATCACATAGAAATCGGAAGACACGGGCTCGAGGTAGTCGATATTCCCGCTCTGCACCACCACATTGCCCTTTAAGCCAAGATCCCATAGTGCCAATTCAGTCAGGCCCCAGGCCGCAGTAACCGCCGCAGAGTACACGCTGCCTCCGAACCCCGTACCCTGGTGGTTCTTGTTGGGTTCCAGCGGCGCACTGAGCAGCAGCGAATGGCCATCCCAGGAATGCAATTGAATCCCCAACGCCCGGGAAAGGGGAATTTCGTCCTGGATACGCTTCTGGAAAAGGGACAACTGGCTCATAACATCCTCCTGATATTCATCCAGTTTAGGCCCGCTTTCTCCTTTTCCCTATGCGACTTACGTCGGTTTTCTTCCGGCAAAAAAAGCCCGGCAGAGCCGGGCTATAACATCTTCATTTCGAATCGGGCGTTTTACTGCCAGATAACCGGCTGACGCTGTGCATACCAGTTGTCCACTTGCTCCTGATACGCATCCTCAACCACGTTGCGCTTGAGCTTCATGGTCGGCGTGAGGAAGCTGTTCTCGATCGACCACTCGTCGCTCATTACGGTGATGAACGCCAGCTGTTCGTGCGGATCCACGGTCTTGTTCACATCGGCAATCAGCTTCTTGAAGCTTTCTTCGATTTCCTTACGGAAGGCTTCATCCGCCATTTTCGGCCGGGACTCCTCGGCCAGCATCACCAGCGCGTGGGGCTGGGTCTGATTGCCACCGGAGACACACACCATCTCGATGGCATCGTGGGACATCAGACGGTTCTCAATGGGTGCAGGCGCAATATACTTGCCCTTGCTGGTCTTGAAGATTTCCTTGATGCGACCGGTGATCTTGAGCCGGCCCATCTCATCAATTTCACCCTTGTCGCCAGTCTTCAGGAAGCCATCCTCGGTGAAGGTCTCCCGGGTTTTCTCTTCGTCCTTGTAGTAGCCCATCATGGTGGCCGGGCTCTTGATCTGAATCTCTCCCTCCGGGCTGATGCGGGTTTCAACCCCCGGCGCGGACTCACCAACGTAACCGGTTCTTGAGCGCCCTGGCTTGCTCATGTGGGAGTAGGCAAAGTTTTCAGACATGCCATAGCCCTCAAGCAACTCGAGGCCGAGGTTGCGGTACCAGTCCAGAACGTCGCTCGCGAGGGGGGCTGAGCCACTGCCTGCCAGCTTGACCTTGTCCAGACCAAGGCCCTTCAGGATTTTCTTCTTGATCAGTTTGTTGACCACCGGAATCTTCAGCAGCCGGTCCAGCTTCTTCTTCGGCAGCTTCTGGAGCACACCGTGCTGGAATTTCACCCACAGGCGCGGTACCGAGAGGAACAGCGTTGGCTGCGCACGCTGCAAATCCTGCACGAAGGTGTCCAGAGATTCTGCAAAATACAGGTGGAAACCCGCATAGAGCGAGGCCAGCTCAACAAAGGTACGCTCGAACACGTGAGCCAGCGGGAGGTACGACAACATGCGCTCCTCGGAGCTCACACCGAGTACCTCCATGCCGCCCTCTGCCGCATAGGCCATGTTGTAAAAGCTGAGCATGACGCCCTTGGGTTTACCGGTGCTGCCTGAGGTGTAAACGATGGTGGCCAGTTCGTCGGCATCACGCTTAACATTTTCTTCCAGAGGCGGATACTTGGCGACGATATCGTCCCAGGTTTCGAAATCATTGGGAGGGCTCAGCGGGAAGGAGATGCAACGCACGGATTCCGGCACGCCCGGTTTCATCATGTCCCAGTCGTCCAGCTTGCCGACAAACACCACCTCGCACTCGGCGTGGTTCAGGATGTAGTTAACGGTGTCGGCATTCAGGGTGGGATACAGCGGAACGGAAATGTGACCGGCCATCCAGATGGCCCAGTCGGTCATGATCCAGTGGGCGCAGTTCTTGGAGATCAGGCCGATGCGGCTCTTTTCGGGGAGATTCAGCGATTTGAGGTAAGACGCCATGCGCCGCGCCTCATCCACCGCCCGACCCCAGGTGTAGTCGACGGTTTTGCCGTCGCCAATGGGCTGGGTCATGTATACGGAGTTCGCCTTGGCCTTCTCCCAGTGATCAACCATATCCAGGGGAAGCTTGTTTGTTGTGTCCATGGACCTTCCTTGCAGTTCGTTATTCGAGTTATAGATGATTTATTATTAGACTTTCGTAGGGTATTTCAACATAGTATGAGCGGTCAAAACGTGACACAAGCAAAATAATTTCCAACTGCATCTATTGCAACCAAAACGCCGCCACCGGCAACATCCCCTACCCCTTGAACCCCTTGCCTGTGGTAAACTTCCGCCCCTTCAGATTCGCAACATATCAGTTAACCTACCCGGAGATGGGCATATGGCCAAGACAACCCTGCGCACCCTGTTCGGTGCCACCCTGCTGGCGCTGGCAACACTTGTTCAGGCACAGGAACCCCGCGTTGTAGCCATCACACAGATTGTGGAACACCCGGCACTGGACGCCGTCTACCAGGGCATAAAAGATGAACTCGCCGAGCGCGGCTTCAAAGAGGGCGACAACCTCGAAGTGATGCACGAAAGTGCCCAGGGCAACTCTGCCATTGCTTCCCAGATTGCTCGCAAATTCGTTGGTGAGAGTCCCGACGTGATCGTGGCGATTGCAACGCCTTCCGCGCAAACCGTTGCCGCTGCGGCCCGCAATACACCGGTGATTTTCTCCGCTGTGACCGACCCGCTTGGCGCCAAGCTGGTAAGTAATCTGGAGGCGCCTGGCGCCAACATTACCGGCGTAAGCGACATGCTGCCCATCGACAAACACCTGGACATGCTGCAGCGCGTAATGCCCGATGCCAAACGCATTGGCACGGTGTACAACCCGGGCGAAGCCAATGCCGTCTCCCTGGTGGAACTGCTCGAAGAGCGCCTCGCGGCGCGTGGCCTTGAACTGGTAAAAGGTGCTGCCACCAAAACTTCCGAGGTTCTGGGCGCGGCCCGCTCCCTGGTGGGTAAAGCAGACGCCATCTACCTGACCACAGACAATACCGTGATCAGTGCTGCCGAAGCCGTCATCTCTGTTGGTGAGCGCGCCAGCATTCCGGTATTCGCGGCAGACACCGCTACCGTTGAGCGCGGTGCCGTTGCAGCACTCGGGTTTGATTACTACGACCATGGCCGCCAGACCGGCGTGATGGTTGCCCGGGTATTGAATGGCGAGAAACCCGGCGAAATGGCGGTTGAAACCATGGAGAAGCTGGACCTGTTCGTGAACCCGGCCGCCGCAGAGCGCATGGGCATCACCCTGTCAGATGATGTAATCGCAGACGCGAAGAAAGTGATCGACAGCGCCAAGTAATCCCCCTGAACCCAACGGGCGGCCCTCACGAGGGGCTGCCCGTTTTATCATTGGTGATACCCGACCATGCTGAGTAACATCGCTCTTTATGGTGCCATTGAGACCGGACTGATCTACGGCCTGGTCGCCTTCGGCATCTACCTCTCCTTCCGGGTGCTGGATTTCCCGGATCTCACTGTAGATGGCAGCTTTCCCCTCGGTGCTGCCGTTGCCGCCGTACTGATCATTGAAGGCTGGAACCCGTGGTTAGCCACAGGCTGTGCCGTCATGGCCGGCATGGCCGCAGGCGCGGTAACAGCACTGCTGAATGTGAAACTCAACATTCTTAATCTGCTTGCCTCGATCCTGACCATGATTGCGCTCTATTCAGTCAACCTGCGCATCATGGGCCGCCCGAACGTGGCCCTGCTGACCGAAGAAACCGTGCTGACGCCCTGGTACGACCTGGATCTGGCCTACCATCAGGTACCGGTGCTTCTGTTCGTTATTGTGGTCTTTGTTGCCCTTATCCTGCTGTGGCGTTTCATGAAATCCGAAACCGGTCTGGCCATGCGAGCCACTGGCGCCAACGCCAGAATGGCCCGGGCACAGGGCATCGCCACCGGCGCCATGATTGTTCTCGGCGTTGCCGTTTCCAACGGCCTTGTCGGACTTGCCGGTGCGCTCTTTGCCCAGAGCCAGGGTGCAGCCGATGTTACCATGGGCGTAGGGGTGATCGTCATTGGCCTTGCCTCCCTGATTGGCGGTGAAGCCGTGGTGACTCCCTCGACCGTGGTACGCGCGCTCATCGCGTGCGTGGTGGGCGCAATCATCTACCGACTGGCCATTGCCTTCGCTCTGAATGCGGATTTCCTGGGACTGCAGGCCCAGGATCTGAACCTGATTACCGCGGTTCTGGTTACCCTGGCCATCGTTTTGCCCGGCGTACGTTCATCCATTGCCGGCAAACTTTCCCGTAGCAAGGCCTAAGGAGGCGACATGATCAGTGCAACCGATCTCCGGCTTACCTTTGGCAGGGGCACACCGCTGGAAAACCCGGCCCTTCGGGGTATGAGCCTGACCGTTAACCAGGGTGAGTTCGTCACCGTGATAGGCAGCAACGGCGCCGGCAAATCCACCTTTCTGAATGCCCTCGCCGGCGAAGTGCTGGTAGACAGCGGCCAGATCATCGTGGACAACCTGGACGTCACCAAACTGCCGACCCACAAACGGGCCGGCCGTGTTGCCCGGGTATTCCAGGACCCACTGGCCGGTACCTGCGAGGGCCTCAGCATCGAGGAAAACCTCGCCCTGGCCATCAAACGTGGCCAACGCCGCGGCCTCACCAGCGCCGTGAAGAAGCAGTACATGGAAAAATTCAGGGACAGCCTTTCGTCCCTGAATCTGGGCCTGGAAAAACGTCTTGGCGACAAGATGGGCCTGCTCTCCGGGGGTCAGCGCCAGGCCGTGAGCCTGCTGATGGCGAGCCTAACGCCCTCGAGCATCCTGCTGCTGGACGAACACACGGCCGCGCTGGACCCGAAAACCGCTGCATTCGTGCTGGAACTCACCACCAAGATCATCGAAGAGCAGAAGCTCACGGCACTGATGGTAACCCACAGCATGAAGCAGGCACTGGAAGTCGGCAGCCGCACGGTAATGCTGCACCAGGGCCAGGTGGTATTCGATATCGTAGGCAAAGATCGGGAAGGTCTGGAAGTGAAGGATCTGCTCGGGCTGTTTGAAAAGCAGCGTGGGCTGGAAGTGGACGACGACAGCCTGTTGCTGGGCTGATAAAAAAACGGGGCCAGACTGGCCCCCGTTTCCCCTCCGGGCCCGCTTGTTTTTGTGACTTTTCGACCGGAATCGCACAATTCGCTATTGACACCACATCCTCACAAAACCACAACATGTAGTGGTTTTGAACCTTTAGCCCCAAACCGCTGTTTTAGAAAAAATTTCCCGGATTCAAGTCGGTTTTGATTGATTTTCTTTGCCCCGAAGCGTCTATCAATAGTTGCGTTCTTATTCACAGAACACTATATCCTGTTATACTCGTTTCAGATTCAGCCCATATATAGTGTTTAAAAAGAAAACAGGCCCAAGGCCAATCAGACGATTCTCAAGGGGTATGGCGCCGCCGGTATAAGGACTGGCGCCATCAAAAGAAGACATACCGGAAGACAGAGGGTGGAAATGAACGCTAAGGCACAGGCAGTGGTAACGACAATCCCGATGCAGGAAGCCTCGATCGACATCTGGCACAGTAAATATCAGTTGAAGACCAAGACCGGCGAGCCCGTAGACAAGGACATCAACGCAACCTACGAACGTGTTGCCAAAGCCCTTGCCGAGGTGGAAAACAAATCCGTACGCACCCAGCACATGAAGAACTTCATCTGGGCCCTGCAGAACGGCGCCATTCCCGCCGGCCGGATTACCTCCAATGCGGGTGCCGAAGCACACAAGCCGGCAACCTCCACCATTAACTGCACCGTTTCCGGCACCGTTCAGGACTCCATGAACGACATCCTGGAAAAGAACCACGAAGCCGGCCTTACCCTCAAGGCAGGTTGTGGTATCGGTTATGAATTCTCCACCCTGCGCCCGAAAGGCGCGTATGTGGCCGGCGCCGGGGCAACCACCTCCGGCCCGCTGTCGTTCATGGATATCTTCGATCGCATGTGCTTTACCGTGTCCTCTGCCGGTGGCCGCCGTGGCGCCCAGATGGCCACCTTCGATGTGCACCATCCGGACGTGATCGATTTCATCCAGGCCAAGCGTGAAGACGGTCGCCTGCGCCAGTTCAACCTTTCGCTGCTGATCACCGAAGACTTCATCGAAGCCGTACGCAACGGCGACGACTGGCACCTCTCCTTCCCTGTTACCCAGAAGGAAGTGGAAGACGAAAAGCTGGACCTGAGCGACGAGAGCCAGTTCGTATACCGTGATTTCCCCGAACAGAAAGGCTACGTGGTGAACGGGGAAGGCAAGGTTGCCTGCCGCATCTACCGCACCCTGAAAGCCCAGTTCATCTGGGACACCATCATGACCAGCACCTACGACTACGCCGAGCCGGGATTCATCCTGATCGACAAGGTCAACCAGATGAACAACAACTGGTTCTGCGAAGACATCCGCGCCACCAACCCCTGCGGTGAGCAGCCCCTGCCCCCGTACGGCAGTTGCCTGCTGGGCTCGGTGAACCTGACCATGTTCGTGGACTACCCGTTCACCGACAAGGCCAGCTTCAACTACGAGAAGTACCGCAAGGTGGTGGGCATCTTCACCCGCATGCTGGACAACGTGGTAGAGATCAACGGCCTGCCGCTGGCCGAGCAGCGCCACGAAATCACCTACAAGCGCCGCCACGGCATGGGCATCCTGGGCCTGGGTTCCACCCTCGCCATGCTGCGCATGCCCTACGGTTCTGCAGAATCCGTACAGTTCACCGAAGAAGTCGTGCGTGAAATGGCCGTGGAAGGCTGGCGCCAGTCCCTCGCCCTGGCCGAAGAAAAAGGCGTTGCGCCAATCATGGACGACGAGTTCGAAATTACCCCGAAAATGCTCACCAAGTGCCCGCAGCTGTCTGAAGACGGCTACAAACTGGGCGACAAGGTGAAAGGCCGCATCCTGCACGCCAAGTACAGCAAGTACATGCAGCAGATTGCCAACGTGGAACCGAAGCTGGTGGAAGAACTGGCCGAGAAAGGTGGCCGCTTTACCCACCACACCTCCATCGCGCCGACCGGCACCATCAGCCTGTCTCTGGCCAATAACGCCAGTAACGGCATCGAGCCGAGCTTCTCGCACCACTACGCGCGTAACATCATCCGCGAAGGCCGGAAGACAAAAGAGAAGGTAGACGTATTTTCCTTCGAGCTGCTCGCATATCGTCATATGGTGAACCCGGGCGCCATGCCGTTCTCCGATGACGAGGACAAGAAGCTGCCGGCCTACTTCACCACCTCCGACGACGTAACACCGTCGCAGCACGTGGACATCCAGGCCGCCGCCCAGAAGTGGGTAGATTCCTCGATTTCCAAGACCGCGAACGTTCCGACAGACTTCGCCTACCAGGACTTCAAGGACATTTACCTCTACGCCTACGACATGGGCCTGAAGGGTTGCACCACTTTCCGCTTCAACCCGGAAGCCTTCCAGGGCGTACTGGTTAAGGAAAAAGACCTCGAGAACACATTGTACGAGTTCACCCTGGACGATGGCAGCAAGGTCACCCTCAAGGGCAACGAGCAGGTAGAGTACGACGGCGAAATCCACAACGCCGCCAACCTGTTTGACGCGCTTAAAGAAGGCACCTACGGCAAGTACTGATCCGGGAACCGACACAGGAAAACGAACATGACAGTTAAAATCAGAAACAAAATCGTCGGCTACCGCGTAAAGAAGGTCGACCCCGAAGCTACCGAACACCAGGCACCGGTGCACGCAGAAACCAAGCCCGTTCAGATGAACGAATACATCGAACGGCCGGACTTCCTGCTGGGCACCACCTACAAGATCAAGCCGCCGGTGGCTGAGCACGCGATGTACATCACCATCAACGACATCCTGCTCAACGAAGGCACCGACCACGAAAGCCGGCAGCCGTACGAAGTGTTCATCAACTCCAAGTCGATGGAACACTTCCAGTGGGTCATCGCCCTCACCCGCGTTATCTCTGCGGTATTCCGCAAGGGTGGCGACGTAACCTTCCTGGTGGAAGAGCTGCGTAGCGTGTACGACCCCAACGGCGGCTACTTCAAGAAAGGCGGCGTGTTCATGCCGTCCCTGGTCGCTGAAATCGGCGCCGTGATTGAGAAGCACCTGAAGGCCATCGGCCTGCTGGAAAGCGAGGAAATGAGCGAAACCACCAAGCGCATCCTCGCTGAAAAGCGCGCCGAGTTCGAAGCCAGCCACAGCACGGCCACGAACGACGAAAAAGCCGACGACTACCCACCCAACGCCACCATGTGCGGCAAGTGCAGCACCAAGGCGGTGATTGTGATGGACGGCTGTGCGACTTGCCTCTCCTGCGGCGATAGCAAGTGCGGTTGAGATGATGAGCGGCACTGAGTAACAAGAAGGCCTGGAGTGAGAACTTCGGGCCTTTTTGTTTGGTGGGCAGGAAAAGTCATCGGTTTTATCGAAAAATTGGTGATCTCAGGAAAAGCAGTCGTTGTGATCGTTTTTATAGAAGTTTTGAGGCAAGTTTGGAATTCAAGATATTGAGATTTTTTGAACTTTTGGTTCGATTGGCAAAGTGGTCATTCTGGATAGTTGGTCGGAAAAATGGTCATCGCGACCAATATAAAAATGTTATACATGAGAGGGAACTCAGGTGAGCCTGAAAGATCACTTTGAATTGCTGTCCATATACAACCAATGGATGAATTCCAAAATTTACGAGTCTGCAAGTTCGCTCTCTGCAACAGACTTAACTCAGGATCGCGGGGCTTTTTTCGGCTCTATTCTTGGAACTCTGAATCACATCGTCGTTGGTGACACGATCTGGCTGAAGCGGTTTGCCAACCATCCATCCTGCGTGGGCTCGTTGCAGGAGGTCGCCAACCTTCCAAATCCGACAAGCCTAAGCCAGATAGTGTTTGACGATATTGGTAGCTTATTCGAACATCGGACTTGGCTTGACCGGCAGATTATTAGCTGGGTAGCCGGGTTAACCCAAAGCGATCTGGATTTCGTTCTCAGCTACCACAACACCAAAGGGATTCCGGCCAATAAGCGATATTCGAGTCTTGTCCTTCATTTTTTTAACCATCAGGCTCATCATCGAGGGCAAGTTTCCGCTCTATTATCACAGGCAGGTGCGGACGTTGGGGTTACTGACCTATTGGCTCTGATTCCGAAGGAAACTCACGTATAACCAGTCGCTGTAGTGCGTTCCCGGCCCGAGGGCCGTCCACCGGACGCCACTGTCGTGGCGCCGCTAAGCTCAGCGTTATGCAGTAATTCTCAGGCCATATTGACAAGCGTCACGTGACGCAATACACTTCGTTTCATGATCAAATCCTTTGCTGACAAACGAACCCAAGAACTTTACTCCAAGGGCAAGTCAAAGAAATTTCCTGCGGATGTTGCATCGAGAGCCGCTAGAAAACTTGAATACGTGGATCTGGCCGTACAGTTAGAGGATTTGAAAGTGCCGCCTGGCAATCGCCTTCACCCGCTGTCGGGAGACAGGCAGGGGCAGCATGCAATTTCAATAAATGATCAGTGGCGTATCTGTTTTCGTTTTGAAGATGGCGATGCGTATGAAGTCGAGGTGTGTGACTACCACTGAGTGAGGGGATGACTATGGCTATTCTTAATACTGCCGGTATGCAGCGCAAACCGACTCATCCTGGCGAAATGCTGAGGGAGGATTTTCTTCCGGACTATGGCCTGACTGTTTCGGGGTTGGCTGAGTCTCTGGGTGTCTCTCGCCAGTCAGTTAATGAATTACTGCGCGAGCGTCGTGCTGTCAGCCCTGAAATGGCGCTTAGGCTTGCACGTTTGTTTGGTAATTCGCCGGAATTCTGGCTGAATGCGCAGCGATCTGTTGATCTTTGGACCGCCGCTCAGTCGGTCAAGGAAGAAGTGGATCGGATCAAGCCGCTACATGCTGCATAACCAGGCCATGCACCGGATGCCAAAACCTCCGCTTCGCTCTGGTTTTGTCACCGGTGATAGCGGGCGTTGAGGCTGTAGAAAAAGTCCCAGAATCGCTGCTCCAGACCTGGTAGGATCAGGGCATCGCAGCCCGACAAGGATCCGTCCCATGCCCCGCTTCAAGCACTACAACTACGACCAGGATGCGATGGTCGTGATCAACTACCAGGAACAGCTCCAGCCCGGCACCTTCGAGCACGCGGTGCACTACCTGATCGAGCACAAGCTTGATCTGTCAGTCTTTCATCCGAAGTACCGCAACGAAGACACCGGCCGGCTGGCCTACGATCCGGCCATCCTGCTGAAGATCATCCTGTTCGCCTATTCCAAAGGCATCACCTCGAGCCGCGAGATGCAGTGGTGCTGCGAGACCAATATCATCTTCAAGGCACTGTCTTGCGATACCGTTCCCCACTTCACGACATTGGCCAAGTTTGTCAGCAGCCATTCCGGCGAGATTGAAGAACTGTTCGAGCAGGTGCTGCTGGTGTGTCACGAGCGGGGCTTATTGGGCAACGAACTCTTTGCCATCGACGGCTGCAAGATGTCCTCCAACGCTGCCAAGGAATGGTCGGGTACCTTCAAGGAACTGGGAGAGAAACGAGAGAAGTTGCGACGACTGATCCGTCACCACTTGAAGGAACATTACGAGCGTGACGAGACGGAGACCGAAGCTGAACTGGATCGGGATATTCGCCGTGCAAACACCATCCTCTCGCTGGATGAAGCCATGAACAAAGTGGACCGCTTCCTAAAGACGAACCGCCCAAGGATGGGCCGGGGGAAGCGGAGCAAGGAAGTGAAGAGCAACCTGACTGACAACGAAAGCGCCAAGATGACCACCAGCAAGGGCACGATCCAGGGCTATAACGGTGTGGCCACGGTGGACAGGAAACACCAGGTGATCATCGATGCCCAGGCCTTTGGCGAAGGCCAGGAACACCACACTCTACAACCGGTCCTGGAAACGGTCGAAGCCCGTTTCAAAAAACTGGGCATTGCCGAGAGCATCTACCAGCAAGGCACTGTGATCACCGCCGACACCGGCTTCGCCAACGAAGCCAACATGAAGTACCTGCACGAACGGCAGATCAACGGCTACGTGCCAGACAACCGGTTCCGCAGTCGAGATCCGAAGTTCCAGAACCAGAAAGACAAATACGGCAAACGTCATCAGAAGCTGCCGGATACTGGCTGGAAGAAGACCATCCCGGCCAGTGAATTCCAGTTCGATCCGGTCACTATGACCTGTATCTGCCCAGCCGGGAAATCCTTGCATTACGAGGGCACGAGAACGGATCAGAATGGTGTGCCCCGGGCTCATTTCCAGGGCCGGTTACTCCAGTGTCGTCAGTGTTCCAGGAAACACCAGTGCATGCAGAACCCGGAATCTGCAAATCATCGCAAGGGCAAAGGACGGCAGGTCTCCTACACCCTGGAGCTAAAGCGCGGGCCCACTTACACCGACTGGATGAAGCAACGCGTCGACAGCCGGCAGGGCAAAGAGATCTACAGTCACCGCATGTCGGTGGTAGAACCGGTGTTCGGCAACATTGGCACGACCAAACGGCTGAACCGCTTCAGTCTGCGGGGCAAGAAGAAAGTACAGGGCCAGTGGCAGCTATACTGCCTGGTGCACAATATTGAGAAGCTGGCGAATTACGGGCAGTTGGCGGCGTGACACAAAGAGCAGAAGGCCGGAAACGTGGTCGCTGGTTGCCAGCAGGACTGACACTGACCCCATCAAATGGGCGAAACTGATGGCTGATCATCGGAATGGCGATAATCGACTAGCTGGTGGCCGCTACAAAAATTTTAGGAATCAGGCGCTGGGAACGACTCGGAATCGGGTTTTTCTACAGCCTCGTTATATGTTTTGACACCTGATACGTTGCAGGGTACATTCAAGGAATGATTCGAAGCTTCAAACACAAGGGCTTGGCAAAATTCTTCAAGTCCGGCAGCACTGCAGGGATTCAGGCCGCTCATGAAAAGAGGCTTCGGCTCATTCTCGGTAGATTGAATGCAGCATCGAATGCCAAAGATATGGACTTACCCGGTCTTCGCTTGCACGAGCTCTCTGGCAATCGTGCCGGAATCTGGTCAGTGACCGTCAGCGGTAACTGGCGAGTGACCTTTCGATTCGAAGACGGAGATGCCGAGATTGTGAACTACGAAGATTATCACTGAGGTACCGCCAATGTTAATGCACAACCCTCCACACCCGGGTGAAGTGCTGCGAGAGCTTTGTCTTGAGCCCCTTGGCCTTTCTGTCACAGCAGCAGCAGAGGCATTGGGCGTTAGCCGCAAAACGCTGAGTGCCGTGTTGAATGGCAAGGCCGGCATCAGTCCAGAAATGGCGATCCGGCTCTCTATCGCTTTCGATACCTCGGCAGAAAGCTGGCTAAATCAGCAGTCCCAATATGAACTTTGGCATGCTGAACAACACCGCAAAGAGCTCAACGTGAAGAAGCTTGTTGCAGCCTGAAGCAGCACATAACCAGGCCATGCACCGGATGCCAAAACCTCCGCTTCGCTGCGGTTCTGTCACCGGTGATGTCGGGAGTTATGTGGTGCCAACCATGCTAAAATTGCCGGTTTTGAACAATGTTTAATCACGGATAGCCAGGACGCTACTTATCACAGAAAGGAACTCTCACCATGAGCAATCTGATTGCCGCCTGCGTCGGCGATATGCACGTTTGCCCGATCAAAGGGCACGGCTCTTCCCCCATCATGCCAAACGGCTCCAGCATCCTTGTTGAAGGTAAACCTATCGCTCGCGTTGGTGATGTCACCGGCTGTGGTGCGGTTATTACTCAAGGCTACCCGTTGGCGTTAGCCGATGGTATGCCGGTGGCATACCTTGGCAGCCCCACCAGTCATGGTGGTTCCATTGTCAGCGGTAATCCACGAGTGATTTTGGGTGTCGCCACGAATACGGCACCGGTTGTGGACTTCGCCATGGCTGGTGCGCTGGATGACAAAGGCCAGCTTACCCCTGCCGCCAAAGAGTTGCTGGACAAAGATCCGCAGGAGTTTGTGCGCAAAGCTGCGCAGAAAGGCGCGTTGATTGACGAAGGTGTTTCTGACGAATCGCCAGAGGATTCGCCCGAAGAAGAGAACCGTCCTAAGGTCCGGGTGGAGGCTGGCATCTTTTTCGATGGCACCGGCAACAACCGCGATAACACACAGACGTACCAGCGACAGATGGACGATTGTCTTACGGCCAATGCGGCTGGGGCCATCTCCGAGGACGAGTGCAGTGCCGAACTGTCGCAGGTGATGGAAGGCAGTTACCTCAGTGC
>NZ_AGTR01000056.1 GCF_000235625.1 Marinobacter manganoxydans MnI7-9 | reverse complement strand
TTGGTGACGCACGCCCGACCGGCTCCGCGGCCAACGCCGGTGTTGCTACTAAAGCTATCGCCAGCGGAGCGCTTATTGATTTGAAGATTTTGCTCACCTGAAACTCCTTATTTTAATTTTCATACCGACAACGATTTATTGCCTCAATATGGATGTGCCAGTTAAACGGCACTTAATCTTGACGCACAAAGCTTGTAGTGGTCAACTGAAACGAACCTGAATTTTCAGCTAAATTTCATTTTCCCGATTTTCGTACTGACATCCCCACCCGTCAGACTGTCAGACCTGACGACGCATCAAAGAGGCTATTTCGCCCCCAGCGCCCATCTTGGAGAGGTGCTATGATTGCTCACTATTGAAAGGCATACTGGGCGCCAAGCATGCAATCCGACCATTTGGCGCATGAAATCGAGATGGCCGCAATGAACCGACGAGTTATCTCCTTGCTGCTGCCGTTGTTTTTGGGTGGACCGGTTCTGGCCATTTCCGAATTATCGGGTGGTCAGGAGGCCGCTGCGATGAAGGGTTGCGATTTCAACTTCGGCTGCCTGAAGTTATTAGATTGGCTGGATAGATTATGCATTGTTCACGTCGACCATCACGTAGAGGCTGGTTCCTGTTTTTTTAATCTGGTCTGTCAGCTTTTTGCTGCATTTTTTTGGGAAATGATCCAGGTGCCTTTCTTTACAGGGATGATGGAGGCGTCCCATGGTGCGGTCGTCTGGCTGTGCACGCGGGCGGCAATCGGCGATGCCAATATTGCACTATTTGCCTATGGCGTCGCCGCAGCGGCAACTAAAGATGGCTTTTGGATACAGGGGCGGTGGCGCCGCCATGCTTTAGGAGCGTATTTTGCTACCGGTCTGCTTATAACCATAGTCTTTGAAGCCTGGGCCACAGGCGCAGGCCAGCGCTGGAGCTACAATGATTCTATGCCCCTGTTTCCCTTCCTTGGCACAGGTATCGCCCCTCTCGCGCAGTGGATTATCGTTCCAACAGTCTCGCTCTTTGGTTTGCGTTGGCTCTATAGAGGCTGGCTTGATCTCAGACGTCAGGGCGGTGATTACTCTCGGCAATAAATAATGGGCTTCGGCCATCATGCAAACGGCCCTACAAACACTTGCGCAAATACACCCAAAAGGAGTGTGACAGTCAGCGCTATTATCAGTACGGCTTTCAACCAGATATCAGTTCTAGCCACCACGACATTCCCTTGCCTGTGGCCTTTTTGCTGGGCATCGCCTTTGCCGTCGGCTGGACGCCCTGCATCGGCCCGATACTCGGAGCCATACTGGCGCTCAGTTCCACCCACGCCAACGCAGAAACGGGCATGTTGTACCTAGCGGTGTATTCGCTCGGCCTGGCACTCCCGTTTCTCGGAACCGCGCTGTTCATCGAGCATTTTCGCAAGCGAGTGCGCGGATTCAGCCGCTGGAGCAGGCCGCTAAGGGCACTGGCGGGCCTGGTGCTGATCATCATGGGCATAATGGTGCTAACCGGCCAGATGACCTGGTTCGCCACCTGGATGCTGTCGACCTTTCCCGTGTTGGGAAGGCTTGGCTAGTGTCCCAGGTCGGCTGGAAGCCGGTAGAGCCTTGTTGCGCCTTCCCCGGCCTTACTATCTCCACCTCGGCTTCCTACCGAGAAAAAGAACAGCCCGCCGCTCCCATAGGCCGGCTTCGCCGAGCGGGGTATGGATACCCTGGATCTTCCCAGAACCGATGGCGAGCCCGGGTTTGCGTCCAGCCAGTCGATAGCGACGACATCCCTGGGACCTGCGGCCTCCGCAGGGCTCGGGCGCTGCGCAATACCCACCATGGGGCGCGAAACCCTATCCGCCCCTCCAGTGCCGCCGACAAACGGGTTACCCAGGGACAGGGTTCTTGTCGGACTGAAAATCAGTTCCGGGTTTACCTCAAACCGGATTTCCGAGCTGACAAGAGGGTCCATATCGTAGCTGAGCTGCAATTCCGGGCCATTGCCGGAATACACAGAGGCTTTACCGTCAAACGCACTTACAAAAGCCAGATCGCCGCTGTCTGTCTTGCCCAGAACCCGGGAGCCCAACACCCTGAAACCCGGCGTCAGGGCGCTGAATGTGTCATTGGCGCTTTCCGCCATCTTCTCTTGCCCCGGCATAACCGTGTAAATCTTTGACCCGAAGCCGTGCTCTGCCGTATAGGACTGCCCCAGAATGGTGTCACTCCGCCCATCCAGGTCGGTATCATGCACGCCCATCATCAATGGCGAAAACCCGACCAACATGGCTCGGTCCCCGTCAAGCCTGACAACAGAACCTGACACCCGGTAATCATCCCATTGGTTGACCAGCAGATAAAGCTCACCGGCACTGCTATACCAGTCCATGTAAATGATTCTCTCGCCACGTGGAATATCAACCACGGCGATTTCGCTTACAGAGCCATCGGAGCGCCCCGAAAAAAACCTGATTGTCTGCTTGCCTTCCAGTGCCACGACATAACGCCCCGGGATTTCATGGACCGCAATCGAACCTGCCCGGCCCGGCAACTCAAGAGCAAGCTCGGCCTCCGCCTCTGCCGCAACACGAAAACTCTCTTCCTTTGAGTATGAAGCTGCGCCGATATCAATCATCCCGACCAGCCAGGTTTGGTCATAGGTGACAACTACCCTGCCCTTGCTTATTAACTCGAACGTCAGAGAGGGCTCTGCCTTGCTTTCCTCATTTTCCCAGACCAGGCGTGGAAACATGGATTTCAGTTCTTCTGCCACGGGCCCGCTTTTTTCGGTTGTACTTTTAATTACGGCCGGCAAAGGGCCAAACCTCTCCACAACGGCATTTACACCAGGCATGGGCCCGGACAGCAGCTTGCCAACGAATTCTTCCGGATTAATCCGTAAAATACCGATTACGGACCGGCGGTCACCGACCAAACTGGCATCGCCGTTCTGAACGGGTTTTGCCGTAACGAAAACATCCCCCACCCCCGCGACACTATTGTGCCGGTCTATGTAAACCAGACCTTCGTCCTTGTCGATCCGGCTGATCGCGGAAACAAAAGGATCGAAGCGCTCAGCTGCGAAACAGAGCTGTCCGGTTATTGTAAAAACAATTAAAACGACAAAACGAAAGATCCGGACGCTGGCACAGCTGATTACATTCGTCATACAGAGGCTCTTCGAAAGGAATAAGGTGCGAAGCGTCGGCTTCGCACCTTCTGGTCAGTTAAAACTTATACCGGACGCGGCCGGCAACATGCACAATGTCCTTATCACTCTGGCCGTTTTGAAGCGCGCCTTCCTCAAGTGCATCCACTGCATCTCCCGCAAGCAGATAAGCCGCTTCCGCCGCAATTTCCAGGGACGGATACGGAAGATAGCTCACCCGTCCACCGAACTCCAAGCCCAGATCTTTTGATGAACTCCCGTCAGCCAGCGTAATGGCTTCCGCCAGCCGGTTGTACACCAGCATTCCACTGAGCTTCAGGTTAGGCCGGACCTTGTGATCGAGCTGGATCTTATTCAGGAAATAGCCCTTATCCAGGATATAAGGCGTCTCGGCGAAATAATCATCGTCCGTGAAATTTTCCTGGAAAATCATGCTGTCCGTCAGATCGACGTCCGTGGAGATGAACGCATCGAAATTGGAATCCTGCTCATTGCTGTCCCCTGATGCATACACCATTGTGTAGGTGACGGTATTGGGACCGAACTGCAGGCCAAGCTCGCCACGGCCCAGAAAGGTGGACAGGTCATAGCTGGTGTTCGGATTCACAGCCCCGTTTATAGGGTTGAAGTTAACACCTTCTATCGTTCCCGTCTGGGCGATGGCGGTACCCTTGAGGAAAAGCCGGCCTGCCGACGTCTCCCTGTTGTAGTCGAAGGTCGCACCCAGGTTTAACACCGAGTATTCCGAGTTATCAGCAATCAGCTTCAGCTCGTAGTTCCTGCTATTGATTTCGCCGACCCCCTCTGCAACCTGATTGTTCATCTGATACAGATAAAAAATTCCGGCGTTCAGGTTGGGCGAAAAGTGCTTATCCAGGTTCAGCGCAAAGTTATCAGCGCCATCCCAGCCCTCGTCTTCCGGGGAGTCGTTGGCGCCCTCGTTGGTGGAGTCACCACGCCCCCACAGAAGCTGATAGTCAATACCAGACTGAAGCTTCCCGGTCAGCACCACAGCGGTTGCGGTCTCATTCCAGACATTGGCGTTGACCGAAACCGGCTGCAACCCGATTTTCAGACGCTGATCAACGGTATCGGGCAAAGCGAAGTCGACGTAAGCCCAGCGAGTCTCGACATTTACACCGTCACCGGAAAAGTCGCCACCTGAACCCTCGCCGAAGCGAATGCCGCCGATTTCGGTTGCGTACACGCCCTTGACCATTCCATCGTCAGAGGCGGCGGTGAACCAGAACCGGTATTTCATTTCACCATAAGTCTCGGTGGGATCGCTGTCTTTCAGCGTACCGCCACCCGAGTTTCCTGTTCTGAACCAATCCCTCTGATTGGTGTAGGCCTGAAACCGGTTGTTCATGTCGCCATGAAAATCAAATTCGGCCGCCATGACAGGGTTTGGAGCATACACTGCGGCTGCTCCGAGAATCGCCAGTTAAAGCGGGCTGCGCTTAAGTTTCAGTTGCTTCATTGTGATCCCTATTATTAGTCGTCTTATTAGTCGTCAGAAGAGCTCAGCAAACGGACCTGATGGTCGGTCATTCCGCCGTGTCGCATACAGCAGGGCAACCAAACTCCTGATTGCAGGCAGGCCGCAACCAATGAAACCTGAAACGAAGCTGAAAATCCAGAGGGCTTACGACTTATGTCTTAGACAGGACTGGCAACATGTCGGAGACAAAGGAGTTAAGGCGGTTTCTGGTGACCGCCTGGACGGTCACCTTTACAACAGATCGAATATCAGCGCGAAGGATAAGGGCTTGATGACCTCAATGGCCGGAATGGCCGGATTTCTCCGCCCCTTTCGATTTCATCGGCTGATCCTTCATCGACCCCTTCATTTCCTTCATCATTCCCATGCAGCCCTTCATGTCTCCATGCATCATCTGCATGTTTTCCTGCATGGCTTTCATATGGTCCTGCATCAGCTCCTGGCGCTTGGCAGGGTCCTGCTCCTGTTTGATCCGGCTCATCAGCGCCTGCATTTCTTCCATATTCTGCTGCATCGCCGCTGCTCTCTTCTGGTCCTGCTCCTGATGCTTTGCATCGCGATGCTGATCGTGATCCGCCGCCAGGGCCGGCATGGAAAGCAGACCGGCAATGACAGTAGCAACAAGTGTCAGTCGTTTCATGGTGTTCTCCGTCCGTCGAGTAATTGGGAACTGCGATTGCGTCAGCAGGTGTCCCCCGCTGACCGGGCCAGATTCTGACCGTCTGCCTATAGGATAGTACAAGCTTCGGTCAAGGTGAAGCCAGCCAATACCAGGAGGGATCGGCCGGCTCGCCGGAACACTGCCAGGGGCCAATAAGATCTGACGACATATCACATAGGCGATTTAGGCCCTTAGTGCTGGGTGCGATGGCTTTAACCGGCCAGATAATTCAATTAGCTTTGTGGAGGCTAGCAACATTCCCAGGGTTGGGAAGACTTGGCTAGGAGTCTGCGCGGCAGGAGCCACCTTCTGGCATAATACGTAAAAATTCTTCAGCACCGGAGAATCCGATGGGAACCACCTTCCGCCCCTATTCACCTGATCAGGAACTGCCT
>NZ_AGTR01000057.1 GCF_000235625.1 Marinobacter manganoxydans MnI7-9 | reverse complement strand
GGCTACGAAGATCTGAATGATCATGAAGCGCTTCGCTTTGATCAGGCACTACAAACCGCCACGGGGAATGCCTCGACTCTGGCCGGCAAGTCCACGCTTTGTCGAATGGAGCAGGCGATGGATCGGCAAACCATTGTCAAAGCGCATGAGTTGCTCTGGCACCACTTTATCGAGCAGCATGAGAAGCCGCCCAAGGAAATCGTGCTGGATTTTGACGGCACCGATATTCCGGTGCACGGCGACCAGCCGGGTAAGTTCTTTAACCGGTATTACGACCATCACTGCTACTTCCCGCTTTACGTCTTCTGCGGTAGGCACTTGCTGGTGAGCTATCTGCGCACCAGCAATCGAGGTGATGCCCGGCACAGCTGGGCCATTCTGGCGCTGCTGGTGCGATTTATTCGCGAGTATTGGCCACAGACCCGGATCGTGTTCCGGGGCGACTCCCACTTCAGCAAGCCCCGACTGCTGGCCTGGTGCGATCGCAACCAGGTGGATTACATCGTAGGCATGGCCCGCAACCAGCGGCTGGAGGCGCTTGCCGCCCCAGCCATGGACAAAGTCCGGACCTACTACGAGGCTCATGGCCATAAGCTCGCCAGCACCTTCCGCTTCCGCTACAAAGCCCGAAGCTGGCATAAGCCACGCTGGGTGGTTGCGCGCCTGGAATATGGCCCTCAAGGCCCGAACCCCCGGTTCGTTATCAGCTCCCGCTACGATGACGGATTCAAGCTCTACTACGAACAGTATTGCGCACGGGGTGATATGGAGAACCGGATCAAGGATCAACAACTGGATCTGTTTGCCGGTCGCACCTCCAGCACACACTGGTGGACCAACCAGTGGCGGCTGATCTTATCCGGCTTCGCCTACACCCTGTTCGAGCGTTTGCGGGTGCATCTGAAAAACACGCCCTTCGAACGTATGAGTGCCGGCACCTTGCGCTTGAAGCTGATCAAGGTTGGCGCAGTCATCATCCGCAACACCCGCCGAATACGGGTGTTGATGAGTGATAGCTATCCACACAAGAACGATCTCTCAGCACTGGTTCAGCGCTTGGTGCCCCAGTAGATAATCGGGCTCCCCCGGCCCGATACCAATGGGGGAAAGGGGG
>NZ_AGTR01000058.1 GCF_000235625.1 Marinobacter manganoxydans MnI7-9 | reverse complement strand
CGCCAGTACCGGCGGCGCCGGCTCCCGAGGCAAGCGTTAAGGCTGAGGCACCCACAACCCACTTGATGCGATTCATCATAATGTTCATCCCCTATCCCGTTAAACGACCGACACGACACGAAACATGCCTGCGTCCATGTGGTACAGAAGGTGGCAATGGAAAGCCCAGTCACCCGGTGCATCCGCTGTGATCAGCGCGGATACACGCTCGCCGGGTTTGACGGAAATCGTGTGTTTGCGTGGACGATATTCACCTGCACCGGTTTCCAGTTCCATCCACATGCCATGCAGGTGAATGGGGTGATCCATCATCGAGTCGTTGACGAGGATCAATCGCAGGCGCTCGCCATGGTAGAACTTGACCGGGCCATCGACTTCAGAGAACTTTTTGCCGTCGAACGACCACATGTAACGTTCCATATTGCCGGTAAGGTGCAGTTCCACCTCGCGTTCGGCCGGGCGCTTGTCGGGCCAGCCCTCAATGCTCTGCAACTGGGAATAAGTCAGCACCCGATGGTTGGCTGTTTCAAAGCCTACACCAGGGTCATCCAGACGCGATTGCGGGCTGGAAGCCACCATGGCCGCCCCGGGACCGTGATTATCAGGGCCATGGGATATCGGCCGACCCGCCGTCGGGACCTCATTCATCGTTGCTTTGTCCGAGCTCATCTTGTTCATTCCCGAGTCGGCGCCATTCATCATCATTTGGCCATGGGCTTTGTCGTTGCTGCCTGACATCATTTCCATCTTGCCACCCATGTCCATGCCGCTGTCCATGTTCATATCGCCGTCCTTGCCCATGGCGCCCATGCTCATCGCGCCCATGCCCATGGCGGCCATACCGCGCTCGGTTCGCGGATACATGGGCGGTACTGGCGCCTCCATTCCCTTGCGGGTGGCTAACGTTCCGCGCACATACCCCGACCGATCCTGTGACTGGGCAAACACGGTGTGAGCCGTGTCGGTTGGCTGTACAATCACGTCGTAGGTTTCCGCCACGCCAATGCGGAATTCATCCGTTTCAACGGGTTGCACTGGTTGGCCGTCAGCGGAAATAACCGTCATCGGGAGGCCCGGGACACGGACATCAAAGAAGGTCATCGCCGAGGCATTGATGAATCTCAGGCGAATTTTCTCGCCGGGACGGAACAGCCCGGTCCAGTTACTGGCAGAAGGCGATCCGTTCATCAGGTAGGTATATTCAGAAGCGGTTACATCCAGAATATCCCGGGGGCTCATTCGCATTCTGCCCCACATGCCGGCTTTGCTCCACGCAGCATCCCAGCCCATGGTTTCAACATCCTTGAAGAAGTCGCTAACGGTGCGCTGGTTGTAGTTATAGTAGCCCTCTGCCACTTTCAGGTTGCGGAATACGTCCTCGGGAGAGTCAAAGGTCCAGTCAGATAGAACCACAACGTATTCGCGATCATAGGCCACCGATTCGGGCTCGGCAGGATCAATGATAATCGGCCCATAGTGGCCTAGCTGTTCCTGAAGGCCAGAGTGGCTGTGGTACCAGTAGGTGCCATGCTGTTCGACCGGGAAACGGTACTCAAACGTTTCGCCGGGCATGATGCCGGGAAAGCTGACGCCAGGAACGCCATCCATCTGGTACGGCAGAATCAGACCGTGCCAGTGAATGGATGTTGCCTCCGGTAGCGTATTGGTGACACGCAAGATTGCCTCGCGCCCCTGTTTGAGGCGCACCAGAGGCGCTGGCAGAGTGCCGTTGATGGTGATGGGCTGTTCCGAGACTGTGCCCCCTATCTTGAGAGGTGTTCTCGCGACGGTCAGGTCGTAGATGTCAGCGCCATTACGCACGGTGTGAAATGCGTTCGTGTTGTCCAGTTGTCCTCTAGCATAGGCCGGCAACAAGCTGTCGAAACCGGCAAGAAGTCCCATCGTGGCAGCTCCTTGGATAAGGCGCCGCCTGGACATACCTGCATAGAAATGTCTATCGCTCATAGGTTGCTCCTAAAACCATGTATATACAGCTTCTTGCGTTCGTGACTCGATTATTGATGCTACCCGGTGCAACTGAAATCAAACTGAAAAGTCGACCGGTAACCCCCCATTTTTAACGGGTTGCTGTTTTTCTGGGGAGTTGCCGTTACTGGTACAATCCATGGCAGACTGGCGAAACTTTCCCACCACGAAAAACGGCGCTTACAAATGAAAATTCTGATTGTTGAGGACAATGCGGTACTTGCCAAAAAAATATCGGACTGGCTTGCGCAGGCGCACTACACAGTCGATGTCGCCAAAACCGGCAAAGAAGCAGACTCGTTGATTGAAACAAGCTCCTACCAGGCCGTTATTCTCGATATCGGACTGCCCGATGAAAATGGACTGTCTTTAATGCAAAGATGGAGAAAAAACGGGAAAAAAGAGGCCATCCTTATTCTGACCGCACGCTCCAACTGGACTGAGAGAGTAGAAGGGTTGAACGCGGGTGCCGACGATTACCTTCCCAAACCGTTTGAGTTTGATGAACTGAAAGCCCGGCTCAATGCAATTATCCGAAGGAAGGATGGCAGAACAACAGATCAAATCAGTGTCGACGGATTTCGTCTCAACGCCAGCTACCGAACGCTGACCACGCCCGACCAGAAAGAGTTCAGACTGACAGCCACTGAATTCCGCCTTTTGCAGTGTTTCCTGCGTTCACCAGACAGGGTATTTTCACAGGATGAACTGGTTGAAACCCTCTACAACATTGAAAGATGTCCCACCAGGAATGTTGTTCAGGTCTATATAGCCAGGCTCAGAAAAATAATAGGGGGCAATAAAATCAAGACTTTGCGTGGCCAGGGCTACCTCTTCGAAAAAGATCCTACTGGCTGAACGCCCGAACGAACCAGGTCAACATATGCCAGCTCCAAAGAGTATCCGAAGAACAGCCATTCAGTATGGGGCTGTTTTCAGCCTCGTCTATTTCACCCTGATATTCTTTTCACATGCCTACGTGATAAAACAACTATCGGACGAGTCCAGGAAACAACACCTGAGTAAAGAGCTGGAAAACTTTCAGGCAATCATTGAAGCCGAGTCCCCGACAACTGACGACCTCAGGAACATGATCCATCAGTTTGAAATGCTTCTGGGGCATGCCATCATCATCGAAACGGCAGGCGGGAGCGTCCTGACGAGCAACAACTTTGACCTGAGCCAAATGCAGGGCGTTGTGGATAAGCCCGAGGGTTTTATTCACATAGCGCAGGGCGCGAACACGCTTTTTGGGCTTAGACGTACGTTCACTGCTACTGGAAAGCTGGCCTCAATCACCGTTCTTGAAACCGAGGGGGCGCTCTCTGAACGACCGCTGAAGGCCCACCTGACATTGCTCGGTGCCTCGGCCGTTCTTCTGGCGATACTGCTGGCACTGATTGGAACCACCACACATCTGACGTTAAAGCCCATCAGTAGGATAAAAGAGGACCTGAGACGGCTCCAATCCGGGAAACAAAGTCGTCTGAACCCTCACGTGCCGGAAGAGTTTCGTCCGCTGATCCGGCAGCTCAATGATTTGCTCGAGCTGTCAAACCGGCGGCTGGACCGCCACCGCCGCCTGAATTCCGATCTCTCTCACCTGGTCAAAACCTCTATTTCTGCCAATCTTGCCATTTTGTCGGATATCGATACCTTGCCTCCGTCCCGGGAGGATGTTGTGTTTATGGCCTCTAACTTGCGGGAGCTTGACAAATCCCTGAAATACCGGATGAGCAAAGCAGACATATCAGGCAGACAGATGGGACGGACGTGCATGCCGGTTGAAATCACGGCAAGTGTCATCACCGTTATGGAAAAAATCTTCCCTGACACGGTTTTTCGCCTCCACACCAACTTACCTGAAAACTTCAGCTGGCCAATGGAGCGACAGGATCTTTCAGAGCTACTTGGCAATTTACTCGAAAATGGCGGGAAGTGGTGCCAGACAACCGTCGACGTTACAATCGCCCGCACGTCATCAGGACTCTCCATAGAAGTAGCGGACGATGGCCCCGGAATTTCTCCCGAGGCGGCAGCCACTGTCATGAACAGGGGTACCAGGCTGGATGAAACGGTCGCCGGTTTTGGGCTCGGATTGTCCATCGTGTCCGAGATTGTCGAAGACAACCTCGGACAGATGAACATGGGTACCTCAAAAAACGGAGGAGCCAGCATTGTCATTCTACTGCCACTTCCGGATTAGAAAACCTCCAGAAAGGCAACCGTCGATGACGCAGCGCGGCTTCTCCCATTTTTTACCGTTGGATATCACTCACCTTGGCTCTTGAAAAGCGACCGAACAGAACCGGCAAAACAAAGAGTGTCAGGAAAGTTGCAGTCACGAGACCACCAACAATCACGCTGGCCAGTGGCTTCTGGATTTCCGCTCCCACGCCCGTCGACAACAGCATCGGTATCAAGCCGAGCGCCGAGGTTATTGCTGTCATCAAGACAGGACGTAAACGGGAGACGGCACCTTCAAACACCGCGGCATCCACGTTCAACCCATCCTGTATTCGCTGATTGATGCTTTCGACCATAACGACCCCGTTAAGCACCGCCACACCAAACAGTGTGATAAATCCAACGGAACTGGGCACTGAAAGATACTGGCCGGAGACCCAGAGCGAAAAGACACCACCAATTACGGCAAGCGGCACGTTGACCAGAATCAACAGCGCTTGACCAACCGAACTGAAAGCGAAGTAGAGCAACAGCGCAATCAGCCCCAGAGATACAGGTACCACAATGGTCAATCGTTTCTGAGCTCGCTGCTGGTTTTCGAACTGACCACCAATATCCACCGAATAGCCGGGGGGAAGGTTCACTTCTGACGCGATGGTATCCTGAATATCGGCAACCACACTGCCCATGTCACGACCCTGCACATTAGACTGAATGACCACACGGCGCTGAACGTCATCGCGGCGCACCTGAGGCGGGCCGGACTCAATAGATACATCGGCCACATCACCGAGTCTCACCCAGGCTCCGGACGGCGCCTGTAACCTGAAATCGGCAATGGCATCCCGGTCTTCCCGGAAACGTTTGGCCAGACGCACATAGATATCGTACCGCTCATTTCCGTTGATGATCTGGCCCGCGGCGGCACCACCCAGTCCATCCCGGACGACACTCATCACATCAGACACGGCAAGTCCGTACCGGGAGAGTGCCTGACGGTCAGGCTGAACCACCAACTGCGCTTCACCAGCAATCTGCTCCATGGCCACGTCTCGTGTTCCCTGAACTGTTCGGACCGCCGCTTCAATCTGCTGGCCTTTCTCCGCCAGTACGTCGAGATCCGGGCCAAAGAGCTTGATGGCCAACTGCGCACGAACACCTGACAACAATTCATCAACCCGAGTCGCGATAGGCTGAGAAAAGTTAAACAGTAGCCCCGGGTGCTGTTCGAGCTTCTCCTCAAACAGGGCCTGCAATTCATAGCGATTACTGGCGCTGGTCCACTCCGAAGTTGGTTTTAAGCCAATATAGATCTCTATATTGTTAACGGGCTCCGGGTCGCCACCTATTTCTGCTCGGCCAGCCCGGGAGAGAGCGTAAGTCACTTCTGGAAACTCCATCAACATGGCTTCCAATTTTGGCGCAACTTCAAGCGCCGTATCAAGGCTTGATGAAGGGGCCAGCGTAACCCGGAGGTTGATCGTTCCCTCTTCCAGCTCAGGGACAAACTCAGTGCCGAGTCGAGGCACGACCAGAGCCGCCAGCACAACAAGAACAGCCGCCGCGCCAACAACCACGCGGCTATGCTTCAGTGACCAGGCAAGCCCCATGCGATAGAGCTTTTCCAGGGGTTTTAGAATGAAGCTTTCCCGCTCCCGGATACCCTTACGGAACATGTATGACGCCAGCGCGGGTACAACCACCAGAGCAACAACCACCGCCGACACGATAGCCAGCATGATGCTGATTGCCATTGGCTGGAACAGCTTGGCTTCCACACCTTCAAAGCTGAATAAAGGCATGAAAACGACCAGGATAATCGCCGTCGCGAAAAAAATTGGTCGCGCCACTTCCCGGCCTGCCTCCTGCAGTCGAAGCGCAATGCCATGGTCATCGTGTGACGCGTCCAATGGGTCAGGGTCGTTTTTCACCAATTCATCCCGACGGGCGTCATGCTCAGCATCCGGATGCGTCAGATGTTTGAACATGTTCTCGA
>NZ_AGTR01000059.1 GCF_000235625.1 Marinobacter manganoxydans MnI7-9 | reverse complement strand
TAAAACAGGCGCGGGTAGTCTAGAATAACGCCAAAATTTCCAGATCTTTCAGGTAGATAAAATGCCAAAGTTTTTGCATACGGCAGACTGGCAGATGGGCCGGGCCTTCACCCGTTTCGAGACCGAAGACGGTGCAGCCCTGGTCGAGGCCCGGTTCGAGGCCATTGAAACACTTGCTCAACTGGCCAACGAACATCAGTGCGACGCGGTACTGGTGGCCGGTGACGTCTTTGATGCCCAAACGGTTTCTGATCGCACTATCAGGAGGGTATTCAACGCCACAAAGGGGTTTGCCGGCCCCTGGGTCATGCTGCCAGGCAACCACGACGCCGCCCTGGCAGAGAGCGTGTGGACCCGAGCCCAGCGCCTTGGTGCGGTACCGGAGAACGTACACCTCGCCCTACAGCCCGGCGTGATAGATCTGGAACCCCGGGGCCTGAGCATCCTTTGCGCGCCCCTGACTCAGCGCCACACCTACGGCGATCTGACCGAGCCATTCAGCGGCTACGAAACACCTGAAGATTTTCTCAGAGTCGGCCTGGCCCACGGCAGCGTCCAGGGCCTGTTGCCGGACGAGATTGATTCAACCAATCCCATTGCACCAGACCGAGCCGAAGCCAGTAGGCTCGATTACCTAGCCCTGGGCGACTGGCACGGCACCAAACAGATCGATGAACGCACCTGGTACAGCGGAACGCCTGAGCCGGAACGGTTCCGGAACAACGAAGCGGGGAATGCCCTGATCGTTGAAGTGTCTGAACCCGGAGCAACCCCGAACGTAACCTCACTCCCAACGGGGCGGTATCAGTGGCACCAGTGGCGGGAAACCCTGGCGGTGCAGTCTGATCTGGACCAACTGCTGGAGCGGTTGAACGCCTTGCCGGAATCCGCCGTTGTTGATCTGCGGCTTGAGGGTTCGATAACCCTGGCTGGAGAAGAAACGCTCCTAAAGGCGCTCTCGGTGGCTGAAGCCCGATTCCGCAGCCTGCGGTGCGAACGCAGCGGGCTCCAGCTTGCGCCGACCGACGAGGACATCGCCGCCCTGAAGGCGGACGGGTACGTGGGCGAAGTCGTCGAAAGCCTGCGCGAGCGTCAACAAGAGGGCGCGCAGGATGACGCCGCCCGGGACGCGCTGGCCATTCTGGCAGGACTGCTCAGAGAGCGGGAACAGGAGGCCAGCCAATGAAACTGCAGCGAATGCGCATTGAACAGCTACGCCAGTTCCGCAAACCCTTTGTTCTGGACAACCTGCAACCCGGCCTCAACCTGATTCACGGTCCCAATGAGTCCGGCAAAAGCACCCTGGTGCGTGCCATCCGTGCCGCATTTTTCGAGCGCTACCGCTCAACCGCCGTTGACGACCTGCGCCCCTGGGGGGATTCCGCCGCGGCGCCCACCGTTGAACTGGATTTTGAGCACGAGGGCCGTTCCTGGCATCTCACCAAGAGCTTCCTGCAGCGAAAACGCTGTGACCTGAAAGTAGGCACCGACACCTACAGCGAAGACGACGCGGAAGAAAAACTGGCCGAGTTGCTGGGCTACCAGTACCCGAAGCGCGGTGCCAGCAAAGCCGAACACTGGGGCATACCGGGACTGCTGTGGGTGGAGCAGGGCACCGGGCAGGACATTGAGCAGGCTATCGAGCATGCCGGGGACCATCTGAAGTCCGCCCTTAATTCCATGGTCGGAGAAGTGGCCAGCTCCGGGGGCGACGACCTGATCGAGACGGTTCGCAGCCAGCGGGACACCCTGCTGACCGGTACCGGCAAGCCCCGGGGCGATTACCTGAAACTGGAAAAAGACCGCGCTCAATCTGAACTTGAAATTGAAGAGCTGAAGGAGCGGGTGCATAAATACCAGGAGCAGGTCGACCGGCTTGGCAAACTGGCCCAGGATTATGATCAGGCCGAGGCCGAGCGCCCCTGGGAAGACGCCCAGCGCCAGCTGGAGGAGGCCCGGGTGCGTTATCAGCAGGTTGAGCGCCTGGAGCAACAACAGAACCAGGAGAAAGCTACGCTCAGCCAGCTGCAGCAAAACCACCGCCTGTTGCAGCAGAACAAGGAACACCTTGAAGGGCTCAGTCGCCAGCTTGAAGGCCGAAAGGCCGAACTGGACCGAGCGGAGCGAGACCTCGCCACCGCAGAAGCCCAAACGCCGATGATTGCAGGTCGTTTGAGCGAAGCCAGAACCGCCTATGAGCAAGCGGAAAAGCAACGCAAACTGGCGGGCTTGCTGCAAACGCGACAAAGGCTGGAGCAGGATGTCCGCCGGCTTGAACAGCAAAAACAAGTGCTGACCCAGAACCTCGCCAAAGCGAGGGACTACCACCAGCAGCTGGAGCAGGCCAGGCAGCAGGCTAGAGACAACCGCATTGATCCGGCCGCGGTCAAAAACCTGAAAACCACGGCGAACCAGCTGAACGAAGAAACCATTCGTTCACGGACCATCGCCACCCGCTTGAGCTGGCAGTTGGAAGCCAGCGCATCCCTAACCCTGAACAACGAGCAACTGGCCGGGCAAGGCGAGCAGCAGCTTCTGGAAGAATCCACCCTGGTGATCCCGGGCGTGGGTACCCTGGGCATAACCCCCGGCGGCGAAGAGCTGGCCAGTACTCGCCGGAAGCTCAAAACCCTCGAGGACAGCTTCGCCGAACAGCTGAAAACCCTCGGCGTGGCATCCGTTGAACAGTCCGAAGACCGGCTGTCAGCCTTTGAAAGCGCCGGAAGAGCCCAGAAGCACGCTGAAGATTTGCTGAAATCCGTGGCACCGGCCGGCATTGAGCAACTTGTCTCCGAACAGAGCGAGGCGGAAAGCGAACTGGCGAAAGCCAAAAGCCAGTTGCAGGCCACGCCAGAACCGGACCAGAAAGAGAACGTACCCGCCCTGGAGGAGGCAGAAGCCGCTTTCGTTCAGGCCGGCACCGCGCTGGACAAGGCCGAATCCGATGAGCGTGAGCACCAGGCAAAGCGGTCGGCACTGAAGCAGGCGCGGGACAACGCTAAAACCGAATGGCAGCGGCTGGCGGATGAAGAAAAGAGCCCGGAACGGCAACAGCAGCTTCAGCAAATCACCACCGACCTGGCGAACCTCGAAAAACAACAGGCCGAGCTGCAAGCCAGCCTCGAACGCCGCGAACGGGAAATCCGCGAAGCCCGACCGGACTTTCTCATGCAAGACATCGAACGCTACCAGAATGCGGTCAATCAACTACGCCAGACCCAGGAAAACCGCGGGCGTGAGCTCAGGGATATCAAAGTCAGGCTTGAAGCCTGGGGTGCCGAAGGGCTGGAAGAACAGCTCAATGAGAAAGAGGCGGAGTACGACCAGTGCAATCGCCGCTATCAGGAATTGCACCGCCGCGCCCAGGCCCTGGATCTGCTGCTGAACCTGCTCACAGAAAAACGCCAGGCCCTCACACGCCGCCTGCAGGCACCGCTGCAAAAGCACCTCAACCATTACCTGTCGGTGCTTTTCCCCGAAGCCTCCCTGGAAGTCGACGAACAGCTCCGGCCCGGCACCTTCAGCCGGGGCAGCGAACTGGGGCAGATTACCGAACTGAGTTTTGGCGCCAGGGAACAGATGGGCCTTATCAGCCGCCTGGCCTATGCCGATCTGCTGCGGGAAGCCGGAAGGCCAACCTTGGTCATCCTCGACGACACCCTAGTCCACAGTGACAGCGACCGCCTGGAAGATATGAAACGCATCCTGTTCGATGCGGCGAGCCGGCATCAGATACTGCTGTTTACCTGCCATCCGGAGAAGTGGCAGGACCTGGGGGTGCCGCCTGTGGATATTCAGGCATCGAAGGAGCAAGGGGCTTAATCCACGTAGCCGGTTGGTGTGGATAGCACCCAAAAGTTTGTTGGCCGCGTCTTGTCCGACTGGTAGCCTGGTTTGAATAGACTTCAGGCTAACTAGTCGTAAGGGAACGATTTGATGAAGGATACGCTGGCCTATTACAACAACAATGCCGATGCGTTTGTGGAATCAATGTTCCAAGTCAGCATGGAGGAGCTTCACCTGGAGCTCCTTCCGCAAATTCCCGAGGATGGAAATATTCCGGATGCGGGTTCTGGTTTGACGGAACAGGGCATCAAAGGAGCCATTTTACGTTTTTTGTTTTTCGAGAACTGGCAATCGAGCATCGCGGATCCAAGTGTTTACGATATAACCTTTTCGGCGTCAATTAGTAAAACCTGTGCTCGAATTAGTTAAAGACCTTGGAAACTGTAACTTTCTCTTGCAGTATTGAGGCAATAAAAAGTACGAAGCAGGCTAATCTTTTGCTGGCGGCCAGAGTTTGAACGGGGTCTGATAGCGTAGGGAGAGCCGCTCGAGAAAACGTAGGATTCATGGATAGGTTGTAGGTAGTGATATGGATCGAGAAGTAGAGCAGGCCTTGCCCATACGAGAAGTCGATGCAACCCCGTATGCCGCTTCACTTATTGAGGGGCACAGGGACTTCGGTTACAGCCTTGATACAGCGTTGGCAGATGTTATCGACAATTCAATTTCTGCTGGCTCGACTTCTGTCCAGCTAATTGCAAACACTACCGCTGAAGAACCATCGATTATTATCGCGGATGATGGTTCTGGCATGTCTGAGACTGAGCTTGTCGAAGCTATGCGTCTTGGGTCCAAGAATCCTTCAGATAAAAGAGCTTCGGAGGACCTTGGGCGCTTTGGTCTTGGTCTGAAAAGCGCCAGCTTCTCCCAGTGTCGATCACTCACAGTATTATCCGTTAAGGATTCTAAGACTTCCTGCGCTCGCTGGGATCTGGATCGGGTATCTAAACGCAATGACTGGTCTCTCGAATTGCTGGATGATCATTCCTCTGTCCCCGGGCTTGAGTTTTTGTCTGCTGATGGGACAGTTGTTGTGTGGGAGAAGCTAGATCGTCTGGTTGGAGGGTATGGAGACGACCGTGCAAAGCGCGTTGGACACCTGAATGAGGCACTAGGATTGGCCGAACGCCATTTGAGATTGGTGTTTCATCGATTTCTCGAAGGAAAAAACCAAAGATACGCATTTCACTGAATGGCAGAGAGCTTAGGCCAATAGACCCAATGGCTTCTTCACATCATTCGACTCAAAAATTACCGGAAGAAGTCTTGATGTTGAGCAAGGGCAAGGTGCGAATTCGTTGCTACACCTTGCCACACCATAAAAAGATGACTCGCCAAGAATGGGACGAAACGGGAGGTCCCGAGGGCCATTTGAAATCCCAAGGTTTGTATATTTATCGGGAGAATCGGCTCATCATATCCGGAGGTTGGCTTGGCCTAGCCCGACAGACTGAGCTGACAAAGTTGTGCCGGATTGCTGTTGATATCCCCAATACCATGGATTCTGATTGGAAAATTGATGTCAAAAAGGCATCGGCCCAGTTACCCCCCCAAGTACGCGACCGTCTGAAAAAAGTAGTTGAACATTTTGTTGGTACTTCAAAGCGCACATATCGAAGGCGAGGCCAACAGCTGGTAGACGAGACCAAGCAGCCTATTTGGAACCGACTTCAGAAAGATGGGCAAGTTTTCTTCCGCCCAAACATCGACCATCCGGTTTTTGAAGCATATGCAGCTCAGCTACCAGACCATCTGAGGGAAGGGTTCTATCGTTGTATAAGAATTGTTGGATCGGGGTTGCCGATTGAGACTTTGCATGCCGAGTTGGTGGGCAATGCTGAGTCGGTGATTGCAGACCAGGCTGACGAAGCAGATCTTCGACAATTGGTTACCTCCATGGCGGAGGCATTGAGCGACTCAGGTATCCCGCCTGACGCTATGCCCGGTGTAATGCAGAGCCATCCAGTTTTACGTGACAACTGGTATGTGGTTAAAAAGTTGATCGAAGATTACCTCGGTCAACCGGATCTTCCTGATACAAGGGTTTAGCATGACGGTCAGTAGCTATGATCAACTAGTTAACGTTGTCGAATCTGCTTTATTCAATCAACCGCGAAAAACGGAAGAGGAACTACGAGATCTGATTGGAGCTCTCGCTAAGGCTGTTGCTCCGGGCTTAAACCCCGACACGTTGGAGCAAGTCGCTCGAGAAATAGAAACGAAGCAGGGCATTAAAGCAGGTTTAGGAGCCGTTGTTGATGGGGACGAATTTGAGCCTTGGCTAGACGATGCAAAAGTCAAGATCGAACCGTTCTATTGGCAAAGATATCAGAAGCTTCTGCTGCAAAATGGTCTACCCAGAGATGTCGTTACTTCTACGGACAAAGTCACCGATAAAATCCTGGGTCGGTTAGGTGATCCCGAAAAGCAGGTGCCTTGGGATCGTAGAGGCATGGTTGTTGGACATGTTCAAAGCGGGAAAACGGCAAACTACACTGGGCTGATTTGTAAGGCCGCAGATGCGGGATATCGACTGATTATTGTGATTGCGGGAATTCACAACAATCTTAGAAATCAAACCCAGGCGAGAATAGATGAGGGCTTCATTGGTCGCGACACAGGACGCAGTCAAGAGCGAGGAAATGGAGGCGCTAGGCATAAAATTGGGGTGGGGTACTTTGATTTCAGTAGAACGCCGGTAAGCTTAACAAATACGATTAAAGACTTTAACAAAGAGACTGCATCGACGAATACAAGTGAGATCGGCTCCTACCAAGTTCCTGTAGTATTGGTTATCAAGAAAAACCACCGAACACTGGAAAACCTTTTAGATTGGCTGAGAGATAATAGCGCGAGGGGTGATCGTGAAATGATTGATCAGCCCATGCTACTTATTGATGATGAAGCTGATAATGCATCTATAAATACGGCATACAACAAAAAGCTAATAACAAAAATCAATGGTCAAATTCGAGATCTTTTGAGCATGTTTCATCGGAGTTGTTACGTCGGATATACTGCGACTCCGTTTGCTAATATATTTATAGATCCTGATGAAGATGACAAGATGTTTAATGAGGACCTTTTCCCGAGAGACTTTATTATCGGTTTGGATGCCCCCACGAATTATTTTGGTCCTTCGAAAATATTTATCGATGGTTTGCCTGATGATGATGAGCCAAAATGGCTGAGATATATAAGCGATAATGAAGATATCCTGCCAATTAAACATAAGATAGATCATGTTCTAGACAGCCTTCCACGGTCTCTTTTGACGGCTTTGAGAACCTTTTTGCTATCCCGGACAATAAGGAACTTGAGGGGGAACGATTCAGCACATTGTTCAATGCTAGTAAATGCAAGCCGCTTTACTGCCGTACAAAGCAAGTTAAGAAACCGAATACACGAAGCTTTAGATCGTATCAAAGATTCGGTGAGGATTAATGCCTCTCTTGGTACTTCCGGCTTGTCCGACCCTGAGCTTTCAGAGCTAAAAAAGGTTTGGCAAAGGGAGTACTCAGAAACAGAATTTGAATGGGCAGACGTGCAAGCAGCTTTGTTCGAAGCAATCGCGGCAGCGAAGGTCGTTGAAGTCAATAGTAGAGCCAATGATCTTGATTACTCGCAAGGCGGTGAGAGAGGCCAAACAGTCATCGCGGTAGGTGGGTTTTCATTATCCCGAGGCCTAACACTGGAGGGTCTTACTGTAACTTGGTTCCTTCGAAATACCATGATGTATGACACGTTAATGCAGATGGGTCGATGGTTCGGATACAGAGACGGTTATGAAGATTTATGCAGGATATGGATGCCAGAAGAAGCAATAGACTGGTATGCATTTATTGCTGAAGCGGCAGATGAGCTGCACGATGAGCTAAAAATTATGGAGCAGGCTAAGGCAACGCCGAGAATGTTTGGTCTGGCGGTCAGGAGCCATCCCGCGTCTCTATTGGTTACTGCAAGAAATAAAATGGGCGCAAGCGCCAAGGTAATAACAAAAGTCGGTTTGTCAAATCAGTTTATTGAGACGGCTAAAGTTAGTGTTCATCAAAAAGACATAGATGCAAATAAGAGAAATGCCAAGATTTTTGTTGATAGTTTGTTGAAACTGGGAAAAGATTATGAGCAAAATAATTGGGGGTATTTGTTTAGGGATGTTCCTGTTCATGAAATTGACCAATTTTTAGCAGGCTGGAGAAATGCAGACCAAAGTGTAACGACAGATACCCCTCCAGTTCGTGAGTACATTAATGCGCGATCACAAGGTGAGCTGGCTTTTTGGGACGTATTGGTGACGAGCAAACAAAGTGGCGAAGAAGATAGCTGTTTAGGTTTGCCAATAATACCGGCAGAGCGAACAGTGAGCTTTGGAGAGCCAAAGCTGCACTACATGGCGTTTAGCGGTAAAGGCATGCGCCTTGCGTCAAGAGGGATAGAAAAGGCTGGCCTTAGCGACTCTGAAATCAAGGAGGCGGAATCTAATTACTTGAACAAAAATGAAGCTAAGGCTGGGAAAGGGAAGGTGAACTTTGCCGACAAGATCTACCGAGAGGTCAGGAAAAGGGGCCTTTTCATACTCCATCTTGTTAGCCCAAAAGTACCGGAACAGCAAAAAAACGAACGTCAGCAGGATCTTATGCCAAGCGAAGCTGTAATCGGATGGGGAATAAGTCTGCCTAGATCTTCTCGAGCAGAGGAGACCGTAGAATATGTAGTAAATGCCGTGAGATATAAAGAACTCTTTGGCGATGAGGATGAGGATGAGGATCAGGAGGCTGATGATGACAGCGACAAATGATCCTTGGAACAAGCTGACCAATGATGAAGCTCGACGTGTAAATATGGCTGGCCGGTTCGACTTCTTTTGGGTTGTCCTTGAAAAGCGAACACCAGGATTGATGCTAAGACTTCCACAGTTGCCACTATCACCTCCAAAGCTACCAAAACTAAAAAATCTGACCCTATCTTTTAGAAACGCTGGTTCTTCGCCGGCGTTTGTAATTGCTTTGAATGAGCGTAGTCAGATCGAAATTTTCGAGACGCTATGTAGAGATGTGGTCGCTGCTGGTGAGGCTGCAACTAATGTTGATGAAGCTTTGACTCGATCGCTTCAGCGAACCCAGCGTTGGCACTATTTGTTGAGGGGCGGGAGTAAAAGAGGCCTTTCGGTTGAAGAGCAGCGGGGTTTGGTGGGAGAACTGGCCTTTCTTAGAGAGTTGGCAGTCGGACTAGGTGCTGATTCTGCAATAGAGGCGTGGAAAGGCCCATCAAAATCATCGAAGGACTTTGAATTTATTGGATGTTGCATAGAAATTAAGGCTCGTAGGGTTGCGGCAAAACCATATGTTTCGATCTCATCCGAAGAGCAACTAGCCGATGTAGAAGGCTGCAGACTGTTTCTCAAAGTATTTAATATTTCGTCTGCAATTTCGCCAGACGGGCTCACTTTGCATGATCACGTAAAACTTACTGCTACACACTTTGAAGATTCGATAAGTGTGTTCGACCAGTGGGAAGAAGCGATCTTCACAACTGGATATGATCCGGAGAATGATTATTCGGAGAGACGTTGGCATCTCGGGGAGTCCCAAACCTTTGAGGTTGTTGAGGGGTTCCCGCGGGTTGCCGTGCCACTTCCTGTTGGTGTCGGGATGGTAAGGTATTCATTATCCCTTGAGGCTTGCTCGAGTTTCGAAACCAACGTCGACTTAATCAAAGTAATCAAGGATGGTCCGCGTAATGACTGAACTACTTGAATTTCACCATCAACTCATTGCTGATATTCAAGGTGATGCGGATGCTATGGGATTAGTAACGGCAGAAGCCTTTTTTGAGAAAGTGGCTGATTTGCTATCTGAAGCTGGTGAAGTCGATGAGGCTGATCGAGCATATTATGAGGGTAAATATTCAGTTCATCAGATGCAGGTAGATGGCTACGGTGGAGATCCTAGTGATAATTCTGGCGTCTTAACCTTAATCGTCTGTGATTTTGGTCTGAGTGACGAGATTCGGGTATTGAACAGACCGCATGTGGAGCGTTTGCAGAATCGACTTTTCCGGTTTCTTGTATCCAGTATGAAGCCAGACTTCAAAAATCAGCTGGAAGAGACAAGTCCTGGTTTTGGATTGGCTGACCTTATTTCGACTCGTTGGAACATGATTGAGAAGGTCAAGCTGGTAGTTGCGACGAATGGCAACTTCAGTGCTAGGTCTGATGCGGAGCCTCTTGATCCAATTGACGGCAAGCCAATCACGTTAAGTGTTTGGGATCTTAAGCGACTTAAACAATTTATGGATCAGGGTCAGGCACGAGCTGATCTTCAGATCGATTTTGAGCAGGATTTTGGGGGAGGAATACCTCTCTTGAAAGCGTCCGCAGGAGATGGAGCTCTTGAGAGCTACT
>NZ_AGTR01000060.1 GCF_000235625.1 Marinobacter manganoxydans MnI7-9 | reverse complement strand
GTGTGCCTTGGTGGCGGCGTTATTGAGCAGACCTGGCGTGACGACGAACCACTTCCAGACCGTCTGACCGGCACACGTTCCGAGGAACAGACCGCATGAGCCGCTCACTCAAGGATCAGACCCTGGCGTTGGCCGGGGTATTCCAGGCCGCCAACCTGGTCCAGCAGATTGCCCACAATGGCCAGTGCAACGAGGCCAGCCTGGAAACATCTATCCGTTCCCTGTTTGCCACCAACCCCGAGAACACACTGGACGTCTACGGAGGCGAGCTTCGCGATATCCGCGAAGGCCTCGTCACCCTGTCCTCGGTGCTCAGCCAGCAGTCACGGCAGCAGGACATCGAAGTTCTGCGCTACGCCCTCAACCTGATCCAGCTCGAATCCAAACTGAATCGCCGCTCTGACATGCTGGACGTGATTGGCAGTCGCATTGATCAGGCCAGGCACACCGCCAGCCACTTCGGGTACACACACCCGAACCTGATCAGCAATCTGGCTTCCGTCTACGCCGATACCATCAGCACCTTTCGCCAGCGTATCCAGGTGAGCGGTAACCCCTCTGTGCTCCAACGCGAGGAGAATGCCGCGAAAGTGCGGGCACTGCTGCTGGCGGGTATCCGTTCCGCCGTGCTCTGGCGCCAGACCGGCGGCCGACGCTGGCAACTGATCTTTGCCCGCAAGAAAGTGATCGGGCTTGCCAAAGAGCTTGCCGAAGAAGCCAATCGCTCCCTCTACCACTGACGGCGCTGATTCAGAGCCGGCGGTGGTGTATGATATGCACCCCTATCTTCTTTTGATCCGATTCTTTGATGACTTGAGAGGTTTTCGATGGAACTCACCGCCCTGACCGCCATTTCCCCGGTCGATGGACGCTATGGCAACAAGGTCAGCGTCTTCCGTGAAATTTTCAGTGAGTATGGCCTGATCCGGAACCGGGTGACCGTCGAGATCCGCTGGCTACAGAAACTGGCCGCTCACCCTGGCGTGGCCGAGGTTCCTGCGTTTTCCGCCGACGCCAACGGCTTCCTGGACCGTCTGGTGAGCGAATTCAGCCTGGAAGACGCAGAGCGTATCAAGGACATCGAACGCACCACCAATCACGATGTGAAAGCGGTGGAGTACTTCATCAAGGAAAAGATCGCCAGCGTTCCTGAGCTGCACGCTGTCACGGAATTTGTTCACTTCGCCTGCACTTCTGAAGACATCAATAACCTCTCCCATGCGCTGATGCTGCGGGAAGGCCTGGACCACGGCCTGCTACCGGCCATGGACCGTGTTGTCGACAAGTTGGCGCAGCTGTCTCATGACCACGCCGAGCAGCCGATGCTGTCGCGCACTCACGGCCAGACCGCCTCGCCCACGACCGTGGGCAAAGAGCTGGCAAACGTCGTTCACCGTCTGCGTCGCCAGGTAAAACAGATCCGGGAAACCGAGCTGTTGGGCAAGATCAACGGTGCCGTGGGTAATTACAACGCCCATCTCTCCGCCTATCCGGAAATCGACTGGGCCCAGAACGCACGGGAGTTCATCGAGAGCCTCGGGCTCGACTGGAACCCTTACACCACCCAGATCGAACCGCACGATTACATTGCCGAGCTGTATGACTCCGTCGCTCGCTTCAACACCATCCTGATCGACCTGGACCGTGACGTCTGGGGCTATATTTCCCTCGGCTACTTCAAGCAGAAAACGGTAGAAGGCGAAGTGGGCTCCTCGACCATGCCCCACAAGGTCAATCCCATCGATTTCGAGAACTCCGAGGGCAACCTTGGCATCGCCAATGCGCTGTTCAGCCACCTTTCTGCCAAACTGCCGATATCACGCTGGCAGCGGGATCTGACCGACTCCACCGTACTGCGTAACCTGGGTGTTGGCTTTGCGCACAGTTTGATTGCCTACGAAGCCACCCTCAAAGGCCTGGGCAAACTGGAAATCAATCCGGCCCGACTGGATGAAGACCTGGACCATGCCTGGGAAGTGCTTGCCGAGCCGATCCAGACGGTGATGCGCCGTTACAATATCGAAAAGCCCTATGAAAAACTCAAGGCATTGACCCGTGGCAAGGCAATGACGCCGGAAGTGATCAAGAATTTCGTTGAGAGCCTCGACATTCCGGAGCAGGCCAAGGCCGAACTGATGGCTTTGACGCCGGGCCGTTACATCGGTAACGCAGTCGATCAGGCACAAAACATCTGAAACCGGGAGTAACACCCATGGACATGCTTGGCGGACTCACACCCTCTGAATTTCTGCGGGACTATTGGCAGAAAAAGCCGCTGGTTATCCGTCAGGCGTTTCCCGATTTCCAGTGCCCGGTCAGCGCTGATGAACTGGCCGGCCTGGCCTGTGAGGAGGGCGTGGAGTCCCGGATTGTGATCGAAAATGACGATGGCAAGCCCTGGCAGCTCCACAACGGCCCCTTTTCGCCGGACCGGTTCAGCAGCCTGCCCGAACAGGACTGGACGCTCCTGGTGCAGGGGCTGGACCACTGGGTGCCCGATATTGCAGATTTGCTGGAACACTTCCGCTTCATCCCCAATTGGCGCCTGGATGACATTATGGCCAGTTTTGCCCCGAAAGGCGGCAGCGTTGGTCCCCATTACGACCAGTATGATGTATTCCTCCTCCAGGCCCAGGGCCACCGCCGGTGGACGTTTGGAGGCCATTGTGATCATACCTCTCCCCGCGTGGAGGGCACTCCGCTGCGCATTCTGAGCAGCTGGGATGGCGAAGAAACCGTTACCCTGGCACCCGGTGACATGCTGTATCTGCCGCCGGGTATTGGCCACCATGGAGTGGCCGAGGATGACTGTATCACGCTGTCGGTTGGCTTCCGTGCACCCACCGTGGATGACATTCTGACCGGATTTACCGATTTCCTCTGCAGCCAGTCCGACGCCTCAGATCACCTGAACGATCCGGATCTGAAAATACAGGACAATCCGGGCACGATTCAGCCGGACGTGGTTGACCGCCTCGAGACCGTTATCCGGGAAAAGCTTGAGGACCGCCGGCAACTGGCCCTCTGGTTTGGCCAGTTCTCAACGGCGCCCAAGAGCATGGATATTGTCGTGCCCGCGGAGGAGCCAGCGTCCACCGGAGACGTCGCCGAAGCAATACACGCGGGCGAGCAGCTGCGGTGGAACGAAGGCTCCCGTTTCGCCTACTACGAGTTTGCCAGCGAAACCGCCCTGTTTGTGGACGGCGAGCAGTTCCTGCTCAAGGGCGATGCCCAGCCGTTTGCTCCGCTTCTTTGCTCGGGGGCCCGCGTCGATATGCCGACCCTCGCCCGGCTCTCCGAAGACGAAGCATTGCTTGGGCTTCTGACCACCCTCTACAATCAAGGCTCGATTTACTTCGAATAAGCTTTATGAGCATCCGGTTTCGCAAATACAGCTGGCAACTGGCCCCGGCATCCGTCCGGGATATCCGCCAGCAGGTGTTTATTGAGGAACAGAAAGTTCCGCCGGAGCTGGAGTGGGATGAAACCGACGAAATTGCCGATCACTATCTGGCAGTGCTGCCAGACAATACCCCGGCAGGCGTGGCACGACTGTTTTCAACCCTTGAAGAGACCGGCCACATCGGTCGCATGGCGATCCTGCCCCAGTACCGCGGACAGGGTATCGGGGAAGCAATGCTCCGGCACCTGATCGCAGAATCGGCTGACCGTTTTGCCGAGCTCAGGTTGTCTGCCCAGGAGCACGCCATTCCTTTTTATCAACGGTCAGGCTTCCACGTCTGTTCGGGCGTTTACGACGACGCCGGCATTCCCCACTTTGACATGCGTAGCCTGGCACCGGGACTCGCCGCCGAGGGCCTTGGCTCCCTGGACCGGCCGATGATTCTGGGCAGCGACACGGACTCCTGGCTGTTTGATACCGAGGCCAGGCTACTGGGGCTGATGGATTCGGTGGTTGGCCAGGCCGGCCAGCGCATCTGGCTGTATGACCGCCTGCTCGAACACGATCTGTATGACCGGCATCGTTTCCGGGAGCTGATCTCCGCCCTGGCCCGTCGGCACCGGCTCAGCGAAGTCAGGTTGCTGATCCATGACGACAAGCCGCTGGTGAAACGTCGACACACACTGGTCGAACTGATGCGCCGGCTGCCGAGCCGCATGGAACTTCGACTGGTCAACGAGGACTACCCGGTTGAGGACCAGCCCTTCATTATTGCGGACCGTGAAGGCGTGGTGTACCGACATGATTTCTACAAGCCAGAGGGTTTCGCCAAGTTCTCGGACGGTGGCCGCGTAAAGCTCTTGTCGGAAAACTTCCAGCGCATGTGGGATGCGGCCCGGCCTTCCCTGGAGCTTCGGGAATTACCGCTCTGAGTGATGAGCCTGGGGCGCGTCCGGCGCTTCGAACCTGGCCCCGAACGGAGCAAACTCGGTATCCACCTCCGTAGCCACCTCAGCAATCAGTTTGCGCAGCCATTGATGATCCGCGTTGTGCTGCAACAGAGGGCTCCAGGCCATTTTCAGCTCGAACGGTGGAATCTCGAACGGAGGCACCTTGACCACAAGATTCGGGTTGTCTTTCTGCAGCCAGGCTGCCCGGGATGGCAGCGTGGCAATCAGGTCATGCTGCTCGGCCAGCAGCATCGCAACCTGATAGTGACGGGTGAAAACGGAAATCTGTCGCTTGCGCCCCATTCTCGACAGCGCCTCATCAACCCAGCCCAGTCGCTGGACATCCTTTGGGTTTACACCAACACCAACACCAAACCCGGTCTTGCTGACCCAGATATGGCTGGCGTCCAGATAGGTGTCCAGGGTGAAGGGCTCCTTCAATACCGGGTTACGGGCGTTCATCAGGCAGGCAAAATACTCAGTCCAGAGGGTCTTCTGATGGAAAGACTGGGGGATCTTGTCGAACCGGTTGATCGCCATATCCAACCGCCCCTGCTCGACATCCAGAAAGCTGACGTCACTGGGCGTGAGCACATCCAGGGTGACGTGCGGCGCTTCCTGACGGATCCGCCTCAGAACCCGGGGCATCAGGCAGGATTCGGCATAATCACTGGCCATGATCCGGAACACGCGCTGGCTTTCAAGAGCTGAAAAGGGTGTCTTATCTTGCACGGCCTGTTCAATATCCGACAGGATTCCCCGCACCAGCGGTTGTAGTTCACGCGCGCGCTCCGTGGCCGTCATACCCTCACTGGTTCGCACCAGGAGCGGATCACTGAACAGATCCCGCAACCGCTTCAAACCATTGCTCATGGCAGGCTGGGTAATACCCAGATGGTTCGCTGCCTTGGTCACATTCCGCTCGCGCAGCAACACATCCAGGTACACGAGCAAGTTAAGATCAACACGGGAAATATCCACAAAAACTCCGGAACGCCAGAACAACAGGAAAAGCGAGGCTGATTCACGAGAGCAATATACATGATAGCGAGGATTCACGTAATCAATCAGCAACACGATCTTTCACATTTGAAAACGGATCTGGAGCGGTATTTCTGCTAGTCTTTCGGATACTTGCTGAATAATATCGGTGTTTTGAGGCCGGTTTGTACACCCGCCATCATTTGATCCTGAAGCCGGAGTCGTTACTGACAAAATGGATACCACTACGATCGTCCTTTTGCTGGCGGCCATCGTGACCGTCTCGATTGTCATTATTGTTCTCAGCCAAATGCGGGAACGCGCCCGCATTGAACGGGTGCGCAAGATTACCGCTCAGGAAGACGCCTATAAAAGGGCCAATCGCCTGCTGACCGAAATTCCAGGCCAATACCTGACAGCCGATCTGAAACTGCTCCTGATTAAACGCATAGAAGAAGCTTGCACGGAGTTGGCCGGCCTGAAGTCGAACCTGCCGGTCAAGGAATGGCAGAAGTCCGCTGCAGAACTGAAAACACAGATCGTTGAAAAGCGCGACACCACCACGCCAGTCAAGATTGATTCCGCGGAAAAGTCGAATTACGTCAAGGAATTGCTTCAGAATCTGTTCAAGATGATTGAAGGCATGCACAAGAGCGGGCGGATTGACTCAGCCACCGCAAAGAAAAACCTCAAGTATGTGCTCTTCCTGGTCCACAAGACCCACGCGGATCTGCATGTGTTTCAGGCCCGGGACTATGTTCGCCAGAACGAGATCCGGAAGGCCATTCATGCCTATCACCTGGCCAGCACCGAAATGGGGAAATCCCGCGACAACCCACTTGCCATGAAAGCAGTGAAGAGCTTCCGGACGCGCATTCAGGAACTTGAGGCCATGAGTGCAGAGGGTAAGGAGAGCCCGCAGGGAGAGTCCAAACTGGACCGTGAGTGGGATACCTTCCTCCACGATGACGAGTGGAAGAAAAAGGCCGATTACGACGACTGAAGGCACAGAACGGGTCGCCATTGCAGGCCCGCCAACAGGGACAGTGCAAACCCGTGAGCAAGGGCTTCAAACAACGACTTTCCTATCGACTGACCCGGGACACGGTACTGGTTGCCATGGTCCTCGGGCTGGTGCTGAATGTTGTCCAGATTACCCTGGACTACTTCAGCGCAAAGGAATCGATGGAGAATGAGATCCACGCGCTGATCGATATCAGCAACAGCCCCGCGTCCCAGATTGCCTACAATATTGATGTGCGGCTGGCGGAGGAATTACTCGATGGCCTGCTTCGCCATCCCGCCACCATCGATGCACGGATCACAGACAACGACGACGAGACCATGGCTGCGTCGAGCAAAAGCAGCCCGGAGTCGCCCTATCGCTGGGTCAGTGACCTGCTATTTGGCTCTGACCGGGTATTCCGACAGGAGTTGCAGGTTCCACAACTTGAGGATCTGTCACTCGGCCACCTGATCGTCACCATCGACACTTATCACTATGGCGCGCTGTTTCTCCAGCGGGCCGGCTACACGCTCATCAGCGGGCTTCTCAAGAGCCTCATCCTGTCCGCAGCCTTGCTGGCCATCTTCTATTTCGTGCTTACCCGCCCCATGCTCAACGTCATCAGCGCACTGAGCCAGGTGCGGGCCAGCTCTCCCGAAAAAGTCAGGCTGCCGATCCCGGCAAACCACCGGGAAGACGAGATCGGGACCATGGTGGGGATCATCAACCAGCATCTCGAAACCATCGACTCCAGCCTTGCCCAGCTCCGGCACGCAGAAAGTGCCATGAAGAACTACTCCACCCAGCTTGAGCAGGAAGTGGAGGACCGTACCCGGGAAATCTCCGAGAAGAACGAAGCCCTGCAACGGGGTAACCGCGCCCTGGTGAAAGCCAAGGAAGATGCGGTTCGCCGGGCAAGGGCAAGGGCCAATTTCCTGGCCAGCATGAGCCACGAGATCCGCACGCCCCTCAATGGCGTTCTGGGCATGCTGGGCCTGGCGCTTGAGGGCGAACTGGACCCTGCACAACGCAACCGGATGGAAATCGCCCTGAACGCCGGCGAGAATCTGCTGGGGCTGCTGAATGACATCCTGGATATTTCAAAGGTAGAGGCAGGTAAACTCAGCCTGGAAAACATCCCGTTCAGCGTCCGGCACCTGATTGAGGAATGCGCCACACTCCACGCCCAGCAGGCCCGCCGGAAACACATTTACCTGGTTACCGAAATTGATCCTGACCTGCCGGAGAACTTCCTGGGTGACCCGACACGGGTCCGCCAGGTGCTCAACAATCTTTTGAGCAACGCCATCAAGTTTACCGACGAAGGCGGCGTAAAGATCCGGGCGGCCTATTCCGGCGGCAGCATGAGAATCGACGTGGTGGACACCGGGATCGGCATGTCCAGTGAAGGCCTGCACCGTATCTTCTCGCCCTTTTCCCAGGCTGACGCGGAAACTACCCGCCTGTATGGTGGCACCGGTCTGGGCCTGACACTTTGCCGCCAGCTTGTGGAACGCATGCATGGCCAGATTCTGGTGGATTCCCGGCAAGGCAACGGCACTCACTTCACCGTAACCCTGCCTCTGCCGGTCCATGAGGCCGGCGAAGACCAGGATCTTCCCCGGGTGGACGCCCGAGTCAGGGACATCGGCATTGCCATGGCCATCCCCCCGGAAAACCCGCACCGTTCAGCCATTGAGGCTGAGCTTCGGAAGCGGGGCATTCCTGTCCGGGGTGCAAGCCGGCATCCGGAGGGCATTCTGCTGGCGCTGGCCAGCGCCGACGATGAGGAAACCCTGGCCTTCGCGGCCGACTGGCAAGGCGCCGGCGTGATCCTTGCTGACGCTACCGGCACCCTGCCTCCGGCCAGGGGACGTTACCAGCTTCTGTCGCTGCCATTGCGGCGGAATGAGCTTTTCCGTTGCCTTGCTCGGGCCGCGGGCGTGATGGCCAGTGACGATCGCGCCACTCCTGACGCCGCCCCGGAAGAACAAACCGGCACCGAACAGTCCCTGGCGGTCCTTCTGGTGGAGGACAATCAGGTGAATCAACTGGTGGCGAGCAACCTGCTGAAAAAACTGGGGCATCGCGCAGACCACGCAGAGAACGGCCTGAAGGCCATACAGGCGCTGGAACAGAGCCATTACGACCTGGTGCTGATGGACTGCCAGATGCCGGTCATGGACGGTTATGAGGCAACACAGAGGATTCGGCAGAACCCGCAATGGAAAGACCTGCCCATCATTGCCGTTACCGCCAATGTCATGCAGGGAGACCGCGAGGACTGCCTCGCCTCAGGCATGAACGACTACATTACCAAGCCCTACAAGCGTGACGAGCTCCGGGAGGTCATCAACCGTTGGCGCCCTTCTCCATCCTCAGAGAGTTCAGGCCGGTAACAGTTTTTCGATATCGGCCCGGATATCTTCCGGTTTTGCGGTGGGCGGGTAACGACGAACAACCTTGCCATCTGGCGCGACCAGAAATTTGGTAAAATTCCACTTCACTTTTTCAGATCCCATCAGGCCCTTGGCTTCGCGCTTGAGAAAGCGAAACAGGGGGTGGGCGCCATCGCCATTCACTTCAATCTTGGAAAACATGGGAAAATCGACACCATAGTTCAGACTGCAGAACTGACTGATCGCATCCTCGTCACCCGGGTCCTGATTCAGGAACTGGTTGCACGGAAAGCCCAGAACCTCAAAGCCCTTGTCACCCAACTCGTTGTGAAGGGACTGCAAGCCCTCGAACTGGGGCGTAAAACCGCATTTGCTGGCGGTGTTCACGATCAGGAGAACTTTGCCCTGGTACTCCGCCATGCTTTTCTCGTTACCCTTGATATCCCGTACCGTGAAATCGTAGACCGTTTCGCCTGCCATAAAATTCTCCCTGTGATGTTTTGCGTTCTGCTTGAACCATTGTTCACAACACAGACCAAAAAACCATGGCAATGCAGACGCTACGGGGACCATTTTCAAAAACCGGTTCAGGTTTGTGAGCTAAATCTGCCTTAACACGACACAATTCATCATAATTCCCCTGTTGCCGCCGGCCCTCGCTCCGCTAGAATAAAGGACTGTCGTGTTGGCAGGTGCCATTTTTCGATCTCAAAAGAAGGACGTCCGGGTCTTATGCAGAACTACTACAAATCCGCCAAGCTGGATAACGTGTGTTATGAAATCCGTGGCGTAGTTCTGCGGGAAGCGCGTCGACTCGAAGAAGAGGGGCATCGGGTACTCAAGCTCAACATCGGCAACCCTGCCGCCTTCGAACTGGATGTCCCTGAGGAAATCCAGCAAGACGTCATCTACAACATGCACCTTGCCCAGGGCTATGTGGAATCGAAGGGGCTGTTCTCTGCCCGTAAGGCGGTCATGCACTACTGCCAGCAACGGGGCATCGACAAAGTCGATATCGACGATATTTTCCTGGGTAATGGCGTCAGCGAGCTGATCGTCATGACCATGCAGGCCATGTTGAACACCGGTGACGAAGTGCTGATCCCGGCCCCGGACTACCCCCTGTGGACCGCTGCCGTTACGCTTTCCAGCGGCAAGCCCGTGCACTATCGCTGCGACGAACAGCAGGACTGGTTTCCGGATATTGACGATATCCGCAAGAAGATCACCCGGCGGACCCGTGCCATTGTTCTGATCAACCCCAACAATCCGACCGGGGCAGTGTATTCAAAGGAGCTTCTCGAGCAGGTCATCGAACTGGCCCGCAAGCACAACCTGATCATTCTGTCGGACGAGATCTACGACAAGATCCTCTATGACGGTACCCAGCACATCTCGACCGCCTCGCTGGCCGACGACGTGCTGTTCTTTACCTATAACGGCCTGTCCAAGAATTACCGGGCAGCGGGTTACCGCTCGGGCTGGATGATCGTCAGTGGCGCAAAACACCGGGCGAAAGATCTGATCGAAGGCATCGACATGCTCTCGAATATGCGCCTGTGTGCCAACGTTCCGGCCCAACTGGCCATTCAGACAGCCCTGGGAGGCTACCAGTCCATCAACGATATGGTGACGCCAGGCGGGCGGCTCTACGAACAAAGGGAAACCGCCTGGCGCATGCTTAACGACATTCCGGGCGTGAGCTGCGTCAAACCCCAGGGTGCGCTTTACCTGTTTCCGAAACTGGATCCCAAGCACTTCCCTATCGTGAACGACGAGAAACTGGTTCTGGACCTGCTGTTGCAGGAGAAGATCCTCCTGGTGCAGGGGTCGGCCTTCAATATCGATGACAGGCAGCACCTGAGAGTCGTGTTCCTGCCCAGGGAAGATACCCTCGAGGATGCCATGGGCCGGCTCGGCAATTTCCTTGGCCAATACCAGCAATAACGGGGAAAACCATGGCGGATATTCACGTCGAGGAATTCTACAAGGATGCGGCCATTGCCCTGGTGCAGTTGTATGGCGCCTTCCCCAGGCGCATCAACCTGTTTGTCGAGGACATTGCCGGCCCGGATGAGCCGGACGAATTTGGCCTGCACAGCAAGCGACACATGGCCTGTTTCGGCGCCCTGCTCTGGCTCGCAGAGGAAGGCCTGCTCCGGTACGTCGACACCATCCGCCAGGAGGCTCTGGACCAGGCGGTTCTGACCAGAGACGCCTTTATCCGCCTGAGCGCACCGGCGCCAGAGACTCTGACCAGAGAATTCGGAATCCCCGAGGAAACGGCTGCCGGTAATCTGCCCCCTTCCGTTCAGGAGGATCTTTCCACTCACATCCACCTGATTCTCAGGGCGCTGCGCGGGGGGAACTCCGCCAGAATCAGCCAGATCATGCAGGCAACCTTTTTTGCCGACCGCGGCAATTATTAAATCACCGTAAGCTCGTTGATTGATTGAACCGCGACCGCATATAACGGTCTGAATGACGGCTTTATTTTCTGTGACGAACTGATCAGGGAACCCACATGCGTATTCTGCTGTTTCTGGCAACCAACCTTGCTGTAATCCTTGTCGCCAGTTTCACACTGCGACTGCTGGGCGTGGACAGCTACCTCGCCCAGAATGGTATTCAGTATGGCTCTTTGCTGGCTTTCGCTGCGGTCTTCGGATTCGCCGGCGCCATCGTGTCGCTGCTGATCTCCAAGCGAATGGCCAAGTGGAGCACCAAGGCCCGGGTCATTGATTCCCCGCGCACTCCTGCCGAACGCTGGCTCGTGGATACTGTGGCGCAGCTGGCCAAAAACGCCGGTATCGGCATGCCGGAAGTCGCGATTTTTCCTGCGTCCCAGTCCAATGCCTTTGCAACGGGCTGGAACAAGAACGACGCACTAGTCGCGGTCAGTGAAGGGCTTTTGCACCGCTTTAACAAGGATGAGATTCGGGCGGTCCTGGGCCACGAAATCGGCCATGTTGCCAATGGTGACATGGTGACACTGGCGTTGATTCAGGGTGTGGTGAATACCTTCGTCATCTTCGCGTCCCGGGTGATCGGCTCCTTTGTCGACCGGGTGATTTTCAAGAATGAAAGCGGACATGGCCTCGGCTTTTTCGCGGTCAGCATCGTTGCCGAGATCGTCCTGGGTATACTTGCCAGTACGATCGTGTTCTGGTTCTCCCGTCGCCGGGAATTCCGGGCGGATATCGCCGGTGCCCAGCTGGCAGGCCGCTCAGCCATGATCAGCGCGCTGGCGAGGCTGAAGCAGGAAAGCGAGGTGCCGGACCAGATGCCCGACAGCCTCCAGGCATTTGGCATTAACCGCGGGGCCCGGGGCGGCCTGAGTGCCCTGTTCATGACCCATCCGCCACTGGAAGACCGCATACAGGCGTTGCAGAGCGCCAGGCTGTAAACAAAAAAGCCGGGGCCCCATGGACTCCGGCTTTCTTTATCAGGAACTGGCTAAGATCAGATTTTCAGTTTGAATCCGATAGCCCGGAAACTGTCCTGCAGGGACTTGCTGGTGCCCTTGAGCTGAATCTTGAGGCTTGAGCACTCCCGACGAACCGGATAGTCCCGGCGCAGTCTGTCAAACGCCGCTCCCCGCTCTTCTGGAGACCCTGCCATGGTGTTACGAAGTTTCGCATCGTCCCGGCGAGGGTCGTAACAGGCCCTCAGTGCAATTCGAATTGCATCCTCCTCCTCGGCAGAGCTGGTAAAGGAAATCTTGCTGAGTGCTGGCTCCGGCAGAAACTGGCCCGCTTTTTTGCGAACCGGCAGGCCCAGGAACTGGCTCAGAGCCTGATAGATCATTTCCGTTCCCTGAACCTTGCCTTCCAGACTGTACCCGGCAATATGCGGTGTTGCCAGCCAGACCCGGTCAACCAGCTCAGGATGAATCCTCGGCTCCTGCTCCCAAACGTCCAGCACGACGACGGGCGCATTGCCCTGTTCAAGGCGGGCCAGCAACGCTGACGAGTCGATGACCTCGCCCCGACCAGCATTGATCAGGAGTTGGTTCGCACCCAGGGTCTCAAGTTCGGCGTTGCCGATCATATGCAAAGTGGGGTGATCTCCCTCGCGGGTCAGGGGTGTATGCAGGGACACCACATTACACTTCATGGCCTCTTCCAGCGCTACAAACTCCTCATTGTCCTCTTCCCGGTCCGCTCTTGGCGGATCGCAAAGACGCACATCGAATCCGAGGCGGTCAAGCTTGCGGGCCAGCTCACCGCCAACATTGCCGACACCCACGATGCCAACGCTGAGCTGGGACCAGTCTGAAAGCCCGCGCCTTTCAGCATGCAGTGACAGCACAGATAGCACGTATTCGGCCACACTGTTGGCGTTGCAGCCCGGCGCCGCAGAGAAGCGAATCCCCGCCTGTTCGAGCCAGTCGAGATCGACGTGATCGGTACCGATGGTAGTTGTTCCCACGAACCTGACCCGACTGCCCTCCAGAAGCTCACGGTTTACCCTGGTGACCGAACGAGCCAGCAGTATGTCGGCGTCCCGGACATCCTCGCCCGACATGGAACGGCCGGAAACCCTGCGAATCTCCCCCATGTCACCAAAAAAGGAGTCCAATAGGGGAATGTTTTCATCTGCTACGATCAACATAATGATGTCCGGCCCTGTCAGTTCCTGCGCTGACGCTGATTACGTCCGCCCTGGCCACGGCCGCCGGAACCCTGTGGGCGTCGGCCGCGCTTGCGGGTAATCGGCGGGTTGTCCATTGCGGTCATGAGTGCCTCATCAGGCACCGCGGTTTTCAGTTTCTGGCTGATATAGGTCTCGATGGCCGGCAGCGCGAACGAATCGTCCTCACCGGCAAAACTGATGGAAACGCCATGCTTGCCAGCCCTGCCAGTACGCCCGATACGGTGCACATAATCTTCGGCATTATCCGGTAGATTGTAGTTGAACACATGGGTCACGCCGTTCACGTGAATGCCACGGCCGGCCACATCGGTGGCAACCAGCACCTGGATGCTGCCCTTTTTGAACTGGTCCAGGGTTTTGAGGCGTTTGTTCTGGGCGATCTCACCGGACATCAGGGCCACCTTGACTCCCTGGTTCCGCAGATCCTCTTCCAGGTCACGGCACTGATCCCGGCGGTTGGCAAACACCAGCGCCTTTTCCACTTCCGGACGCTTGAGAAAATTGACCAGCACCGGAAGTTTTTCATCGTCGCCCACCAGGTACACCGTCTGCTCAACCCGTTCCGCCGTTTTCTGTTCCGGTTCTATCTCCACGAACTCTGCATTACTCGTCCACATGGAGGCAAGATTCAGCACGTCCTGGTTGAAGGTGGCGCTGAACAGGAGTGTCTGGCGCTCATCCTTGGGTGTGCACTTGCGGATAATGCGCTTCACGTCCGGAATGAAGCCCATGTCCAGCATACGATCAGCTTCATCAAGAATCAGGATGTCGAGCTGGTCCAGAAATACGTCCTGGGAGCCGAGAAAATCGATCAGGCGCCCCGGAGTCGCCACGAGAATATCGACGATCTCGTTCTGCAGCTGGTCCCGCTGCTTGTCATAGTTCATGCCGCCCACAACCGTCACCACATTATGGCCGGTGTGCTGGCACAACTGCTCTGCGTCCTTGGCGATCTGCATGGCCAACTCACGTGTCGGTGCCAGGGCCAGCACCCGCGGCTCTGACGCAAACCGGTCTGTTTCGGGAATCGGCGTCTCCAGAAGGCTTTGAATCGCCGTAATCAGAAACGCTGCGGTTTTTCCGGTGCCGGTCTGGGCCTGGCCAATCAGATCCTCACAGGCCAGCGTCCAGGGCAGTGTTTCCGCCTGGATGGGTGTGCAATATTCAAAACCGATAGCCGTGATGGCATCCAGCAAGCGCTTGTCGAGGTTCAGATCGCTGAATCTCAGGTCGCCGGTGTGTTTTGGGTCAGATGTCATAGAGTCTCAGTTTTCCTGGAATGTCCTGATTCAGAATATAACGGAGCGATGCGCCGGGCATCTTCTTGCCAGCGCTCTTCAAGGATTTCTCCGGTACCGTAAAATGTTGCCAGCGTATCGAAAAACGCCTGTGCCCGGGGCGGCAACCCCCGGTCCAGATACTCGCCCGCCTGGATCCGCACATTGTGACGGAACCGCTCTTCATTGGCGGCGCCAGCTCCCGAGAGGTTATCCACGCTGATGTGAAAACGGAAACCTGCAGCCACCGCAAACAACCATTCAATGGCCTGGGGCTTGACCTCAACCTGCTCGAAAGCCTGTTGCTGCTGCAGTGTACGGCCATCCGGACAGTACCAGTAAGCATAGTCGTGAAGTGTGCGCCGGTACTCACCAGCAATACACCAGTGGCTTATTTCATGCAAAGCGCTGGCATAATAACCATGAGCAAAGACGACCTGTGCGAGACCTTCCGGATCGCTCGCAGGCAAGTATTCAGGTTCATCGCTGCCTTTGACCAGAACTGTCCGGTATGCTTCCCGGAACTGGTCATTAAACAGCATGATAAGATCATTTGGACTGTGATTCATTGGGTGGCTATTGTGCGACTTTACCGCCCCCAATACCAGAGGGAACTTTGCCCATCCCCTCGTGTCCACTGCTGGCGTGAACCGGCGGCTGTAATGCTGTAACAATCCGACTTTTAGAGACTCTGATCAAACAGACACTAACCGGGAAATCTTACAATCAATGATGGCTTTCGCTGCAGTAAAGAAGATGAAATGCCAATGGGTGAATCCGTTGAACCTGTTCCTGGCACTCGCCCTGATGCTTTTGGCCTCCCCTTCTGCCTGGGCCCTCGGCGGCAACGGGAGTTCCCTGTTTGGCGGCCAGGGTAATGATTTCCTCCCGGTCGACGAAGCTCTGCCCTTCAGTTTCACCACCGACGCAGACACGGTGGTTCTCACCTGGGATATCACACCCGGGCACTATCTTTATCGCGAACGTGTCAGCATTACCGCCACCAATCCCGATGTCGGACTTGGGGAACCCGCGTTTTCGGCGCCGGGAACGGTGACCGAAGACGAATTCTTCGGCAAGACCACGGTCTTTTTTGATCCGATTGAAGCCCGTGTTCCGATCTCGCTTCCAGCCGGCGTCCGGGAGGCAGAACTGCAGGTAACCTATCAGGGCTGCGCAAAGGCGGGGCTGTGCTACCCGCCCCAGACCCGGGATGTACTTTTCTATCAGGGTAGTGGTGGCTCCGGCTCGCCAACAGCTTCAGCAGCGGGTTTTTCGGGGGGCGGCAGCGCACCCGTGGACACTGAAACCGCCACCGGACTTGCAGGCTTTCTTGCACAGCAATCGACGCTCGTCATTGCAGGCGTGTTTCTGCTGCTGGGGCTGGGGTTAACCTTCACCCCCTGCGTACTGCCGATGGTGCCGATTATTTCATCGCTGGTTTCTGGCAGAAACACCCGGACAACCAGCCATGCCCTGCTCCTGTCGGGCAGCTATGTTCTGGGCATGGCACTGACCTATGCAGCGGCCGGCGTGCTGACGGGTCTGCTCGGAGCCAGCTTTAATCTGCAGGCACAACTGCAATCTCCCTGGGTTTTGAGCGTCTTTGCCCTGCTGTTCGTCGTCTTTGCCCTGTCCATGTTCGATCTCTTCGAGATCCAGCTGCCACGCTTCATTCGTGAGCCCCTCAATGATGCCAGTCACCGGCTCACCGGCAGCCGGGTATTCAGCATATTCGGCATCGGCGCCCTATCGGCCCTGATCGTCTCGCCCTGTGTCTCGGCGCCCCTGGCTGGCAGCCTGCTGTATATCTCCACAACCCAGGACGCCGTGATCGGCGGAGTGGCCCTGTTTGCGCTCGGCCTTGGCATGGGCATTCCGCTGATTCTTGTGGCGGTCGGGGGGCGAAAATTGCTGCCGACTACCGGCCACTGGATGACCGCAGTGAAGCACTTCTATGGTGTGATGCTGCTGGCCGTGGCGATCTGGCTGGTGGAGCGACTGGTACCTGGCTGGCTGGCACTGACGCTCTGGGGCCTTCTTATCGCCATAACCGGCGTGCAGCTTGGCGCCTTTGATGCTGCCAGGGCCGGCTGGGAACGGACCCGGAAGGGGCTGGGGCTGGTTCTTTTCGCCTATGGCCTGGCTCTGCTTGCCGGTGCTGTGGCCGGGGCCAATGACCCGCTGAAACCTCTAGCGCCCTTTACGGTCGCCTCCGCGTCATTCGGCGGGGCCGGCAATGCCGGTGTCCAGCACGCGGATTTTGTGCGCGTGAAACAGCCCGGTGAAATCGAGGCGATGCTCCAACAGGCCCGCGAACAGGGACGGCCCGTTCTGCTGGACTTCTACGCCGACTGGTGCATCTCCTGCAAGGTTATGGAACGCAATGTTTTCAGCAAGCCGGATGTAATCCAGGCGCTTAGCCCCTACACCCTGCTGCAGATCGATATGACCGACAACACCCCTGAACAGCAGGCAATGCTGGACGAACTCGGCCTCTTCGGCCCCCCGGCTATTCTGTTCTATCGCGGTAACGGCCAGGAACTGCCCCAGCACAGGGTGCTCGGAGAAATGGATCGGGAGGAATTCCTCGGCCACCTCCAGAAACTGGACTCGGAGGTATAGCAGAGGGGCTACTCCCCCCTGCGTATCAGGTAGATGAACAGATCGTCGGATTCGGCCTGATGGACGAGTTCGTGGCCGAGAAACTGGCAGAAACGCGGGATATCCCGGGTGGTAGAGGGGTCGGTGGCCACAACCCGCAACACGCCACCGGGTTGAACATCGTTAATACGGTTATGCAGCATCATGACTGGTTCCGGGCAGAACAGGCCCCGGGCATCCAGCTCTGCATCGTATTCGATTGCACTCACACTACATCTCCTGTCATTGAACCTGATTTTTCGTAAAAACCTGCTAAATTATTGTTTATAACAGTTAAAACACTTGGAGGTTTGTCATGATCCGGGTTCTGATTGAACGTCATATTGCTGAAACCCTGGAAGCAGCTTACGAAGAACGTTCCCGTAAGGTTCTGCAGCAGGCTGTGAGTGCGCCCGGCTTTATTTCCGGAGAAACCCTGGCAGACAGCCATGACCCCAATCACCGGTTTACCCTGGCCAATTGGCGATCCGAAGCGGATTGGGACCGCTGGTTTCACTCCGATGAACGCCGCGAGCTCATGCTGGAGCTCATCCCCATGATGGACGAAGAAGAACACATCACCGTGCTCGAGCAAAGCGCCTTCTAGCCAGTGCGCTCAATGAAGCAGGTAATCTCCTCTCTGTCATGATACAAGTGGCGGGCCTTAAGACGAAAGCCGATGCCCGCCGCACTCAGGCCATTTACGAGGATATCCCGACAGATCAACCACTCGTCGTACCGCTTCTTCATCGGCAACTTGAGATTGAAGACCGTGTAACGACAAAGCCCCTCACCCAGCCAGGTTACAGCCAGCTTCGCCGTTTTCCGGGGCTGATCCACAATATCGCAGACCATCCAGTCGATACCCCTTTTGGGGCGCCAGCCGTAGCCATCCGCTTCCACATGCTCCACCTGCCCCGACGCCATCAGCTCAGGGTTCATGGGGCCGTTGTCGACAGCGGTTACCATCATGCCCTGGTGCACCAGCTGCCAGGTCCAGCCTCCGGGGGCGGCTCCCAGATCAGCGGCTTTTTTGCCGCCACCAAGGTAGTCCAGTTCCTGATCAGGTGGCAGAAAGACCTTCCAGGCTTCCTCAAGTTTCAGGGCGGACCGGCTGGGCGCTGAAGCTGGCAACCGAAGTCGCGGTATACCACCGACATACCGGGCGCGGTTATCCGCCAGACTGAAACCGACAACCACCGAGGCGAAATCCGGCAGGAACACCTCGAGGCGGGCCGGGGCCGAAGCATTCTGGTCGGCCTTGAGCAGGCCAGCTCCTCGCAAGCCACGGGAGAGAGGCGATACCCACTTTCGGGCAAAGTTACCAAGATCACCATCCGCGTTATTTTCCGGCAACCGGACTTCCAGCCGCGCGCAACCGGGGTAACCGCGCCCGAGGCCCCTGAGCCCTTCTATTACGGCACCAACACGGTCCGCTTCCGGGAGACTGAATTCCCCCAGCACCACCATCCAGTCACGGACGAAAACCAGATCATCGAGCGCGACGCGCGCCATCAGATCATCCGGAGTTTCAGGCGCAGCCGGGTAGAAACGCACCAGCCCCTGATCTTTAACAGGCTCGAAATAGCCGAAGATACCCCGTTCCGCGGCGGAGTCGGTTATTTCACGGCCGGCTTCGGTTTCAAAGCCGGGCCGACAAAACACGAGAATCTGTTCCATGCACTATCCGAAATAAGGTCTGGAGACCAACCCGTAAAAGTTGAATCTGTTTAACAGCGTAGATTGTCTTCTCTGGCTACACTTCCCGCTCTGATAACCGCGGGAAGTCTTGAATGTCGTCCGTTTTGCGCTTGATTGCCATTATCAGCCTATCGCTGATCCCGGCCTTGGCACTGCCAGATACCGGATCCGTCCTGGCGGGATGCCCGACCCTGGAGGCAACCGATAGTGCAGCCCGCGCATCCCTTATGCAATACGTCTGTTATTACAGCGCCCCTCCCGGCGCACCCGGCCATGACGCAACGGCGCCGGACCAGCTACCCGTCGATATTGAATGGAAACCGGCACACGGGCGGGACCTGGTTTTCAGTCACACCAGCTCCGTGTACTGGGTCCATCTGGACGTCAGGAATTCCGGGACCGAGCGCGCTGTCTGGTATCTGAAGCTCAATTACCCCCTGCTTGACGAGGTCACTTTCTGGCAAACGGCGAATGATACTACAGAGACGATTGCTACCGGAGATCAACGACCTTTTGCATCACGGGCGGTGGATTACCGGTATTTCCTGCTTCCCGTCACGCTGGACGGCGGTGAGACCCGCTCTTTAACCCTCCGTGTTCACAGCAATGGCGCCCTGAACGTGCCACTCAGTTTCGAGACGGCTGCCGAAGTCATTTCAGGCAGCAATCACCTGACCCTTACCCACGGACTCTTCTACGGGGCGCTTCTGGTCTTTGCCGTCTTCAACCTGCTGCTCTTCTTCAGCTCCGGAACCGGCTATTACTTCTACAACGCCTTTTACCTGGCAGCGCTCGGGCTTTTCCTGTTCGCCATGGGCGGCTTCGCCAACCAGTATTTCTGGCCGGACAACGCCAGCTTTGCCAATACCTCCATCCCCCTGTCGTTGTCACTTTGCGCCCTGGCCATGATACTTTTTGGCCGCTCGTTCCTGGAAATTGATAAAGGAACAATCCCTGAGACCGTCCTCAAGGGTCAGGCCTGGTTTTGCATCGGATTTCTGGCCCTGGCCCTGATCCTGCCTTACAACAAGACGATTCTGCTTAACACCGTCCTGGCGCTGACTGTCATTTCAAGCCTGTTCATGATTGCAGCAATTCGATGGCAGCAAGGGTATCAGCCTGCCATGTGGTATTTGCTGGCCTGGTTGATCATGCTGGTTGGTGGCCTGATATACGCCCTGGCGGCCTTCGGCTATCTGACCGACTTCCTGGCGCGGGAAGCCCTGATGCAATCGGCGGTGGGTGGACAGGTCATTCTGCTGAACTATGCCATGGTGCAGCGGTGGCGCCTGCTCAGCCAGAAGCTGCTGGACGTGGAGCACAGTGCAAGGACGGAGCTGGAATTCAAGGTGCACGAGCGCACTGCCCAGTTGCGAAACACCATGCGAGAACTGGAGAAGGCAAATCGAAAACTGTCAACCATGAGCCTCAACGACGCACTCACCGGCTTGCATAACCGGAGGCATCTGGACAACATTTTCCCGGAGCTGTGCGCGGAAGCCCGCCGCACGGGACACCCACTGACACTGGCCCTGGTAGACGCTGACCATTTCAAGAACATCAACGATACCTGGGGCCACGGTTTTGGGGACACCTGCCTTCAATTTATTGCCGAAATACTGACCCGCCACGTAAAACGCCCCAGGGATGTCGCGATCCGGTTTGGCGGGGAGGAGTTCGCGCTTTTGCTACCAGGCACCAGCGCCACTGGAGCCCGAAAGGTCTGCTCGGCACTGCTTGCGGACATTGCGAACACGCCGGTACTGGCGCCGGACGGCACCGAGGTGAGAATGACCCTGAGCGCCGGGATCGCCTCTCTTGCCCCCGGCGAAGATCAGAGCCAGCTATTTGAGCGAGCGGATGAAGCCCTGTACCGGGCAAAGAGTGAGGGCCGCAACCGTGCCCTGCTCTCTGAGACCAGTGAAGTGGAGTAACCGTCAGGTCACCAGCTCCTGATTTATAAAGGCCCGGGTTTCTCGGGCAGCTTCGGCGACCAGTTCGCTTTGGGTATGAGGTTGGCTTTTCAGCGGCTGGAAATCATGATTGCCACCCTCCAGCCAGTGTAGCCGGATCGCTTCGAGCTCCTTTTCATGGCCGACCATTTCGGCGGGCTTGCCAAATGGATCCCTTGTTCCCTGCAGGACCAGCATGGGCGATTTCAATTCCTGAAAGTGGCCGGTGCGCCACCGGTCCAGCTTACCCGGTGGGTGGAAAGGGTAGCCAAAGCACGTAACGCCATCGATCCCATTGCGCTGGCTGGCCAGGATGCTTGCCATGCGCCCACCCATGGACTTGCCGCCCACCAGAACCTTGCACTCCGCCCCAAGCTCGGCGCGAACCGCATCAACCACACTGGAGAAATGCTCAAGCAATGCCGGCTCCCGATCCGGCGGGCGCTTTCGGCCGTCGGCTCGTCGCTTCTGCATGTAGGGGAATTCGAAACGGACGGTTACGATGCCTTCCCGGCTGAGGGCCAGAGAAAGCTCCTCCATAAAGGCAGAATCAGCCGGCGCCCCGGCGCCGTGAGCCAGAATCAGTACAACTTCCGGATTACTTTCATAGCCTTTGGTCTTAATCAACTTCACAGAATTCACCTCATCCAATTAAGCGACTATCATTGCACTCAGGCAACACACATTCCCTGCGCTGAAACAACTCCAAAAACGGCACTGAAAAGGAAGCCATGTTGCTGATTTCGGCGCATTTGACGGATGTCAGGAGTTGACCTGAGTCATTGCAAACAGCTAATCGTTTCTCCATACTTGCGCCCGCATATTTCCCCACTTTAAACCCATTGGTAAGGCTATGAGCACAGTAAATGCAAACCTGACATACAACTACAAGGTGGTGAGACAATTCGCCATCATGACAGTGGTATGGGGTATTGTAGGTATGGCGCTGGGTGTGCTGATCGCAGCACAGCTGGTCTGGCCGTCCCTCAACCTCGACCTGCCCTTTACCCACTTCGGCCGTCTCCGGCCGCTGCATACCAACGCCGTTATTTTCGGCTTTGGTGGAAGTGCCCTGTTTGCTACCTCCTATTATGTCGTTCAGCGCACGTGCCAGGCTCGACTGATTTCGGATAGCCTGGCTGCGTTCACTTTCTGGGGCTGGACGGCGATCATTGTCGCGGCAGCCATTACCCTGCCATTGGGCCTTACCACGTCGAAGGAATACGCCGAACTGGAGTGGCCGATCGATATCGCCATTGCGGTCGTCTGGGTGACGTACGCTCTGGTGTTCTTCGGAACCATCATGAAACGGGCCACACCGCATATCTATGTGGCTAACTGGTTCTATGGCGCCTTTATCCTGACCGTTGCAGTGCTTCATATCGGGAATAACATGGCGCTGCCAGCCGGTGCGTTCAAGTCCTACTCTGCCTATGCGGGCGTTACCGACGCCATGATGCAGTGGTGGTATGGACATAACGCAGTAGGCTTCTTCCTGACCGCAGGTTTCCTGGGCATGATGTACTACTTCGTTCCCAAGCAGGCCAATCGTCCGGTCTACTCCTATCGCCTGTCGATCGTTCACTTCTGGGCCCTGATCGCAACCTATGTATGGGCCGGCGGCCACCACCTGCACTACTCCGCCCTGCCGGACTGGGCACAGACAGCCGGCATGGTGATGTCCCTGATTCTGCTCGCACCTTCTTGGGGTGGCATGATCAACGGCATGATGACTCTGTCAGGCGCATGGCACAAACTGCGCACTGACCCGATTCTGCGCTTCCTGGTGGTTTCCCTGTCGTTTTACGGCATGTCCACCTTCGAAGGTCCGATGATGTCCATCAAGACCGTGAACGCACTCTCCCACAACACTGACTGGACCATCGGCCACGTTCACTCCGGTGCTCTGGGCTGGGTAGCCATGATCAGTATCGGCGCGGTTTATCACCTGGTACCGAAGCTTTGGGGACTCCAGGGCATGTACAGCACAGCGATGATCAACGTGCACTTCTGGCTCGCCACTGTGGGCACCGTACTGTACATCGTTGCAATGTGGGTTAACGGCATCATGCAGGGCCTGATGTGGCGTGCGGTTAACGAAGACGGCACGCTGACCTACAGCTTCGTTGAATCTCTTGAGGCATCCTACGCTGGCTACTTCGTCCGGTTCCTCGGCGGCGTCATCTTCCTGTCAGGCATGCTGATCATGGCTTACAACGTGTACATGACCGTGCGTCAGAAAGATGCGGTTGCGCAAGATAACGCGGCAACTCAGCCGGCGTAACGGGAGAGAGATCAGATGAAACACGAAATTGTCGAAAAAAATATTGGTCTGATGATCGTACTGATCATCCTGACCATCAGTGGCGGCTTTCTGGCCGAAGTAGTGCCTCTGTTTTTCCAGAAAGAAGTTAACGAGCCGGTAGAGGGGCTTGAGCCCCTGTCAGCGCTCGAACTGGAAGGCCGGGACATCTACATCCGCGAAGGCTGCCATGTGTGCCATACCCAACAGATCCGCCCGTTCCGGGCGGAAACCGAGCGGTATGGCCACTACTCCGTTGCGGGCGAGTTTGTTTATGACCGCCCGTTCCTGTGGGGCTCCAAGCGCACCGGTCCGGATCTGGCCCGTGTTGGCGGACGCTACTCCGATGCCTGGCAGCGCCAGCATCTGTACGACCCGCGCAGCGTAGTGCCTGAATCCAACATGCCGGCATTCCCCTGGCTGTTTGAAGACAAGGTCGACCACAGCAAGACCGCTGCCAAGCTGGAGACACTTCAGACTCTGGGCGTGCCCTACACCGACGAGCAGATTGCCGAAGCAGCCGCTCAGGTGGAAGGTAAATTCGAAATCGAAGCGCTGGTCGCGTACCTGCAACAGCTGGGTACTGTGATTTCAGACAGACGGTGAACCATGGATATTAATGAGTTACGCGGCATTCACACACTTCTGGTAATGGCGGTTTTCCTGGGAATCGTCTGGTGGGCCTACAGCGCCCACCGCAGGAAGGCCAACGACGAGGCAGCTCACCTGCCCTTCGACGATGACGACGTGGAAAAGCGTACGCTCGAACAGGAAAAAACGGAGAAAAAAGAATGAGTACCTTTTGGAGCATCTGGATCAGTGTGATCGTGCTCGGTACCGTGTTCGGCTGCTGGTGGCTGCTTTGGGCAACCCGCAAGAGCCAGACAACCGATACCGAAACCGACCGCACCATGGGCCATTCCTTTGATGGCATTGAGGAATACGATAACCCACTGCCAAAGTGGTGGTTTTACCTGTTCCTGGCCACTTGTGTTTTCGCCCTCGGTTACCTGGCCCTCTACCCGGGACTGGGCAACTATAAGGGTCTGCTTGGCTGGACTTCCACTAATCAGTGGGAAGCAGAGGTCGCCGAGGCCGAGGAAAAATACGGCCCGATATACGCCCAGTACGGTGAGACTCCGGTTCCCGAACTGGCCGAGAACAGCGATGCCATGAAAATAGGCCAGCGTCTGTTCGCCAACAACTGTGCGGTTTGCCACGGCTCTGCCGCTCGTGGCCAGGTTGGCTTCCCCAACCTGACCGACGACGATTGGCTGTGGGGCGGAACACCGGAAGCAATCCTGGAAACCTTGCACAATGGCCGTATGGGTAATATGCCGGCCAAGGGCACCATGCCCGGCATGACCAACGAGCAGGTGGATCAGGTTGTGAACTATGTTCTGAGCTTCAGCGGTCGGGAAAAAGACGCCGAAGCTGCCAAAGCCGGCGAACAGGTTTACGCTCAGGCCTGTGTGGCCTGTCATGGCCCCGAGGGCAAAGGCATGGAGGCCATGGGCGCCCCCAACCTGACGGACAACACCTGGCTCTATGGTTCAACCTACGAGTGGATCAGGGAGACCGTCGTGCACGGCCGCCAGAACCAGATGCCTGCACAGGATCGTCTGCTTTCAGACGATCAGATTCAGATTCTCGCGGCTTACGTCTACAGCCTCTCGAACTGAGTCAGCCGGCCGGGGTGAAGAGCCCCGGCCCGGTCTTTTCAACCCTGTGCCTGCGCCGCGGGCACAGGCTTGAAAAGATCAGCAGCCTAACGGCCTGTTGCCCCGCATTACCATTTCCCTGGAGGTAACGATGAGCAGTGAGATCCCGGTCAAACAGGTTGACCCGTCCTCTGACCCGTCCTCTGACCCCTCCGACAACAACAATAAATCCGGAACCGTCGAGCTATACGCCAGCCGTAAGAAGATTTACGTCAAGGAAGTCAAAGGCTTCTTCCAACGCATCCGGAATGTCAGCCTGACGCTGCTGATGGGCATGTACTTTGCGTTTGTGTGGTTCACCCTGGACGGGCAACCACTCATTCATTTTGACCTTCCCGCCCGTGAGTTCCATTTATACGGGGCCACCTTTTACCCGAAAGATTTCATCCTGCTCTCGGGGATGCTGATTATCTGTGCCTTTGGCCTGTTTTTCATTACCACGCTGTTTGGCAGGGTCTGGTGTGGCTACACCTGCCCCCAGACCGTCTGGACCTTCATCTTCATGTGGGTTGAGGAGCGCATTGAAGGCAGCCGCAACAAGCGCATGAAACTGGACAAGGCGCCCAGCTCGGCAAACAAAGTCGCGAAAAAATCCGCCAAGCATACGGTCTGGTTTCTGATCGCACTGGCTACCGGGCTGACATTTGTCGGCTATTTCTATCCGATTCGCGAGCTGATCGCGGATCTGTTCACCCTGCAGGCCAACGGCTGGGCCTATTTCTGGGTCGGCTTCTTCACCGTTGCCACCTACCTCAACGCCGGCTGGATGCGAGAGCAGGTGTGTCTTTACATGTGCCCCTATGCCCGCTTCCAGTCGGTGATGTTTGACCCCAACACTCGCGTGGTTTCCTACGATCCGAATCGTGGCGAGCCCAGGGGCGGCCGCAAAAAAGGCGTGGATCCGGCCGAGGCCGGTCTGGGCGACTGTATCGACTGCGGCCAGTGTGTTCAGGTATGTCCTACGGGCATTGATATCCGGGACGGCCTTCAGTACGAATGTATCGGCTGTGCGCTGTGCATTGATGCCTGTGACGAGATCATGGACAAGATGAATTACCCGAGGGGGCTGATCCGTTACACCACGGAGAATGAACTTGAAGGCAAGACCTCCAAACTCCTGCGACCAAGAACCTTCGGTTATGGCGCGGTGCTGTCACTGATGATTGCCGCGATTATCTTCACCATCGCCACCCGTGTGCCAGCCCAGATGGATGCTCTTCGGGATCGCGGTGCTCTTTACAGTTTCAATGGCGAGGGGCGGATTGAGAACTCCTACACCCTAAAAATCGCCAACATGACCGAAGTTCCCCAAACCTTCACTCTGTCAGTGACTGGCCTGGAGGGGATCCGGATCCTGACGGACACTTCGGTAACCGTTGAAAGTGGTGAAAACCGCTCACTGCCGACCGTAGTCGACGTGCCGCCGGAATCCATCACCGAATCCAATAACGATATCCTGTTCAGGGCACAATCCGAGACCGATTCTTCGCTGAGCCTTGAAACTGAAAGCCGATTTGTCGGTCCAACGCGCTGATCGTCGATCGTGCAGCACTGACCGTTTGAATGAGACATTGATTTATGACTACTGAAACACCCGTAGCACCCTGGTACCGCCAACCCTGGTTCTGGTTCCTGCTGATTTTTCCGGGGGCGTCCATCATTTACTGCGCCGTTGCCATCACTATCGCTGTCAGCACAGAAAATGCGATGGTCACCGACGACTGGTCCAAAGAAGGGCGCGGAATTAACATGTCCATAGCAAGAGACCAGAAGGCGGAAGATCTCGGTATGGAGGCCCAGATTGATTTCCAGAGCAAAAATATCACCGTCAACCTGAACACCGTTGAGGGTCCGGCGGATTTCCCGTATCTGATCCTGAACCTGTTCCATCCAACGCTTTCCGACAAGGATCGCACTGTTCAATTCCAGCAAATCGCTCCAGGGCGCTTTGCCGGTAAGCTCCTCAATGACATAGACGGCCGCTGGTACTACGATCTACGGGGTCCAGCTAACGAGTGGCGATTAAAAGGCGAAGCCTGGCTGCCAGCTGAAGACGGAATTACAGTCAAGGCCGGGGGGTCTGCCCAAGGTTGACCAGGCTGGATTGCTTTCACTGCGGTGAGCCAGCGGACGGTGAGCCGCCCATCACCCTCGAGCTCGAAGGTTCTACCCGTCACTTCTGCTGCCAGGGCTGCAAAGCGGTGTGCCAGACCATTCGCAGCGAGGGTCTCGCCGGGTTCTATGATTTCCGGACCAAACCGGCCGTTACCCCAAAGCAGCTGACCCCGGCGGAACTGAACCGAATCAGAGAGCTTGATCACCCTCTGGTTCAGGAGTCGTTTGTTGCACCGGTAAAAGGCGCACAGGAAGCGCAACTGCTGATTGGTGGCATCACCTGTGCCGCCTGTATCTGGCTGCTTGAAAACCATATGAAGCAGCAGCCCGGTGTCGACTCCTTCTCGGTAAACCATACCACCCAACGTGCGCGCCTGGTGTGGTCCCCGGATCAGGTTCGGCTGAGTGACCTGCTGATCGCGATCCACGAGCTCGGCTACACCGCCCGCCCCTACCAGGCAGACGAGGCGGAACAGGCGCTCAAGGCCGAGCATCGGTCCATGCTCATCCGCCTCGCCATTGCCGGAATCGGTTCGTTCCAGAGCATGATGCTGGCGTTTCCCCTTTATTTCGAACTGGTCAGCGAGCTGTCGCCCGAGTTCGTCAGCTTCTTTCGCTGGTTCAGCCTTCTGGTCGCTACCCCCGTGGTGCTCTTCAGCGCTGCACCTTTTTTCCGCAATGCCCAACGGGATATCCGCAGCCGGCATCTGACCATGGATGTGCCGGTTGCCATTGCCATCGGACTCGCCTACCTCGCCAGCGCGTGGGTAACCGTCTTTGGCGGCGAGGAAGTGTACTTTGAGTCCGTTTGCATGTTCACCTTTTTCCTCCTGCTCGGGCGCTACATTGAAGTTCAGGCCCGCTACCGGGCAGGCCTGACAGGCAATGCGCTTGCAGGGTTTCAGCCGACCGTCGCCACACTGGTCCAGGGCGATACTACCGACATTATCCCTGCCCATAAGATCCGGCCAGGCGATATCGTTCGTGTGCGCCCCGGCGAAACCCTGCCCGTCGATGGCGAGATTGTGCGGGGAGAATCAACCCTGAACGAAGCAGCCTTAACCGGGGAATACCTCCCTGAAACCCGCCATCCCGGGGATACTGTCCACGCCGGGAGCGTAAACGGGGAAAATCCGCTCGATGTCAGGGTGGTCAAGGCCGGCACCCAGACACGGCTCTCAGGCATTCTGCGAGTGCTGGACCGCGTGCAGTCGGAAAAACCGCGCGTTGCAATGATGGCCGACAGGATGGCCGGAAAATTCGTCGGGCGGGTTCTGATTCTGGCACCAGTTGTCTGGATAGGCTGGTGGCTGGCCGGTGCCGACAACGCCTTCGACATCACACTTTCTGTTCTGGTGGTGACGTGTCCCTGCGCGCTCTCCCTGGCGACACCGACTGCCATTACCTCGGCAACAGTCAGGCTCCGGCGGCTTGGTTTTCTCCCGACTCGGGGGCATACCCTTGAATCAATGAACACGATTGACACCGTGGTCTTCGATAAAACCGGGACACTCACACGGGGCGAGCTCAGCCTGGCCGGCACCACAATCGTTGGCAGCATGGATGAGCAGACTTGCCTCAAGCTTGCCGCGGGCCTGGAGAAATACTCCGAGCACCCCATAGCCAAAGTATTTCACCGTCGAACCACTGCTGCGGTCGAACATGTGGAAAATCACATTGGCGGTGGGCTTTCAGGCCGGCTGGGAGACCTGCAGCTGTTCATCGGCCACAGGGGGTTTGTCGAACAACATACCACCGCGCCAGCGCCACAAAAGGATCCGCATCAGGGTATGGAAATCTGGCTGGCCTCTGACCACGAGTGGCTGGCCTGTTTCAGGCTCGACGACCAGCCCCGTGACGATGCCCGGGCAGCCATCAAAGCTCTTCAGGATTCCGGCATTCGCACCCTGCTCCTCAGTGGCGACCGTTCCGGGCATGTAAACCAGGTGGCAGACATACTGGGCATTGACGAGGCTATCGGACAAGCCTCCCCAGAAGATAAACTGGCTGTGCTGGAGAAGCTGCAAGCCGAGGGCCGGCAAATTATGATGGTGGGCGACGGTCTGAACGATCTGCCCTCTATGGCTGGCGCCGGAATTTCGGTGGCCATGGGCACGGCTGCCGACCTGACCCAACTGAAAGCTGATGCAGTACTGCTGAATGGTCAATTGCTGCAATTGGTCGAAGCCCTTAAAACCAGTCGCCAGACCCAGCGCATCATCCGCCAGAATCTATGGTGGGCTCTCATATACAATGTGCTGGCGCTTCCCCTGGCCGCGGCCGGAATGGTCCCACCCTGGCTGGCAGCAATTGGCATGTCTCTCAGCTCTCTGGTGGTCGTTCTGAATGCGCTGCGGCTTGGCAAGGCACCGAGCCGGAAGAGTCAGGACAATCTCGCGGTTGGCGCCCAGGCGTTGTCCTGATACCGTGAACTTCTAATATTTTCTGCGAGGTTGCACCGTGCAAATCGTCATGTTTCTGGTCCCGGTGATGCTCATACTGGTGGCGGTAGGCGTCGCCCTGTTCACATGGTCGGTCAAGAACGGTCAGTACGATGATCTCGAAGGCCCGGCGCATCGGATACTTTACGATGACGACAAGGATATGATCCCGGACGACGCTCGCACCGACAAACCGGCTGCCGGGGAGCCAACCCCGGAGCAAACAGCTGAAGTCAGCGATACCGCTGATACGGGTGAGGATAAGTCCCAAAAAGGATGAATCCGGAACTCTACCTCAGTTACCCGAGCGCCTTCCTGATCGGATTGCTAGGCAGCACGCACTGCCTCGGCATGTGCGGCGGCATCAGCGCTTCCCTCTCAATGGCACTGCCTGTAGGCCGGGGTTTCCGGGTACGACAGACGGTCATGCTGCTGGCGTTCAACTTTGGGCGCATCGGTAGCTATGTGCTGATCGCCACACTGGTCGCGCTGGCCAGTACCACGGCGGCCAGTCAGTGGAGCACGGCCGGTCTTGTGCTTCGCAGCCTGGCCGGGGTTTTGCTGATCTTCATGGGATTATCCATGGGGCAATGGTGGCAGGGTATTCGTTACGTCGAACGGGTCGGCGCTCCAGTCTGGGCTCGTCTCTCTCCCCTGACCCGTCGCTTCCTGCCGGTAAATCACGGAGGACAGGCGCTCGCCCTCGGAGCACTCTGGGGCTGGCTGCCCTGCGGACTGGTATACAGCACGCTCGGTTGGGCAGCATTGCAACCGACAGTGGGCTCGGCCGCGCTGACCATGCTGTTTTTCGGGCTCGGCACGCTTCCCTCCATGTTGGCCACGGGTTTCGCGGCCAACTGGATCCGGGGTTTACAGAGCCATCAACTGTTCCGGAAGGTGACCGGCGGCCTGCTTATCCTGTTCGGACTCTGGACACTGCCTTTCCTGCATCTGGCCGGACACTAGCCGGCTAGATATTCAGGACATCCAGGCGACCGAAGTCAGTTGCGGTCTCGGGTTCAGCCGTCTGTACGGCCTGGCGCTTGCCACCGAGGCGCTTGCCTTCCTTGAAATCGTAGAGATTGGTATCCGCCAGGTGCGAGGGTTCCACATTGCACATGGCCCGGAACATGGTTTCCAACCGGCCGGGGTGCTGCTTGTCCCAGCTCTGGAACATGTCCTTGATAACCTGGCGCTGCAAGTTCTCCTGTGAACCACACAGGTTGCAGGGAATAATGGGAAACTCTCTCAGACCGGCGTAGCGGGCGATATCTTTTTCCCGGCTGTAGGCCAGCGGCCGGATAACGGTATTGCGGCCATCATCACTGTGCAGAACTGGCGGCATGGATTTCAGTTTGCCGCCATAGAACATGTTCAGGAACAGGGTTTCCAGCAGATCGTCCCTATGGTGACCGAGCGCAATCTTGGTTACTCCGTGCTCTTCGGCGAAATTATAGAGAATTCCGCGACGTAGCCGGCTACACAGACCGCAGGTAGTCTTCCCTTCGGGGACTTTTTCCTTAACAATACTGTAAGTGTCCTTTTCGATGATGTGGTACTCGATACCCATGGAGGACAGGTACTCGGGCAACACCTCTTCCGGGAAACCGGGCTGTTTCTGGTCAAGGTTGACGGCAATCAGCTCGAACGAGACAGGCGCGCTCTTCTGCAGGTTAAGCAGGATATCGAGCATGGCGTAAGAGTCTTTTCCGCCGCTGAGGCAGCACATGACTTTGTCACCGGCCTCAATCATCGAAAAATCGGCAATCGCCTGCCCGACTTCGCGGCGCAGACGTTTCTGCAGCTTGTTCAACTCCAGCTTCTGGCGGCGCTCCCGCTCTGAGTTGAGGGATTGTTCGGCACTGGCGATCATTGCTTCGGACATACCAACTACGTTCATAAGGCAAGTGGACGTGGGATTATACGCGTCACATGGATTCAGGGACAGGATACCAACATGGATACGTTGCAATCGAGTGAAGAAGCCGCTGGTAAACGGGAACAGAACCGCATCCGGAACCGCAGGGCAATCCTGCATGCCGCCCGGGAGTGTTTTCGCGAGCGGGGGTACGAAAACTCAACCATCCGCGACATCGTTCGGCGAACGGGTCTTGCAGCCGGCACCTTCTACAATTATTTCTCAAGCAAGCAGGATATTTTCGCGGCTTTGCTTACCGACTTCCTGACCAATCTGAACAACAATCTCAGCCAACAGCGGCGGGCAGCCGACAATCCTGAGGATTTCATCCACTACGCCTACCTGGCCCTCTATACCGCGACCGCCCGGGATCCGCTGGTGTATGAACTCGCTCACCGCAATGACCGGGCACTTCGGGAACTGTTCGGTTCGGATATTCTCGGCCTGGCCATGTTATCTCTGGAAGAAGATGTTCGCGAGGCGATGGAACGCGGGCTTCTTCCCCGGATTGAGTACGAGTACCTGTGCGCCGCTTTTTTCGGCGTCGCCTACGAGACCAGCCTGACGCTGGCAAGGCGCGCCCACAGCAACCCGGAGTCGGCGGATGCGGAAGCGTTAACGGCGACCCGGTTCTCCACCGCCCTGTTCATGGGTGGACTTCCGCAGGTGGCCGCACTTCCCTGATGGGCCGCAGTGCCCTAACATGAGTCCTATGACAGACAGCCATTCTCCCATCAATGCTTCTCATCCCAGGACTGTGGATGATGATGACTGCCTGGAGCAGCAGATTCAGCACCTGCTGGTGGCCGTTGAGCACGAACTCAGATCGGCACCGGCGGGCTTGAATGAATTATCGCTGATCAAGGCGCTTCAGAGACCGCCCTGGGAACTGCTTGGACAGGTTGTTTTCAGCGAACCGGAAAAACTCTATCCGGTGCATTTTCTGTTGTTTCACGTGCTCTACCGTCTTCGTGACCAGTTATCCGAAACCGGCGAGAGCCTGAAAATTTCGCCCTTGAGCATCCGGATCGAGTCACAGTCGGTGGTCGGTGGCGAAGGGGTTCCGGACAGTGTCGACACACTTCGTCAATTCTATCTGGATCTTTCCCAGTACCGTCTGCCGGAGGAAGCCATTCAACAGATGGTGAATGATTTCTGGGCAGGTGCTCCAGGCCAGGCACCGGCGCAATCCGAAGCCAGGGAAGCCGCCGAAGTACTGGGATTTCAGGCTGTCCCTACAGACTTTCCAACGGTCAAACAGCGATTCCGCCGGGCGGTCATGCACGCTCACCCGGACCGCGGCGGCAAGACCGAAACCATTCAGCATCTCAATCAGGCCTTTGCGGTACTGAAAGCCCACTTCCGTCACAGCATCTGACCGGCCTTTTCGATCTGGCCAGGGCCGATAAATACAGGAGACGATATGCCGCTCACAGCATTCCTGAAACTTTCCCTTCTCGTCGCGATTACGGCGACCGCCATCTCAGCCCGCGCTGACCTCGTTGTCCTGCAGTATCATCATGTCAGTGATTCAACGCCGCCCGCTACCAGCACGTCTGTGTCTCTTTTCGAGGGCCAGCTGAACATGATCTCGGATCTGGAGCTGGACGTTGTGGATCTACAGCAAGGCACCGAAACAACGCTGGCCGGTACCGATGGGCAAGGTAATCACATCGCCATTACCTTTGATGACGCCTACGACTCCGTCTACCATACGGCGGCTCCACTGCTGGCCGAAAAGGCCTACCCCTACACGATTTTTGTAAATACGGAAGCCGTTGGCCGAACCGGCTACATGGCCTGGGATCAGATTCGGGAGTTGGCCGAACGACCGGGCGTAACCATTGCCAACCACAGCGCTGACCATGGGCATCTTGCCCGTAAACCGAACGAAAGTCAGAGTGACTGGCAAGCCAGGGTTACCAGCAGTCTCGACTCAGCCCAGGGGACCCTCTCCAGGGAATTGAAGGCGCCTGCACCCATGTTTGCGTACCCTTACGGCGAGTTTGACGAAGCACTGGAGCGCAAAGTGGCCGAGCGGGGCTGGTACGGTTTTGGCCAGCAATCCGGCGCCATCGGCCAACAAACCGAGAAAACCCGATTGCCGCGTTTTCCGATGGCAAACGCCTACGGCCAGTTGGGGAGCCTTGAGAACAAACTTCGCAGCAAAGCCTTCCCTGTTGATACCGGCGAGCTGCCGGACGGGGTGATCTCGGAGAATCCGCCCACCCTGGTTTTCCCGCTGGTTGAACCCATTGATGCCAACCGGTTGACCTGCTTTGCCTCCGGTCAGGGACGTATCGACTTTGACGTGACTGATGGCAATGTGGAAGTAAAGGCCCCTGAGGCCTTCAATAGCCGGCGATTCCGCTACAACTGCACCCACCCTGCGGGCGATGGCAGTTACTACTGGCTATCCCAGCAGTGGCTGGACCTGAGCAAACCTGAAGACTGAACCCTCACCCCTCCACCTGCATCAGGCCAATTTCACCGTGCCTGATGTGAGGAATTTTCTCGGGGCCGGCACGGGTCTCTATAACGGTCTGGCCCTCCAGGTCCTGCTCTCGGGTAAACAGGACAAGCCAACGCTCTCCCTGGCCCGGAAAAGCAGGAACCCATGCTTCCAGATAGCCGCGCCGGTGCCAGTTCTCGGGGGTAAAATCCATAACCAGGTCTGTTACCAGTCTTAACGGCGCCATCTTCTCATCGAGAAACACCAGGGAGGGCACCACCACCCCGTCTTTGGCATAGGAGCGCAGGCGTATGACAAGACTGCCGTGCTTATCCGCGTCCGGAAGTGCAATCAGTTGATAGGGGCTGGTTCCGGTAAGAAACGGATATGTAGCTGAACGATCCGAGAGGGTAACGCCAAACTCCCGTCCCGATTGCCACCCTTGTCGACTGGCGGCATCCATGGAATCGCAACAGGTCGCTGAAAACCGGGCAAAGAAATCGTCTGTTGAAGCCTCAATGCCCAGGATGGCAAAGGCGTCCGGATCATAGCCCTCTACCGGAGCCTGGCCTGCACCATCGGGACCTGAATGGTAAACGCTGGCTTCGGTGATCTGAACGGGTGGCTCCACCAGCCCTTTCTCAAGATCAGAGCGGATGTCCGGCCGGTAATAGCTGACCCGGACATTGCCCTCGGCGTCTCGCCAGGTGAAATAGGGTTGCCGCTCCCCCGGCCGAACGTAGCCATCTTTTTCAAGCTCGCCGGCATCCGGGTAGTTTTCGAGTGTGTACTCGGTGTTTTCCTGCGGCCCTGACTCCGGGCTCGCCCCACTATCTGACTGCACCGGGTGTTTCTCGGATTCCGGATCGCGCTGCTCTTCAGCTACCTCTATAGCTACCTCTTCAACTACCTCTGCAGACTCACGATTCAAGTCTTTCTGCTCGGCTCCGGTTATCGGTGAGTATCGAACCCTGCCCTGCTCGTCTACCCACGTGAAATAACCTTCCCGTTCCGACACCGTAGACCCGCCAATCTGGCAGCCTCCGAGAACTGCTGCCAGAGAAAGGCACAAGGCTGATTTCCGTAAAGAGCCGTTAATCACTGCGAATGACTACCCTCTGGTCAATGGCACCACTCAGAACTTGGTCCGGAAACTGAGGCCCGCCATCACAACCCGTAGCGAGGTTTTGACATCCAGGCCTGCATAGGGGTTGTAGATAATGTTGGTGATGTTGTCGCAGTTCAGATTACAGCTGGTGTCCGCGGGAATCGACTCCACCGAATGAAGATAACTGAGATTCATGTCAATTTCGGTGTCCTTATCCCACTGGTACCCCATACCGATGCTGTAGAGGTTTGCCCCACCAAATGGCGCCATAACCTGTCGCTGATCATCCGGGATAACCGAATCCCGTATTTCCACGCCAGCACGCAGGTCCAGACGGGAAGACGCATGAAACTCCATGCCAAACGCCCAGTTCCACTGGCTCTTGAAACCCAGGGGCAACCTCAGGGTATTCGGCGTGGCATTGTCCGGCGACAGGATCCGGGCCGCATTGAGAAACTCCAGATTACGATCAAACCGGAAAACAAAGGCGTCCCACTGTTTGTAATCGGTCCAGCCAATGTCGGCGTTGAGGGTCAGTTTCGGATGCACGTCAACACTGATACCAGTCTGGAAGTGCTGGGGATACACCAGATCCATACTGACGTTGCCGGATTCCTTGGGCGCACCGGACGGAAGACTCAGGATCGCCGAGGTAATCGCACCCAGCACCGATCCGTTAACGCTCTGCCAGAAGCCGGACCAGTCATCGGTGTACTGGATTTCGAAGGTGCCCTTCATGTTCATTTCAGCTTCAGAGGTATAGCTCGCCCCCCAGCTGAACCAATCAGTTGGCTCCCACATCACCCCTAGTGCATAGGTGGGTGACAGGGTTTCCTGAACGTTGATACTCAGAGCACCGATATCGTCCCAGGGACCGACATTACCGCCACAAAGCGCTAGCCAGGGCTGCAGGGGCTCGTCACCACTCTCGCAGTTGAATGCGTCCTGCAGAACTTCAGCCACCCCCAGCAGCAGGTTGGGCGCCCGCATGTACTGGTCTGCCGCGATTCCCATATGGGACAGGTGGATACCGGCACCCACGGACCAGTCGTCATTGATTTCATAACCGACCGTGGGTGAGAGATAAGTCGTGCGCTGCAGCGCCGTGGCCTGGGGCTGGTAACGGCCAGGGTCATCCTTATCACGGTAGAAACCGGCTGCCAACGGCAGGTAAAAGGCATTCCCGAAGGTCAGTTTGGAGCCCGGCGGGTTGATACTGATACCTGCTGACGGCGCCAGGGCCGGTCCCGGGGGCGCGCGGAGAATACCGTAACCCGGCAGATACAGGGCCACGTTGTTGGTATGGCTGCGGGTATTGGCAACCGGGTCCCGCTGCTTTCCGGTCAGTGGATCCGTTTCAAGGCCGTCGATACCGAAAATCTCATAGCCTTCCGGTGCCGTGAAATCCGCGTCAATGTCCAGATAGACGCTCATCAGATTCACTTCCAGCTGACGCCCGTCCAGTTTGGTCAGGCCAGCAGGATTGTAGTGAATCGCCATGATCCCGGGCGGATCGGCGGTCACGGCGTTGCCAAGTGCCAGTGCCTTGGGATGAATGGTCAGGTTCTGCGCCAGCTGGGCCTGGGCACCGCAAGAAAGGGTCGTGGCAACCAGTGCCGCGAGAATCTGACGGTTGTGGTTTCTCTGTCCCATGAAATCCTTCCCTTCCCGTAGATCGTCAACGACACCAATCACTCTTTGAGACCGGAGAAGTTAATGGGCAGGGAGACCCCCAGGGAGAAGTCCGGGGCATCCTCGGTAAGACCGATACCCAAACTCGTGTTTACAATGGTGGTATCACTGATACGGGTCCCCAGAGACATGCTCATAAACCCCGTCATCTGGTCCTGGGCGACGGCCTGGTCGCCATTCGTGAAGGTCAGGACGGTTTCGTCGCTGTAGCTGAGCTGGGCCGAGATGCTGAGAGAAATGTCGTAGGACAGGGAGTAGGCGAAACCGGCGGACCCGGAGAGCCCGAAGCCAGGGTCCACCTCTTCCAGAAGACGTGCACCACGCACCTGCTGCAGATCTTCAGCCGGCAAGTTATAGGTGGCGCTCACTGAGCCGAACACCACCACCGGATCCAGGACCTTGGACAGGCTCGCTCCACCCCCGATGGAATAGTAGCCACTGCCGGTGGACAGCTGCTCGTTGATGTCTATCTCGTAGGGGCTGACGCCGGTCTTTGTGGAGAGGGTTCCGAACAAGGTGGTCGACATCTTGCCTGGAACGTAGGCAAATGGCTGCCAGCGCCCGGTAAAAGAAATATCGCCAAAATCATAGATATTCAGCTCGTCCTGAGTGTCGTATTTGACGACCAGCGGAATACGGGTACCCACCGTCAGGTTGTCCAACAGGCCGTAATCGTAGGAAAAGGAATTGGTGAAGCTGTGGGTTGCCGACGGCACCACGTCCAGGTTTCTCACTGATCCATTGGTGATGGCCAGATCCAGCCGCTGGTCTGCCGTGTAGGAATAGTCGAACGAATAATTCAATGAATGGGAACCCTTCTTCTGCAGCGAATAGTTCTTCTCTGCAGCCTGGAACACCTCTTCAAGCTGTTGTGAAGCGTCCTCGTCTCCTTCCTGCTTGGCCAGCGCTTCCCGCGCCTGGTCCACACTCCCTTCCTGCGCCAGGGCCATGCCCGGAAGCAGACCTGCCGTGGAAACAAGGATAAAACCTCGCACAAACCAACGATTCATCCTGACTCCCTTATTTTATTTGTAGTGTTCCTGCCCCGGGGATTACCCGGCGAATTAGTTACGACGGTAGTGCAACTGCTTTCGGGTGTTTTCTACACTGCCGTCGGGATTGTTTTTCTGGCGTTCCAGCAGATTCTGGATCCGCCGCTGGGTGGACTCGTGAAACGCCGGTATCCTTTCCAGCGCCAGAAGGGTCATTGTCTGGTCATCCACAAAGCGAAGGTCTTCTTCCTTCAGCTCGAGGTTGTCCAGTGGCTTATCGCTGCCCGGGAAGACAATGAAGAGCACATTGTCGTCCCACTTTTCCTCGAACTGAGCCAGCGTGAAGGAGATATTCCCTAACGAGGGGTCTGCCAGATAGGCACGCCCGTCGCGAATCGTCCTCAACACCACGAAGTGTTTGAAACCCGCGTGATGGATGGGCACGATCGCCGGGTGATCAAGATCCTTGAGGTCATCAATCGTTGCCCGGAAGCCGCCTGAGGGATAACCGAGCGCTGTCACCAGTCGCTTCATATCCAGCATGGAAAAGGCGCGACGTTCCACGATACGTTCGCTTTCGCCGTAATGAAGCAGCCCCTCCATGACCTGACGTTCCGACAGGGTCCGACCCAGGTAGAAGTTCAGCACGGTGGTCAGCGCCGCGCTTCCACAGCTGTAGTCATAGGCCTGACGCACGATATTCCGGAACTTCTGTTCAACCAGAGGCTCCACCCTGACGTCGGAGCGCAATTCAACAGGACTGGAATCCACATCCTGCTCAATGACGATCTGGCCCTTCTCAAAAGGCTCCACCACGGTCGCTTCCTGCACCATGGTGAATGTAAGAATGGATCCAGCGAGCACCAGCAGCATGTCAGACGAAGTCCCTGTTTTTATTGGCCACGTTATTAAGCGGGTTACATGTTGTTACGGTAAGATACCGAAAAGCCTGCGCCCTTAAAGATAACTGTGCCTCAAATCTGTCGCTGCAGGAGGGGCCTTAGGAAGGGGATTTGAGAACTGTTTCATGACATGGATGGGAATCGGGAAGCAGGCCCGGTTGCCGGGCCTGCCGTTCAAAAGGTAAAGACCACGCCGAGTAACAGGTAGCTCAGGGCAGTTACCACGACAATGCCCATCAGATTGAGAGCAAACCCGGCTCTGATCATGTCGCTGATCTGCATGTGACCACTGGAGAACACGATGGCATTGGGTGGCGTGGCCACCGGCATCATGAAGGCACAGCTGGCCGCGATGGCGGCAGGCACAGTGAGTAGTAACGGTGACACGCCCTGACTCAGGGCCAGCGCCCCAGCAACGGCAGAAACGCCGCCGCGGTTGCGGTATTGCTGGTAACTTCGGTCAGAAAGATGATGATACCCGCCACCAGAACAATCATGACAAGGGTTGGCAGGGCGCCGGCCATGCCCAGCCCGAAGTCGCGCCGGGTCAGCCACCACCAGGCCAGGGCCAGCATGACAACCGTCACTGGAACCCCCAGCAACATCCATTGGGCAAAGCCCACAGAAATACCCTGGTTTTCGCTCAGGTAGGCCGCCAGCAAGGCATTTGGCGGTGTGCCGATAAGTGTGGCAATACCACCGATACTGGCGGAATAGGCGATAGCCAAAAGGAGGGCCGTGGCGTAACGCCGAATGCCCTCGGGATTGTCATTGCTGTTCATCATCGCCACCACCGACAGACCAATCGGCAGCATCATGATGGCTGTTGCAGTATTGCTGACCCACATGCTCAAAAACGCGGTTGCCAACATGAACCCGGCAATCTGCCGCCGGGGTTTACTGCCAACGGCCTTCAGCGTCATCAGGGCGATCCGGCGATGCAGGTTCCATCGCTGCATCGCAAGCCCGAGTGTGAAGCCCCCCCCCCCAGGAACAGGAAAATGATCGGATTGGCATAGGGCTCGGTGGCTTCACCAACCGTCCCGAGCCCGAGCGCGGGAACCAGCACGATTGGCAGCAAGGCAGTGGCGGGAATCGGAATGGCTTCGGTAGACCACCAGGTAGCCATCAGCAGCATCAACCCCAGCGCCGCCCAGGCTTCCGCGGCCATGGTTTCCGGAGGTGGGAGTATGATGGTTGCCAGCAGAAAGGCAGCCCCGAGGATCAGTCCAATGACCTGGCTGCGGGGCAGCCCCTCGGCCTGTTTGTCAGCGTTGAGCTCTTCGGACATACAGTTCTATTCCATCATTCAGACATTCAACATCAGCAGGCGGGCGAAACGTCAGAGCGCCTGAAGCTGGCGATCATGAAAACGCCCGAGCAGGATAAGAGCCAGAATGGCGCCGGACAAGGCCCAGGCCATATCCGACTGGGTATCCCAGACGTAGCCCTGTGTGCCCAGAAAGGCCTCGGCCGCTTCGTCACTGAGCAAGGCCACCCACCATTCAATCAGCTCGTAAAAGGCGCTTAGCGCCAGACAGAAACAGACGATGAAAAACGCCGCCCAGCGGCGACTGGAGAACACGTCGAAGCGAATGACCACTTCCCTGGCAATGATTGCCGGTATAAACCCCTGTGCCAGGTGGCCAAGCTTGTCGTAGTTATTGCGCTCCCAGTCAAACCAGTCCCGAAACCAGTCGAACAAAGGTACTTCCGCGTAGGTATAGTGCCCTCCAACCATCAGGATGACGGCGTGGACCAGAATCAGGAAATAGACAAGAGGCGTCAGGGGATAACGGAAGAAACACCAGACAACCAGCACAAAACCAATGACAGCGGGCAGGACTTCCAGCGCCCAGGTGGCCCGATCCCTGGGTCCGATGGCAGACCAGACAAAGACTGCAAGAAAGACCACCACCCAGACGGCGGGCGCAAATCGCAGGTTCATAGGTTTCCTTTTGTACGTGGTTATCCAGACGCACCGGCGCGCAGGAAGTGGCCATAGCCAGGCTCCCGGCCCAGGGCAGCTTCAACCTCACCATCCGTTACCGCGGGTCGGCCGTTGATCAGCACCTCTCTGATACAACCAGGCACCCGGTTGACCATTCTCTCCAGTCCGAAGTTTTCCATCTCGGCCCACTCAACCTGTTCCAGATCCTGATCAAGGCCACGGGGGTCCAGTACCGTTATATCCGCCCGGTCACCTTTCCTGATATGACCGGCATCAACACCAAGCCAGTCTGCCTGTTCGCCGGTCAGTCGATGTACGGCACGTTCCAGCGACATGACCGGCTCACTCTCCACATGGCTTTCGTAAACCAGCTTGAGAAACCGCAGAGGCAGATTGTAGAAGGCCATATTACGGATGTGGGCGCCGGCATCGGAAAAGGTGATCAGGGCACCGGGATTGGTGACCATTTTCCGGAGCCGATCCTTTCTGTGGTTGCCTACCGTGGTGAACCAGCGCAGTGAACGGCCATGGGCAACCACCATGTCGAGAAAGAAATCGACCACATGGATGCCACGGTCGGCCGCCAGCTCAGCAAAGTTGCGGCCAACCACGCTTTTATCCGGGCAGTCGAGAATAACGGCATCGCCGAAATCCCTCTGCCATACCCGGGGCGAGAGCTTTTCCTTATAGAATTTCCTGAATTTCCGTCGGTACTGTTCGTCCTTCAGAAGCTCGTTGCGCTCAAGCTGATCGCGGATATCGAGGGCCATTTCACCGGCGCCGAATTCTTCAAACAGTACGATATCCATACCATCGGCATAGACCGTGAACGGCGTTGGCAGGAGCTGCCAGCGGAAGTTGCCGCCAAAGCTGTTGGCCAGCCACCCCACAAGGCTGGCCATGGGTTTGACCGTGGGATTGCCTTTCAGATCGATCATGGCAATCAGAGTTGTTTTCAGGGGCTTTCTCAACCAACCCAGGGTCTCTTTCAGGTACTGGGTTACCTGCAGAGGATTGGCCGCATTGGGCGCGCCCTGATGCACCCGTCCGTATCGGCGCAAAAGAGCATTCAGGCGGCTGACCTCACGCCATCGGGCGTAGGTGCTCGGCAGACTCTTGGACCACTCCCGGTCACCATCCACCTTGTCCCATTTCAGGCACATGGTGGAAAGACCGAGAAAGCCCTCCTGCAGAGCCTCCTCAAGGAGGGCTTCCATTTGTCTTTGCTCTTCTGATGTCGGAGTCACGCCCCGGTCGGTGGCGCGATGCAGCCCCATAACGGCAGTTCTCAGATCACTGTGGCCGAGAAAGCTGATGACATTGGGCCCCAGTGGATGCTGGTCCATGAACGCCACCCACGCTTTTGGTGTCTGCCAGGACTTGTGCTGCTTCAGAATGGGCAGCACTTTTTCCCTCGGGACCGTTTCCACCCGGGTAAAAATATCCGAGGCGTCCTCCGGATCGGAACAGACCATGCTCAGGGAACAACTGCCGATCAGCACCGTGGTGACACCGTGACGCACGGATTCAGACAGGGACGGCGCTACCAGCAACTCGGCATCGTAATGGGTATGGGTATCGAGAAATCCCGGCGTTACCCAGCAACCGCTGGCGTCAATCGTGCGCGTCGCAAGGCCGGGTTCGGGCTGCTGGTCAAAGACTTCGGCAACCCGCCCATCTTTGATGCCAACATGGGCGATGCGTGAGGGGCCGCCGGTACCGTCAAAGTAGCGGCCGCCGAGAATAAGCGTATCGAACTGGTTCACCGTGCCAGTCTCCTTTTTGTTTTTATGTGCCGTCAGTCTAGCCAGCCAAACGTGATATGTCCTCTCATTTTAGCCGGCGGACCGTGCAATGCAGGCCATTAACGAAGACGGATACGGCTGCCGTCTTCAAGCTGACGATCCGGGTGTCGGACGACGTTGTCTGCCTCAGTCAATCCTTCCTGGATAACTGTATGAAATCCGTTTGTGCGACCGACCGACACGTCTGTCAGAACCGCAATGTCATCGACAACGCGGAATACCTGGTGCTGCCCATCAGTGACAAAGATGGCGGATTCCGGAACCTGAAGGACATTGTCGGAACGCCAGAGCAGAAACTCGGCGTCTACCCGATAGCCGTCCCCCAGGCTTTGCCAGGCATCAGCAGGACTGGTGATATCCGCAACTACCTGTACCCGCCTTTCTTCCACACCCAGGGCCGACACGTCCTCGAATCCAACCGGCTCAACGCGCCGGACCGTAGCGTCCAGGGTGCCGCCACCCCACCCGGTGAGGCGCGTCACCATACCGGGTTGGAGATTCACGGCATCAAAACTCAATACATCCACAACCACCTCAAGCGCCCCGGGATCCCCCAGTTCCAGAATGGCTTCACCGGCCTGAATCACACCCTCGCTTTTTCGAACAATTCCCAAAACAGAGCCGTTTACAGGGGACCTGACCGGCACACGTTCAACCGCTCCATCGCCGTTCGCACGCGCGGCAGACACCTCAAGGCGCGTTCGGGCCGCTGCCAGTTCGTGGGCCATCACTTCTTCGTCAAAGCGCGCGGAACGCAGAATGGCCTGGGTTCTGGCCGCAGTGGCCCGGGCCTGCTGCAAACGCTCGTCGGAAACAAAACGATCATCACTGAGTGCCTGGAGGCGGGCCAGCTCACGCACGGCGAGGTCTGCTTCAGCCTCGGCCGCCGCCACTTTTTGACGAGTGGAGTTCAGCGCCGAGCGGGCCGACTGCACCTTGGCCTCCGCTTCGGCCCGACTTCGGGCATCAAGGGTGCTGGCAGGCATGGGGTCAACCTCCGTCAGCAGCTCTCCCGGAATCACCGGATCCCCCACTTCCAGCAATACCCTGTGCAGATAGCCGGCAACCGGTGATGAAACCACGTATCGGTCACGCACCCGCGTTTTGCCCTCCTCCTTGATAGTGATTTCCATGGGGCCACGGGTTACCGGCGCCAGATCCACCCAGACCGGATCGGGTCGGATCGTGACCACAACTGCAACACTGGCGAGCATTACGAACACCCCCCAGAACAACCATTTTCCGGCAAACCCTTTTTTCGCCATAACCTCAGTTCACTCCCCGGTTGCTTTCGCACCTATTCCCGTGTTTTCAACACCGCTACAAGATCCAGCCGTTTCAGGCGCCACCAGGCAATAACCCCGGAAGCGATCGCCGATACCACCACGACCAACGCGGACATGCCAAGTGTCTGGCTGGTGATCGTCAAGGGCACCCGATACAGTTCGGTTTGCATGGCAGTAACGATCATGAGCGCCAGACCCTGGCCAGTCAGCCAACCGAGGGGAATACCCAGAAACAGCAAGAGCGCAACCTCTCCCAACAATATATGCGCAACTTCATTCTGGGTGTATCCCAGCACTCTCAGGCTCGCCAACTCCCGACCTTTTTCCGCCAGTGAAATCCGGATCGTGTTGTAGACCACTCCAAAAGCGATGATTCCGCCCATCAGGCTGTTGAAAAAGGTGAACGTCAGGAAGGTTCTCGCCAGGGTGTCGTAGAAGCTGTCGAGCATGGCCTGCCGGATGCTCAGGCCAAGCACTCCCGGGGTTTCGCGAAGACTGTTATAAACTTCCGAAGCCTTGTCCGGGTCCAGGTTGATCAGGGCCTGATTGATCAGGGGCCCGTCCCCCAGTGCCCGGTTAAGAGCATCCAGATCCATATAGGCACCAACCCCGAGAAACTCGCTGGTGATACCGGCGACCGGAACCATAACCGTTCGGCGGTCGCCCTCCAGGAGCTCCAGCTGCAGAACATCTCCCGGACCGACACCCAGTTCATCGGCCAGAAAATCGGTCAACAACAACCCCTCCCTGGGGAGCGGAACCGGCTGCAGGTCACTGTCGATGACAAATTGCAGGCGCGCCTCGGAGGGTATTCCGGTGACTGCGCTTCGCCACTCCCGATGGCCGGAAACAAGACGTGCCGGGACCGAGCGTCGCTCCTCCACGTAACGTATCCCGGCTTGCCGCTGCAAGCCGAACAACGCCGCGCTGTTCACCGGATCAATAAAGGTCGCGGACAGATCCTGTTGCTGAACCCGTGCAAACTGCGTGTGGACCATCAGGGACACCGAGTCGAACTGGAAGTTTCCCACCATCACGATGGCAGTGGCCATGGCGACCCCAGTCATGGATAACAGGGTCCGGACCGGACGACGGGAGAGCTGGCGCACGATCATTCGGGAGGGCTGGGCGAAACGGATTCCCGAGAGCAGCTTTTCCACTATGGTCACCCGGTACCTGGCGGGCCCCTCAGGCCTCATAGCTTCAGCAGGCGGCAGTGCCGCTGCCTGCCTGATGGCTCGCCAGGCACCGAGCCAGGCGACCACAATTGTCATCAACCCCAGCAGCACAACCCATGCGGGGTCAATGCGAAACAACAGCCCCGGAAAGCGGTAATAATCCATGTACAGTTCGCCGAGAGAGCGTCCAAGCCATAGGCCAAGGCCAAGCCCCGCCAGCAAACCGATGACGGCGATCACGATGACCAGTTTGCTGTAATGCCAGGCGATCTGACGGTTGCTATAGCCGAAGGCCTTGAGTACCGCGACGATATCCCGTTGGGTGCTGATCAGACGGCCAATCACCACATTCAACAAAAACATGGCGACACTCATGAAAATGAGGGGGAAAACCGTCGCCATGGTTTTCAGCTGATTGAGCTCGTCACTCAGAAAACGGTGGGAAAACTGGTCGTCCCGGCCAAAAGCCCCCGTTGCCCCATACCGGGCCAGCAATCGATCCAGAGCATCAATGACGGAGGCAGCAGAATGGCCAGGTTTGAGCGTCACCACCAGGCTGTTGAAAGCGCCCCGCATATCCATGGCGGATTCCAGGGACTCTCTGTTCATCCAGAGAACACCATACCGCTGATAGTCCGGCAGCATACCGCCCGGAGGAATGACGTAGATGAATTCCGGTGACTCAACAATGCCGGTTATCGTAAGAGCCTGCCGGCGGCCGTTGATAATGGCTTCAAACTGATCTCCCAGAACCAACTCATGCGCTCCGGCAAAGCTTCCGATCACTGCGATCTCCTGGCTTCGACCAGCAGCCGGGAGCCGTCCCTGGCGAATAAAAAGGCGGTTGACGTCAGGCTGACCTTCCGGCGGAACAGACACCAGGCGAGCCGACACCGGATCCGGGAACCCGGGTATTTCCAGTTTCGCAGCGCCTTCGACCCTCCCCTCGTACCTGGCGATACCAGGCAGCGCAGCGATGTCCTTGAGAGTATGGCGTGGAGCCCGTTTGACCGGCGCAAAGACCTCGGCAAATTCGTGTTGTTCGTAATACTGGGCTCTGGTTGCCAACAGCGATGAATAGTTCACGAGAGACATTACGCACACGCCCACGCCTCCGGCAATAACCAGTGCGATGGCCAGTACCTGACCGCGCATCTGCCAGAGTTCCCGGCGTAACTTTACGTTCAGAACCGTGTTCAATCCCTTCGGGGACATCGCTGTTACTCTTCAGTGCCATTACCAGGACAAAGTGCGGGGGTCCTGGCGACGTTCATTAAGACGCTCACCACTGATGTTGCCGTCCGAGAGCGTTATCACGCGATCCGCCATGCCGGCGATGGAAGCATTGTGGGTAATGATGACGGTAGTCGTGCCGGTCTCCCGGTTGGCTTTGTCCAGTGCCTCGAGCACCAATACGCCGGTGGCGGAATCGAGGGCGCCGGTTGGCTCGTCGCACAGGAGTACATCCGGTCGTTTGGCAATGGCCCGGGCAATGGCAACGCGCTGCTGTTCACCACCGGAAAGCTGGGCCGGAAAATGGTCAATGCGGCTCTTGAGCCCAACCAGTTCAAGTGCCTCTTCCGGCGTCATTGGATTGGTCGCTATCTCGGTCACTGCCGCCACATTTTCCCTGGCGGTGAGGCTGGGGATGAGATTATAGAACTGGAACACGAAACCCACGTGTTCACGGCGATAACGGGTGAGTTCGCGGTCGCCGGCAGTACTGAGATCAAAATCCCGATACCGGACTTCGCCGGTCGATGGCACATCCAGCCCGCCAAGAATGTTAAGGAGTGTGGATTTGCCAGAACCGGAAGCGCCCAGCATGACGACCAGTTCGCCGCCATAGAGATCCAGATCTACGCCACGGAGGGCATGAACCTGAACCTCCCCCTGATCATAGGTTTTCGTCAGGCCCCGGGTCTGGAATACGGCCGAGCCGGTCGTGGATGCCTGCAGTGGCTCCATGGTGTCACTCAGTCTTCGGCACAATCCACGCAAACCGTGGTATAGGGCAGAACCTGCAAGCGGCGTGGGTCAATGGCCTCGCCGCAGGATTCGCATTCGTCACCCACACCGTTATCAATCCGAGCCAGTGCATGTTCAATCTGAGCGAGTTCGGAACGGGTTTCGGTTTCCAGCGAATCGACCACTTCGTCGTTCTGGGTCTGGGTAGCCTGCTCCTCGAAATCCTTGTCTAACGCACCCCCTTCCCGATGCTGATGCGCCTCATAACGGGAAAGTCTGGCCGTCAGGTCGGCTCTCAGTGTTTCAAGTTCGGATTTCCGGTTGGTCATATGGCGCCTCCTGCCTTGCCGGGAAAACATGTTCCTACAGTAAAGCATAAGCTGAACCCGGGATTGATGCTTGTCAAAATTGCGTCACGCAGGATGAGGCAGAATAGAATTCCATCAAATCCATACGCAAAGGAGTTGTGACCATGAACACCGAGCTTTTCGAAAAAGCGACCCGTCTGAACGAAACCCTGTTCGAGCAATTTGGCAAGGCTGCAGAAATGCAGATGAACGCCTTCCGACGTTATGCCGATGTCACCATGGAGCAGGCTAAAAAGGTGTCTGAGGTCCGTGATCTGGAGAGCCTGAAAAGCCTGACTGGCGACCAGGCGGAGACCCTGAAATCACTGAGCGAGCAGTTCACCGCAGACTGGAAAGCCTGGCAGGACTACTTCAACGAAAGCAGGGAGCAGATTCAGAAGGTGTTCGAGAAAGCACCCGAGGCATCGGCCAAGCCCGGCCCGAAAACCGCCAAATAAGGGATAGTTATGTTCGGTCTGGATACGCTCGGGAAAGCCGTAGGTCAGCTCGTCAACGGCTTCGAAACCAACGTCCGCCAGGGACAGCAGCAACTGGAGAAAGCATTGGGAGATGCTGGCGTCCTGGATGCGGCAACGCTCTCCACGATAACGGAAATGTCCGATGCCTACCGCACAATGGCCGAGGACCTGCTCCTGCACCCGCTCCGGTTTGCAGGAGCGGAACTGGATCTGGCCCGCAAACATGCCGCGCTGGGGTACTACACCCTTGCACGGCTCGTGGGCAAGCATAAGAAGCCCGTTGTCGAACCAGAGGCCGACGACCGACGCTTCCAGGCCGAGGAGTGGCACAAGCATCTACCTTTTGATGTCCTCCACCAGGCCTATCTGATCAACTCACAGGCCTTTCTGAACTGGGCGGCCGGCATGGAAGGGATTCCCCCGGCAGGACGGGACCAGATGCTGTTCTACGCCCGACACCTGACCAGTGCACTGTCGCCATCGAATTTCCCCGCTACGAATCCGGAAGTGCTCAGGATTACCTGGGAACGCAAAGGGATGAACCTGATCGACGGTGGACGGCAGCTGATCGAAGACCTGCGGCAGAATCCTTCCCTGTTCAATGTTGGGATGACAGATCGCTCTGCCTTCGAGGTGGGACGTAACCTGGCAACTACCCCTGGCAAGGTCGTGTTCCAGAACGAACTGATGCAGTTGATCCAGTACTCGCCAACAACAGAGACCGTCAGCAAACGCCCGTTGCTGATTGTTCCGCCATGGATCAACAAGTACTACATCCTGGACCTCACCGCCAGGAACTCCTTTATCCAGTGGTTGGTCAACCAGGGACAGACTGTTTTTATTGTTTCCTGGCGAAATCCCGGGCCCTCCCTGCGGGACAAAGGCTGGGAAGACTACATGGAACTCGGGCCACTGGCGGCCATGGATGCGGTTACCGAAGCCACCGGCGAAGACCAGATGAATCTGATCGGCTATTGCATCGGTGGCACCCTGCTGGGCTCAACATTGGCCTGGCTCAAGAAAAAAGGCCGTAATCCGGTAGCCAGTGCTACCTATCTGACGACACTTCTGGACTTCTCGGACCCTGGCGGAATCGGTGTCTTCATCAACGATCACTCGATCCGGGGTATTGAGAAAATGCTGGAGCGCAAGGGCTACCTGGACGGTCGCGCTATGGCGTTCACGTTTAACCTGTTGAGAGAAAACGAGCTGTTCTGGTCGTTCTGGACCAATAACTACCTTAAAGGCCAGAAGCCCGCGGCTTTTGACCTGCTCTACTGGAACACCGACGGCACCAACCTGCCAGCTCGAATGCACAGTTACTATCTGCGCCAGATGTACCTGAATAATCGTCTGGTGAAGCCAGATTCCCTGAATCTGCTCGGCGAGTCCATCAACCTGTCCGAAATCGATGTACCCTCTTTTTTCCTGTCCGCCAGACAGGATCACATCGCCAAATGGAAAACCACCTACAAAGGGGCGCTGGCCCACGGCGGTGATGTCCGCTTTGTGCTCTCCGGCTCCGGCCATATCGCTGGCGTTATCAACCCGCCCTACAAGGAAAAGTACGGCTACTGGACCAATGACACCCTGGTGCCGGATGCAGACGCCTGGTTCGAGAAGTCCGAACACCATCCGGGATCCTGGTGGCCCCACTGGCTCGAGTGGATTGCCCGTTTTTCAGACGGCGACGTGCCGGCTCGCATCCCCGGCGAAGGGAAACTTCCTGCGATTGAGGACGCACCCGGCAGCTACGTCAAAGTCAAAGCTGCGGAGGCCGTGAAGCAGTAGACCTCTGCGTGGCCCGCATTCCTGCGGGCCAACGTATCTCGCCCCGCTTCCGCCGTTGTGGCACTATGGCCCGCTTGATGAACGGCGGAGAACCTCCCGATGTTTTATACCACCCTCGCGGCGATCGTGGTCGCCATGATCCTGTTTGCCTGGCTCGGACTGAGAGCCCGTCTCGCCGACGGCGGACTGGATGACTATGTAACGGCAAGAAACAGTCAGGGAGCCAGGGCCCTCGGACTGTCTTTCCTCGCTTCCGGCATGGGCGGCTGGATACTGTTTGCCCCGCCTGAGGTTGGCGCACTGGTTGGCCCTCTGGCTCTGGCTGGCTATGCCCTGGGCGCCGCCTTGCCGTTTATCGTGTTCGCTTTCTGTGGCCCCGCTATTCGCCGCTTCCTTCCGGAAGGACGCAGCATCGGCGAATTCGCCAACGCCTGTTATGGCAATGGCGTACGCCGCTACGTTTCGACGATCTCGGTGCTCTACATGCTTTGCTTTCTCACCGCGGAGCTTACTGCCATTGGTGCCATAACGTCGCTGCTTTCCGGTATTGATGGCGGCATTGTGGTCATTGGCGTTGCCATAACCACGCTGGTATACACCGCTGTCGGTGGTCTCAGGGCCAGCATCGTTACCGACCAATGGCAGGCACTGTTACTGATCGGCTTGCTGGCTATCGTCAGTTTTGTTGCCGTAGGCAAGCTTCCGGACGCAGCACCCGCAGCGCTACCGGATATCCCTGCGTCGGCAGCCCTGAGCGTGGCGCTGACTCTGGTGATTGCCGTCACCGCCGCCAACCTTTTCCACCAGGGATACTGGCAGCGTTTATGGTCGGCTCGTGATACGGACGCCCTGAGCCGCGGCGCGTTGCTGGGCGGCGTGGTTACCATCGCCGTTGTCGCCGTGGTTGGCGGGCTGGGAATACTGGCGGCCATGAGCGGCGCCGACCTGGGCAGCCCGCCGATTCCGTTTTTTGCCTTGCTTGCTGATGCGCCGGCCTGGCTCGCTTTACCGGCCCTGATCCTGGCCATCACACTCGTGGCATCCTCGGTGGATACCCTGCAGAACGCACTTGCGTCGCTGGCGGTTACCGAAAAACAGGGGTTGTCCATTGTCAGTGCCCGATGGTTTACCGTGCTGCTGATGATTCCTGTGGTTCTGGTGGCACTTCAGGGGATTTCCGTGCTGCGGCTATTTTTGATCGCAGACCTGCTTTGCGCCACGGCGGTTCTGCCTGTACTGATGGGGCTCTGGGGAAAAATGACCACGAGGGCGGCGATCCTGGGCTGTCTGGCGGGACTTTTCGGCGCGATTCTGCCCGGATGGATTACCGGTGGCAGCCTGATGGCCGGATTGGAAGCTGCCAGCTTCCCCGGCAGCATTCCCACCCTGATGCCTTTCGTTGGTGCCCTGGTAGGCTCCGGACTGGTCAGTGTCGTGATCGCGACCACAACCCGGAAACGCTAAGCGGCATCCTTGCTGTCCAGCGCCCTAGCTGGACAGCAATTCGATCGGATAACGGATCTTGGTTTGATCAACGCCCGGTCGGGCCCCGAAATCCACCAACCTCAGACGATTGCAGATCTTGCTCTCCAGCGCCGGCTCATTGAGTGTAGATTCCACCACCGAACAACTCGATACTGCACCGTTCGGCTCAATGACCAACTCCGGGGTAATACTTCCCTGCAGCGACGGTTTGCGCCGAAGCTCCCGGTTGTAGATGCTGTAGATCGCGGATTTGTTGGCATCCATGGTCCGGCGCAACTCTTCCTTGCTCCGGGTTCTGGCCGCAGTTTCCTGCTGTTCCTTGCGTGCCGCCTCTTTCACCGCAGCAACTCTCTCTGCTTCGGCAACTTCCGCGCGCTGACGCTCGGCCAGGGCGACCTGACCGGCCTCCCGGTTGAGCACTTCCTCGTTCACCCCACTGCTCTTCGCGCTCGCGGTCGCGCGCGAGGCCAAAGTATCACCGGTTTTTCGGGCAATAGGTTCCGCCGTATTGGCAACCGGGCCATCCAGCTTGACCGACTCTGCCAGCGAACTGAGTTTCTTCAGTTCGTTGCCCATTGCCAGAATACCGGTATTCTTTGCCTTCTCCCGCGCCTTGGCGACCTCTTCAGGCTTGGGTTCTGGCTTGGGCTCCGGTTTTTCGGCTACCTGAGGCTCCGGCTCGGGTTCCGGCATCACCGGTTCAGGAACCGGCTCCGGCTTGGGCTCTGGTTTGGCCTGCTCCACCGGCTTTTCCTCAGGCTTCGGCGGTTCGGGCTCCGGCTCGGGCATCACCGGTTTTGGGGGCTCCTTTTTCTCGATGATCAGCTTGGCCAGCTGAGGCGGCAGAGCTTCCTGTTCCTGCCTGTCACGTTCTGGCAGCTCTACCCAGCTGACATAACCTGCAATTGCAAGGAACAATGGCATCACAAAAACAGCGGCGGCCAACAACCGCTTACGTTCACCACGCTCCTGATTCCAGGGCAATCCGTACCGATAATCCATCATGGTCAGGCTCCCTGTTCCGCACGCTGATTAACCGCCAGGGAAATACTGGCGTAACCGGCGTCCACACAGGTGGACATGATTTTTTTCAGCAGCTCGTAGGGCAGTTCGCGGTCTGCAAGAATGGTAATGGGTCGACCCGCATCCGGGGCAGGTGCCGACGAGCGACTGGCCTGATAGTCCAGTTCCTGCTTCAGGGCAGGCTCCACCTGTCCGTCAAACGTCTGGAAGGCGTCGCGTTTCACTACCAGCCGACCGTTCACCAGGATATCCCGGTCTGTGACGGTCAGGGCCAAGACATCACCAGGGGGTTGCTGAGCGGTGGAATCCGGCAGTTTGATAGTGTTGTTCTGGTTCAATACCTGTACGTCGGAGGAGGAGTTCACCATCAGGAAGAACACCAGGATGGTGAAGATATCCATCAATGAGACCAGGTTCATCTTTCCCTGGCTTTTATTGCGCCGGTAATGGCGTTTCTGGCGGCGGGCCTTGGCAGATTCTTTCATGAACTCACCTCCGCGGATCCCGAAGGCTGTGCGGGCGCATCGCCGAGAGAGATCTCGGGGAACAGCTCCGCTTCAACCACACTACCAGCCACAACCGCCTCGTATGAGCGCACCGTGTCCATCACCGAGACCAGAGACTGATAGGACGTCTGCCGGGACGGCATAATAATCACATCCTTTTTGTCGGGCACACGGCTCTTGATTTCCTTCATGACATCCTTGAGCAGAACGAAATCATACTCGCCCTCGCGCTGGGGGATGTTCTTGATGACGCCGCCCTGGTTATCCGCAACGACCAGGCGATCCTCATAGATCACCACCTGGATCTGCAGCTCTTCCGCCTGCTGGGCCGACAGGCTCTCACCGGTCGGGAAGTTGAGTTCCAGAACGCTGGTGTGGGCGAACACCATATTCAGCAGCAGTACCGGCACCAGCACAATCATGAGATTCATGAAGGGCGTGATGTCGAGATCGGCCTCACTTTGTAGGCGACGATGCTTCCGTCTCATGGCCTGACATCCTTCTGGCTGGTTATCAGGCCGGGCTACCGGCCGGAGTCGCTACCTGTGCCGGCGAAGCGGCATTCTGTCCTTGTGGTTGAGCGGCGGTCTTACTCCCGGAACCATCGCTGAGGAGGTTCAGGACCTTGATGCCCGCCATCTCAAAGCTGTCGACGATCTCATTGGTCTTGGTCTGCAGCAGTGAGTGGATCAGCAGCATGGGAATAGCAGACATAAGGCCGAAGGCGGTGGTGTTCATGGCAACCGAGATACTCTGGGACAGAAGGCTCGCCTTCTGGGCCGGATCCGCTGCAGCTACCGCCGTAAACGCTGCAATCAACCCGATAATCGTACCCAGCAGGCCAAGCAGCGTGGCAATGTTGGCCAGCGTTGCCAGATACTGGGTGCGCTTTTCCAAACGCGGCATCACATCCAGCAACCCCTCTTCCATCGCGTATTCGATCTCTTCACGACCCTGGCGGCGGGCCAGGCGCTGAAGGCCGAAGCCGATCATGGTCGACATGGCACTACCGGATTCCTGGGTGTAGTTCAGGGCGCCCTTCAGGTCACGCTTGGCGATCATCTGATGCAGGCGGTTGAAGTCCCGACGGTTGGTCAGTTTCTGGGCGGAAAGGTAAACGTAACGTTCAATGGCAACAATGAGTCCGACAATCAGCACAACTGCAATCGGAAACATAAAAAAGCCACCTTCCTGGAAGAAGCGAACGGCGGTATCGATCATTTTCTGGGCACTCCATGGTCCGGTTTTCAGATCAGTCTAAGCGCGTCACTCCCCTGCAAGGGTAAGTTCGCGAAAGTCTGTGTGAGGGTTTGTTTAATCTTGCGCAGGAACACACTCATGACGTGACAGGCATCACACTCTACTGCCCTGTGCTGGCCTGGGTCTGTTTGATAAACGCTTCGTGGTACTTGATAAAACGCTGGAACTCATAGCGTTCCAATGGCCGGAGACCCTGATCAACCATCAGGCGTTCTTCTGGCGCACGCAACTCGTCCACTTCCGGTGGCTGCCAGGGCACCAGATACATCACCGTAGGCACTTCCTGATCGCCACGGATTCGCGTGCCCTCAATGGTAACCACACCCGGGGCGTCCTGGGCGAAGACCATCGGCGCCGTGGGCAACAGGGCGGAAACTGCCAGAGCGATTAGCGCGAGACGTTTCATATCACATAGTCCACATCAGATTCTGTTTTTGGCATCGAAGATCCAGTCTTCCAGTCTGGGGTGCGGCTCACTGGCCGCGGACTGATAACGCTCATAAAGGTCGACCGCCTCGGAAGGTTTACCCAGGTAGATATCAAGCAGGAAGGCCAGATTAAGGATAGCAGGCGCGTAATTCGGATCAGCAGACAGTGCCGCGCGATAATACCGTTCTGCTTCGTCGAATTCTCCTGCGTTCCGGGCAATTACTCCCAGATGATTCAGCGCCTGCACATTTTCAGGATTCACCGCCAGCGTGCGTTCAAACCAACTTTTCGCGGTCTCGGTATCCTCTTCGTGGAAAGCAATAATGCCAAGGTTGGCCATGGGGCCGGCTTTTCCGGGGTAGTCGCTCGCCAGTTGCTCGAATCGGGTTTTGGCCTCGGCGAGATTTCCCTCCTCCATGGCACTCACGGCCTTGGCGAATGACGCTTCCAGTGCAGTCTGCTCAACTTCTGCCTCAGACTCCGGCGGCGCCGGCGCCGTCACACACCCCGAAAGCGAAAACATCACGAAAAGACAGAGTCCGCAGGCCTTAATCGAGCCCATAGACAACCCCCTGGGTAACTTCTTCTTTCCGATAACGTCCGGGCAACAGGGCTTTCAAGGCCTCGTAACTGCGCTTGACCCATTCATCGAAAATGCCCTCCCGGGCCCGCCGGATATTCTGCTCGTGGATATCGATGGCGTTGTCCTCAAACGGGTAGGCCTGCTCTTCCAGGAGAAGCTCGTACTGAGCCAGTTCAAGCTCGCTCAATCCGGTGGGCCGCTCCGAGTCCATGAGATCGGCACCGAGGCGTGCATAGATGTGGGCGATCTGGTAACCAGCCTCGGTTGCAAATGATGAAAGGCCATAGCTGGCCGTCTTCTTGTAGGCGTTGACCGCTCGTTCAAGCGCATCGGTCTTCGCTGTCATGCTTTGATTGAGTGGCAGAGTCAGCCTGATGCCGTCATACCGGGCAAGGGCGTCGCGGGCGAGGATTGCAGAGGCTGACGCCGCAAGGTACCGCATGCGATCGTCCGCGGCGTCCGGGTCCCAGTCCACCGTTTCCATCTGCTTTCGCAACCAGTAATCCCTGCTTTCGGCATCCCCGTCTTCCTGATAGAGCTCAGCCAGCCGATTGGCCGCTTCCATGTAGACGTCCGTCGGCTCGGGGTGGCTGTTGGCGTAATTTCGCCAGGTATCAATCGCCTTCTCCCGGTTACCGGCCTGATCGTACAGTTCTGCTGCAATCAACAGGTTTTCCCTTCGCTCTTCCGGCGTCTTGGCGAGGGAGACCATTTGCTGGAGTTCGTCGGCGGCTCGCTCCCACTGCTCCGTTTCACGGTAGGCCAACGCCAGTTTTGCAGGGACTGTGTCAATCAGCTCGTGATTGGGGAAAGACCGCCTGAAACTGGTCAGCACACCGATGGCCTGCTCCCAGAGATTGGCGGTGATAAGAAGTGAGGCAGCATCGTATTCGGCGTTTGCCCGCAGAGCGGATTCTGGAACGGCCGTGCCGACTCGCAGGAATTCGCTCACCGCAGCCTCCACATTTCCGGCATCAGCTAACTGCTCCGCCTGTCGATAGACCGCGGCTGCCAGATTTTCACGAACGCCGCTTCTGCGTTCATCGTCTTCGGCCATTGTTGCCAGGGCGTCACGATAAGCCTGTTCCGCCTCGGCGTATCGGGCCAGTTCGGAGAGGCTGTGCCCGGATAACAGCAAAGCTTCCGTCGTCAATTCATCCGGGGGCGTGGGTTGCCAGGTAACAAGTCGGGCCGCCATATTGACGGTCTCTTCCCAGTTGTTCAGGTCAAATTCACGCTGCAGCGCAATGTAATACACCGCCGGCGCCCGGGCGTCGCCGGGAAACGCATTTGCGAACCGCAGCCTGTTCAGTTGTTGCAGCTCCTGATAGGCCATCCGCTCCGATACCGGTTCACTCTCCCAGGTTTGCGAGTACTCCCGGAATGCCAGCACCGATGCATACCCGGCTTCAGCTGCCCGATCGGCTACTGTGTCTTCCGGATAGTCATAGGCCACGCGTTCGAAAGCTGCGATTGCTGCCGGCCAGTCTTCCAGCTCCAGGTAAGTCTCACCCAGAAGGAACAGCCGCTCCGGTGTACGGGGGTGGTCCGGGAAGGTAGCCGCAAATTCGGCGTAATAACTGGCGGCTTTGCGGTAATGATCGTCCGCCTGCTGATCATACTCCGCCTCCCCTGCCAGCAGGTACTGGCGGTCCGCCAGTTCCGGCAACAGTTGTTCCAGTTGTTGCTCGATAAAGCCAATTGCATCGGGGCCCGCTGACTGCCAGTAATCGCTGTAGATTCCGTAAAGGCTGACAAAGCCGGCCTTTCGTTCAGGGATCGTACGGGTGAAACCGGCCAGCTCAAGGGTATCAATGATCCGGATGTGGTAGCGCGGCGCCCAGGGACTCTCCGGATGGTCTTCTATGTAGGCTTCGAAGACATCGATGGCATCACTGTATTGCTCTCTCTCGAGCAAGAGCTCGCTGTAGCGGTCGTAGACCAGGATTTCGTAGGGGCGACCACCCGTTTGGCGGAAAATCGCCTGGAGGGTTTCCGCTCCGTCAAGGTACGACAGGGACAGCCCTACCACCCTGAACAGATCTTCGATCAGTGTCTGGCTCCGCTGATCCACGTCCGCCACCGGCCTGCCCTCGGGCATGACAAGATCAAGCACTTCAACGTAACTGAAGAGCGCTTCCTGGTATTGCGCCTGCTTGAACAGACTCCAGCCCTTCATGTAATGCGCGTTCACCAGGAACGAGGGATCGGCCATGCGTTCCTGGCTCGCGAGGGTAACCTCGTCGAAAGCCTGTTCCGCTTCCCCGTATCGACCATCGATAAACAACAGATCGCCGCGGCGGAATTGAGCCTCAACCCAGTATTCTGAATCCGGGTAGCGGCGAACCAGAGTATTCAGGGCTTCAAGCTGCTGCGGCGTCGCGCCTCGAAGCTCCCAGGCTCTGGCAAGCTGATAATAGATCTGGTCATTGCCCTCACGCTCTGGATATTCCGACAGAAGACGCTGGTAGGCATCGATGGCGCCGGACAGTTCATCGACAGCCGAATCCGCCATTTTCCGCTCCGCACGCTGGAATTCCAGATCGGCCAACCGATGCCTGATGGTAACCTGCTTGCGGGGATCCTCTACGAGTGGCAAAAGCGCCTTGTAACTGTCCATTACCGTTTCAATGGAAACATCTTCTGCGGGGTCGCTGACCGCCGCTGCATCTGCACTTTCCTGCCGCGTTTCGATTGCCGGAAGCGCAGCCAGTGTGCCCTCACGGACTCGCGGCATTTCTTCGCCACCGGCAGGCATCATCGACTGCAACATCTGGCAGCCACTCGCCATGACAAGGGCCCCAACCATGAGGAGGCCTTTAACAGTCCTGCCGGCCATCCGATTATTCATCACCGGCACCTGCATTTTGCGATGCGCGGAACAACTGGTCCGCCAGCCTCGCCTGGGCGTGGCGAGAGGCCAGCAGGTATCCATTAAGCTCCTGTTGCTGGGCAGCCAGCATCCGATCAACCTGCGCCAGGAGTGTTTGCCGGGCACTGCCTAATGCCTCGGACACCTCTGTTCCAAGAGTCGCGAGTTCCCGTTCGCTGGCAGCGATCCGCCGAGCCAGTTCCGCATGGCGGGCATCATCGGCCATCAGGCTTTCAACCCGTTGCCGCTGGGCCTGAAAGCTTTGCATCTCGCGATCCAGTTGCATGAGCTGTTTTTGCGCCGCCCAGCGATTGATTCCATAGTCATCCGCAATCCACCAATCGAAGTAGGCACGCATCCGCCGATACGTCGCACGCTGCCTGGCGGTCGTCGCGTCGTCAGGCAAATCCGCCAGAGTTTTCTCAACCTCAGCGAGCTTGTCTCTAAGCGCTTTTTGTTGCGAGGTCATGAAGAATCCCGCATCTTCGTCTGCCAGCGCCGAGGAAACTCTGTCCGTGAAGTCCTCGTGCAACTGCTGCCACTGGTCTGCCTGTTGGGTTTCGAGTGCCCGACGGGTCTCGGCAATACGAATCTGCCGTTGCTGCTCACGGGTCTCCAGCATGATCCGGAACGATTCAAACCTGGACTGCCGCTCGGCGATGAAGGACTGCATTCGGTAGAGTTCGTTCAATTCGGCAAGCGCCTGCTGGAACGTCTCCGAAGCCAGCACTTCTGCCATACCAGAATCGAGGGGCTGCACGCGCAGCCGGCCATAGGAATCTGTAAGAATCCCGTCGCTGTCACGGCTGAACTCAAGCTGGGCCATCAGACTTTCTTCATTCAGCCGATCCCGGATATTGTCGAGCTCCCTGATACGGGCCTCGTAATGGTCGGCTGCCTTTTTAAACGCAGGCAATGCACGCTGTGGAGCGTTCATCTGCTCAAGAACATAGGCGCGGGCAAAGGGAACCTGCTGGCGCCAGGGCAAAAACAGTTCACGGTTCGCGAGAGTATCAAGGGCGTCGAGAGCCCTCTCCGGCCTGCCCTGGCCCGCCGCGGCAACGGCGTAGTCAAAGAGAGCCTGATCGGCGAACACGCCGGTCAGTGGCATGGCTCCCAGGACCTCCAGAGCTGCCTCAAACTGGTTATCACGCAGGTACAGGCCCGCAAGCGAGAGGCGAGCGCGGCCCAGCAGGCCCTCCCGTTCGGCATCTGGCTCGACGGAGTCAATGGACTCGTCGAGGATGGAGATGAGCTTTTTCAGTGCCTCTTCGGCGGCAGCTCCGTCTGCCGCATCGAGAGCGGAGACCGCGGAATTGTACCGGAGGTAAAGGGACCAGATGTCCGTTTCGTCCAGCTGCTCCCGAAGCGAAGCCAGTTCGGGTTCATCATCAGGGCGGGCAGACATCATGACCAGCCGGGAGCGCAGATAAATCCATTCGCGGAAAAGATCGTGGTCGGCCTCGGCCAGTATCTCGCCATCCACACGATTGAGGTTCTCACGTGCGAGCGCCTGATTCCCCTCGAGGTAAAACACCTTACCGAGATAGAACCAGGCCTGGTTGCGAACATCAGGCGACAGATTGCTGCCGGTGCCATCGGCCCCGAGTAGCTGCGTAAACAACCTGCTCGCCTCTCGGGTCATCCCCCAGGACAGCATGAGCCCGCCCTCGACGAGAGCCGGATGATCTCCGTGTCCCTCGATGCCGCCCCGTTCGCGCGCCACGGCGAGCTGGGTCAGAGCCTCGAAGGCGTTACCCTGATGGTATTCGTACAGCGCCCAACCATAACGAAGATCCTTCGCCCGCTCGGGTTGCGCCTCACCGGCATGGACCGGGGTCATCATCAGCAACAGTAGGGCACCCGCGTAAATGAACGGGCGTCGACCTGAGGACTGGCTTGCTTTCAATCCCACGACGCGGCTTACTCCCACTCCACAATGGATACGGAGGGTTGGTAGTTGGAGGAGCGATCTTCAACGCGGATTTCCAGAGCGGCCGTTCCAGTGCCCTTCTCAAACTCCAGGGAGGCCGCCTGCTTGTAAGGCCGCTGATCCGGGCCGATTCCCTCAACAAACGCCGTCATCTCATGGACGCCAGTTTTCAGGTTGCCGACGTATAGCCGCTGCATGCCGCCGCGTTCAAGGGCAGTCACCTGTCGCTCCGTATACAGGTGGGAAGCAACAATCTCGTCGTCGACTTTCAGTTTGACCGCATCCAGCTTCAGAAACTTCCCGGCATCAACGCTGAGAAACACGGCAACCTGGGTATTGGCTGGAAAAAGCAGATCTTCCTCAAGGATAAACAGGTCACGATTCAGGCGTATCACTTTCTTCTTGAGCTCCTCCACCTGCTCGGCGACGGCTGTATCATCTTTCTCCGCCCCGGGATTGGTCTGGGCAAATGCGGGGGCTGTCAGGGCGAGGGTCAATGCCGCTAAAAGCACCGGAAATCGGGAGTTCAAGCAAGTGGCCATGGTCGTTCTTCCTGCATGCTCAGTATTCAAGAATCAACGACGCCCGGGTTACGTAGGCATCGAAGGAATATAGGGGTTCTTCGCCGGGGAGAAAGTCACCTGCTGCGGTGACATCCCGGAAGTTGTCATATTCAAAATTCAGCCAGTCCACCAGTAAGCTGAACTGCAGGCGATCAATGCCGGGAAGCGAAGTCTGCTTCCATTCGTAGACCGCGCCCACCGCCAGGGTTGTCCCGGATAGGGAGCTGAGCTCCTTGTCACGGGCCAGGTGTGTCTGGGAGTTCTCGAATGGGAAAAGATCGCTGTAAAAGTCCGCCTCGCTCTGGCTGTAGTAACGAATGGAACCTTCAAGGGTCCAGTGCTGGTTCAATCCGTGCACGTATCCCAGTTCGACCGTGTGGGCGTTGATGCCCCAGGTATCGGAAAAATAACGGTATTCACCGCGAATTGAGGCGCGATATGGCAGATAGTAAAGCGCTCGCATGGCCACGGAGGTACTTGTTCGGGTTTCCGGATAACGTTCCGGTTGATACAGGAACGCTGTGGAATCGTTCGGGTCGATGTAGCGGTTCTGTCGGTAAGGGTTCTGCAGGAAGCCCTCATCCGTAACCACCTCAAGATCCAGGCCTACCAGGCTGTTGCGGGTGACGACCTGGCTCAGTCCGAGCTGATAGTTCCGACGATCAGCTTCCTCGCTGAAGGAATCGTTGCCAACCCGGCCCACTTCATCCCAGCCGCTGGCATAGCCCATGGTTACTGTGGACATGCCCCCGAAAAACTCCTGGCTGAGCGAGAAGTAAACGGTGTTGGCTTCGTAATCGTTTTCGGAACTGTTGGTGAAACCCAGACTCAAAATGGACTTATCGTGCAGGTAATCGACACCAAAGGTGTACTCGTTGCGTTCTTCCTCGTAGGGGCTCGCCGTGGCCAGAACGTCCACAGAGGCAGCCGAAACGGAGTCAACATAGTACTGGCCGGAAAACGAAACCGACGAGCCAATACCCTTGCGCACCAAAACTGAGGGGCCATCGATGACCATGCCACCACCGTCATAGCGGTGGTAGAGAACATCCACGTTATCCACTGGCAAGGTCGCCGCAATCGCCTGTTGCCCGGCCAACATCAGCACGAACAGAGCGCAGACGGAGCGCACTAACCTTTTGCCGTCAGTTACAGCCACAGCCACCCCCAGAACCGCCTTCTGCTCCCCGCGCAGACTCCCGGACCTGATAGACGTGATGCATGTAGGAATCCGCCTTGCCATGGCGGCTGAGACTCATGACCGGATCCGCCAGATTATCCCGTTCATAGGGTTTTACCCACGGCTTGATTGAGCTGCATCCAGAGATCGTGAAGGTCGCGACCAAAAGAGCAGAGGCAGTGAAGATCGACAAATTACGCATAAACGTTCCGTCCGAAAATTATTCGCGCACCAGCTCGCGAATCTGCTGTTCGTACTCGTCTTCGTAACCCGGCTGATAGCCGTAGTGGAGATACCGGGCATTACCATCGCGATCGATCATCACGGTCGTTGGCATGGCTTGGACTTCATAAAGCTCGCTCACCGAACTCTCCGGATCGTAGAGGATCGGGTAATTCACGGGTACCTTGTCCAGGAAGCGATGGGCCTCTTCCCGATTCTCATCCACATTGACCGCCAGAATCGTGAAGCCGAGATCCTTGTATTGGCTGTAAAGCTCATCCATCAGCGGCATTTCCTGGCGGCAGGGACCACACCATGATGCCCAGAAGTTCAGCATCACCACTTCACCACGATGGTCCTCCAGCCTCAGGTTTTCGCCGGAACGGCTTTCCAGGGTGAAATCCGGAGCTGGCACATTGATGGCCTCGGCGCCCGCCATGGGGCTAAGACAGGCCAGGACGCCCGCCACCGCCAGTGATTTTATGGATGCTTTCATAACCATTGCTCCTGTAATCAGAAAAAGACCGACAGGCCAGTGCTGACCTCTGTGTTCATGGAGGTTTTCTCGGCCCCAAGAACATCTATTCGGTAGTAGTGCTGTCTTACGCCAATCTGAACTGCAACGCTGTCCGTCAACAGAACCTGATAGCCCGCGCCGGCATTCAGGGTAAACCGGGTGTCACCCGCAAAATCGGTAGCGCCGGCACCCGCAATCAGATAGAAATTGGTGTTGAATGCGTAGTTCTCGGTGAGGAAGGCCTCGCCCGGAAGCACGTTGTAACCCAGGTTGATGTTGTAATAGCTGTAATCCCGCTCGCTGTCGGTAAGCACCTCCACGTTACCGGCCAGCTTCTCGAAACTGGTTTCTCCACCCTCCGCGAAGCCGACTCCGGCCTCGAAAAAGAAGGACTCGCTGAGGTGGTAGGTGAGCTTGCCGCCATAAAGCAGCGACGACTCGAAGTCCTCGATATTGAGCACGCCCACAAAAGCGCCAATTTCAAAGTTCTCGGTGTCAATCAGCGCCTCGGTGACCGGCACCGGGGTAACATCCGGCTCGATCAGCGGCCGATCATCCTGGGCCTGGGTTGCTGTGGCTATGCATAGCCCTGCCCCGAGACACAGCGTTTTCAGAAAAAGATGCTTAGTCCGATTTTCCATTCTGTCGCTTCTTCGTTGGTGGACCGGGTAGTGAACACTTTGTAGTCCTTCACTTCGGCACGGATGAAATATCGATCGGTGATGTAGGCGCGGATGCCAAGCCCTGCATGGCCAATGCTGTTATCCCGTTCTTCGGGCTGAGCCAGAGTGGCCTTGGGATCAACCCAGATATGCCCGACCCCCAGGGTAAAAAAGGGTGATACCCGCCAGTCAGGAAATGGCTGATGCACCAGATTCGCATTAACCATTCTAATTTCCGAGGCGCTGCCCAGAATCTGAGAAGCCCAAAGCTCGGCGGACAGGTTTCTGGTCATCCAGAAGCCGCCGTAGCCTGCCGTGACAGCGGCACCATCAAACTCCCCCATCATCAATCCGGCTTCCACCCGCCGGCTTTCAAAAGCCTCAAAATCCGGCACCTGAAGATCCACACGATTACCCGTGGCATCCACCGTCTGCGCAATATCCGCAACCGCTATCCAACCCTCCCGGCCACGGGTATCCGTCACTTTGATCCAACTTGTCTTGCGCTGGAGAATGGTCAGCCATTCCCCTTTTTCGCTGGTATGAAAAACTGGATAGCCCGTTGCCGGTCCGGTTCGCCAGGACACATAGGGCTCCGCCACCTGCACTTTCAATGCATCGTCTTCAGCCTGCCCCCACAGCCAGCCAGCCCAGCTCTGGGCCGGCAACAACAAAAGAAAGATAAGAATGGCGATGGGCATGGTGCGAGTTTCAGTCCTTGGATCAGTCTTCCGGAGCGTCGAACGGATTGTTGAAATACTGGCCGCCAATATCCAACCACTCTGCAATCAGTCGCAGTTCGGCGGGCGAGAGGAAATCCCTGTGTGAACCGTCGTCGGCGAATACGTCGAAGAAACGACTTGCACGGGCACCGTTGACGGACATTGAAGCCTGCACCGGCACTGTTACCAGGATGGGTTGTTCATCTCCGTTGGCGTCCAGAATGGGATTGCCTTCTTCGTCCCTCAAAACCTCCCCGGAGTCCACGAGCACATCGATCAGGGCGCCGTTCACCAGTTCCTGCTCACTGTCCGGGAAGAGCAGTTCTCTGTAGGCGTTGAAGTGTAGCGGTTCATCGGGTGACGGGCCATCGCCCAGATCCAGCTGTCCAGCCGGCACTTGCTGAGCGTCCGCCGCATCGGTGTCCGTATGGCAACTGGTACAGGTGTAGTCATCCACGACCGCCATGGTGTCCGGGTCCAATACCTCCCGATTGACGCTCCACAGCGGATGAATATGCTGCTCGTAGTTGATCACAATCCGGCAATTCGGCGCCCAGTCGGTTGCACAAACGCCGGATATCGGCGGCGGTGTCTGCAGATCGGCATAGGCGTAGGCAAAGCTGTCAGGCTTGGGATCCACGGCATCTCCGGACCATTGATCGGCATAGACCACATCCGGCGTCGGCCGGCGAATCTCGTTGATGCGGGCAAACACCTGAGCCATGGTTTCACCCATGTCGGCAAACAGAGCCGGGTCGGTATTCGGGAACGGAAGGCTGGTGGTTGCGGCCCCACCCCACACGGACGCTGGACCGGCATCCGGTCTGCCATGGGGTGTCGGACTGTTCGGGTTGTGGCACCCTGAACATTCAAGGGTCTCGCCGGGGCGCACCGTGAGCCAGTTCTGGTGCCGGTTGCCCATAGCGCCACCAACACGCTGGCCTTTCGCATCAAGAATACTGATGGCAAAAGCAACATTGGCGGGCACCGCCACCTTCACTGACCCATCAGGCTCTATCGGCACGTAGCCCAGAATCTCCCGCATTAGCTGAGCCCGGCTGCGGCCAAAGGCGCTGTTGTCGAAATCCCGGACGTTCTCATCGGGGATGGCCACGGGCTTTTCCAGTCGAAGGAATCTGGCCGGGCGATCTTCCGGCGGCGTTTGCAGCGGATCAGCCATTGCAGCAATACCAGTCGGCGTGGTGTCCACTCCATCGATATCATAGACGCTTCGAATGTGCAGGACGCCGTAGCCGGCATCGCCGAGGGCCCCCTCATCACCCGTGAACTGGGATTCCGGGATGAACCCTTCCAGAGGCCGCTCCTTCATCAGGACCGCCTCATCAAACTGAACGCCCTCTACCGGCGGGACCACCGGCCGCTGGGTTTCGCTGTTGATATCCAGAAGCCACAAACCGTAGACGGGCTCTGCGGGTTGATAGTCTTCGGATTGCAGGCGATCTTCCGTGCAGTTCACAATCCGGTCGGTCGCTGTTTCACGCAACCGGCAAGGTGTCCAACTGACCAGGTAGCGGTTGGTACCATCAAGTAGCGGTGAAACCGATGCATAACTGCCTTTCAGCGATAGTTGGCCATCCAGGCCCACGCCGGGCACAAGCGAGCGCTGTCCCGAACCTTCGGTGCCATCGAGACGAAGATTGGCCTCAACAAATTGGTCAACATCGACTTCCGCCAACACAGACGCGTAATCATCCGTTTCAAACGGCCTTAGCTGCACGAGCAGATTGCCGCTGTCTGATTTGCGTGGCTGCAGGTACTGTATGTCGTTCGCTTCCGGAACCGAATCGTGGGAGTGACGACCGAAAAGATAACTCAGGCCAGTGCCGTCAGGGTTGACGCGGTAGAGGTTCACACCGTTGTTCCGGGTTTGGCCGGCATTATCCCAGCGGCTGAACACAATGGTGCCATCATCCGCCACCATGGGGTCGAGGTCGTGGCTCTGGTTGAAGGTGATCTGTTCAATGTTCTGACCATCGTCGTCCATCACATGCAGAACAAACCCGGGGCTATCACCCTCCTCGTCCAGACCGGAATACTGGGGTTTGCCTTCATCAAGCAGCACCGCCTTGGAAATCCGCTGACGGGTTGACGAGAAAACGATTCTGCCATCAGGCAGATAGGCTGGCGCAACGTCCTGCCCGGCCCGGGCGGTAACGTCCGAATCGATGATCCGGCGCAGGATGTCGGTACTAACCTCGTATTCCCAGATATTCCAGGTTGGCTGATCCTCGTCGTCTGCGTCCTCGATTTCCGGCGCACGCATGGCAAACAGCAGTCTGGAGCCGTCGTGGGAAACGTGGAGATCTTTCACGTCGAAACGTAACTGACCATTGTCATCAAGGAATTGCGGCCCCGCGAATGCTCTTGAGGCAATATCCCGCTTCTCGGCGTCCGCAGTGGCACTGGCCTTCAGAAACAGCCGCGCTCCGGGGCGGAAAGCGCTCGGGTCGGCCAGGTTGTCCTCGACCAGGGCCCCGGTGTTTTCGTCAAAAAGCAGAGCCCGTTCGACATAAGCCACAGGGTTCTCGACGACAACCGGATCCGCCTGCTGACTGTCGCTGCTCGAAAGACAGCCAGACAGAGCTGCAAGCGAGCCGAGTGCGACAGCCAGGCGAGTACTGCGAGAGATGTTTAGAATGGGCGACTTAATTTCCAACGTGAGAAACCCTGTTTCGGATGACATTCCATGACATAAATTAAGTCGGTTCCGCTGGCAGGCTCCAAGGGTTTTACGTAACGCAATGTAATAACGTGGCCTACGGCTCAAAACGAAGGATATAGCAAGCCGTAAACTTTTAACAATTGTCAAAAAGCATTAATGTGCACATGCTATCGATCACCGAGGGAAAGGACATGACCGCCCGGAACAGGATCAGAAGCCTGCTTTGCAAGGCTTGCAGTACCGCAGTTCTCGTCGCATTGGTGTCTGGACAGGCCAGCCTTGTTCAGGCTGGACCCAGAGAGCAGGCCAAAAGAATCCACGATCGGGTCGCCGGCGTGCCACCCTCTGAAGTCGTCCTTGACGATATGGCGAGCGACATAGAGTCCGGCAGAGCGATTGATGCCGCCTTCACGGCCATGCAAGACAGCGCTTTCTACGACGTCACCCTGAAGAATTTTGCAGCCCCCTGGACCAACGAGGCGATGTCAAAGTTCGTGCCCCTCAATGATTACATTGCCACGGTGATTGGCCTGGTGCGGGACGGGGAAGACTTCCGAAAAGTTCTGTATGACGATGTTCTTTACATCGGGAATGCATCCCTGAACCTGCCAAACTACTCCACCAGCAACAACAACCACTACGAATCCCTCGAGAACAGTGGAGCCAGCCTTAAGGACAACCTGGAGCGGGTAAACCAGTCGACCTACACGGGCCTTCCTCCCTCGGCCACCGCCGGCGTCATTACATCAAGAGCTTCCGCCCGGGCTTTCTTCAGTGCCGGCACCAACCGGGCGATGTTCCGCTTCACACTGATCAATCACATGTGCAACGACCTGGAGCAGGTTGCGGACGTTACCTTGCCCACGGACCGCATTCGCCAGGATGTTTCCCGCAGCCCGGGTGGTGACAGCCGGGTATTCCTGAACAACTGCGTTGGCTGCCACACCGGCATGGACCCCATGACCCAGGCGTTTGCCTACTACGACTACGAGTATGACGCCAACACCGACCCCGATGGAGAACTGGGCAGGCTGGTCTACAACGCCATTGGCGAAACAGACCCAGAAACCGGCTCCAGGGTTCAGGCCAAGTACCACATCAACTCTGCAACCTTCGAGCAGGGCTATGTCACACCTGACGACAGCTGGGATAACTACTGGCGCCAGGGCGCCAATCGCCGACTGGGATGGGATCCCTCACTCCCGGGTTCCGGCAGCGGTGCCAAGAGCCTGGGTATGGAATTCGCGAATTCCGAGGCCTTCGCAGAGTGCCAGGTCAAGAAGGTGTTCGAGAATGTCTGCCTGCGACCTCCCTCCGACAGCGCAGACCGTTCGCAGGTAAGCAGTATGGTTGCCAGCTTCGCAAGTCAGGGTTACGACCTGAAGCAGGTATTTGCAGAATCCGCCGTGTACTGCATGGGGGAGTGAGGACGCTATGAAAACATTTAAAGGCATTTCCATGAGCTCCCTCAAATCGGTCCTTGCCATCACTGTCCTGGCCCTTCTGCTTTCTGCCTGCGGGGGCGAATCCACGGAACAACTGCCGAATACCTCCCAGAATTCCGGCACGGTTACCTACAACGGGCCTGCCCCCTCGACGGATGATGTGGCCAACTTCAAACGCACCGTGTGGGACAACCTCGTCACCCAGGATAAATGCGGCGCGTGTCACGGCTCCAATGGCCAGGCACCCACGTTCGTCAATGAGCAGGACGTTAACCTGGCTTACGCACAGGCGAATTCTATTGTTAACCTGTCTGATCCATCCCAGTCCACAATGGTGACAAAGGTGGCAGGTGGCCATAATTGCTGGCTCCAGAGCACGTCAGCCTGTGTGGACATTCTCACCACCTATATTTCCAACTGGGCAGGCGGGTCAGAAGGCTCTGCCAAAACCGTGGAACTTCGCGCTCCAGCGCTCAAAGAACCGGGCGCCACGGTTGCCCTGCCAAGCGACACTGGCCTGTTTTCCACCACGGTATACCCCGAACTCAGACAGTATTGCAGCGACTGCCATGCTGATGGTGGGCAAACCCCTTACATTGCCAGCGCCGATGTCACTACTGCCTACGATCAGGCGAAAAGCCGTATTGATCCCATGAATCCGGGCGCATCCCGACTGGTTGAACGTCTGCGCTACGACTTCCACAACTGCTGGGACGACGACTGCGAAGCCTCAGCCGATTTGATGGAACTGAAGATTCTTGAAATGGTCCAGGATCTGAGCGCCCAACCCGTGGACCCGGCAATCGTTGCCAGCAAGGCACTCAACCTGCAGGCAGACGGCCTGCTCGCAAACTCCGGCGGCCGGTTTGAAGACAACGTGATTGCCCTGTACGAATTCAAGTTTGGTGAAGGCCAGACTGCCTTTGATACCAGCGGCGTCTCGCCTGCACTGGATCTGACCCTGAGCGGAAACGTTGACTGGGTTGGCGGCTGGGGTATTGACCTTGGTCCGGCAGGCGAAAACGAGCAGGGTTTCATGATCCCGGCGGGCAAGGCCCAGGGCAGTACCACCGCAAGCCGGAAGCTGCACACCCTGCTGACCGCCTCCGGCGAGTACAGCATCGAGGCCTGGGTCGCCCCCGGCAACATCACCCAGGAAGATGCCCGCATCGTGACCTACTCGGGCTCATCCACCACTCGCAACGTTACGCTCAGCCAGTCGCTCCAGCGTTACGAAGTGCTGCATCGCAGCACCACCAGCGATGAGAATACGCCTTTCGCGACCCGGGACGCCGACATGCTCCTGCAGGCAACCCTGCAGCACGTGGTGGTGAACTACACCCCGGCAACCGGGCGCCAGATCTTTGTAAATGGTGTCCCAACCGGGGATGTCGACCCGGACGACGGCGGACTGCTGACTGAATGGGACGACAGCTTTGCCCTGGTGCTGGGCAACGAGACCGATGGTAACTCGCCCTGGCAGGGCGCGATCCGCATGGTAGCCATCCACAATCGTGCGCTGACACCGGAGCAGGTTCAGGCCAACTTCGAAGTGGGCGTTGGCCAGAAGTTCTATCTCCTGTTCGGTGTCTCTCACCTGATCGACCTGCCCGAGAGCTTCATCGTGTTCGAAGTCAGCCAGTTCGATAGCTATGCCTACCGATTCACCAGTCCCTTCTTCATCAGCCTTGATGACTCGGCCGAACCATCGAACATCCCGCTGCGCGGCATGCGACTGGGCATCAACGGCAAGGAGGCAACTGTTGGACAGGCCTGGGCCAACCTGGACGTTGTCCTGGACAGCGGCAGTTATGAGCCCGGCGCCGGGCAACCGCTCTCCTCTCTGGGCACCATCATTGCGCTGGAAAACGGGCCAGGGAACGACGAGTTTTTCCTGACCTTCGACCAGCTGGGCGGTAACAACTTTGCCCGCTCCGAGCCGTCGCTGCCGCCTCAACCGGCGCCATCAGACCAGGAGCCGTCATCGGAGATCGGCTTGAAAACTTTTGACGAGATCAACGAGTCCATGTCTCGGATGACCGGTGTACCGACCACGCATTCGAAGGTTTCCGAGAAATTCAACACTGTTCGGCAGCAACTCCCGACAGTGGAAACAATCGAGGGCTTCCTTTCGTCTCATCAGATGGCGATTACCCAGCTGGCAATTCAGTATTGCGACGCTCTGGTTTCCAGCGACAACCTTCGGCAGGAGATTTTCGGCAATTTCAATTTTGCGGCACCGGCAAACACCGCATTTGAAGGTGGCGGAGAGGATCTCATAGTGGGAGCGCTCCTCAGTAGGTTTGTCGGAAACGATCTGGCATCTCAGCCTACAAATGAGACAGTCGCTAATGAGCTCAGCAATCTAATCAATGGCTTGACCAGCTGTGGTGCAAGCTGCGGCCCTGACCGAACCGAAACGGTCGTCAAGGCAAGCTGCGCAGCTGTGCTTGGCAGTGCCACCACCTTGGTTCAGTAAAGGAAGTCGATCATGTTTATACGCAAATCACGAAAGAAGCCTCTGGCCAATGGCAGTCCACTACTCCATGACGACCACGGCAAGCCCAGGACACGTCGCGAGTTTATCGCGCAGGGTCTTATGGCAGGCTCGGCTACTGTTTTCGGTGCATCTCTTTTCAGCCTGTTCGGTAACCCGCGGATGGCGTCCGCCGCGCTTTCTCCAGACCTACAAACCTTGAAAGAAAGCTGTGGTATAGCGCTGCAGGGCGCAGGCAAGATTCCATTTATCTGCTTTGATCTAGCGGGCGGAGCCAATATTGCCGGCTCCAATGTACTGATGGGTAAATCCGGTGGGCAAATGGACTTCCTGAGCACCGCAGGCTACAACAAACTTGGTCTTCCCGGTGACATGTTGCCCAACGATCCGGAGTTCGTGAACACGGAGCTGGGCCTCGCATTCCATTCAGACAGCGGCTTCCTACGCGGGATTCTTCAAAGTACTAGTCCCGGCACCCGGGCGGCAACAGACGGAGCCATTATTGCAGCTCGCTCGGAAAACGACACCGGCAATAACCCACACAACCCGATGTACGGCATCCATCACGCGGGTGCCGACGGCTCCCTGCTCTCTCTCATAGGGTCCCAGAGTTCGGAATCCGGCGGTAACTCGCTGGCACCGATGAACCTGATCAATCCGGAGGTTCGCCCCACCAAGATTGACCGGCCCTCAGACGTTACCGGCCTGGTAGATGTGGGCGACCTGATCGGCATTCTGGATCAATCAGACGCGGTCGCCGTGATGGAATCCATTCAGCGCATCAGCGACGCCAAGATGAACCAGGTCAACACCGGCATCTCTACAGACGACGTCGTCAAAGATCTGGTTCGCTGCGGCTACATCAAGAGTGCAGACCTGGCAGACCGCTTCGGCGATCCGGCAGAACTGGATCCAGAGCTGGACCTCGAAATCGTGGGCCCTACCGGCATCTTCACCCGCGATGAGTTCAATAATAACCGTGAGTTCCGCAAAACTGCGTCTGTCATGAAGCTGGTGCTGAACGGCTACGCTGGCGCCGGCACGATCACCATGGGCGGCTACGACTACCATACGGGTGAGCGCGGAACCGGCGAACGTCGTGATGAACAGGCCGGTCGGTGTATGGGCGCCTGCCTGGAATACGCAGCCCGGGTAGGAATGCCATTGATGCTCTATGTGTTCAGTGACGGCTCGGTGTCGAGCAACGGCCGAATCGACGATTCCATGGACGGTCGTGGCAAGGGCGAATGGACCGGCGACAACCAGCAGACGGCCGCCTCATTCTTCCTGGTTTACAACCCGGCGGGCCGCCCCACTCCGATTCGCAGGCAGATCGGCTTCATGCGCTCTGATGCGTCGGTGGAAACTGCCTCCAGTCCTGCGGCCAACAACGTCAACCAGTTGGTTCAGACCGTGCTGCTCAACTACATGGCATTGCACGGGGAGCAGGGTGACTTCGGCACCCGTTTCAACGGCCACGGGCTGGGCAATGGGACATCTCAGGACAGCCTGATTGCGTTCTCGAATGTCGTGAACGGCACTATCGGAAATTGACGGAAACTGCTCGTTCCGCCCCTAGTCTGATTGGGGCGGAACGAGGCCTTCTGAAACGTGCATCATGCGCTGATCATCGATAACCACAACATCGATACCTTTCAAACGCTCAATCATCTCCAGTCCCTTTTTGGGCCCGAGCACGAAAACCGCCGTGGAGAGGCCGTCGGTTGTCAACGCATCCTCGCCGATAATGGTCACGCTTTGGACACCCTGGACCGATTTGCCGGTCTCAGGCGACAGGATGTGATGAACCCTTTCTCCCGCCTCATCCACGAAGAACCGCTCGTAGTCGCCGGAGGTGGACACGGCCACATCCTCGAGCGGCAAAACCACCGCGTTGCGCCCTTCTGAACGGGGGTCCCGAATGCCCACGTACCAGGGCCGGCCCCGCTTGTCCCCTAACAGTCGCATGTCGCCGCCAGCACTCAGCCGGGCATGGCGAATGCCAAAACTGACCAGACGCTCGATTCCCAGATCCACTGCGTACCCTTTGGCGATGCCACCGAGGTCTACCAGAATCCCTGCCTGCCGGTATTCGACCGTCTGATCATCCTCATCAAGAATCACATCCCGAAAATTCACCCGCGGCAAGCCGGATCGAAGCTCCTCGTCCGTGGGCTTTTTGCCGGCCCTGAAGTCATACAGGTAACCCACTGAGCCAAAGGTGATGTCGAAGGCGCCCTGGCTGAGTAGAGAAACCTCCCGTGCTTTTTCAATCACCTCGAACAACCCGTCACTGACTTCTACTGGCCCGTCGGGTGCATTGAGGTTGAGCCTGGAGACCTCCGACTCTTCCCGATAGCGACTCATCTGTTCATCAACCTGATGAAAAACCGCCAGCACCTCTTTGCCAACCCGGTTCGCCAGCTCTTTATCCTCCGCCCAGAACTCCAGTTCGATAGGCGTGGTCATTGCAGTATCCGAAAACCGATACCACTCGGCGCTGGCCGACATCGGGACGATGACAAGCCCCATTGCCGCCAAAAGAAACGAGAGAGTCGATCCAAGTCCGAATTTCCTGCGCTTTATAGTTACCAAGACCCACAAAACTCCATTGGCTGCAGCGAAGCCCACACCGGGCAATTCCGGAAAGTATATCCATTTCTTCGGCTGCAGCCGAACCGATTCATGGGAACAACATAGGCCAGACAAGATGCAGATCACTAACCTACAATTTGTTACCCAAAATTCCACTTTTGTCCCATTGTTGGCCTCATAATCAGCAGAGACACTAGCGTTGCTTAACAAATAATCAAAACAATGATTGGCAGCCCTTTTCCCCATTGGCGCTGCAATTCCGGAGGCCAACCTGAATGAACGTCAGAAAAGTACTCTTTTCTGCTTGTCTGCTGTTGCTGGCGAGCACTACTGTGTATGCCGAAACCCTTAAAATCGGCCTGAACTACCCGCAGACCGGTCGTTACAAGGATCAGGGTCTGCAACAACGTCTGGGCGCCTTTCTGGCGCTTGATGAAATCAATAAAGCCGGTGGCGTGATGGGGCGTCAGCTGGAGCTGGTGATCAGAAATACCCGCGGTGACCCTGCCCAGGGCGCAAAGAACACCGCAGAACTCATCGACCGTGAAGGCGTCCAGATGGTGTTCGGCGGTGTGTCCAGCGCCGTTGCCATTGCCTCAGGCAAAGCTGCTCGCGATCGCAACCGGATCTACTTCGGCACGCTGACCTACTCGAACGCCACCACCGGCGCCGAAGGGCATTCATACATGTTCCGTGAGCCCTACAACGCCTGGATGACTGCAAAGGCGCTCAGTCAGTATCTGACCACCAATCATGCGGAAGACGATTACTTCTACATTACCGCCGACTACACCTGGGGCTGGTCTGTGGAGGAGTCTGTTCGCAAGTTCTCGGGAACCGAAGACACTGACCGCCATCAGGGCGTGAAAACCCCTTTCCCCCGGGCACTGATTACCGATTTCAGGGAGGCGCTGGAGCAGGCAGAGGCCAGTAACGCCAAGGTTCTGATGATGGTCCTGTTCGGCGACGACATGGTGAGAGCACTGAATGTTGCCTACGAAATGGGCCTTACCAAGAAAATGCAGATTGTTGTGCCCAACCTGACCCTGGGCATGGCTCGGCAGGTAGGTCCCACCATTATGGAGGGCGTTATCGGCGGCTCGCCCTGGGTATGGAACGTACCCTACGAGCTGAACTATCCGAGAGGAAAGGAGTTTGTAGAAGCCTTCTCAAACCGATATGAAATGCGACCATCCACCGCTGCGGCCTCGGCCTACAGCATTATTTATCAATACAAGGATGCGGTGGAACGTGCCGGTACCACCAATACCGCCAGCCTGATCCGGGCCCTGGAGGGACACAGGTACACTTTCCTAAAAGACGAACAGTACTGGCGCGAATTCGATCACCAGAATGTCCAGACGGTGTATGTGGTTAAGGTAAAACCGCGCAACACAATCATTGCTGACGAATACAGTTCCGATTATTTCAGCATCATCGATTCAATGCCGGGTGACCAGGCGGCGCAGACCCGGGAAGAATGGGAAGAGCGGCGCCGGGAGGCTGGAAAACCGCTCAGGCTCTAAACAGTCCCTTAGGGAACTGGAGAAAAATGTCTGGAAAAACATGACTCCGCCTGCCGCAACTTGAGGATCGCGTTGCGGCAGGCATTGTGATTCCGAAAAGCGACTTGCCTTAGCGCGCCTCTTCCCAGGTCTTCAACAGCTCGTCGTAGGCAACGGTTTTGCCCTGTGGCTTCTCGTTAGCCAGCTTCGGCTTGGGTGCGCCGGGCTGATCCAGCCAGTATTGCGGGTCGCGCGGTTCGTTCAGCTTCGGACCACAGGTCGGTTGAACATTGGCACGCTCAAGGCGCTCCATGACCCGATCCTGAGCCTGAGCGAGGCCGTCGAGGGCTTCCTGAGGAGTGGCTTCACCACTGGCCGCCTGGGCAATGTACTGCCACCAAAGCTGGGCGAGTTTCGGATAGTCTGGCACATTGGTACCGGTCGGTGACCACTGCACACGAGCCGGGCTCCTATAAAACTCCACCAAGCCGCCGAGCTTCGGCGCCATTTCAGTCATCGCCTCAGATTCAATGTCGGACTCGCGAATCGGCGTCAGGCCGGCAATCGTTTTCTCCAGAGAGACGGTCTTGGATACGGTGAACTGGGCGTACAGCCAAGCTGCAAGGCGACGTTTCTCAGGCGTGGAGTCCAGGAAAGTCCAGGAACCTACGTCCTGATAGCCCAGCTTCATACCTTCTTCCCAGTAGGGCCCACGGGGAGACGGTGCCATCCGCCATTTGGGGGTGCCATCCTCATTTACAACGGGCAGGCCGTCCTTGATCATGCTCGCGGTAAAGGCGGTATACCAGAAGATCTGCTGGGCAACGTTGCCCTGTGCGGGAACGGGACCGGCCTCTGAAAAGGTCATGCCCTGAGCTTCGGGGGGCGCGTACTCACGCAGCCAATCCACGTATTTCGTAGTGGCATAGACAGCCGCAGGCCCGTTCGTTGCACCACCACGGCTAACGCTGGAGCCGACCGGGTGACACTCTTCAACCCGAATCCCCCATTCGTCCACCGGCAAGCCGTTGGGCAGGCCCTTGTCGCCAGCACCCGCCATGGAGAACCAGGCATCAGTGAAACGCCAGCCCAGAGACGGATCTTTCTTGCCGTAATCCATGTGGCCGTATACTCGCTCACCATCAATTTCCTTCACGTGAACCGAGAAGAACTCGGCAATATCCTCGTAGGCAGACCAGTTAACCGGCACACCCAGGTCGTAGCCGTAAATTTCCTTGAATTGCTCTTGCAGATCTTCACGTTCAAACCAGTCGGCACGAAACCAATAAAGGTTCGCAAACTGTTGCGAAGGCAACTGATAGAGTTTGCCATCCGGCCCAGTCGTAAAGTCGAGCCCAATGAAATCATCAAGATCCAGGGTAGGCAGGGTAAGATCTTTACCGGAACCGTTCATGATGTCCTCAACGGCCACCACCTTTCCATAGCGAAAATGGGTACCAATCAGATCTGAATCATTCACGTAGCCATCATAGATATTTCTTCCAGACTGCATCTGGGTCTGGAGCTTCTCGATGACATCCCCTTCCTGAATCAGCGTGTGAGTCAGGTTGATCCCGGTGATTTCGGAGAATGCCTTGGCAAGGACATTGGACTCATATTCGTGAGTCGCTATGGTTTCGGAAACCACGTTGATATCCATGCCACGGAACTGCTCAGCGGCTTTGATGAACCACTCCATTTCCTTGAGCTGCTCTTCCCTGCTCAAGGTAGAGTTTTTGAACGCTTCATTGACCCACTTCTCAGCCGCTTCACTGTACTGATCGGCGCTGGCATGCAGGCTCAAACCCATGCAGGCGACACCAACGGCGGCGCTGAGCAACAGGGTCCTCGGATATTTGTTGTTGTTGAACATATCCAACCTCGTTCGACATTTAATGAATGGAACGAAACAGCCGTGTTTCGTGTCCGCAGTTATAGCGCTCTTTCTGGTCGCTATTCTTTTTTGCCGGAATCTATCGTGATCGATTCCGATCATTCAAACAAAATTAGTTCGTTTTCGAAATCATTACAAGAAGTCCTGAATCTTTTTTAGGACCAGGATTTTCGAAAAAACACCATACGAACATCCCTTGTCGATACTCACCCCCAACGCAGCAAAACCAGGAGCCAAACCACAGAGACAGCGAGCGCCACCCAAAGGGTGATATCGCTGACCGCCAGGAAGCTCAGATGTATATATGCTGCCGAAAGCAATCCAATAAACAACCGATCCCCGCGGGTGGTGGCTATCGGCAGAAACCCCTTCCTCTCGGTGCACGGGGAGACAATTTCGTAAACCGTCATTACCGCCAGAATTCCCGCAATCACGGCAAAGAAGATGGCGACGGTCGGAGTCCAGTTCATCCAGGCAATCATAAAACGTCTCCTTACACGCGTCCGAGGGCGAAGCCTTTGGCAACATGGTTACGAACGAACCAGATCACCAGCAGGCCGGGAATGATGGTTAGCGAACCGGCGGCAGCCAGAACACCCCAGTCGATACCGCTCGCCCCTATCGTTCGGGTCATGATCGCCCCGATCGGCTGGGCATCCACGGACGTTAGCGTCCGGGCCAGCAGCAGCTCCACCCAGGAGAACATGAAGGCAAAGAAAGCCGTCACCCCGATCCCGGAACGAATCATCGGCAGGAACACCTTCACGAAAAATTTCGGAAAGCTGTAGCCATCAATATAGGCCATCTCGTCATACTCACGGGGGACACCGGACATGAACCCTTCCAGAATCCAGACAGCCAGGGGCACGTTGAACAGGCAGTGAGCAAGCGCCACCGCAATATGGGTGTCGAACAGGCCGATAGATGAATAAAGCTGGAAGAAAGGCAGCAGGAAGACCGCCGGCGGCGCCATCCGGTTGCTCAGCAGCCAGAAGAACAGGTGCTTGTCACCCAGGAACTTGTAACGGCTGAACGCATAGGCGGCAGGCAAGGCCACAAGCAACGTGATCACCACGTTGATGGACACGTAGATCATCGAATTGATGTAACCGTTGTACCAGCTGGGATCCGTAAAGATCACGGCATAGTTATCCAGGGTGAAATTCTGGGGCCAGAGGGTAAGCCCCCCGAGAATTTCCTGATTGGTCTTGAACGACATGTTCAACAACCAGTATATCGGAGTCAGGAGCAGCAGAATAAACAGCGTAATCCCGACGTTTTTTGAACGTGTCTGTCTCATCACACTCTCCTTATTTTTCTTTGTCGGCGTGCGTAATGGCGGTAAAGAAGAGCCATGAAATCAGCAATACAATGAGGAAGTAGATCAGCGAGAACGCAGCCGCGCGACCCAGATCAAACTGCCCGATTGCCATGGTTGTCAGTGTCTGGCTCAAGAAGGTTGTGGAGCTGCCCGGGCCGCCACCGGTAAGCACAAACGGCTCAATGTAGATCATGAAGCTGTCCATGAACCGCAACAGCACTGCGATGATCAGAACACTCTTGAGCCTGGGCAGCTGGATATACCGGAACACCGCCCATTTCGAGGCACGGTCAATTTCCGCCGCCTGATAGAAGGCCTCCGGAATCGCCCTCAGCCCGGAGTAGCAGAGCAAGGCGACCAGCGGAGTCCAGTGCCAGACATCCATCAACAGAACCGTCAACCACGCATCAAGGGTGTCTCCGGTATAGTTGTAGTCAAACCCCAGCTGATTGATCCCCCAGCCGAAAAGACCGATGTCGCCACGGGCAAAGATCTGCCAAATGGTGCCAACCACGTTCCAGGGAATCAGCAACGGAATCGCCAGCAGAATCAGGCAGAGCGACCCCTTTATGCCAGATTTTGGCATCATCAGTGCGACCCCGATTCCGAGCGGAATCTGGATTAGCAATACCGCGCCGGAAAAAATAAATTGCCGAATAAGGGAATCCTGAAGGCGCTCGTTGGTGAGCACTTCCTTGAACCATTCAGTACCCACGAAGAACGCCTGGCCCGGACCAAAAATATCCTGGACCGAATAATTCACGACCGTCATCAGTGGAATGAGAGCCGAGAAGGCAACGAGCAGAAATACAGGCAGCACCAGCCACCAGGCTTTATTGTTTTGTACCTTTTGCATCAGTCTTGCTCCTGTACCAGGAATTCATCCATATACAGCTTCAACCACTGCTTCGGGAACGAGAGATAAACTCGACTGCCAATTGATGCGGCGAAGTCCTCGCTCTCCCGAACCTTCATTTTTTCGTGGTCAAGCTGAACGGTAACGATCTTGTAGGTACCCAGATCCTCGACATCCATCACCTCAGCCTCAAAGGTGTCGTCTGAAGCGACGGAGGACACTTCCACAAACTCCGGACGAATTCCGATCTTGATGTTGGTAGACCTGGTCCGCTGCAGGACATCAACCTGCCAGGGCTCAAGCGACACATTCGTGTTCCCAAAGCACACGCCCCGGGCACAGCGCTGCACCTCGATAAGATTCATGCCGGGGCTTCCGATAAAAAAACCCACGAAGGTATGGTTGGGCTGTTCAAAGAGTTCGGTTGGGGTACCAAACTGGACGATCTGTCCGCCATACATCACGGCAATCTTGTCGGCAAAGGTGGAGGCTTCGAGCTGATCGTGGGTGACATACACCATGGTGATGTCGAACTGCTCGTGAATCTGCTTGAGCTTGCGGCGCAACTTCCACTTGAGCTGCGGGTCGATCACCGTCAGCGGCTCGTCGAACAGAATCGCCGACACGTCTTCCCGCACTAGGCCGCGGCCCATGGATACCTTCTGTTTTTCATCCGCGGTCAGGTTCTTTGCCTTTTTGTAGAGCTTGTCCTGGATCTCCAGGACTTCGGCAATCTCATGAACGCGGGCCTTGATCTTGGAGGCTGGAACCTTGTTGTTCTTCAGCGGAAACGCCAGGTTGTCGTAGACCGTCATTGAGTCGTAGATGACAGGAAACTGGAAGACCTGGGCGATATTCCTGTCCCTCGGAGACAACTCATTAACACGCTTTCCGTCGAAAAGTACCTCGCCCTCGGAAGGCTGAACCAGACCGGAAATAATGTTCAGCATGGTGCTTTTTCCGCAACCCGAAGGGCCCAACAGCGCGTAAGCCCCACCCTTGTGCCAGACATGGTCGAGCTGACGGATTGCGTAATCGTCTGGTCCCTCGGGCATGTCACTATAACTGTGGGCGAGTGATTTCAATTGAATTTCAGCCATCAGACAGACCCTCCTGAAACCTGAGACGGGGTGTGCACCAGTTGTTCGTTATTGTCGAAGACGAACAATTTATTGATCGGCAGATATACCTTGATCGGTGCGCCTGTGTGGTACTGATGCACTCCCATCAGTTGCATCACCATTTCAAAGTGACTGTTCTCCACATGCATGAAGGTTTCAGAACCACTGATTTCGCTGAGTTCTACCTCCATGGACATTTCCAGATCATCGTCGCTGGTGGGGACCAGACCAATATGGCTGGGACGAATTCCGAACCAGTAATCGCCAGGTTCCAGCTTCGACAGCTCCTGCGTAAGTGCATGGTGGGAGTACTCGTCGAACGTCACCTCGGTTTCAGACACCCGGCCTCGAATCATGTTCATCGGGGGTTCACTGAACAACTGTGCAGCAAGGGTGTTCACAGGTGCGCGATAGACATCCATCACTGGCCCGTTCTGAACCACCTGGCCCTGGTGTAACAGTGTGGTTGTGCCACCGAGTGCCAGGGCTTCATTGGCCTCCGTAGTGGCGTACACCGCAATGCACTGGCGCTCGCGGAACAGGTCTCGCAGTTCCGCCCGAAGCTCTTCCCGTAGCTTGTAATCGAGGTTTACCAGGGGCTCGTCGAATAGCACCAGGGTGGCATCCTTCACCAGGGCCCGGGCCATGGCGGTTCGCTGCTGCTGACCACCTGACAGTTCCAACGGGTAACGCTTCAGCAAAGGATCAATCCGAAGCATCGACGCCGTTTCTTTCACCCGGCGGTCAATTTCAGAATCAGTCATCCTCGCCAGCCGAAGTGGCGAGGCGATGTTTTCGTAGACGGTCAGATTGGGGTAATTGATGAACTGCTGATAGATCATCGATATGTTGCGGCTCTGCACGCTCTGCCCTGTAACGTCCTCACCGTTGTAGATCAGACGGCCGGTATCGGGCTTATCCAGCCCAGCCATCAATCGCATCAGCGAGGTTTTTCCGGCCAGTGTCCGGCCGAGCAGAACATTAAAAGAGCCTGCCTCGAAGGTGAGGTTGGCATCCCGTATGTAGTCGACGCCGTCGACCTCACGGGAGAGATTCTCCAGTGTTAAGGACATAGGCTTTCCTTTTTGTTCTTGTGGAAACGCGCTTCGAGACCGACGTAAATCAGCCGCGCAAATTCGATTTCGAACTCTATACGCAAAGGACATACCACATTGCGCAAGCAAAGAAATTGATTTTCTTATAACGTTGTTTTAAAGAGCTTTTTCTCTACATGCAAATTTCTCATTCGAAAACCAAAATGTTCGTTTAGCAATATTGTGTTCAAACTGAACATTGACCTGAACAGCATTTGCACAGATTATTGAGCATCAGCTTTGGCACAATTGCCCGCGTAAGCTGCTCGAATGTCGACCAAAACAACCAACGAATGCTTGAGTGACGACTGATGAGAAAAAACGAATATGCGGATTACCGGAGCGTTATTGCCGATTCTTGGAACCGTTGTATTGCCTGGGGCCTTGAACACGACCATGAGCCAACACCGCTTATGCCGGAATCTGCCCGACTGGAGGAAATAAACCGCCAGTACAGCGAATTGCTCTCGGTGACCGAGGCTGAGGTTCTCCCCTACTACCGGAACGTACTTTCCAGCAGCCGATGCCTCATTCTGCTTGCCGATCAGCATGCCACGGTACTGAACAGCTGGGGTGATGAACGTATCACCGAGACCCGCCTGAAACCCTGGTTCCAGGCGGGTGCGAACTGGCAAGAACAGAATTGCGGTACGAACGCCATTGGCACCTCTATTGCTGTTAGTGCGCCCGTCCAGATTCAGCGAAACGAACATTTTCTGAAAACGAACCGGAGCATCATTGGTTCTGCGGCACCCATTTTCGGTGCTCACAGGCAGATTGCAGGGGTTCTCAGCGTATTCAGCGACGCTTACCTGCCACAGGCCCACACCCTCGGCATGGTTCGGCTACTTTCACAATCTGTCGAAAATCGTCTCATCAAACGTCAGTTTGGCCCCGATCATTTTCAGATTACCCTGAACACCACGGCGGATAACTTTGACAGCCCCTGGTCGGGCATCCTGGTTTGCGATGATTTCGGAAAGATCATTGCAAGCAACCAGCGAGCGGACCAGTTACTGGGAATGAATACCGTCGAGGCCCGCCTGGATGAGTTATTTACGAGCCGCCGGCATCAAATTCTTGAGCATCCAGAAACTGAAACCTTGCAACTGACCACTCGCAGCAAGGTGCGACTGAGCGCCAGGATCAAACGCCCTACAAGGGTTAACGAAAACCCGAATCGGATCGATCGGTTATCTCAGTCGAACGAGGGCTGCTATTCAGATGAGCTGCTGGGTATCGACAACCTGGAGTTCGGTGATTCGGCAGTAAAGCGTTGCGCTACACAAAGTCTCAAAGTACTTCAGCGGGGTGTCCCGGTTCTTATCACCGGCGAGACAGGGGTCGGCAAGGAAGTGCTGGTCAAGGCCCTTCACCGGGCATCCCACCGAAAGGATCAACCACTGGTCGCGGTTAACTGCGCGGCCATTCCGTCGGAACTGGTTGAGTCGGAGCTGTTCGGTTACGAAGCCGGCGCCTTCACCGGCGCCCGGGCGCAGGGTTCGCTGGGCTTTATTCGAAAGGCCCACAAAGGCATCCTGTTTCTTGATGAGATTGGCGAAATGCCCCTGTCGGCCCAATCCAGGCTGCTACGGGTACTCCAGGAACGGCTGGTTACGCCAGTGGGTTCTACCGACAGCGTTCCCGTTGATATTCTGCTGGTTACCGCAACCAACCAACCACTGGGCACACGTATCGAAAGCGGCCATTTCCGGGCGGACCTTTACTACCGGATCAACGGGCTATGCGTGGAACTCCCTGCGCTCCGAAACCGATCCGACAGGTCGCTGCTGATACAGAACCTCTATTCCCGACACCGTGACCCTGGTCAATCGGAACAGCTGTCTCCTAAAGTGCTTTCGGCCTTTGAGAACCACCCTTGGCCGGGTAATATCCGCCAATTGGTGAACGTGTTGCGGGTGGCGATCGCCATTGCTGACGGGGAAGATGTGCAGGTATGGCATTTACCGGAAGACTTTCTTGCAGAATTCGAGACCGCCGCAGGCGAGGAATCCGATCCACGGATAGCGGAACCACGAGCCCCGGGCGTTGAGGTTGAACAGGAGGATCCACTCGCCACAACTCTCAAGGTGTACCGCAAGTGCACTGGCAACGTGTCACAGGCAGCGAGAGAGCTGGCCATCAGCCGAAACACACTATACAAGCGTCTTCGGGAATTAGGGGTTCGCTAAACCGCGTTTCCGCAACATCGTATCGTCAAAGCTTCTGAACTGCCTGGATCCAGCCATCGTAAAGCTTGTCCCGGTTCTGCTTCGTCATGACTGGTTCAAAATTCCGGTCACAGCACCACAGATCCGAGAGTTCCTCAAGAGAGCCATAGACTCCGGCTTTCAGGCCGGCTAGGTAGGCAGCGCCCAGCGCAGTAGTTTCAACCAACGACGGGCGATCCACCCTCGCACCGAGAATGTCAGCCAGAAACTGGAGCACCCAGTTGTTGGCCACCATGCCACCGTCAACTCTGAGGTTGACCGGGCGAATGCCGTCTTTTTCCATGGCTTTCTGCAGATCCTTGGTCTGATAGCAAACAGACTGCAGGCCCGCCGTGACAATCTCTTTTATACCGGTATCGCGGGTAAGACCGAAAATGGCGCCTCTTGCATTGGGATCCCAATAGGGCGCGCCGAGTCCGGTAAATGCTGGCACCAGATATACTCCGTGGTCCATGGGCGTACCCTCTGCGAGCGGCTCTGTTTCACAAGCATTCCGGATTAGCTGAAGTCCGTCTCGCAGCCATTGAATGGTTGCGCCCGCGATAAAAATACTGCCTTCCAGGGCGTAGGTAGGCTTACCGTTCAGCCGATAGGCCACCGTTGTGAGCAAGCGGTGTTTCGACTGCAAAGCTTTGTCCCCAGTGTTGAGCATCAGGAAACAACCGGTTCCGTAGGTGCTCTTCGCCATGCCAATGCCGAAGCAGGTCTGACCAAATAGAGCGGCCTGTTGATCTCCAGCAATACCGAGCACCGAGGTTCCGTTAAGGGCTCCACCCTCTGTGATCTCTCCGAACTGATCGGCAGAGTCCATCACCTCCGGCAACAGCGATTCGGGAATGCCGAAAAGCTCCAGGAGCTCCGGATCCCATTTCTGGTTGTGAATGTTGAACAGCATCGTACGGCTGGCATTGGTCGCATCAGTGCGATGCTCTCGGCCACCGGTTAGTCGCCACAACAAAAAGCTATCGACGGTACCGAATGCGAGCTCACCGCGCTCCGCTCGTTCCCGCACTCCGTCGACATTTTCCAGAATCCAACGGATCTTGGTGGCCGAGAAATAAGGATCAATCAGCAAACCGGTCTTGCTGTTGACCCAGGGTTCGAGCCCTTCACGTTTCAGGGACTCGCAGTAGGAGGCGGTTCGCCGGTCCTGCCAGACGATAGCGTTGTATACGGGCTCTCCGGTATTCCGATCCCAGACTACCGTGGTCTCGCGTTGGTTGGTGATGCCTACGGCAACCACTTTACCGCAATCACCACACTCTTCGGCCATTACCGCGTCACAGGTCTGCTGAACCGATGACCAGAGATCCTCCGGATTGTGCTCAACCCAGCCGCTTGCCGGGAAATGTTGGGGAAACTCTTGTTGGCGGATAGCGTGTATGTTGCCCAGTAGGTCAAAGAGTATGGCACGGGAACTGGTTGTACCTTGATCGATGGAAAGTATGTACTGACTCATGGTATTTCGACCTGGGTTTCTTATTTTTTCGCATTTTTGCTTTTTTGAACATAAATTCCAAGTAGTTTTCACTTAAAGCGCGCGTCCAACTCGCCGAACCTTTTAAAGAAGCTGCATAACCCGCTGAAAACTACTAAGCTTTAAAACTGTTTTCGGACGCACAGTATTTCGCATGAGAAAAATGATAAAGCGGAGGAGGCTTTCATGGCACAGCGTCGCCGACAGGATCTTATTATGGAGCTGATCCAGCAGAACGGTTTTGTCACGACCGAACAGCTGGTGGACCAATTCAAGGTAACGCCCCAGACGATCCGCCGGGACCTGAATGAACTCGCCAAGGAGAAAAAGCTCCGCAGACACCATGGCGGAGCAGGCATTGACTCCAGCACAGTCAACACCGCCTACCAGGCTCGAAAGATAATGGATCTGGAAGCCAAGGAACGAATTGCACAAGCGTTGGTGGAGCTCATCCCTGACAACTCCTCCATGTTCATCAATATCGGCACCACCACCGAGACCATCGCTAAGGCTCTGCTTGAGAAGAACAACCTACAGATAGTTACCAACAACCTGCACGTTGCGTCCATTCTTTCGGCCAAAGAAGATTTCCATGTAATCATCGCTGGCGGAGAGGTGCGCAACCGTGATGGCGGAATTGTCGGTGAAGCTACCATGGACTTCATCAATCAGTTCAAGATGGACTTCGGCATCATTGGAATCAGCGGTATTCACAATGATGGTTCCCTCCTCGACTTCGATTACCGCGAAGTCCGAGTCGCTCAGGCAATCATCGCCAACTCCAACCAGGTCCTTCTTGCTGCCGACCACTCCAAGTTCGGACGAAATGCCATGGTCCGTCTCGGTAACATTTCCCAGGCCGATCATGTGTTTACGGATCAGCAACCTCCCGTAGAAATCCGTCAGTTGCTGAACGAACACAACGCTCAGCTCCATATCGTTTAATAGTTTTTCGCTTGTTCCCCTCTGCGAAAAGGTGATCGCGCTACGTTTTTCGTTTTTTTTCTATTTTTTCCTTTACGAATATATATGCCTTTCGCATAATAGCGATATACCGCATATTGAACACTGAAAAGTGCGCATCGCAACAAAGCGCCTTTTCAGAGTCGTCAGGAGATGACCAACAATGGCTATGGAGCATGAGCAGTTTGACGTTATCGTCGTTGGTGGCGGAGTCAACGGCACGGGCATTGCCATGGATGCGGCGGGACGGGGACTGAAAGTTCTGCTTTGCGAAATGAATGACCTGGCCTCAGCCACCTCATCAAGCAGCAGCAAGCTGATACATGGTGGGCTGCGGTACCTGGAACATTATGAATTTCGCCTGGTCCGGGAAGCCCTAGCCGAGCGCGAGTCTCTGCTTCGCAACTCACCACACATCATGTGGCCCATGCGTTTCCGGCTGCCTCACCGCCCTCACCTGCGGCCAGCCTGGATGATTCGCACCGGCCTGTTTCTCTATGACCATCTGGCAAAACGGGAAATCCTTCCGGGCTCCCGCTCGATCAAATTTGATGAGAAGGACCCTCTGAAGCCCGATATCACCAAAGGCTTTGAATACTCGGACGGCTGGGTAGACGATGCCCGTCTCGTGGTGCTGACCGCAAAGAAAGCACAGCAGTTTGGCGCACAGATACTGACCCGCACCAAATGCGTCAAGGCAGAACAGGGCTCAAAGGAATGGGAGGTCACACTTCGTGATATGACCAACGAAACCGAAAAAACGGTATCGGCGAAGGCTATTGTGAATGCCTCTGGCCCCTGGGTAAGCAAACTGTTCGGTGAGACTCTTTCAATGCCGGCGCCCAAGATGATTCGCATGGTGAAAGGCAGTCATATTGTGGTACCGCGCATGAACAAGGGCACCGAGGCCTATATCCTTCAGAACGAGGACGAGCGGATCGTTTTCGTCATTCCCTACGAGGACGAATTCTCACTGGTGGGCACCACCGACGTCGATTATGAAGGCGACCCGAAAAAAGCAAAGATCTCACCTGAAGAAACCGACTATCTCCTGAACATCGTAAACTCCCATTTCAAGCGGCAACTGGAGCCTTCGGATGTGATTTGGTCCTACTCTGGCGTGCGGCCCCTGATGGACGATGAACAGGAGAATGCCCAGAAAGCGTCACGGGACTACTCCTTTGAGGTCAATAGTGAAAAAGGTAAGGCGCCGCTGATTTCGGTATTCGGAGGCAAGATCACCACCTATCGCAAACTGGCCGAAGCCGCCACGGACAAGCTGTGCCAGTTCTTCCCGGAAGCCGGCGGTCGCTGGACCAAGACTGGTGTTTTGCCGGGCGGAGACTTTGCCAATCATGAAGCACTGGAAGAAACCCTCAGACGTGATTTTCCCTGGCTCTCCGAGAAGGTGATCAGTCGCTATGTGCGTACCTACGGCACAACCAGTTACGACATTCTCCATAATTGCCACTCAATGGACGATCTGGGCGAACACTTCGCAGGAACCCTCTATCAACGGGAAGTCGAGCACCTGATAAAGAACGAATGGGCGATGACCTCGGAGGATATTCTCTGGCGTCGTACTAAACAGGGACTTTATTCGAGCGACGCGGATGTGGAAGCACTGGACCGCTACCTGATGAAAAGCGCTTGTGCCGACACTCGCAAGACTTCGCTCCATCACAGCGCCTGAACCCCTCCGGTCACTGTTGCTCCGGCCCAAGAAGCAGGGCAACTCTTTGTTGCAGCTGGGGCACAACCTCGTCTTCGAACCATGGATTCCGACGCAGCCAGAGGTTATTTCTTGGGCTGGGGTGAGGCATTGGGACTATCTCTGGCCAATACTTCTGCCAATGCTCAACATTGGCCGTTACGGACTGACGACAGTCCGGCAGATGCCAGGTGTGCGCATACTGCCCGATAACAAGAGTCAGACCTATGTCTGGCAGATGATCCAACAGTAAATTGCGCCAGGCTGGCGCGCACTCCGGCCGCGGCGGAAGATCCCCGGATTTTCCGGTACCCGGATAGCAAAACCCCATCGGCAGGATCGCGAGCTTCTGCTCGTCATAGAAGGTATCCCGGGTAACCCCCATCCATTGCCGAAGCCTATCGCCGCTGGGATCGTTGAAGGGCAGCCCGGTTTCATGCACGCGCCTGCCCGGAGCCTGCCCGACTACGAGAATTCTGGCGCTTTCAGATATCTGTATGACAGGCCTCGGCCCGCGTGGAAGAACGTCGGCGCAAAGCGTACACGCCCGCACGCGCCGAACCAGGTCATCGAAGGGAAGCCGGGAAAGGTCCTCTGTCATGAGCGTTCCGTTATCAGGGTGATTGCATATACCGTCATTTCCCGTAACGATAGAGGCACAATCACGACACAACAAGTCTCGAAGGACACATCATGAATGCGAAAGCAGGCTCTCTCCCGCTGCCGGAAATCGATATCGAAGAGTTCCGGAAAGTTGTTCGCACGCGCCGCTCCATCAGGCGCTTCACCGATGAGCCGATTCCTGAGGCCGTGCTTGAAGATTGCCTGGAACTGGCAACCCTGGCTCCGAATTCCAGTAACCTTCAGCCCTGGGAATTTTTCGTTGTCCGCACGCCGGAGCTCAAGGCAGAACTCGCCCACGCCTGTCTTGGCCAGAATGCAGCGAAAACCGCCGCTGCGCTGATCGTAGTGGTTGCCCGACCGGATAGCTGGCGGGCTCATGCACGGCAAGCTCTTGAGGATTGGCCAGAAGAAAAACTGCCGCCCATCGTCGAAAAATACTACCGCAAAGTTGCCCCGATTCATTACAACCAGGGGCCGCTTGGTATTCTGGGTTTAGCCAAAAAAGCGGCAGGCCTTGCGGTGGGAATTACCAGGCCGGTGCCCCGGGGGCCCTACTCCAATTGCGAGATGAAAATCTGGGCTACCAAATCCACAGCCCTGGCTGCCCAGAACCTCATGCTTGCGCTCCGCGCTCACGGGTATGATTCCTGCCCCATGGAGGGTTTTGACGAGCATCGAGTGAAGAAGCTTATTAATCTGTCCGGAAAAGGACTGGTAACCATGGTACTGGCAGCCGGCAGACGGGCTGAAAACGGCGTCTATAACCGCCAGTACCGTTTTGATCAGCGCCAGATGGTGCACTACCTCTGATCCGGCAACGGCAATCCGGCCTCAGACCTCAGGATTGCCCAGTGCCTCGGCAGCCCCCAGCAGGCCGGTGTAGGGCTCGGTGACCACATAAACAGGTGTGAACTCCAGCAGCGGGCGCATTCTTCCCTTATCCTCAAAGCCATTTCGGAACGGGCTTTCGAGAAAGAACTCGAGGAAACGGGGCAGGATTCCGCCACACAGGAAGACACCGCCTGTGCCACCCAGGGTCAGAACGCCATTGCCGGCTACCCGACCGAGAATTTCACAGAAATGGCTTAGCGTGTGGCGGGCCAGCCTGTCGGTGTTTTCTAGCGCAGCCGCGGTGATTTTCTCCGGCGCATCCAGTGGCGCCGCAACGCCCTGAATCTCCGCATGGGCCTGATACAGGTTCAACAAGCCCTGACCGCACAGGATCCGTTCCACGGAAACCCGGCCAAACCAGGCCTTGAGAATCCGCAGCACAGCCATTTCGGTATCGTCCGTGGGCGCGAAATCCACGTGGCCACCCTCGGTCATCAACGGCACCCAGCCATGCTCGATGGGCACCAGCCCTGAAACACCGAGCCCGGTTCCCGGACCCATCACCAGCCGGGGGCGCCGGATGTCACCGGGGCCGCCGCAAACATGCACCAGATGGTCGTTCGCAACGTGAGGAACGCCGAGGGCCATGGCGGTAAAATCGTTGATCACCTTGAACCTGGACCAGCCAAACTGTGCCCGAACTTCTTCGGTATCGAAAAGCCAGTGGTTGTTGGTCATCCGAACCTGGGTCCCGCGAACCGGTGAGGCAACAGCCAGACAGGCCCCATCGACCTCCGAAACCCCAACCCGAGCCAGGTAATCCCGCACTGCGTCATCGAGGTTCGCGTATTCCCCGCAGGGCAAAATCTTGATGGCACGAGGCTGCACGGTTCCCTGCTCTACTAGGGCAAAACGCGCATTGGTGCCACCAATATCACCGACCAGTGAATAGTGTGTTGCTGTCATGCCTCGTGATTCCAGAAAAAGCTGGCCCCTTCCTCGGGATTGCTGGCAGCACGTCGCATCCAGCCGAACAACTCCCGACCGTAGCCGTGATGATACCCGGTCAGGTCCGCTTTTTCAGATTCCCGGCCGGCGAACTCCTGATCATCCACGCGGATGACAAGAACACCACTCTCGGCATCCAGACAAACCATGTCGCCATTCTTGACTTTGGCCAGCGGGCCACCGTCCAGCGCCTCCGGGTAGACATGGATCGCCGCAGGCACCTTGCCCGACGCACCGGACATACGGCCATCCGTCACCAGACCCACCTTGAATCCGCGATCCTGCAACACGCCAAGGTAGGGGGTAAGCTTGTGCAGCTCTGGCATGCCATTGCTCTTGGGACCCTGGAAACGCACGATCACAATACAATCCCTGTCCAGATCTCCTGCCTCAAAGGCTGCCTTGAGTTCGTTCTGGTCGTTGAACACAACGGCCGGTGCTTCAACTTTACGGTGCTCCGGGGCAACGGCAGAGACCTTGATAACGCCCCGACCAAGGTTGCCATCAAGCACCCTCAGCCCACCATCGGGTGCAAACGGCTCGGCAACCGGGCTGAGCACATCCGGGCGAAGGCTTTTTTCCGGCGCGGGCTTCCACACCAGTTGCTCATCCGACAACTCCGGCATCTCGGTATAGCGCTCAAGGCCATAGCCAACCACTGTGTTCACATCGTTATGAAGGTATCCGCCGCTCAGCAGCTCCCTGATCAGGAACGGCGTTCCGCCAGCCTCGTGGAAAGCATTCACGTCTTCCTGCCCGTTAGGGTAGATCCGGGTCATGGACGGAACCACGGAGGAAAGCTCGGCGTAGTCGTTCCAGTCGATGATGATCCCCGCCGCCCGGGCAATCGCTATCCAGTGAATGGTGTGATTGGTGGAACCGCCAGTAACCAGCAGCGCCACCAGAGCATTGACGATGCTCTTTTCATCCACCATATCGCCCAGACCCAGCTCGCCACCGTGAGGCTTGGACAGCCTGATCACCTGCTCGGTCGCCGCCCGGGTAAGCTCATCACGGAGCGGCGTATTGGGGTTCACAAACGCAGACCCCGGCATATGCAGGCCCATGACTTCCACCAACAGCTGGTTGCTGTTGGCGGTGCCGTAAAACGTACAGGTGCCGGGGCTGTGATAGGACTTGCTCTCGGCCTCCAGCAATTCTTCCTTGCCAACCTTGCCCTCGGCGTAAAGCTGGCGAATCCGCTGCTTTTCCTTGTTCGGGAGCCCTGAAGGCATCGGCCCTGCGGGGACCAGAATGGTAGGGAGATAGCCGAAGCTCAGCGAGCCGATCAGAAGGCCAGGCACAATCTTGTCGCAGATCCCCAGAAGCAGCGTGGCATCGAACATGTTGTGACTGAGGGCCACGGCCGTACTCATGGCAATGGTGTCCCGGGAGAACAGACTCAGCTCCATACCCGGCTGGCCCTGGGTTACGCCGTCACACATGGCCGGCGTACCCCCGGCCACCTGAGCCACCGACCCCATTCCACGGGCCGCCTCCCGAATAATATCCGGGAACTTTTCGTAGGGTTGGTGGGCCGAAAGCATATCGTTATAGGCCGTTACCATGGCCACGTTGGCCTTGTTCATGAATTTCAGGGTGTCTTTGTCGCCCTGATTACAGGCCGCGAAACCGTGGGCCAGATTGCCGCAGGACAGAGAGCTCCGGTGTGGAGACTGGGCTTTGAGGGCATTCATGCGGTTCAGGTAATCCTGCCGCGTTGGGCGACTGCGCTCGATGATTCTCTGGGTAACCTTATCTACGGTCGGGTGCATGGTGGGCTCCATTGCGTAATTTATTAGAGTGGTCGTTTTTAGACGTAATTTTACTTCCTTTTTTTGGCATTTCCACCGGTTAATCGTTCATTTCTTCTTTTTTGTTGTTATATTTACTACATTACTGAGGTAAAACGAACAAAAAACGACCACCCAAGGAGTCAGACAATGACGATCCGTATCGCAATCAACGGTTTTGGCCGCATCGGTCGCAATGTTCTCAGAGCATTGTATGAAAATAACTACCGGAGCCAGCTACAGGTTGTTGCCATTAACGACCTTGGCGACGCCGAAACCAACGCCCATCTGCTCAAGTATGACAGTGCTCATGGTCGATTTGAGGCCGATGTCAGCCACGACTCAGAATCGCTGACAGTGAACGGCGACCGCATTGCCATCACAGCACTGCGCAACCCCGAAGAACTGCCCTGGAAAGATCACCGTGTCGATGTTGTTTTCGAGTGCACCGGGCTTTTCACCAAACGGGACAAGGCGGCAGCTCACCTGAAAGCCGGCGCGCGCAAGGTCATCATCTCTGCACCCAGCCCCGATGCGGATGCCATGATTGTCTACGGCGTGAATCACGAAACCCTGACCACCAATCACGACATTATCTCCAACGCGTCTTGCACTACCAACTGCCTGGCACCGGTTGTTGAAGCTTTGCACAAGGCCATCGGCATCGAGAGTGGCCTGATGACCACCATCCACTCCTACACCAACGACCAGAAACTGAGCGACGTGTACCACTCTGATCTTTACCGCGCTCGCTCTGCCACTCAATCGATGATTCCAACGAAGACCGGCGCGGCTGCCGCCATTGGCAAGGTTATTCCGGAACTTGAGGGAAAGCTTGATGGCCTCGCAGTTCGCGTCCCCACCATCAACGTATCATTGGTGGACTTTGGCTTTATCGCCAGCCGCGAAACGACCGTTGACGAAGTAAACGAAGCGATAAAAACAGCGGCCGAGAAAAATCCGGTTCTTGGTTATAATATCGAGAAACTGGTCAGCATCGACTTCAATCACAACGCACTTTCCAGCATCTATGATGCCAACCACACCCGCGTTCTGGGTCGTCACGTAAAAGTCATGGCCTGGTACGATAATGAATGGGGCTTCTCGAATCGTATGCTGGATAATGCCCTCGCCCTCTTCGAGGCCGGCCAGTAAATCTGGCCGTTTCAGCTGATTCCGCTACTCTTTTCGAGACCATTTTGAAGAACCAAAGGACACCAACCATGCTCAGGCGTACCAAGATTGTCGCCACTCTCGGCCCGGCCACCGATTCACCGGAATCCCTCGCGGCCATTATCGCCGCCGGTGTGGATGTCACCCGACTCAACTTTTCCCACGGCAGCGCCGAAGAGCACATCGGCCGCGCTCGCCGGGTTCGCGAAGCAGCAGCGGCCCAAGGCCGGTTTGTCGCTTTGCTGGCCGATTTGCAGGGCCCCAAGTTGCGCATCGCACGGTTCTCGGAGAACAAGGTCACCCTCAAGGCAGGCCAGACGTTTATCCTGGACGCTGCCATGGACAAGGAGGCGGGTACCGAGGAAAAGGTCGGCATCGACTACGAGCAACTGATCGAAGATGTGGAACCGGGAGACATTCTGGTTCTGGACGATGGCCGCATTGAGATGGAAGTGCAGTCGGTCAGCGACCACAGCATCACTTCCACCGTGCTTATCGGAGGCCCGCTCTCGAATAACAAGGGCCTGAACAAGCGCGGCGGCGGCCTGTCCGCCGAGGCGCTGACGGAGAAAGACAAACAGGACATCGTGACGGCCGCCAAACTGGGCGCGGATTACGTGGCGGTTTCGTTTGTTCGCACCGCCGAGGATATGCACATCGCCCGGCGCCTGCTTAAGGAAGCAGGCTCTGACGCAGGCCTGGTCGCCAAAATCGAACGGGCAGAGCTTGCCGACGATGTGGAAGCCCTGGACGCGGTAATCGAAGCATCCGATGCGGTCATGGTTGCCCGTGGCGACCTCGCCGTTGAAATCGGCGACGCCCAGTTGGTGGGCGTACAGAAGCACATCATCTCCCGCGCCCGCGTTCTCAACCGCGCGGTGATCACGGCCACGCAGATGATGGAGTCGATGATCACCAGCCCCATGCCAACGCGAGCCGAAGTCTCAGACGTTGCCAACGCGGTGATGGACTATACCGATGCAGTGATGCTGTCTGCGGAAACGGCCGTGGGTGATTATCCCAAGGAAGCAGTCGAAGCCATGGTGCGCATTTGCCTGGGCGCAGAGAAGCATCCGTCGATGCATCAGTCCAAACACCGGATTCACGAGAGCATGGAGGAAGTTGATGAAGCTATCGCTCTTTCCGCCATGTACGCAGCGAACCACCTTGAGGGTGTCTCGGCCATTATCTGCATGACCGAGACGGGTGCCACGCCAAGGTTGATGTCTCGCATCAAATCGAGCCTGCCAATCTTTGCGTTTTCGCGCCATCACTCCACCCAGCATCGGGTCGTTATGTTCCGTGGCGTTCAGACGGTGCCTTTCGATTCAGCCAAGATTCCGAACGAGCGGACCAATGCGCTGGCGGTGTCGGAGCTGGTGAATCGCGGAGCAGTCAAGGACGGTGATCTGGTGGTGATTACCAAGGGTGATTATGTGAATGCCCAGGGTGGTACCAATACCATGAAGATTGTTCGGGTTGGTTCTGATATTCGCTGACTGTAAGCCTTCTTTCCAGCCCTTAGTCGATTGGTGCGTGGCCTTGTAGCCTGCGGCAATGTGCGAATCGGCAGTGGGGCTCCCCTTTCCAAAAAACGCTACGAGCACATCCATGTGCGCTTGGCTGTGGCCATCCTTGGCCACAGACATTTTTGGAAAGGGGAACCCCACTCCCTCGTTCAGAATGTTGCAGTTTTCTCGGCGTGACAGTTTCTCGAGTATTGAGACCTACAAGGTTGCGACGAATACTCGCGTTATCGGAAGTTTTGCTAAGCGCTTCTGGGCGGGGCTGACGGGAATGTCGCTGGCCATGGATGGCCAGCGCCAAGCGCACATGGATGTGCTCGTAGCGTTTCCCGTCAGTCCCGCCCAGAAGCGCGCAAACGCCGAAACCTTCAGGCTACAAGAACGAGAACAAGACCAAAGTCAGAGGTCCGCCAGACTCCCCCGCGCAATCTCGGTAATCTGCGCCCAGTCTTTGGCCGCCACCACATCTGCAGGGGTCAACCAGGTGCCACCAACGGCCTGGACGTTGCCGAGGGCCAGGTAGTCGGCTGCGGTGTTTCGGCGGATGCCGCCTGTGGGACAGAAGGTGACGTCCGGGAACGGCCCGCTGAAGGCTTTGAGGGCCGGGATGCCGCCGGCGACTTCGGCGGGGAAGAATTTGAATTCGCGGTAGCCGAGGTTATAGCCAATCATCATTTCCGAGATGGTGGCAATGCCCGGCAACAGCGGGGCTTCGGAGGTCAGGCCGAATTCCAGGATGGCTTCGGTTACGCCCGGGGTGATTACGAACTGGGCGCCAGCGGCCTCTACCTGGCGGTATTGGGCAATGCTGGTAACGGTGCCCGCGCCTACCCAGGCGTCCGGGATGGCTTTGCGGACTTCTTCGATGGCTTTTAGGCCGTGTTCAGTGCGCAGGGTAATTTCGAGGACGTTGATGCCGCCATCAACGAGAGCCTGGCAAAGGGGCACGGCGTCGTCGAGGTCCTGAATGGCGATGACCGGCACCAGGGGTGAGGATTGCAGTACTGCCCTGACGCGCTCGCGATGGTAATCGGAAAGTTGGCTCACGGTTTTCTCCATAACAAATGTCGGGCGTTTCAGGGACTCCAGAACACCTGGAGGCCTGGTTTCAGGAAAGCTCTGATTGGCATCTCGAGCACCTTGTCCGGTTCAGACATAGCACGGTCCAGCGTCTGCAATTTGTCCTCGCCCTTCAGATGCAACGCGGTGAATCGGGCATCTCTAAGGGGTGGCCAGGTCAAGGTGATGCGTTTCTGCGGCTGCGACGCGGGCGTGGCGGGCGCAACGATTTCCTGGCATTCAGGATTCATCGCACTTTCCAATTCGGGTGCGTCGGGAAACAGTGAGGCGGTATGGCCGTCGTTGCCCATACCAAGAATCAGCACGTCGATGGGCAGGGCCAGGTTCACGAGCTCGGCCTTCACTCGCTCAAGACCCTCTGAGGGTGTCGCACCAGGCTGTTTGAGCGACAGGAACCGGGCCGAGGCCGCCTTATTCTGCAGCAGGTTCTCCCGAACCAGGCGGGTATTGCTGGCGTCATCGTTTTCTTCCACCCAACGCTCATCCGCCAGCAGAACGTCTACCCTGCCCCAATCCAGATCCTTGCCGGACAGCGCCCTGAAAAATGGCAGCGGCGTGGAACCGCCGGATACCACCAGGCTCGCCCTGGGCACCTCTCTCAGGCGGGCCGCCAGAAATCCCGCCACGGCATCAGCAAGATCCAGGGCCACGCCATCAGCGGTTTCACCTGAGCGATCACTGACACCCTCGGGCAAACGCAGATCAGACATCTTCATACCAGCTCCTGCCATCCCGGGTAATCATGGCGATGGAAGCAACGGGGCCCCAGGTTCCCGCCGCGTAACGTTTTGGCGGCTCGCCGCCATCCTTCCAGTTCCGAATAACCTGATCGACCCAGCGCCAGGCATACTCCACCTCGTCACGGCGCACGAACAGGTACTGGTTACCCTTCATTACCTCCCAAAGCAAACGCTCGTAGGCATCGGGAATCCGATCGGTAACAAAGGTCTCAGAAAAGGTGAGCTCCAGAGGGCCTTGACGAAGTCGCATGCCCTTATCCAGGCCCTGGTCCTTGGTGAGGATCTTCAGGGCCATGCCTTCGTCAGGCTGAAGACGGATAATCAGCTTGTTGTTGGCGAGGTGCTTCTGGTCCGGATCAAAAATGTAATGCGGCGCAGGCTTGAAGTGGATGATGATCTGGGACAGCTTTTCGGGTAGGCGTTTACCAGTGCGAATGTAAAACGGGACACCCGACCAGCGCCAGTTGTCGATCTCTGCTTTCAGGGCAACGAAAGTTTCAGTAGCGCTGCCCTTGTTTGCCCCCTCCTCCTCCAGATAGCCGGGCACCGGCCTGCCGTTACTGGTGCCGGCGGTGTACTGGCCACGCACCACGTAACTGTCCATCATATCGGGCGTAATGCGCTTCAAGGCCTTGAGAACCTTGACTTTCTCATCCCGGATGCTGTCGGCAGACAGGTCCGAGGGCGGGTCCATGGCGATCAGACACAGCAGCTGAAGTAGGTGATTCTGGATCATATCGCGAATCTGGCCAGCTTTGTCGAAATAGCCCCACCGCCCCTCGATGCCAACGCTCTCGGCCACCGTGATCTCCACGTGGGAAATGTGGTTCTGGTCCCACTGGGAGGCAAACAGGTTATTGGCAAAACGCAGAGCGATCAGGTTCTGGACCGTTTCCTTACCCAGGTAATGATCAATCCGGAACAGCTGGTTCTCGTTGTAGACCTCGCCAAGCTCATCGTTGATCACCTTCGACGACTCCAGGTCGTGACCGATCGGCTTCTCGACCACCACCCGCGTCTTCTCGGTGCAGCAACTGGCGGCCCGCAGGTTTCGGGCTATGACGCCATACATGGACGGCGGGGTGGCCATATAAACAATAAGCTCATTATTGGCGTCATCACGCCACTCGTTGAGCACAGCAAATGCATCGGGTTCGTTAAAATCCAGAATCTGGTAATCGACCCGCTTCAGAAAGGATTCGGCCAGTCCAGCATCGAACTCTTCCGGCTTTACGTACTGCTTCAGCTTGTCAAACAACTGCTGGCGCACGGTCTCGGTATCGGCATCTGAGCGGGCAATGGCCAGGACCCGGCTCCCCTCCGCCAAGAGGTTGGCGCGCTCAAGCTGGTACAGCGCCGGAAACAGTTTTCGCTGGGCAAGGTCACCCAAGGCTCCGAAGAGCATCAGGTCACAACGGGTATTGATCTTGTTGACCATTGGTTCCTTCTCTCTGGTGAGCAGTCCGTCGCAAAAACTCGACGACAGAACTCAATGTAGTAATTTTAACCAAATAATGACATCCAAAAATCGTTTTTCCAAGAAAAAACTGCGTTTCGTGATACTTTTACTACCCCAAAACCGGTAAAAAAGCGGTATAATCACCGCGTTTTCAAGACAACGACCGCCCATGATTCAGGGAGTACCATTGATGGCCGCGAACCAGGCGCACCGTGACGACAATCTGCTTGAGGACATCCAGTCCAGGCTGGAGACCCTTAACAAATCCGAGCGGAAAGTGGCCGAGGCCATTCTCCGTGACCCAAGCGCGGCCACCCGTTACAGCATAGCTGCCCTGGCGAGAGCCGCCGACGTCAGCGAACCCACCGTTAACCGTTTCTGCCGGGGTTTCTCGGCAACAGGTTTCCCGGATTTCAAGATTCGCCTCGCCCAGAGTATCGCTACCGGCACCCCCTATATCGGCCAGAACGTGGAGCCCGACGACACCGTTGCCGAATTCGCAGACAAGATCATGCTCAGTACCATTGCCAGCCTGGACAAGGCTCGGCAAGCGCTCGACCCGAAAGCCCTGGCAACGGCCATTGATTACCTGATCCAGGCCAAACAGATCAATTTCTTTGGCATGGGCGGATCTGCTGCTGTGGCTATGGATGCCCAGCACAAGTTTTTCCGCTTCAATATCCCGGTCATGTCCTACGACGACGCCCTGATGCAGCGCATGGTGGCGGCCGGAGCAAACGTGGGCGATGTTATCGTGCTCATTTCCTACACGGGCCGCACCCGGGAAACCGTGGATATCGCACAACTTGCGCGGGCCAACGGTGCTACGGTGATCGGTATCACCAACCCCGATTCCCCCCTGGCGGAAAGCTGCACGGTGGTGCTGGGCGTCACCGCGCCGGAGGACACTGAGGTCTATATGCCAATGTCCTCTCGGATCATTCATCTGAGCGTTATCGACATTCTTGCAACCGGCGTAACCCTCAAACGCGGCGCGGATTTCCTCGGGCACCTCAAGAAGATCAAGGAAAGCCTCAAGCCCACCCGCTTCCCACCGACCTGAGCCTCAGTGCCACAATAGAAGAGGTCAGCAGATACAAGAAAGCCCGGGCATTCGCACCGGGCTTTTCGTTGATCGCGGGGCGCCATTCGGCGCCTTTTTCATGAGGCGGATATCAGGGTCTCTCGACCTCCGCCCGGTTTCGAAGGAACTGCTGGTACGCAGCGTATTCCCTCTGGCCTTCGAGAGATGCCAGGAATTCCCGAAGCTGGTTCAGTTCGGTGCCATCTTCCGAGACCTGCCCGTCCGTGACCTCGTCCAGCGCGATCACCGCGGCAGAATTGGCCATCACAGCCTTGCCAAACCGGGCGCCATCCGCCGGGCGCGGCAAAGAAAACACCTGCTGGAGAATGGCGGGACCTGCCTCGGAGGCGTTCCGTGCCAGCCCTTCATAGCTGGACCACTCACCAATACCCTCGGGGCTCTCACCTGACTCAAGGTCAGCGATAATCGCGTCAGCCCTTTCAGAAAGAGCTTCCCGCGTCTTGCGCTGCTCCAGCGTCGTCCGGATCTGATCGCGAACCTGATCCAGGGGCAGCTGCTCGGCTTCATGATACTTATTCACCCGGGCAACGACAGACACGTTGTCACCCACATCGATCAACTCGGTGTTGTAACCCGCGTCGAGGACATCTTCGGAAAACAACTGTCGTACCAGACCGGCGTGGTCAAACGGCGCCTGACCACCGTCACGGGTAACGCCGTTGGCCTCCCGCACCTCAAGCCCGAGCTCTTCGGCAGGGCCGGCCAGATCATCGGCGGCATACGCGGAGTCGGCAAGCTCTGCCCGGACTTCAGCAAACTGCTCACGAGCCTTTTCACGGGCCAGCTCACGACGGAGCTGGTCTTCCATTTCATCCAGAGACGGCACCTCGGACTCCCTGACATCCTCGAGGCGAATAAGATGAACCCCGAACGATGTCCGAACCGGCTCGGAAACTTCGCCTTCCTCAAGGGCAAACAGGGCTTCCTCGAAGGGCTCGGCGTAAATGCCACGACCGGCATAGCCCAGGTCGCCGCCGTCTTCGGCCGAAACGGTATCAATGGAATACTCCCGCGCCAGGTCAGCAAATGACTCCCCGGCCGCCAGGCGCTCCTGGATCGTTGCCATGGTTTCGTCTGCGTCACTGCCCTCTTCGATCAGGATGTGGGACGCCCGACGCTCCTCACTGGCCAGATCGGCAGCCTGCTGCTCGTAATAGGCCTGAAGCTCCGCATCGTCAACTTCAATGCTCTCAGCAAGGGCACCCAGCGAAAGCGTGATGTAGGCAGCGTCTACACGCTCCGGCTGCTGAAACGCACCCGAGTTTTCTTCATAAAAGGCTTCAACGTCAGCATCAGAAACCGATACCGCGTCCGCCACTGAGCTGGCAGGAATATCCAGTACCCGGAAACTGCGTGTCTGGTTCTGAATCTGGAGCAGCTGCTCGGCATTCTCATCCGCCACCAGGCCACTCTGAACGATACCCGCACGGATCTGGTTCACCACATATTGCTTGCGCATGGCTTCCCGAAACTCGCCCACGCCCATGCCCATATTACGGACTGTGGCCACAAAGCGGTCGCGATTGAACTGGCCATCCACCTGGAACTGCGGCATCTGGGTAATCAACGCATCGATATCAGCATCATTGAGCTCCAGTCCCTGAGCGTTGGCATCCTGGATCAGGACCTGCTCCTGGATCAGGGAATCCAGAACGTCTGTGCGAATCTGGTCTTCGTCAAGCATCGAGGGATCCGGGTTTTCCATTCTGGATAGCCGGCGCTGGCTCTCCATCTGGACCACGCGGAGAAACTCCCGCTCGGTAATATCCTCGCCGTTGACGGTTGCCACCTCAGGCTCGCCGGAGAAGCCGCCGACAATGGCGTCCATCCCCCAGATGGATAGCGACACAATAAGAAGACCAATGATGACCTTGGCGATCGTGCCCTGGGCATTGTTCCGAATATCTTGAAGCATGTTTCTCCCGGATCCCTGTTCAAGGTAGTGCAGTTTTATTCGTTTCAGCGCGCGGCGAAGGGCGGACCTAACGTAAAAAGGCGCACCCGGTGTGGAATGCGCCTTGAATTCTTCTTGGGTGGCTTCCTGCGACAGAAGCCACCGGAGAAAGAACCGTTACTTAACGGCGTCTTTCAGGGCCTTGCCTGCTTTGAACCCAGGCACTTTGGAGGCCGGAATCTTGATCTCGGCACCAGTCTGCGGGTTACGACCGGTACGAGCAGCACGCTCTTTTACGGAGAAGGTACCAAAACCGATCAGAGTTACCTGATCGCCTTTTTTCAGGGCACCGGTGATTGAGTTGGTCATTGCGTCCAGAGCACGGCCAGCGGCGGCTTTGGAGATATCTGCGGACTCTGCAATTGCATCGATAAGTTCGGACTTGTTCACACTAAACCCCTTCGATTTCAGGTTGAAGATGTTATAGGTTGGTTTGTTTTTTCTCGGACGTTCTCGACTATCGCATAAGCGGTCGGAGAATTCCATTCTTCACTTTTCTTATTCCTTTCGGCTTTATACCGGCATTCGGAATAGGGACTGACTGCGCGGGAGCCCTTGGTATTGGCTGCTTCACGGCGAAACAGTTATACCAATGGGCTCTCAGGCATGTCAACAACTCATCAAGGCTTTAATGTGTATTTATGCGCTCTGACGCGTCGCCTTCTTCGTCACGCGGCTTGCCAGAACCCGTTTCCGGAGATGAATCTTCAGCCCTGGGCTCGGGTGGATAGGCCAGTGCAATATCCAGCACTTCGTCGATCCACTTCACAGGACGAATCTCCAGCGACTCCTTGATGTTTTCAGGTATCTCCTTGAGATCCCTGACATTCTCATCCGGAATGATCACCGTCTTGATGCCACCCCGATGCGCTGCCAGAAGCTTTTCTTTCAACCCACCGATGGCAAGAACACGTCCACGCAGAGTGATTTCACCGGTCATTGCAACGTCGGCGCGAACCGGAATCTTGGTCAGAGAAGAAACCAGCGCTGTGCACATACCGATACCGGCACTGGGACCATCTTTCGGTGTCGCACCCTCCGGTACATGCACGTGCAGATCGTGCTTCTCGTGGAAATCATCGGCAATTCCAAGACCGGGTGCCCGGCTACGTACCACCGTCAATGCCGTCTGGATGGACTCCTGCATGACATCACCCAGGGAACCCGTCTTCACGACCCGGCCCTTGCCAGGCGTGAGGGCGCACTCAATATGCAGCAGTTCGCCACCCACCTGGGTCCAAGCCAGACCGGTCACCTGACCAATCTCGTTCTTTTCCTCGGCGAGGCCGTACTTGAATTTTTTGACCCCCGAGTAATCTTCGAGCATGTCCTGCGTGAGAGTGACAGAGACCTTCTCTCCGCTCTCCACATGGTCACGCACCACCTTGCGGCAGATCTTGGCAATCTCGCGCTCCAGGCCACGTACACCGGCTTCACGGGTGTAGTAGCGGATCAGGTCGCGAAGGGTGTCCTCTGGCAACTTGAGCTCATCCTTGCGCAGGCCGTTGGCCTTGATCTGCTTCGGCAACAGATAACGCAGCGCAATATTGACCTTCTCGTCCTCCGTGTAACCCGGGATACGGATGATTTCCATCCGGTCCAGCAGGGCGGGAGGAATGTCCATGGAGTTGGAGGTACACACGAACATCACATCGGAGAGATCGTAATCCACTTCGAGGTAGTGATCGTTGAAGGTGTGATTCTGTTCCGGGTCGAGGACCTCCAGCAGCGCTGAGGCCGGATCACCACGATGATCCATGCCCATCTTGTCAATTTCATCGAACAGGAACAGCGGATTCTTCACGCCCACCTTGGACAGCTTCTGAAGAAGCTTGCCGGGCAACGCACCAATGTAGGTCTTCCGGTGGCCGCGGATTTCAGCTTCATCACGCACGCCGCCCAGGGCCATCCGGGTGTACTTCCGGTTGGTCGCACGGGCAATGGACTGACCGAGCGAAGTCTTGCCCACACCGGGAGGACCAACCAGGCAGAGCACAGGACCCTTGACCTTCTTCACACGGCTCTGAACCGCAAGGTATTCGAGAATACGCTTTTTGACTTCATCGAGGCCATAGTGGTCCCGATCGAGAATTTCACGGGCTTTTTCGATGTCGTGACGGACACGGCTGCGCTTCTTCCAGGGAATCGCCAGCATCCAGTCAATATAACCACGGACGACGGTCGCTTCCGCAGACATCGGAGACATCATCTTGAGCTTGTTCAGCTCCGTTTCAGTCTTTTTGCGGGCCTCTTCCGGCAATCCGGCTTCTTCCAGCTTCTGCTCAAGCTCTTCGAAGTCGTTGTTGCCTTCGCCCAGGTTACCCATCTCTTTCTGGATAGCCTTCATCTGTTCGTTCAGGTAGTACTCGCGCTGGCTGCGCTCCATCTGCTTTTTCACGCGGCCACGGATGCGCTTCTCAACCTCGATCAGGTCGATTTCGCCATCCAGCTTACCGAGCAGCAAGTCCACCCGCTTGCGGATATCCAGCGCTTCCAGCAGTTCCTGCTTTTCCGGAATACGCATTTCCAGGTGAGCAGCCATGGTGTCGGCCAGGCGTTCAAGCTCCTCAATACCGGTGAGAGCATTGGAGACCTCGGAAGGGACCTTTTTGGAGAGTTTCACGTACTTCTCGAACTCGTCCATCAGGGTCTTTATCAGGACCTCCTGCTCGCGCTCGGGCAGCCCTTCTTCATCCATCAGGACAGCGCCACCGGACAGGTACTCACCCTCGGAGATATCGCTGATGGTGGCTCGGGCGTTGCCCTCTACCAACACCTTGACGGTGCCATCGGGCAGGCGAAGCATCTGCAGAACCGTTGCCAGCGTGCCCATCTCGAACACATCCTTCGGACCCGGCTCATCAGTAGAGGCGTCTTTCTGGGCTACCAGGAGGATTTCCTTGCTTCCTTCCATCGCGGCTTCGAGAGCCTGAATGGATTTTTCTCGGCCCACAAACAGTGGGACCACCATGTGCGGAAACACCACTACGTCACGCAGCGGAAGCAGCGGGTACTCTTGCACGGCATCTTCGGGTATACGGGTCATTGGGAATCCTCTGACGGTATTTCTTTCAGCATATCACCCTTCATTGGGGCGCCCGCAAAAATTGCAATCTTTTTACCAAACGAAACAGGGCAGGAATATCGCGATACAAAAACGCGAAAAGGGGCGTTGCCGCCCCTCTTCATTTCAACCGCTAACCTAGACTCAATCCTCGGGCACAGCCTTGGCGTGATCACTGCTGGCGTAAATCTTGAAGGGCTCGGAGTCCCCGCTGATCACGCTCTCATCGATCACCACTTTGGTCACGTCATGCTCAGAGGGAATCTGGTACATGGTGTCCAGAAGCGTCGCTTCCATAATGGAACGCAGACCACGGGCGCCTGTCTTTCTCTCCATGGCCTTGCGGGCAACAGCCCGAAGCGCATCTTCACGAAAATCAAGCTCGACCCCTTCCATATCAAACAGCTTCTGGTACTGCTTGGTCAGGGAGTTCTTGGGCTCGGTCAGAATCTGCACCAGCGCTTCTTCATCAAGTTCGTTTAGGGTTGCCACTACCGGCAAACGACCCACAAACTCCGGAATCAGGCCGTACTTCACGAGGTCCTCGGTCTCCACATCCTTGATAACGTCGCCGGTGTTCTTGGCATCGTCCTGACTGGCAACCGAAGCAGAGAAACCGATGCTGTTCTTCTCGGTACGCTCGCGAATTACCTTGTCCAATCCGGCAAAGGCGCCACCGCAGATAAACAGCATATTGCCGGTATCAACCTGCAGGAATTCCTGCTGCGGATGCTTGCGACCTCCCTGCGGCGGGACCGATGCAACGGTACCCTCGATCAGCTTCAACAGTGCCTGCTGAACACCCTCACCGGAAACATCCCGGGTAATGGAAGGGTTGTCAGACTTGCGGGAAATCTTGTCGATCTCGTCAATGTAGACTATGCCCCGCTGAGCCTTGTCGACATCGTAATCGCATTTCTGCAGCAGCTTCTGGATGATGTTCTCGACATCCTCACCAACGTAGCCGGCTTCAGTCAGCGTGGTGGCGTCGGCGATCGTGAAGGGCACGTTCAGCATCCGCGCCAGAGTCTCGGCCAGCAGAGTTTTACCACTACCGGTTGGGCCAATCAGCAGAATGTTACTCTTGCCTAGCTCGACATCACCCTTGCCTTCGCCATAACGCAAACGCTTGTAGTGGTTGTAGACCGCCACCGACAAGACGACCTTGGCCCGATCCTGACCAATCACGTATTCATCAAGGGTATTGCGGATCTCGGCCGGTGTAGGAAGGCGATCGCTCGGCTCTTCCTGTGCATTCTCCTGGATTTCCTCCCGGATAATGTCATTGCACAGGTCGACACACTCGTCGCAGATGAACACCGAGGGCCCTGCAATGAGCTTTCGGACTTCATGCTGGCTCTTTCCACAAAACGAGCAGTAGAGCAACTTGCCGTTATCGTCGCCCCTGCCGTTTCTTTCATCTGCCATTGAAATACCTCTGATCTCGTTTTGCCGGCGTCACTGCCTGATACGCCGGCCAAGTATGATGCGATTACTTCCAGTATTATTTATTCGGTACGCGCTTATCAAGTATTGAATCGATCAGCCCATACTCTTTCGCCTGAGCCGGATCCATGAAGTTGTCACGGTCCGTATCCTTGGCGATAGTCTCCAGATCCTGACCGGTGTGATGGGCCAGGATCGAATTCAGGGTATGACGAATCTTCAGGATTTCACGGGTGTGAATCTCGATATCCGTTGCCTGACCCTGATAGCCACCCAGCGGCTGGTGGATCATCACTCGGGAGTTCGGCAGACACGCCCGCTTCCCGGCAGCACCGCCCGCCAAAAGGAAGGCACCCATGCTGGCCGCCTGGCCAACACAAAGTGTGGCTACATCCGGCTTGATAAACTGCATGGTGTCGTAGATAGACATACCTGCAGTTACCGAGCCGCCGGGGCTGTTGATATAGAGGTGAATATCCTTGTCCGGGTTTTCAGACTCGAGGAACAGGAGCTGGGCCACAATCAGATTCGCCATGTGGTCCTCAACCGGACCCACCATGAAGATCACCCGCTCCTTGAGCAGACGGGAATAAATGTCGAACGACCGCTCGCCGCGAGCTGTCTGCTCGATAACAATCGGTACCAGTCCGGAATTGGTAACCATTGCGGGACCATCAATTGGTTTCTGCGTCATGATGCGCCTGAACTCCTTATGGACAATGGGTCGTGGACTCGCGCCACGGCAGTTTCAATAAAGTTGCACCCCATACTTTGCCAGCAGCGGCCCCAGATGAAAACAGCCGGGCATGCCGGCTGTTCTCAGGGGTCGGCCTTCGGGACCGGCTTTCTACTCCGATCCCGGGCAAAATCAGCGCTGGGGCTGACCGGCCTGAACGGCCTCTTCATATTTGACTTTCTTTTCTTTGACCTGGGCCTGCTCCAGCACGTGGTCAACAACTGCATCTTCCAGGACTGAAGACTCAATCTGAGACTTCTGCTCCGGGTTGCTGTTGAAGTGTGCAACCACTTCTTCTGGCTGTTCATACGTAGACGCGATCTCCTGGATCTTTTCGTCTACCTTGGCCGGGTCGGCTTTCAGGTCGTTTTTCTTGACCACTTCCTGGAACAGCAGGCCAGTCTTCACGCGGCGCTCAGCCTGCTCCTGGAAAATTTCCTTGGGCAGCTGCTGCGGATCAATCTGGCCGCCGAAACGCTGGACGGCGTCCTGACGGAGACGATCGATTTCCTGATCAACCAGGGCAGCCGGAATATCCAGCTCAGTGGTTTCCAGCAGACCGTCAACAACGTCGTTCTTGACCTTGTTGGAAACCGCCTGCTTGAGCTCGCGCTCCATGTTCTTTTTGACTTCTTCGCGGAAAGTCGCTTCGTCTTCGGCATCAATACCGAACTTCTTGAAGAATTCGGTGTCGAGTTCCGGCAACTGCGGCTCTTCAACCTTGTGAATCTTGATCTCGAACTTGGCCGGCTTACCCGCCAGATCTTCGTTGTGGTAATCCTCCGGGAAGGTAACCTCGATTTCCATGTCTTCGCCGGCCTTACCACCAACGATGGCCTTCTCAAAGCCCGGAATCATCTGGCCGGAGCCCAGAGTCAGACGATGGCCCTCAGCGGCTCCGCCTTCGAATTCTTCACCGTCGATAAAACCTTTGAAGTCAATGGTCAGCACGTCCTTGTTCTTGGACTTGCGCTTGACTTCCTTCATGGTGGCCTGCTGACGACGCAGGTTGTCGATCATGTTGTCGACATCTTTGTCGGTAATCTCGGAAGTCAGCTTCTCGACTGAAATCTTGCTGAGATCGCCCAGCTCGATTTCCGGCAGCACTTCGAAGATGGCGACAAATTCAAGGTCTTTGCCCTCTTCCATGGTCTTTGGCTCGAACTTCGGCCAACCTGCCGGGTTGATATCCTGTTCCTGCAGTGCCTTGATGTAGTTGTCGCGCATAACCTCGCCAACGATTTCCTGGCGGACGCTGTCACCGAAACGACGCTTGACGACGCTCATGGGCACCTTACCCGGACGGAAACCGTTCAGGCGCACGGTACGCGCTGTTTCCTGCAGGCGTTTCTGGACCGCCTGGTCGATTTCCTGGGCGGGCACACCAATCGTCATTCGACGCTCGATGTTGGAGGTCGTTTCAACAGACACTTGCATGGAAGATCCTCAAATTACAGGTTCGGTATGTGAATGAAATTAAACCTAAAAGTCCGTTCCCGGGAAAATCCCGCAAAGGGACCGAAAATTAAAGGCCGACAGTTTATCATGGTTTGGCCCGCGGAGAGAATCGCAACTGCCAAGGCCATAGCATTCTCTCGATTCAGCAAGATCACAGCACGAAACGAAAAATGGTATTCTTGCGAAGAACGGACTAATTTCAATTTTATTTGCGGATTAAAACGACTTTGAACAATCTGGATACCGCCTTGCTCAACCTGCTTATAAAAGACGGAAGAGCCTCCTTTGCCGATATTGCCCGCCAGCTCAATATCTCCCGGACTCATGCCCGTGATCGGGTGCAGGCGATGATTGAGTCTGGCCTGATCGAACAGTTCACTGCGGTCATAAATCCAGAGAAGCTCGGTAAGACGGTATCAAGCTTTATTGACCTGAAAGTCGCTCCCAATGCGATAGAAGATATTGCAGAGGACCTGGCATCGAAACCTGAAGTGGTGAGCCTGTACATAATGACCGACTTGCAAAGTCTTCACATCCATACCCTTACCGACAGCACTGAAACCTTCCACGCCTTTGTATCCACCCATCTTTTCTCCAATCCCCAGATCCTGTCCGTGGCCTCCAGCTCCCTTTTGAAACGTGTGAAACACCGCCGTGGTGGCGCACGACTCTGATTCCACTGCCGGCAAGACAATTCATGCCTTAAATTCGGGCTGAAGTGCCAAAAGTGTGCGGAGCTGACAACGGACGCGTTTCGTTCTGATTGGCTGACGAATGTCAGGCGGAACGCGTAACTAGGTGGCATTTGCACTTAAAAACACTTGAAGCGCTGCTATTTGGAGAATTAAACCTGCAACTCCTGCAGCTCCACCGCCCAACTTTGGACCAACGTCGCACCAAGGCGGATCAGACCAGAACCCATTTTTTTCTTCTATTTTTCAATTATTTGCGGATTATCCGAAATTGGTACGCTATCTGCAGACAGTTACAGCGAACCAAAAATGAACGTGCCTTGCAAAACCGGCAACCGAAAAACGGAGAATCTGCAATGACCATTAACCGGAGAAAATTCCTTGGCGCTGCCCTGGCTTCAACCACCGCGGGAATCGCTGTTGCGGCACCTGCTTTGGCTAACGCAGCAGCTTCGAAAGAGTCGTTCAATCTGAAAATGACCAACGCCTACCCGCCTGGCTCCCCCTTTTATGTGCAGGGTCCGGGAAGTCCGATGGATTTTTGCAAGAAGGTCGGAGAGATGTCGGGTGGGCGACTGAATATTTCCCACTTTGCCGCAGGCGAACTGATCCCCGCGCTCGAAGGCTTTGACGCCGTGTCGCAGGGCACCGTGGAAATGAATGCCGCAAACGCCTATTTCTGGGCCGGCAAAATTCCTGCCGCCCAATTTTTCACCACCGTGCCCTTCGGCCTGAATACACAGGGCATGATGGCCTGGCTGTATCAGGGAGGCGGACTCAAACTGTGGCACGAGCTTTATGAGCCGTACGGACTTGTCGCTTTCCCGATGGGCAACACCGGTGTCCAGATGACCGGCTGGTTCCGCGATCCGATTGAAACGGTGTCTGACCTGGAAGGCCTGAAGATGCGTATTCCGGGTCTCGCTGGAAAGGTCTATAGCGAACTGGGCGTTACCGTACGTTTGCTGCCGGGCGGCGAAATTTTCCCCGCTCTGGAACGGGGTGTCATTGACGCTGCCGAGTTTGTCGGCCCTTATCAGGATCGTCGCCTGGGTCTGCACAAAGCTGCCAAGAATTACTACACGACCGGCTGGCATGAACCCACAAACGTCACTGAACTGCTGATCAACAAAAAGGTATGGGACAGCATGCCCAAGGACCTTCAGATGATCATTCAGATGGCGGCCCAGGCCTCCGTACTTGAAAGCCTGTCCTGGTCAGAAGCCAACAATGCCGATGCGCTGACAGATCTCGTCCAGAACGAGGGTGTCATCGCCAAGCCACTGCCCGCCCCGATTGTCAGCCGTCTCAAGGAAGTCACTGCCGACACCCTGCTCACCATGGCAAATGCAGACGCGCAGACCAAGAAAGTATACGACGCCTACATGGCCTTCAAGGATAAGCATGCATCCTGGGCAGCTCTGAGCGAAAAACCCCTGTTGAATATGTAACCTGGAGTTCAGCCATGAGAACGGCAATCAAGGGTCTCGAATGGCTGGTGGAACAAATGGGAGGGCTGGCACGGTTTTGCGTGCTGGTCCTCGTTCTGCTGGTAGCGACCAATGTGATCTTGCGGTACCTGTTTTCTATAGGCCCGGTGTCGCTGCAGGAACTGGAATGGCACCTGGTATCCCCCATTGCCCTGCTGGGGCTGGCTTACTCGATGAAACATCGAGCGGACGTCAGGATCGATTTCCTCTACGAACGCTTTTCAGTTCGAGGCCAGGCTGTCGTTGACGTTGTGGCGTCCCTGCTGACCGTAGCTATCGGTGCAATCATTGCCTGGCTTGCTCTCAACTACGTCAGTCACTCCTATCAACTTGGCGAAGGCTCGCCGGATCCCGGCGGTTTAGGCATGCGGTATCTGTTAAAAGCGTTTATTCCCCTCGGTTTCTTTTTACTGGTCATTCAGGGTGTTGCCGACATGCTGCGCGGCCTGGTGCAGTTTTTCGAGCCGGAAGATCCAGTCGAGCTTCCTGAGTCACTCAACACGGAGACTGCGTGATGGTGGGTAACGAATGGCTAGTCATCGGAATGATCGTCGGCTTCCTGGGGCTGATGATTATTGGTATTCCTGTCGCTATTTCGCTAGCAGTCTCTGGATTCGTGGCCGGCTATCTGGGATTCGGTAGCACTCTTTTCAGCCTCATGCCCGCGCGCCTCTATGGCGTGGTAACCAACTACACCCTGCTGGCTATCCCATTGTTTGTATTTATGGGGGTAATGCTGGAGAAGTCCAAGGTTGCTGAAAACATGCTGGAAACCATCGGGAAGGCGATGGGTGGTGTTAACGGCGGCATGGGCCTGGCGATTATCCTGGTTGGAGTACTGATGGGCGCGTCCACCGGCATCGTCGGTGCTACCGTCGTGACGGTCGGACTGTTGACCCTGCCGGTCCTGATGCGCAGAGGCTACTCGCCAAGCGTCTCCTGTGGCACCATCTGCGCTTCAGGAACCCTGGGGCAGATAATTCCGCCGAGCCTCGTGCTGATTCTGCTTTCAGACATCGTCGGCGAATCCGTCGGCGCCCTCTTCGCTGCAGCCTTTATTCCCGGGCTCATCCTGGCGGCGATCTACATCGCATACCTGCTGTTGCTCGGGGTCTTCAAGAAAGACATGGTTCCGGCCATTCCTCAGGAAGAGCGGGCACAGACCAGTGGGCGCCAACTTGCCAAAGACCTGATGGCCCATGTGATGCCACCACTGCTCCTGGTCATCGCCGTGCTTGGATCGATCGTAGGTGGTATTGCTGCGCCGACAGAGGCGGCGTCAATGGGGGCATTGGGGGCCTTGCTGATCGCCATCGCCACCAAACGAATGACTCCAGCACTCCTGAAAGAAACCCTGCATGGAACACTGGTGATCTCCGCAATGGTGTTCTTCATCCTGCTCTGCGCGCAGCCCTTTGCCCTGGCCTTCCGTGGCCTTGGTGGAGAAAACATGGTACATGCGCTGTTTGAAATGCTGCCAGGCGGGGAATTCGGAGCAATCCTGTTCCTGATGGCATTGCTGTTCGTGTTGGGCTTTTTCCTGGAATGGATTGAAATATCCTACATCGCCTTGCCCATGTTCCTGCCCGTGTTCATGAATTATGGCACTGACATGGTCTGGCTGGCGATCATGGTCGCCATGAACCTGCAGATGTCCTTCCTGACACCACCCTTTGGCTGGGCCCTGTTTTTCCTTAAGGGAGTCGCGCCCAAGGGCATCACGACCCGGGATATCTATGTTGGCGCGCTACCCTTTGTGGCATTGCAACTTCTGGCACTCGTAGTACTCTTCCAATTCCCGTCGCTGGTCACCTGGCTCCCGGAAGCCATCGGCTGGTAGCACCATTCAATCAGGATCATACTCATGGATTTTTTTGCTGATTACTCTGCCGGCTGGCTGATCGGCCTGGCTCTTTCTCTCATGGTCACCGGGATCATTGCCGGCCTGATGGCCGGATTGCTCGGCGTCGGTGGCGGCATCGTCATTGTCCCTGTGCTTTATCACCTGTTCACTTTCCTCGGTATCGACGAGGCGGTGCGCATGCATGTTGCGGTAGGAACCTCACTGGCTACGATCATTCCGACATCCATCATATCGTCCCGATCCCACTATAACCGGGGGAGCCTGGATCCGAGCATTCTGAAAAAACTGATTCCCGGCGTGGTCATCGGTGTCGGTATCGGTGCGATTCTCAGTGGCATTTTGAATGGGCAGGTACTGACCGCCATCTTTGCCGTTATGGCGCTTCTGGTGGCGCTCAATATGGCGTTCAAAAAAGAAGGTTTCAGCATCGGCAACGGACTGCCCGGCCCGGCAGGCTCCGGAGCTCTCGGCGTATTTATCGGGGGCATTTCCACTCTAATGGGTATCGGTGGCGGCACCTTGAGCGTGCCGATCCTGAGTGCCTTGCGTGTTCCCATGATCAATGCCGTTGGTACGGGCGCCGCGCTGGGGTTTGTGATCAGCGTACCTGGTGCACTGGCATTTCTCTTCAACGGTATGGGTGTGGAGGCACGGCCACCGCTGACTCTCGGCTATGTGAACCTGATCGGGCTCGCGTTGATCGTACCGGCAACCATGCTGATGGCACCTGTGGGCGCCAGAATTGCCCACGCTATCAATGGCAAGTTACTGAAACAGCTCTTCGCACTATTTCTGTTTATCACGTCACTGCGAATGTTCTACGGCATCATCGGCTAAGGCCGTTACTCTGTCGTTAACCAATCAGCGTGTGACCGCCACTTACACCCGGAGACAATAAAAGATGCTTAAAACCGTCTACTCAACAAACGGAATGTTTGTCGCACCCCACCACCAGGCCGCTCTCGCCGGTCGGGACGTCCTCAAAGAAGGCGGTAACGCCGTGGAAGCGATGGTGGCTGCTGCGGCTTCCATTGCCACGGTCTATCCCCATATGAACTCTATCGGTGGTGATGGTTTCTGGCTCATTCACGAACCGGGGAAACCACCGGTCGCCATCGATGCCTGCGGGCAGGCCGCGAAAGCCGCTACTCTCGACTTTTATCAAGGCCATGATCAGATTCCTTCCCGCGGCCCCCTCGCAGCGTTGACCAGTGCCGGCACCATCGCCGGATGGCAGAAGGCACTGGCAGTTTCAGCGTCCTGGGGCAAGGCGCTACCGGTTTCACGATTGCTGGCCCCGGCCATTGAACAGGCCAAAACAGGGATTGTAGTCACCGAAAGCCAGGCCAGGCTGACTGCAGAAAAAGCCCACCAGATGAAAGACGCACCGGGCTTCTTCGATGCATTCGCCCCGGGCGGCAAGGTGCCAGCGGCTGGCACCCGAATGAAGCAACTTGCACTAGCCTCAACGCTGGAACAGCTCGCCAGAGTTGGCCTCGACGACTTTTACCGCGGCGAGCTTGGCAAGGCTATGGGGGATGAACTCTCAAAGCTTGGGAGCCCGATAACGGCAGAGGATCTGGCCGCCTACCGGGCTTTACAGGTTGAACCGCTGCAAACCAAACTCCGTGGCGCCCGGATTTTTAACCTGCCACCACCTACCCAGGGCCTGGCGTCACTGATGATTCTCGGGGTTTTCGACCAATTGGGCGTCAGTGAGGCGGAAGGATTCGACTATATTCATGGCCTTGTCGAATCCACCAAGCAGGCATTCCGGGTAAGGGATCGCGTTGTAACGGACCCTGATCGGCTGCCGGAAACACCCAGCGACTACCTGACACCTGAGAGACTTGCTGCACTGGCTGCCAACATTGATCATCAAAAGGCACTACCCTGGCCTGATCCTGCCAAACCCGGCGATACCATCTGGATGGGCTGTATTGATTCCGAAGGACGAGCTGTCAGCTTCATCCAGAGCATTTTCTGGGAGTTTGGATCAGGCGTGGTACTCAAGGATACCGGTGTAAACTGGCAAAACCGTGGCATCAGTTTTTCACTGGATCCAACCGCGCTCCAGGCTCTGGAACCCGGCCGCAAGCCCTTTCACACCTTGAACCCTGCGCTGGCGCATTTCGATGATGGCCGCATTATGAGCTACGGAACGATGGGGGGAGAGGGACAGCCACAAACCCAGGCCATGGTATTCAGCCGGTATGGCATGTTCAATCAGCCACTGCAGCAGGCGGTAACAGCGCCTCGCTGGCTACTTGGCCGCACCTGGGGAGACACTACAACAACCCTGAAGTTTGAGAACCGCTTTGACCCCGAACTCATCAAGCGACTGAAAGCAGCCGGGCACGACGTGGAAGAGATTGGAGAGGCGTTCAGCGATACCATGGGCCATGCAGGTGCCCTGGTACTCAAGACCGACGGTATTATCGAAGGTGCCGCCGACCCACGTAGCGATGGTTCCGTGGCTGCCTATTGATCCTCCGATATACAAGCGCCTTCGGGCGCTTGGATTTGCTCGAAAGGCTGCCACAGAATCGGCGACCAAAAAAAAGCCTCTCAGGAATGCCTGAGAGGCTTTATAAATGGTGCGGATGGAGGGAATCGAACCCCCACACCTCTCGGTACCAGAACCTAAATCTGGCGCGTCTACCAGTTCCGCCACATCCGCGAAAAACCAACCAAAACGTCAACGCAGCTACCACCAAAGGCGGCTCGACTGCAGCCATTCACACGTCTGGTTCGAGTGCGAAATCCGCTCCCGAGCTTCGAATGAATGACAGGGAAAAAGTGGGGTGGACGAAGGGGTTCGAACCCTCGACCGCAGGAGTCACAATCCTGAGCTCTACCAACTGAGCTACGTCCACCACATCAGGACATGCCCTCAGGCATAAAACTTAACTTCACTGTGCCAGCGGTACCGGCACGAACCAAACCGGCAATAGATTGGCGCGCCCGGCAGGACTCGAACCTGCGACCATCCGCTTAGAAGGCGGATGCTCTATCCAGCTGAGCTACGGGCGCTGGACCGTTCGCCCACCTGAATATCCAGAAAAATGGTCGGGGTAGAGAGATTCGAACTCCCGACATCCTGCTCCCAAAGCAGGCGCGCTACCAGACTGCGCTATACCCCGTTTGAACTGAACAACAAGTGCTTCAGCAAAGTTGGCGCGCATATTACCGGCGCCGGACGACTCCGTCAACACGCATTTCCAAATTCCCTGAAACAATCGTCGATTCAATGACAGAAGGCCGACTGAAAAGTTCCCTTGAACCCCGCTAACCAAGCGCCTGATTGGAGTTCCGACCGAAGCATGAGACAATGTCGGGCCTCCAATTTACCGATGCCCAACCGACAAGACGAGACATGACCGCCAAACTGATCAATGGAAAAGAAATTGCCGCCGAAGTAAGACAGCAGGTCGCCGCCGGCGTTGAAACCCGCAGGCAGCAAGGACTTCGCGCTCCAGGACTGGCCGTAGTGCTGGTCGGGGACGATCCCGCATCGCATGTATATGTAGGCAACAAGCGGAAAGCCTGCGACCAGGCAGGAATTCTCTCCCTGTCCTATGACCTTCCGGAAGACACCTCTCAGGAAGCCCTGGAGTCCTTGATTGACGAGCTGAACGAAAACCCGGCAGTCGACGGCATCCTGGTCCAGCTTCCGCTTCCCGACCACCTGGATGCAGATCCGATACTGGTCAAGATTCGTCCGGACAAAGACGTCGACGGATTCCACCCTTACAACATCGGCCGTTTAATGCAGCGCAAACCCACTCTGCGCCCATGCACACCTGCAGGCATCATTACCCTGCTAGACAGCATCAAAACTCCCTACAAGGGCCAGCACGCCGTGATCGTGGGTGCCTCGAACATCGTAGGACGCCCCATGAGCATGGAATTGCTCCTGAAAGGAGCCACTACCACCGTATGCCACCGATTCACACCGGATCTGCAGAAGTTTGTAGGCGAGGCTGACATTCTGGTGGCCGCTGTTGGCAAACCTGGACTCATAAAGGGTGATTGGGTAAAACCGGGAGCCACGGTGATTGATGTGGGCATCAACAGGATGGAAGACGGAAAACTGCATGGCGACGTGGACTTCCAGGCCGCTTCTGAACGTGCCGCCTACATCACGCCGGTTCCCGGCGGTGTCGGGCCCATGACGATCGCCACCCTGCTTCAGAACACCCTGTACGCGGCTAACGTGCTGCACAAGGACTGAGGAATGGCACGCTGAATTACGGTGCTGCCCTGCTCCCTCCAGCCACAAAAAACCCCGCCGAAGCGGGGTTTTTTGTGTACAGGACTTACTGTCCGTATTTCGCCTTGGCCTTCAGACGGTAAGCGTGCAGTAGCGGCTCGGTGTAGCCATTAGGCTGCTCGCGGCCCTTGAGAACCAGATCCAGCGCTGCCTGGAAGGCGACACTGTCATCGAAGTTGCCGGCCATCGGGCGGTACGCCGAATCACCGGCGTTCTGCTTGTCGACTACCGCTGCCATACGCTTCATGGTCTCCATGATCTGATCTTCAGAGCAGATACCATGGTGCAGCCAGTTGGCCAGCAGCTGGGAGGCGATACGCAGAGTCGCACGGTCTTCCATCAGGCCGACATCGTTGATGTCCGGCACCTTGGAGCAGCCAACGCCCTGATCGATCCAGCGCACAACGTAACCGAGGATACCCTGGGCGTTGTTGTCCAGCTCCTGCTGGATGTCTTCGGCGCTCAAAGAAGCGGGATCATCCATCACCGGTACTGTCAGGATATCGTCCAGCGCGGCGCGGGTGCGGCTTTCCAGCTGCTTCTGGACATCAGCCACACTTACCTGATGGTAGTGAGTGGCGTGCAGTGTGGCCGCCGTGGGAGATGGAACCCAGGCAGTGTTCGCACCGGCCTTCGGATGCCCGATTTTCGCTTCCAGCATGCCGGCCATCAGGTCAGGCATGG
>NZ_AGTR01000061.1 GCF_000235625.1 Marinobacter manganoxydans MnI7-9 | reverse complement strand
GGGTGTGGATTCGTGATCAGTTGTCTTGGGGTTATATAGTCAAGCAACTAAGCGCATACGGTGGATGCCTTGGCAGTCAGAGGCGATGAAAGACGTGGAAGCCTGCGATAAGGTTCGGGGAGCTGGCAAACAAGCTGTGATCCGGGCATTTCTGAATGGGGAAACCCACCGACTTTCGGGTCGGTATCTTGCACTGAATACATAGGTGTAAGAGGCGAACCGGGGGAACTGAAACATCTAAGTACCCCGAGGAAAAGAAATCAACCGAGATTCCCTAAGTAGCGGCGAGCGAACGGGGATTAGCCCTTAAGCTAGACAACTGGTAGGAGAAGGCTCTGGAAAGTGCCGCCATAGTGGGTGATAGCCCCGTATCCGAAACCTGAGTCTGGTGAAATCGAGTAGGACGGGACACGTGATATCCTGTCTGAACATGGGGGGACCATCCTCCAAGGCTAAATACTCCTGACTGACCGATAGTGAACCAGTACCGTGAGGGAAAGGCGAAAAGAACCCCTGTGAGGGGAGTGAAATAGATCCTGAAACCGTATGCGTACAAGCAGTCGGAGCGGACTTGTTCCGTGACGGCGTACCTTTTGTATAATGGGTCAGCGACTTATGTTCAGTGGCGAGGTTAACCGTTTAGGGGAGCCGTAGGGAAACCGAGTCTGAATAGGGCGATTTAGTCGCTGGGCATAGACCCGAAACCGGGCGATCTATCCATGAGCAGGTTGAAGGTGCCGTAACAGGCACTGGAGGACCGAACCCACTGTCGTTGAAAAGCCAGGGGATGACTTGTGGATCGGAGTGAAAGGCTAATCAAGCCCGGAGATAGCTGGTTCTCCCCGAAAGCTATTTAGGTAGCGCCTCGGACGAATACCACAGGGGGTAGAGCACTGTTTCGGCTAGGGGGTCATCCCGACTTACCAACCCGATGCAAACTCCGAATACCTGTGAGTACTATCCGGGAGACACACGGCGGGTGCTAACGTCCGTCGTGAAGAGGGAAACAACCCAGACCGCCAGCTAAGGTCCCCAAGTACCAGTTAAGTGGGAAACGATGTGGGAAGGCTCAGACAGCTAGGAGGTTGGCTTAGAAGCAGCCATCCTTTAAAGAAAGCGTAATAGCTCACTAGTCGAGTCGGCCTGCGCGGAAGATGTAACGGGGCTCAAACTGGTCACCGAAGCTGCGGCTGCATACTTTGTATGCGGGGTAGGGGAGCGTTCTGTAAGCCTGCGAAGGTGTGTTGAGAAGCATGCTGGAGGTATCAGAAGTGCGAATGCTGACATGAGTAACGACAATGCGGGTGAAAAACCCGCACGCCGGAAGACCAAGGGTTCCTGCGCAACGCTAATCGGCGCAGGGTGAGTCGGCCCCTAAGGCGAGACCGAAAGGTGTAGTCGATGGGAAACGGGTTAATATTCCCGTACCTTGGATAGCTGCGATGGAGAGACGGAGAAGGCTAGGTGAGCCGGGCGACGGTTGTCCCGGTTTAAGCGAGTAGGGAGTGGACTTAGGCAAATCCGGGTCCACAATCTCGAGACGCGACGACGACTGCTCTTAGAGCGGGAAGTCATTGATGCCCTGCTTCCAGGAAAATCTTCTAAGCTTCAGGCTATTCGAGACCGTACCCCAAACCGACACAGGTGGTCAGGTAGAGAATACCAAGGCGCTTGAGAGAACTCGGGTAAAGGAACTAGGCAAAATGGTGCCGTAACTTCGGGAGAAGGCACGCTGGTGGTAAGTGAAATCCCTGCGGGTGGAGCTGAAGCCAGTCGAAGATACCAGGCCCCTGCGACTGTTTATTAAAAACACAGCACTGTGCAAACACGAAAGTGGACGTATAC
>NZ_AGTR01000062.1 GCF_000235625.1 Marinobacter manganoxydans MnI7-9 | reverse complement strand
TCGCCATTACCCAGCCAGCCCATACCGCGAATAACCAACTGCTCCTGCCCGCGGCCCATATACCAGCCCCCAACATTGGAGTTGTTGTTCTCCAGGGCTTCCATGACATCGTTCTGTGATAAGTCATAGGACAGCATTCGCGCCGGGTTCAGGTTAACCTGGTACTGGCGGACCTCTCCGCCAAACGACAGGATTTCCGTAACCCCTTCAGCCGGTATCAGCAACAGTTTGACCAGCCAGTCGTGCAAGCTGCGCAATTCCATTGCGTCGTACCCCGAATCCGGGTCCGCTATCAGCAAGTACTGGTAGACCTGGCCAAGACCGGACGTATTCGGCCCCATTTCAGGCACCCCGACCCCGTCCGGAATCAGCTCCCGCGCGGCCTGCAACCGCTCGAAAACCAGTTGGCGCGCGAAATAGATATCCGTGCCCTCTTTAAAGACCACGGTGACACCAGACAACCCGGTTTTGGAGATGGACCGAACCTCCTCAACATCCGGCAACGCATACATCACCGCTTCAATGGGATAGGTGATCAGCTGCTCGACTTCCTCAGCCGCAAGTCCGGGCGCCTCTGTATTAACAGCGACCTGGACGTTTGTAACGTCGGGGAAAGCATCAAGATTCAGTTTTGGTATCTGAAACGCGGCCGTGGCGATAAGCACTGCAAGCGCAATAAGAACCAACAGGCGGTTCTGAACCGCCCAGTCGACAACTCGGTTGAACATAATGGCTCCCGGAATCAGTGGTTGTGCGGATCAAAGCCGCCTTTGGCAATCTCAGAGGCCACAAAAAATGCGCCCCGCAAAACGACTCGTTGGCCCGCAGCCAGGCCGGAAACCTCACGGAGCCCGCCAATTGAGCGGCCCAGTTCCACTTCCACGGGTTCATACTCGCCTTCGGCCTCTTCCACATAGACCGTCCAGTCGCCGTCCGCGCCACGCATCAATGCAGTCTCCGGCACGGCAAGCACCGGCTCGCTGGTCTTAAAACGAAAATACACATCTGCGAACATTCCTGGATGAAAACGATCTTCAGGATTGTCCAGCTCCAGCCTGACAATCCGCGTGCGGGTCACAGGATCAATGGTGTGGGCTTCCTGGGACACCGTTGCCACGCCCACACGACCCGCTGCCCTGACTTCGGCTTCCGCGCCCTTCTCTAGAACAATGTCGGAGCTTGCTGGCAGATGGGCTTCTACCCAAAGCTCACTCTCATCAGCAAGAGTCACCAGCGGCTGGCCAGCCTCAACTCTTTGTCCTTGCTCAAACTCATCGGTCAGTACTGCACCATCCACGCGAGCCCTGAGCATGTATTCACCGAGACTATCCACCCCGCTGGCCTTCAACGCACCAATGTCATCATCGTTCAGCCCGTAAGCAAGCAGAGTCGCCCTTGCTGCTTCAATGTTGGCTTTCGCTGTATTGAACCGCTGATCGCCAACCACGGAACGACCCAGCCCGCTGATTCGCTTCCATTCAGGAAAAGCTTTCCTGTAATCCGCCTGCGCCTGTGCCACCGTCTCACTGAACAGGGTTACCAGCGGCTGGCCCTTGGTTACGTGCTCACCCAGTTCCACGTGACGCCGCAGCACCACTGAGGCAACCCGGGGGGACACGTGATAGCTGGTATAGCCGTTGGTCAGCAGCTCACCGGGAGCGTAGATTTCATAGTCAACGTGCTTGCTTTCGAGGGTTGCTACTTCAATGCCGGCGAGCTCTTTCTGTTTGGCATTGATGCTTGCGGTGGCCGCTTCTTCATGGCCACCGTTCTCGTCTTCGTGGCCGTGCCCCCCTTCCTCTTCATGATCACCTTCCTCCTCATGCTCACCTTCTTCACCATGATCTTCCTTATACTCGCCCTCCTCACCGGTGACTTCCTGATGATCGTCGCCACTGGCAGCATGATCATGACCGGCTTCCTGATGAGCATCTTCCTCTGCCTGTACAAAAGAAAGTGGGGCTGTAAGCAACGTCAATGCGAATACAGAAATCAGAGTTTTTTTCATAATGAATATCCAGTTTCCAGACTAGTATTGGAAGAGGGTGATCAGTTCGCCAGACTGGCTCAAGAGCTCAATCAGACCCAACTGCGCCTGCTTTTCCAGTTCAATACCGGTTTTCAGGCTCTCCGCGCGCTGGCCCAGCGCCTGGAGATACTCAGAGGTGGAGAGGTCGCCGACCTGCCACTGCTTCTCAAGCAAATCAGCACTTCGCTGTACACGCCCCTGGGAGAGTTCTGTCCATCGACGAAGTTGGGTGTCGTATCGCTTCCAGGCAGCTCGGGCGCCCGCCAGATCATACTGCTGCTTCCGATAAAGTGCCTGAAACCGAGCCTCGGCCTCTAATGATCGTCGGTTGGCAGCCTGGATTTCGGCACCGTAGTTATTACGGACATTCAGAGGGATCGAGAACGTCAGGCCAACCAGGTTCTCACCGCCATCACGCCCTCCGCTCAGCCCGACCGTGGGAGATGCCGCCGCTCTGCGACTGACCACCTCGGCTTCGCTCCGCAGCACCTGCCACCTCGCGCGGGCAGCAGCAATTGACGGATGATCCAGCAAATTGTCGTTATCGACCCTGGAAGCAAGAGCCGGCCAAATGTGCCCGGGGATCCCCCCATCCTGAGGCCGCCAATCCGGCAGAAGCTCTCTGACCCGGGCTTGCGCCTGATCAACCGCAGCCTTTGCCTGGGCGAGTTCACTGAGCTGCTGAGAAAGGCTTAAAAAAAGCAACTCTGCATCGGTACTCCCCAGGTCGCCCGCCTGCTGGCGTTGCTCAACCTGCTCCAGCAAGGCATCCAGACGGTGTTGCTGGGATTCCGCAATTTCTTCGGCACGCGTCGCCGCGCGCCACTCGACAAGCGCAAACAGCGACTCGGACGTTTGTGCCAAAACCGCCTCGTTCAAATCAGCTTCAGCGGAAAGCCTGATCAGCTTTGCCTTGTCCTTTAGCGCACCCTGTTGATCAGACCAATCGATCGTTTGTGATAGCCCTGCCACAAAGTTGTTGTCACTGCCATTTCTGTCTGCTCCAACAGACAGCTCCGGGTTATACAGCGGTTGTTCGCTTGCCTCAGCATCCGCATCCCGGGCTGCCGCCTGCTCTGTCGCCGCCATGACATCCGGATGCTTGCTTATCTGGCCAGTGAGCCAATTTGTCCAATTCACAGTCTCCGCTTGACCGAACAGAGGAATAGACAATAGTACTGAACACAGCAACGCCCTGGGCGAGTGCTTGCTTGCCTTCATCGACTTTCTCCCGAAGGGGTTGTTAGCCACAATTCATGGGGGCGAGACGCCCATGACAAGGTAGGTGGAGATAGTAAGTGAAAAGGTTGAAATGAACTTGAATTTGGAAGGCATTAGCTCAGGGAACTTGAAAGTGCTCCTCAATAAGGGCGGGGAGAAGCGGCATCGCGACTCATGGCCACGATGCCGCCATCCAATCTAGGAAAAGCGCTGGTTTGATGCCGGTTGAAGTGCGCTCTCGTCGGTCGCACCATCGTCGATACGAACAGCCCGAACCAGGCGGGATACAAGCACCTTGCCGTCACCCGGGTGCCCTTCCTGGGTTCTGCCCGTTCTGACAATGAGTTCCACAACTTCACCAGCGACATCATCGGTCGCTACGTCTATTTCCAGCTTGACCATCTTCACTTTCTCCAGAGGCGACTCATCGCCGACCAGATGACCAAATT
>NZ_AGTR01000063.1 GCF_000235625.1 Marinobacter manganoxydans MnI7-9 | reverse complement strand
AATTGCACAGCCTGACGGCCGTCAAAAACGGCAGGCAGTTTTGCCTTGGGAACCGTCATGGCCCAGAACTGCCCCTGGGTTCGAAAACACTCGTTAAGGCACGCCACAGCACTATTGCAGTCGGGAGGATAGACAACGCGGGCAGTGTCACTCATTTCTCCCATCAGGACTTCGCCGAAGGCCGGGTCCTGATGAGACTGCTCGTTCTTGCCGTTTTCCCAGAGGTGCGACGTCGCAATGACCGGCACGGATAACCATCGGGCGGGCCGACCGAGACTTTTCTGGTGTCGCGCAAAAATAATTTCCTGCCGAAGAGCGCCAATCATTTTCATGGCAAACGCTTCGTAGGACACCACCAGATTCATACCTCCCTTATTACCCAGAGCGGCGCTTACAACGGCCTCCTCATTCAGGGCTGTGATTACCGAGCCGTGAAGGGATTCCGCAAGGCCGGGCTCGGGCGTCAGGGTGCGATGCTTCAGAAGGTCAAGCGACTGGTTCATCTGATTACTACGCAATTCATCCGGGTTCCCCAGGCGAATACGAAGCGCCGGGTTGGCCTTTACAAGGGCAACAAACTGCCGATCAATCGCAACCATGGGCGACTCTGATACCGCCGTTTGCAACCAGACCGGTTCGGGTACAGTTTGCAGCTTGACGTCACGACAACTCAGCGGATGATCCTTTTCCGCAGGCCGATCGTCTGCCCGGTGAGTTGCCAGCACGTCGCGGGCGCCGTGAATCTCGATCTCGGGCACAAACAAACGGGCAATGGATTCGTTAAAGTGCCTGCGCGAGACCTCATCAAATCTCGGTATTGCCGGAAGCGGGGTACCATGCGCCGCGTTTGAGCCAGCACCATAGAAACCATAGCCTTTGACCGTCTCGGCAATCAGATAGGGGAGCTTTACAGGGTACCTCATGTGGCCGGCGCTGACCTGTTCGCTGCACGCCTGAAGCCTCGATTCGGCCTCGAAGATGCCCCAGATAAAGGCCGCAGGATCGCGGCCATCAATGAGTATGGGGTAAAAACCATTGAGCTCCAGGTGCTGCCGGAACCAGTCCGTGCCTCCTTGCAGAAAGATGGTTGACCGTTGATCAATGCGGCGCCCGTTAGCAATCATCACCGGGGTCACCAGGCCACAGTCCTCGGCTCGCCACCAGCGGCTTGCCCAGTCGCTGCCCCGCTGCTCCTCAAATGCCCCATCACTGAGAAACGCGACCAGACGCTCCCCCGGCAGCGGCATGTGGGTGTATTGCAGTTCAGCGAAGCCCAGATATCCGCCCTCGATCAGCCCGCCGGCAGTGTGGGGGTTGACGTGACTGCCCAGGGGAACCCCCGGTGTGCCATCCGGAGTGACGGCGTAGCTGTAAAAGTCACTCACCAGCCGGGACAGCCCCGCCTCGTCGAGCGTGTACCGAGCCTGCTGTTCTGGATGCAGATTGCCGAGCAGTATGTTGACGCTTTCGATAGCCGCCACACAGTGCCCCTGCCCCATCAGCCAGCTACGGGTCAGCCCCGCCAACGCGTTGGCGGCCGTGTAGCCAAGATAGGCAGGCACCATGTTCAGCGAACCACCGGTATGCCCCTGGGGATTTTCCTTGAAGTCATCCGCCGCCAGCGGCTGTCCGGACAGGTCCACTCTGCTGGCATAAGTCATGTGGGCTACCAGCCACATGGCCGCGTTGGTGAGGGTGTCTGCAGCCTCGAAAATAATCAGGGCATCGTCGAGCGAGTCATAACGCCCGGCAC
>NZ_AGTR01000064.1 GCF_000235625.1 Marinobacter manganoxydans MnI7-9 | reverse complement strand
GAATATCTGAACCATAAAGTAGAGAGCCTTACAGGATTGCCCGCAGAGGAGTTAATTGGTCAACCGCTTTCCCGGCTCGTTCATGAAGATGACATTGCGAAGCTTCCACTGTTCTTTGAGAGAGCCGAGGCTGGCGAGCCAATTACCCAAGAGATCAAGCTTAAGACCCACAGTGGAGGAGTTGGTCACAAGGACTTTGAAATTATCCTTACCTCTACGCTTGGGGTGAATCCCGCGCTAGCTCAAGCGAACTTCTCTCCAGAGGATCCTCCTTTTTTGGGCATTGCCCGGGACATAACTGAGCGCAAACAGACACTGGAATTAATGGAGTTTCGTGCTTCTCACGATTCATTGACCGATTTGCCTAATAGAAACCTGTTTATGGACCGACTTAGGCTGGCTGTCAGTCAGGCGAGACGTAATGGGCAAAAGTTTGCTGTGCTTTTTATCGACCTCGACAATTTTAAAGCGGTAAACGACGCATACGGGCATGGGATTGGTGATCAACTATTGCAGAAAGTCGCATCCGGTCTGAAAAATTGTTTGCGAGAAGGGGATACGCTTGCTCGCTATGGTGGTGATGAATTTATGGCTCTGTTGCCCTCGCTTGATGAAAAAAAGGATGCCGCAACGGTCGCACGCAAACTTTTGACCTCGCTCGAAACCCCTTTTCGTTTTGCGGGCTGCGACCTTCGCGTTTCTATCGGAACCAGCATCGGGATTGCACTGTACCCTGAAAACGGTGATGAGGCGGAAACGCTGGTAGAGCGGGCAGACATGGCCATGTATGCCGTGAAACGGGAGAAAAAGAACGGCTTTCGCTTTTACAGCTAGTGCAAATCTGAAAACGTCTTGAAATCAGCTCTAACACGGCGATTGCTGATAGGTATAGAATTTGCGCTTATCTTGAGAAGGGTAACGACACAAGAGGCGCAAATAAACCGCCGCCCATATTTCTAGAACAAAAAGACAAGCTCTGGGCGATTTTTCAAGCCATTTGTCCACTGGACACTATCTTCACGAAGGCAACGTCTGACTCAAGATGGGATTACCGGTCGCTTACTTGGCTCTGCGATTTTTGATAAGTTGGGTTAACGTTTCGGCGCGCTCGAACCTTCCTGGATCAGGGGAGTGTGTCTTGACCAGATACCCCAAATACTCAGCTACGCAACCTATTGCCGCGTAAGTCACCTCTGAGCTTTTATATTTATAAGCCTTTGGTAAGAGCTTGACGCCTTTCCTGATCTTCGTAATCGTCTCTTGTTTAAGAGACATAAAATTTGTCAGAGACTCCAACTCGAGATCAGTCAAAATTTCCCCAGTACGAAACCTCTCTTTTAAATCCGTACCGAAATCTTTCTCCCAAGCCATCAATGATATGATCGCCCTCAAGTAGCCCTCAGCGTAGCTGATCGACATGTTCGCATTCCGCACAGTGCGTGTGATGAACAAATTCGGGTCATAAAGCGGCATTCCCGCCTCATCGACAAGCACAGAAACCCGCTCACCGCCATCTGCAATTAACCGCTTAATCCTCACCGCCCATCTTCCTTTTTTTGTTACATTTTACATATTAGCCCAACTATAAAAATGCATCAAGAAAATATTACACTCCATAAAATAAAAAACCCCTGCATTTGCAGGGGCTTGGAGTTCAGACAAAGCCTAAACGTTACATTATCCGTATACTCTTGACTAGAACGGAATGTCATCATCAAAGTCGTCAACCGGTTCGGGCATGCTGCCCTGCGAAGGCTGGTTGCTGTAGCCACCGGATTGCGGTGGCGGATTGTTCTGCTGTCCAGCCGGCGCGTTGTAGCCGGACTGCTGAGGCCGTCCTGCCGGCGCACCCTGGCTCATTCCGCCTTCGCCGCCACGGCTGTCCAGCATCTGCATCTGGCCATTGATATCCACCACAACCTCGGTGGTATAGACATCCTGCCCTTCCTTGTTCTGCCATTTGCGGGTCTGAAGCTTGCCCTCAATATAAACCTTTGAGCCCTTTCGCAGGTACTGTCCCGCAACTTCGGCGATCTTGCCGAACATGACAACCCGGTGCCATTCGGTTTTCGGCACCAGCTGACCGGTCTGACGATCCTTGTAGCTTTCGTCTGTTGCAAGGTTCAGGTTTACTACGGCATTGCCGTTGGGGGTGTAGCGGGTATCCGGGTCCTGCCCCAGATTACCGATTAGGATTACCTTGTTTACGCCTCGTGCCATGTTCTGCTCCTGACTCTGTTTTCAGGGACGCCCGCGTTCCGTGCGAGCCTCCGGATTTCAAGAATGGTTAGCCTGCCGGACAAAGGAAAAGTCCGCAAGTAACGCTTCATCAAATTGCTGACGATCCACCTTAAGATAGGCGGTGGCAGCGTCTTCCACAATCACCACATCCTGAACGCCCGGAAGGCGGCGGAGATTGTCATCGATGTCGTCGTACTGGTCGTTCATTACCTGCTGCAACTGTACCACGAAACTTGTGGTGTGACCGGGCGCGGGCATGGTGAGCGCTATCAGCAGCCAGAGGCCCAGCACTACCACCATGAACCAGAGCACGCCCTGCAGCCCGGCTACCTCCAGGAGGTAGCCGCCGAATGCGCCCCCCAGAAACGCACCCATGAACTGGGAGGTGGAGTAAACCCCCATCGCCGTGCCTTTGCTTGCAGCCGGCGCCTCCTTGCTGATCAATGACGGCAGGCTGGCCTCGAGCAGGTTGAAGGCCATGAAGAAGAAAAACAGCACAGCCCAGGCCGCAACCAGGCTGCTGGAAACACCGGTAAACCCGGCAGTGGCCAATGTCAGCAAGGCAATCGCCCCGCAAAGCACCGGTTTCATCCTGCGCTTTTTCTCGCCAATGATGATGAACGGCACCATGGCGAAGAAAGACGTGACCATCACGCTCAGGTAAAACCACCAGTGTGAACTGCTGGCAAGGCCAAACCGCTCCTGAAGCATGGAGGGAAACACCAGAAACAGGGCGGTCAGCACCAGATGCAGTGCGAAGATACCGAAATCCAACCGGAGAAGACGACCGTCTGAAAGCACGCGCCCCAGCATCTCCCGGGCAGGATGCGTGTCGGGGCTGGTCTTGTGCTGATGGGGCGTCGGAACCACGCGGTTGACGATCACCAGCGCCACCACGGCCAGTGCTGCCGTGGCGTAGAAGATCCCGGACAGTCCCCACCAGGCTCCGAGAAGAGGCCCAAGAACCAGCGATACCGAAAACGACAGGCCGATGGTGATCCCCACCGTTGCCATGGCCTTGGTCCGCTCTTCCTCGCGAGTCAGGTCACTGAGCAGCGCCATCAGCACACTGGCGATCGCACCGGCTCCCTGAAGAATCCGACCGGCAATCACAACGTATATGGAGTCCGTGGCCGCGGCCAGAAGACTGCCAGCGGCAAATAATACGAGCCCGATGTAGATCATGCGCTTACGGCCGACCCGGTCCGACAGCATGCCAAAGGGAATCTGTAACAGCGCCTGGCTCAGGCCGTACGCGCCTATGGCAAACCCCAGGAGAGCCGGCGTTGCATCCTTGAGGTCTTCGCCAAGCAGCATGAATACCGGCAGCACCATGAACAGTCCGAGCATGCGCATGGCGTAGACAGACGCCAGGGCCGATACGGAGCGTTTTTCCAGCGCATTCATGGCAATTACGTACCTCAGCCGGGGTTGAAAGCGGTCAGATTGAGGGCAGATACCCATCGCAGGCGGCGCATTGTAACAGAAGGGGCGCTGACGGGGGACAACCCGCGTGATGCTGGCCCCGGTATCATTTTCGCCGCAGCGGGCCCAACGCGGTATAATTTTCGTTTTTATCCGAGCGAGGTGTTATGGACCATATCCAGATCAAAGGGGCACGAACCCACAACCTGAAGAACATCGACCTGGATATGCCAAGGGACAAACTGATTGTGATTACCGGCCTCTCCGGTTCCGGTAAATCGTCCCTTGCGTTCGATACGCTCTATGCTGAAGGGCAGCGACGTTATGTGGAGTCGCTGTCTACCTACGCCCGCCAGTTTCTCTCGATGATGGAGAAGCCGGATGTGGACCATATCGAAGGCCTGTCGCCAGCGATATCCATAGAGCAGAAGTCCACTTCCCACAACCCTCGCTCCACCGTTGGCACCATCACGGAAATCTACGATTACCTGCGCCTGCTCTTCGCCCGCGCCGGGGAGCCCCGGTGCCCTGACCATGGCCAACCTCTGGAAGCGCAGACCATCAGCCAGATGGTAGACCAGGTGGTGGCCATGCCAGAGGACAGCAAACTCATGATCCTGGCACCGGTAATCCGGGATCGGAAAGGCGAACATCTGCAGGTTATCGAAACCATGCGCAGCCAGGGCTTTATCCGCCTGCGCGTGGACGGCACGGTTTATGACATCGACGATGTGCCGGCCCTGGACAAAAAACGCAAACATCAGATTGATGTGGTCGTCGATCGGTTTAAGGTCAAGCCAGGCCTGGAGCAGCGGCTTGCCGAGAGTTTCGAAACCGCCCTGGACCTGGCGGACGGGATTGCCCTTGTGGCGCCCATGAGTGGTGAGGGAGAAGAACAGACCTTCTCCGCCCGTTATGCCTGCACCCAGTGCGGCTATGCCCTGAGCGAGCTCGAGCCGAAACTGTTTTCCTTTAACAACCCGGCGGGTGCCTGCCCTACCTGCGACGGACTGGGTGTTAAACAGTTCTTTGATCCCGAAAAAATTGTCCAGCACCCGGAAGCCACTTTGGCATCCGGCGCCATCAAGGGCTGGGATCGCCGGGCCGTCTATTACTTCCAGATGCTGGGCAGCGTGGCAGATCACTACGGCATCGATCTGGAAACGCCCTGGGCGGATCTCCCCGAGGATTTTCGCAACGTGCTGCTGTTCGGCTCGGGCGATGAGGATATCCCATTCCGTTATGTGAATTCACGTGGCCATATCATGGAGAAGGCACATCCATTCGAGGGCATTCTGCCAAACCTTGAACGGCGTTACCGTGAGACCGACTCACAGAGCATGCGGGAGGAACTGGCTCGCAACCTCAGCACCCAACCGTGCAAGGAGTGCGGAGGTTCCCGACTGCGCCGAAGCGCCCGCCATGTCTTTATTGAAGAACACAATATTTCTGATGTTACCCACTTGCCGGTTGGCGAGGCCCACGATTACTTCGAAACCCTGGCGCTGCCGGGCCGGAAAGGCGAAATTGCCGAGAAAATCCTGAAAGAAGTACGCCAGAGGCTCCAGTTCCTGGTAAACGTAGGTCTGGAATATCTGACCCTTGAGCGTAGTGCCGACACCCTCTCCGGCGGCGAGGCCCAGCGTATTCGTCTGGCAAGCCAGATCGGCGCCGGGCTGGTAGGCGTCATGTACATTCTTGACGAACCCTCCATCGGGTTGCATCAACGGGACAATGACCGGCTTTTGGCCACCCTCACCCATCTCCGGGATCTGGGCAATACCGTGATTGTTGTCGAACACGATGAGGATGCGATCCGCGCTGCAGATCATGTCATTGATATCGGACCGGGTGCTGGCGTTCATGGCGGCAAGATTATCGGCCAGGGCACCCCGCAACAGATCATCGACAACCCCGATTCACTTACCGGGCAATACCTCAACGGCACCCGGGAAATCGCCATCCCGAAACAGCGCAACAAAGGCAGCGGAAAAGCACTGACCCTGTCAGGTGCTACTGGCAACAACCTGAAAGACGTTACGCTCGATTTGCCCCTGGGCATCATGACCTGCGTCACTGGTGTATCCGGGTCTGGCAAGTCCACGCTGATCAACAGCACCCTGTATCCGGTAGCTGCCGCCAAACTCAACAAGGCCACCAGCCTCAACCATGCCCCCTACCAGTCGCTCAAAGGACTGGACCACCTGGACAAGGTCATCGACATTGACCAGAGCCCCATCGGCCGCACCCCCCGCTCGAACCCGGCCACCTACACCGGCCTGTTCACTCCCATCCGTGAACTCTTTGCCGGAACACAGGAGGCACGTTCCCGGGGCTACAAACCTGGCCGATTCTCTTTCAACGTCAAAGGTGGACGATGCGAGGCATGCCAGGGCGACGGCGTGATCAAGGTAGAGATGCATTTCCTGCCGGATGTCTACGTGCCCTGCGACGTCTGCAAGGGCAAGCGCTACAACCGGGAAACTCTGGAAGTCCGCTACAAGGGCAAGAATATCAACGAAGTACTTGAAATGACCGTTGAGGAAGGGCGCGAGTTCTTCGATGCCGTGCCTTTCCTGGCCCGCAAACTACAGACATTGATGGATGTCGGCCTCTCATACATCCGACTGGGGCAGAGCGCGGTCACCCTCTCTGGTGGCGAAGCCCAGCGGGTTAAACTGGCCAAAGAGCTCTCCAAGCGGGATACAGGCAAGACACTCTACATTCTTGACGAGCCAACCACCGGCCTGCACTTCTACGACATCCAGCAACTGCTCAACGTTCTGGAGAGGCTGCGGGACCATGGCAACACCATCGTGGTCATCGAACACAATCTGGACGTGATCAAGACCGCCGACTGGATTGTCGACCTGGGCCCCGAAGGCGGCTCTGGCGGCGGCCAGATCATTGCCGAGGGAACGCCGGAGGAAGTCGCCGAGAACCCCGCTTCTCACACAGGCCGCTATCTGAAGCCAATGTTGACGAAGTAACTGGCGGGCAAGGAATAGCTCTGTCGGCGAGGGGGTGGAGGTTTATTTTCTGCCGGAAAAAGATGTCTGAGCGCAGCGAGTTATTTTTCCAAAGAAAATAAACCTCCACCCCCTTGCCAGCCCCCATACTTCCAGGCTAGGAGTTATCTACAACCGAGGCACAAAAAAACCGGGAACCTCACGGAACCCGGTTTTTTGTGGTTGGCCAAAGCCGAAGAAATTAATCCTCGTCTTCGTCCACCTCTTCCGCTTCGATATCCAGCGGACGACCGACCAGCTCAACGAATGCCATAGGGGCATTGTCGCCAGCACGGAAGCCGCACTTCAGGATACGAAGGTATCCACCCGGACGCTCGTTGTAGCGAGGACCAAGCTCGTCAAACAGCTTGGCAACCGCTGCATCGTCACGCAGGCGTGAGAACGCCAGACGACGATTCGCGACCGAATCATTCTTGGAAAGCGTGATCAAAGGCTCAGCTACCCGACGAAGCTCTTTGGCTTTCGGCAGCGTTGTTTTGATCAGCTCGTGTTCAACCAGTGACGCAGTCATGTTACGGAACATGGCCTTGCGATGCGCACTGGTCCTGCTGAACTTACGACCACTCTTACGATGACGCATTGCTCTGATTCCTTACCTTAAACTAATCGGCGATTAACCGCCCAGAACCCGGTCGTCGCCACGAAGGCTAGCCGGCGGCCAGTTATCAAGACGCATGCCCAGTGACAGACCACGGGACGCCAGAACGTCCTTGATCTCGGTCAGCGACTTTTTACCAAGGTTAGGCGTCTTCAACAGCTCAACTTCTGTGCGCTGGATAAGATCGCCGATGTAGTAAATGTTCTCAGCCTTCAAGCAGTTAGCTGAACGCACTGTCAATTCCAGATCATCAACCGGACGCAGCAGGATCGGATCGATTTCTTCCTCTTCCTCAACACGCTCGGGCTCTTTCTCATGATCGAAATCAACAAACACCGCCAGTTGCTGCTGGAGGATGGTGGCCGCCCGGCGAATTGCTTCTTCCGGGTCGATGGTGCCATTGGTCTCCAGGTCGATAACCAGCTTGTCCAGGTCGGTCCGCTGCTCTACCCGTGCACTTTCCACGGCGTAAGCCACACGACGAACCGGGCTGAATGTTGCATCCAGCTGCAGGCGTCCGATGGCGCGAGTTTCGTCCTCGTCAAGACCACGCTGGTCTGCCGGCTCATAGCCGCGACCGCGAGCAACACGGAGACGCATGTTCACTTCACCATTCTCGCTAAGGTGACAGATCACGTGCTCCGGGTTGGCAATCTCGACGTCATGATCCAGCTTGATATCACCGGCTGTCACAACGCCCGGGCCTTTCTTGCTGAGCGTGAGCTCGGCATCGTCCCGACCGTTCATTTTTACGGCAACGCCTTTGAGATTCAGCAGAATCTCGATGACGTCTTCCTGGACACCCTCAATGGCGCTGTACTCGTGCAGGACACCGTCAATCTGCGCTTCAGTCACGGCGCAGCCCGGCATCGAAGACAAGAGAATCCGGCGCAGTGCACTGCCCAGGGTATGACCAAAGCCCCTTTCCAGAGGCTCAAGCGTAACCTTGGCACGTGTGGCGCTTGATTCCTTCACGTCAATGGTACGAGGTGTCAATAACTCATGTACTGAACGCTGCATAGACGCCCCTATCTGCTATCGTTGCTAACTGGGCTTTACTTGGAGTAAAGCTCGACGATGAGGTTCTCGTTGATGTCGGCCGGCAGCTCAGTACGCTCAGGTACTGACTTGTAAACGCCGGACATCTTGTTGGCGTCGACCTCTACCCAGCTCACCGGTGCACGGCTTGCAGACAGATCCAGTGCGCCTTTAACACGCAGCTGATTCTTCGCCTTTTCACGCAAGCTCACAACGTCACCCGGACGGACCTGATAGGACGGAATGTTAACCGGCTTATCATTGACCAGGATCGCCTTGTGAGAGACGAGCTGACGGGCTTCTGCACGGGTAGAACCAAAGCCCATGCGATATACAACGTTGTCAAGACGGCCTTCCAGCAGTTGCAGCAGGTTTTCACCAGTTGCACCTTTGCCTCGGGCTGCTTCTTTGTAATAGTTGCGGAACTGCTTCTCGAGAACGCCGTAGATACGACGAACTTTCTGTTTCTCACGAAGCTGTACGCCGTACTCGGACAGACGACCGCGACGCGCGCCGTGCATACCCGGCGGAGTCTCGATGTTGCACTTGGAATCGAGCGCGCGAACACCGCTCTTCAGAAAAAGATCTGTCCCTTCACGACGAGACAGCTTGCACTTCGGGCCTATATAACGAGCCATAATTCACTGTCTCCTGTGTTAGACGCGGCGCTTCTTGGGCGGACGACAGCCGTTGTGGGGAATCGGCGTCACATCTGTGATGTTGGTGATCTTGTAGCCACACGCATTCAGCGCGCGAACTGCAGACTCACGTCCGGGCCCAGGACCCTTAACCTCTACGTCCAGGTTTTTAAGGCCGTATTCAGCAGCCGCATTACCGGCTCTTTCAGCTGCTACCTGCGCAGCAAAAGGTGTACTCTTGCGTGACCCACGGAAACCGGAACCACCAGAAGTGGCCCAGGACAGGACGTTGCCCTGACGGTCAGAAATGGTCACGATAGTGTTGTTGAAGGACGCGTGAATGTGCGCGACGCCATCAACAACCGTCTTTTTCACCTTTTTACGGGTACGTGTACCTGGCTTTGCCATGTTTGCCTACCTGTTACTTACGAATAGGTTTGCGTGGACCTTTACGGGTGCGTGCGTTGGTCTTGGTGCGCTGGCCACGGACAGGAAGTCCATGACGATGACGCAGACCACGGTGGCATCCGAGATCCTTCAAACGCTTGATGTTCATCTGTACTTCACGACGCAGATCACCTTCGACAGACACCTTGCCCACTTCAGTACGAAGTGCTTCAAGCTGCTCGTCGCTAAGGTCTTTGACCTTAAGGTCCGGCTTGACACCGGTAGCGTCGCAAAGCTTCTGGGCTGTGGTCTTGCCAACACCAAAGATGTAGGTCAGCGAGACAACAGCATGTTTGTGATCGGGTATATTGACACCGGCTATACGTGCCATCCAAATTACTCCGCGTTCAAAGCTTTGCTGTGTGAATTTTCCGCCACAAAAGGGCGCGAAATAATAGCGCCTGACCCCGCATGGAGTCAAGCGCCATTATTCCGAAACCCTACAATGTCAGGAACGATTCCTTTCGGAATCAGCCCTGGCGTTGCTTGTGACGAGGCTCCGAGCAAATGACCCGTACCGAGCCATTGCGACGAATTACTTTGCAGTTACGGCAAATTTTCTTTACCGAAGCGCGTACTTTCATTGTCGACTCCAGTTTTCAAGGGGAACGGGGTTAGCCGTTCCGACCATAGCCCTTGAGATTGGACTTCTTCATCAGCGATTCATACTGATGAGACATCAGGTGCGACTGAACCTGCGCCATGAAATCCATCACCACGACTACAACAATCAGCAGAGAGGTGCCGCCCAGATAGAACGGTACATTCCCGGCCACCATCAGGAACTGAGGGAACAGGGAAACTGCTGCAATGTACATTGCACCGAACAGCGTCAGTCGAGTCAGAACACCATCGATATACTTGGCGGTCTGATCACCTGGACGAATGCCCGGAATAAACGCTCCAGAGCGCTTGAGGTTATCCGCAACTTCTTTCGGGTTGTACATCAGAGCTGTGTAGAAGAAGCAGAAGAAGACCACTGCTGCCGCAAACAGAATGATATACAACGGCTGGCTTGGCGCCAAAGCCTGAGAGACATCGCTCAGCCATTCCATGCCTTCACCCTGTCCAAACCACTGCCCCAGGGATGCCGGGAAGAGCAGAATGGAAGATGCAAAGATGGGCGGAATAACACCGGCCATATTCACTTTCAGGGGCAGATGACTGGACTGCTGGGCAAACACCCGGCGGCCCTGTTGGCGCTTGGCATAGTTGATCGTCAGCCGCCGCTGACCGCGCTCCATGAATACCACGAAGCCGATAACAGCGACCGCGAGAACGCCGATACCAAGAACCACCAGCAAGCTCATCTCGCCATTACGGGCCTGCTCGAGCGTCTGGCCGATAGCGCCGGGCAATCCGGCGACAATACCAGCGAAGATCAGCAGCGAGATGCCGTTGCCAACACCCCTTTCGGTGATCTGCTCGCCAAGCCACATCATGAACACGGCGCCACTTACAAATGACACAACCGCCACAAAGTGGAAGCTGAAGCTGTCATTGAAGGTAACACCCTGCGATGCCAGACCGACAGAAATACCAAAGCCCTGAACCAGGGCCAGGATAACCGTACCATACCGCGTGTACTGGCTGATCTTGCGACGACCAGCTTCGCCTTCCTTTTTCAGCTGCTCAAGCTGCGGACTGACCGCAGTCATGAGCTGCATGATAATGGAGGCCGAGATATACGGCATGATACCGAGAGCGAAGATACTCATGCGCTCAAGCGCACCACCGGAAAACATGTTGAACATGCTCAGGATTGTGCCCTGGTTCTGTTCAAACAGTGCCGCCAGACGGTCGGGGTTGATACCCGGCACCGGAATGTGGGCACCGATCCGGTACACCAGCAATGCCAGGAAGACAAACCAGAGCCGCGATCGCAGCTCCGCCAGTCCTTTACCCGCGCCCGCAGGCAATGATGCGTTCTTGGCCATTTAGTCCTCGACTCGCCTTAGTCTTCGACTTTACCACCCGCGGCAGAAATTGCCTCGCGCGCGCCTTTGGTTACCCGAAGTCCCTTCACGGTTACCGCACGGCTCAGTTCGCCGGACAGGATAACCTTGGCTTCGCGAATCTCTCCGCGAATGATGTCTGCCTTTTTCAGGGCTTCCAGATCAACCACATCGCCCTCGACCTTCGCCAGCTCGTTCAGGCGAATTTCAGCAACGTAGCGCTGCTGACGGGACGTGAAGCCAAACTTCGGCAGACGACGGGCCAACGGCTGCTGACCGCCCTCGAAACCGGGCGCTACACTGCCACCGGAGCGTGCCTTCAGACCTTTGTGACCGCGACCACCGGTTTTACCGAGACCGCTACCGATACCACGACCGACGCGCCGTGCGGCGGGACGTGAACCGGGCTCTGGACTAAGTTCGTTCAGACGCATCTTAGTTCTCCTCAACCCGAACCAGGTAGTTAACCCGGTTGATCATGCCGCGGATGGACGGTGTGTCTTCCACTTCCACGGTGTGACCGATTTTACGAAGACCCAGGCCCTTCACACACAATTTGTGCTTGGGCTGACAGCCGATCGGGCTGCGGGTCAGAGTTACTTTGATCGTTTTTGCGTTCGCCATGACTTCAACCCAGAATCTCTTCCACGGTCTTACCGCGCTTGGCTGCAATATCTTCAGGCGCCTGTGTCGCCTGGAGACCCTTGATGGTGGAACGTACAACGTTCACCGGGTTGGTAGACCCGTAACACTTGGACAGTACGTTCTGAACACCCGCCACTTCCAGTACTGCACGCATCGCACCGCCGGCGATGATACCAGTACCTTCGGACGCCGGCTGCATGTAGACCTTGGAGCCGCCATGCTGAGCCTTGACCGGGTATTGCAGGGTAGTGCCGTCAAGCGGAACCTCTACCATGTTCTTGCGTGCAGCTTCCATGGCCTTCTGGATGGCGACCGGCACTTCACGCGCCTTGCCACGACCGAAACCAACGCGACCTTTGCCATCACCCACTACAGTCAGTGCGGTGAAGGCGAAAATACGGCCACCTTTAACAACCTTGGCGACACGATTGACCTGGACCAGCTTCTCCTGGAGCTCAGGCGCCTTCTGTTCGTTAACGCTCATCTTCTCCACCTCTTAGAATTGCAAGCCAGCTTCACGGGCTGCGTCGGCCAGAGCCTGGACACGCCCGTGATAACGGTAACCGGAGCGGTCAAAAGCAACCTGCTCAACACCTGCCGCCTTGGCACGCTCAGCGATCAGCTGACCAACCTTCTTGGCAGCGTCCACGTTACCGGTTGCACCCTGGCGCAGTTCCTTATCCAACGTGGAGGCAGAAGCCAGCACTTTGCTGCCGTCTGCAGTGGTGACCTGGGCGTACATGTGACGCGGCGTGCGGTGAACGCACAGACGAGTAGTACCCAGTTCACGGATCTTCATGCGCACTTTGCGTGCGCGACGCAATCTTTCGTTATTCGCGCTCATAGTCCCGCCTTATTTCTTCTTGGCTTCTTTGCGTCTGACCTGCTCATCCGCATAACGAACACCCTTGCCCTTATAAGGCTCGGGCGGACGGAACGCGCGGACTTCCGCAGCGACCTGGCCAACCTGTTGCTTGTCGATACCGCGAATTACAACTTCCGTATTGGACGGAGTTTCTGCGGTAATCCCCTCGGGCAGCTCATACTCGACCGGGTGTGAGAAACCCAGAGTCAGATTGAGCTTCTTACCTTGCGCCTGGGCACGGTAACCTACGCCCGTCAGCTGGAGTTTACGTTCCCAGCCTGTGGAAACACCGGTCACCATGTTGTTGACCAGTGCACGAGTAGTACCAGCAAGAGCGCGGGACTTGGTAGCACCATCGCGGGCCGCAAAGCGCAGAACATTTTCTTCCTGCTTTACTTCAACCGCCTGGTGAATGGTGATTTGAAGCGCTCCCTTGGAGCCCTTCACACTAATTTCCTGTCCGTTCAGCTTAACCTCAACACCGGAAGGCAGCACGACAGGATTATTGGCAACCCTGGACATGTGTATCTCCTAGAATACGGTGCAGATGACTTCGCCACCCACGCCAGCAGCTCGTGCGGCGCGGTCTGTCATAACGCCCTTGGACGTTGAGACAATCGCGACTCCCAGACCACCGGATACTTTCGGCAGTTCCCCAGCGCCGTTGTACTGGCGCAGACTCGGACGGCTGACCCGCTTGATCTCTTCAATAACCGGCTTGCCACCGAAGTATTTCAGAGTAATCGTCAGCTCGGGCTTCGCGTCGGCTGAAACGGAGAAATCGTCGACGTAACCTTCGTCCTTGAGGACTTGGGCTACGGAGATCTTCATTTTTGAAGACGGCATCGTAACGTCTGCTTTCGATGCCATCTGTGCATTACGGATACGGGTAAACATATCCGCAAGCGTGTCTTGCATACTCATTGGTATGAGGCTCCTGATCTTTTTAGTTGTGCAGCGGCTTGCCGCACCGCTTACCAACAGGCACCCGACCGAGGTCAGGGTGCCTATCTTACCAGCTTGCCTTGGTCAGGCCCGGAACGTCACCGCGCATGCCGTATTCACGGAGTTTGATCCGTGACAGCTCAAACTTGCGCAGAACGCCGTGGGGACGACCAGTCACCTGGCAACGATTACGAAGACGCGAAGGAGAAGCATCGCGAGGAAGCTGCTGAAGCTTCATCTGTGCGTCCCAACGGTCATCATCGCTGGTATTCGGGTTCTTGATAATCGCCTTGAGCTCGGCACGCTTCGCTGCAAACTTCGCAACGGTCTTTTCGCGCTTGAGCTCACGGTTTTTCATGGAAACCTTAGCCATTACACTCGTTCCTTATTTCTTGAACGGAAAGCCAAAGGCTTTCAACAGTTCGCGACCTTCATCGTCGGTACCGGCAGTGGTGGTAATGGTGATATCCAGACCACGGATCTTGTCGACTTTGTCGTACTCGATCTCGGGGAAAATGATCTGCTCACGCACACCCATGCTGTAGTTACCGCGACCGTCGAACGACTTGGGATTCAGACCGCGGAAGTCACGAATGCGGGGAACCGCAATGTGAACCAGACGATCAAAGAAGTCCCACATACGCTCGCCGCGCAGGGTAACTTTACAACCGATAGGCCAACCTTCACGGATTTTGAAACCCGCGACGGATTTACGAGCCTTGGTAACAACCGCTTTCTGACCTGCCAGGCGCTCGAGATCCGCCACAGCATTCTCAATCAGCTTCTTGTCACCAACCGCTTCGCCGACACCCATGTTAAGGGTGATCTTTTCGATACGCGGCACCTGCATGATGTTCTTGTAGCTGAACTCTTTCTGCAGGGCGGGTACCACTTCCTTACTGTACTGCTCTTTCATGTTAAGCATCGTAACCACCACCGCTTACTGGTTATCGACAGCTTCATTCGTGGACTTGAAGATCCGCACTTTCGCGCCGTCTTCCTTGATCTGGAAGCCTACACGATCGGCTTTGCCGGTCTGCGGATTAAAAATAGCCACGTTGGAAGCCTGGATAGGTGCTTCTTTTTCGACGATGCCACCTGGGGAGCCCAGCATCGGGTTCGGCTTGGTGTGCTTCTTGATCATATTGATCCCAGAAACCACCATGCGGCCATCGTCCTGAACCTTCAGGACTTTACCACGTTTGCCTTTATCTTTCCCCGTGGTGACGATTACTTCGTCATCTCGTTTGATCTTTTTCATAACCGGCCTCTGGTCCTTTAAAGTACTTCGGGTGCCAGTGAGATAATCTTCATGAACTTTTCATTACGCAGTTCACGGGTAACCGGTCCGAAGATACGGGTACCAATCGGTGCGTCCTGATTGTTCAGAAGTACCGCCGCGTTTCCGTCGAAACGGATCAGCGAACCGTCGGGACGGCGAACACCCTTGCGGGTGCGTACCACGACAGCTTTCAGGACCTGGCCTTTCTTCACTTTACCGCGGGGGATGGCTTCCTTGACGGTCACCTTGATGATATCCCCTACGCTGGCATAACGCCGATGTGAACCGCCCAGGACCTTGATGCACATCACCTGACGCGCACCGCTGTTATCCGCGACTTCAAGCATTGTTTGAGTCTGAATCATGGTTGTTCTCCGGGCGAATTACACCTTGGATGCACGTTCAGTGACTTCCACCAGGGCCCAGCTCTTGGTCTTGGAGACCGGACGGGTTTCCTGAATGGTCACAGTGTCACCGATGTTGCACTGATTGCTCTCATCGTGAGCGTGGATCTTGGTTGAACGCTTCATGTACTTACCGTACAGCGGGTGTTTCACCTGACGCTCGACCAGCACCACGATGGACTTCTCCATCTTGTTGCTCACGACCTTGCCGCTCAGAGTTCTGGCAGTTTGGGTAGCTTCGGTCATGTCACTGTCCTGCCTTTTCGTTCAATACTGTTTTCACGCGAGCGATGTCGCGCTTCACCTTGCCGAGAAGGTGAGACTGATTCAGCTGACCTGTCGCCTTACGCATGCGCAGGTTGAACTGCTCCTTCAGGAGGTCGATCAGCTCTTTGTTCAGCTCCTCGACTGACTTTTCACGCAGCTCTGTTGCTTTCATCACATCACCGTCCTCGTTACAAAGGTGGTCTGTACCGGCAGTTTGGCCGCTGCGAGAGTGAATGCGTCACGAGCGATTTCCTCGGAAACACCTTCCATCTCGTAGAGCATACGGCCAGGCTGGATTTCAGCCACCCAATACTCGACAGAACCCTTACCTTTACCCATTCGAACTTCAAGCGGCTTACCGGTGATCGGCTTGTCCGGGAATACCCGAATCCAGATCTTACCGCCCCGCTTGATGCGACGAGTCATGGTACGACGCGCTGCCTCAATCTGGCGCGCAGTTATACGCCCACGGCTCGTAGCCTTCAATCCGTATTCACCGAAGCTCACCTTGTTGGCGCGGTGAGCAAGCCCGGTGTTACGGCCTTTCATTACCTTGCGGAATTTGGTGCGTTTTGGTTGCAGCATAAGAGTGCCCCTTTACTTAGAACCTTTCTTCCCAGAGGCTTTCTTGTCAGCACGGACCTGCTCCATACCACCAAGAATCTCACCTTTGAAGATCCATACCTTGACGCCGATTACGCCGTAAGTGGTATGCGCTTCGTAGGTTGCGTAATCAATATCTGCACGCAGTGTGTGCAGCGGAACACGACCTTCGCGATACCACTCGGAACGCGCGATTTCAGCACCCCCGAGACGACCGCCAACCTGGATCTTGATACCCTTGGCACCCTGGCGCATGGCGTTCTGGACCGCACGCTTCATAGCGCGACGGAACATCACACGACGCTCCAGCTGGCCGGCAACGTTTTGCGCTACCAGGCGGGCATCGAGGTCCGGCTTGCGGACTTCTTCGATGTTGATGTGCACAGGCACACCCATCATGTCGCTGACTTCGCGACGCAGACGATCAACATCTTCACCCTTCTTACCGATAACAATACCGGGACGGGCAGTATGGATCGTGATACGGGCGTTCTGAGCAGGGCGCTCGATCACAATCTTGCTGACAGACGCCTTAACCAGACGCTTGTCGAGGAACTCGCGAACCTGAATATCATTCAGCAGGTTCTTGGAGTATTCCTTTTTGTCGGCATACCAGACTGAGTTGTGCTCTTTGATCACACCCAGGCGAATGCCGGTTGGATTTACTTTATGACCCATCTGAGCATCTCCTACTTGTCGGCGACCTTGACGGTGATATGGCAGGTGCGCTTGAAAATACGGTCAGCGCGCCCCTTGGCTCGAGCTTTGATTCGCTTGAGCGTCGGACCCTCATCCACCATCACGGTGGAAACCCGCAGTTCGTCAACGTCCAGACCTTCGTTGTGCTCAGCGTTGGCGATGGCGGACTCAAGAGCTTTCTTGATCACGACCGCCGCCTTCTTCGGGCTGAAAGTCAGAATGTTCAGGGCATCCTCAACAGCCTTGCCACGTACTTGGTCAGCGACAAGACGTGCTTTCTGAGCTGAGAGGTTAGCGCCCTTATACTTGGCTGCTACTTCCATTTTGATTACCTCAGAATCAGCGTTTAGCTTTCTTGTCGGCCGCATGACCACGATAAGTACGCGTTGCCGCGAACTCACCCAGCTTATGTCCAACCATATCTTCGGTGACATAAACCGGCACGTGCTGCTTGCCGTTGTGGACTGCAATGGTCAGGCCTACCATCTCCGGAAAGACTGTCGACCGGCGGGACCAGGTTTTGATCGGCCGCTTGTCGTTAGCTTCCAGAGCTGCCTCGACCTTCTTCAACAGATGCAGGTCTATAAAAGGACCTTTCTTCAAAGAACGTGGCACAGCAATTACCTCTATGTAGTCGTTTACTTGGCCGAACGACGACGTACTATCATCTTGTCAGTACGCTTGTTCTTACGAGTCTTATGCCCTTTGGTCGGAACACCCCACGGAGTAACCGGGTGACGCCCGCCAGAGGTACGCCCTTCACCACCACCATGTGGGTGGTCAACTGGGTTCATAGCAACACCACGTACTGTTGGCCGTTTGCCGCGCCAACGTGATGCACCCGCTTTACCAAGCTGCTTGAGGCTGTGTTCGCTGTTGGACACTTCACCCAACGTTGCGCGACAGTCAACAAGCACCTTACGCATTTCACCTGAGCGCAGGCGGATGGTGGCATAAGCACCTTCCCGGGCAACCAGCTGTACGGATGCGCCCGCAGAGCGAGCCAGCTGTGCACCTTTGCCAGGCTTGAGTTCGACGCAGTGGATCACAGAACCGACCGGGATATTCCGGAGCGGCAGCGTGCTACCCACCTTGATTGGCGCGTCGATACCGGAGCGCACAGGATCACCGATCTGCATACCCTTGGGAGCGATGATGTAACGACGCTCGCCATCGGCATACTTCAACAGTGCAATGTGCGCAGAGCGGTTCGGATCGTATTCCAGGCGCTCAATAGTCGCCGGGATACCATCTTTGGTCCGCTTGAAATCGATGACACGGTAGTGCTTCTTGTGGCCACCACCCGTGTGACGGGTTGTGATGCGGCCTACATTGTTACGACCACCCGTCTTGTTCTTTCTTTCTACCAACGGCTCGTAGGGGCGCCCAGTGTGCAGATCCGGGTTGTAAAGCTTTACAACGTGACGGCGTCCGGCAGATGTTGGTTTGGTTTTGACGATCGGCATATTACGACCCCTTTACCTTATTCCACATCCAGAAAATCGATGTCCTGACCTTCTGCCAGCTTTACGTAAGCCTTACGAATGTCATTACGCTTGCCGAACCCGCGGATAGTGCGCTTGAGCTTACCCTTACGGTTCAGAACCTGAACACCTTCTACGGTGACGTTGAACAGCTGCTCAACGGCTTTCTTGATCTCGGGCTTGGTGGCATCAGGTGCTACACGAAACACCACCTGGCCACGCTCTGCTGCCAGAGACGCTTTTTCCGATACGTGCGGCCCAAGCAGGACCTTGTAAATACGTTCCTGATTCATCCCAGCATCTCCTCGATCTTCTTCAGAGCGGGAACGGTCACAACGACCTTCTCGAAGGCAACCAGGCTAACCGGATCCAGACCAGCAATATCACGCACGTCAACGTGCGGAATGTTGCGTGAGGCCAGATGCAGGTTCTGTTCGACGTTGTCGGACAGGATCAGCGCATTGGTCACACCGATATCCTTCAGCTTGGCGTTGAATGCCTTGGTCTTCGGGCTGTCAACGTTCATGTCGTCAACAACAACCAGACGCTCTTGGCGAACCAGCTCGGAAAAAATGGAGCGCATCGCTGCGCGGTACATTTTGCGGTTTACCTTCTGCTCAAAGCCGCGAGGCTTGGCTGCAAAGGTAACGCCACCGGAGCGCCAGATCGGACTACGGATAGTACCGGCACGGGCACGACCGGTGCCCTTCTGACGCCATGGCTTCTTACCGCCACCGCTTACTTCGGAACGCGTCTTCTGAGCCTTGGTACCCTGGCGGGCGCCTGCCATGTAGGCAGTCACTACCTGGTGAACCAGCGACTCGTTAAAATCTTTGGCGAATGCAGCGTCGGAAACAGAAATTCCCTTGCCGCTACCTGTAATAGTCAATTCCATCGCACCGCTCCTCAGGCTTTAACTGCAGGCTTGATGACAACATCGCCGCCAGTTGCGCCGGGAACGGCACCACTTACCAGCAGCAGGTTGCGCTCGGCGTCGACACGGACAATTTTCAGGTTCTGCACAGTTACCTGAGCATTACCCATCTGGCCCGCCATCTTTTTGCCCTTGAATACCTTGCCCGGAGTCTGGTTCTGACCAATGGAACCCGGAGCACGGTGAGACAGAGAGTTACCGTGAGTGGCATCCTGCATGGAGAAGTTCCAGCGCTTAACACCGCCCTGGAAGCCCTTACCCTTGGACTGGCCGATGGCATCTACCACCTGACCGTCTTCGAATACAGAAGCCGTAATCTCGCCACCGGCGGCCAGATCCTCACCTTCGCCATCGGCAAGACGGAATTCCCACATACCACGACCGGCTTCAACACCCGCCTTGGCAAAGTGGCCCGCTTCGCTCTTGGTAACACGAGAGGAACGACGAGTACCGACAGTCACCTGAACGGCGCGGTAGCCATCGCTTTCAAGAGTTTTCAGTTGGGTAATGCGGTTGGGCTCAACCTCAATTACCGTTACGGGCAGCGCCTGCCCATCTTCCGTAAAAATACGGGTCATACCGGCCTTACGACCGACAACACCAATTGCCATGTTTCACCTCTTAAGTGTACGGGGCTCTCACCCTCTATGGCCTTATGACAGTTACACAGACTAATACCGGGCGGTATTAGCCGAGGCTGATCTGAACGTCTACACCTGCTGCCAGGTCCAGTTTCATCAGAGCATCTACTGTCTTTTCCGTCGGCTCAACGATGTCGAGCAAACGCTTATGCGTACGAATTTCATACTGATCGCGCGCGTCCTTGTTGACGTGCGGAGAGATCAATACGGTGTACTTTTCCTTCCGCGTCGGCAGAGGGATAGGGCCACGCACCTGAGCGCCGGTCCGCTTGGCGGTATCGACGATCTCCTGCGTGGACTGGTCGATCAGGCGATAATCAAACGCCTTCAACCGGATTCGAATTTTTTGGCTTTGCATGATGCACCAAACTCCACTCGTAGCAGCTACTAGTTAGCCGACCTTCAAAAAAAGGAGCCGCATTGTATGCATAATACCCAACCCTGTCAACAGCAATACTGGTTGACCGGGTCAGGCTGGCTTTGCGGCTGAAACAGAAAAAGGGGCTGAAGAATCAGCCCCTTTTTTCCTGATCAAACGAGCAGATTACTCGATGATCTTGGAGACTACGCCGGCACCAACGGTACGGCCGCCTTCACGAATCGCGAAGCGCAGGCCATCTTCCATGGCGATCGGAGCAATCAGGGTAACACTCATCTTGACGTTGTCACCCGGCATAACCATTTCCACACCTTCCGGCAGTTCGCAAGAACCGGTTACGTCGGTGGTACGGAAGTAGAACTGCGGACGGTAGCCCTTGAAGAACGGAGTATGACGGCCGCCTTCTTCTTTGGACAGTACGTACACTTCGCACTCGAACTTGGTGTGCGGAGTGATGGAACCCGGAACCGCCAGAACCTGACCACGCTCAACGTCGTCACGCTTGGTGCCACGCAGAAGCGCACCAATGTTCTCACCGGCACGACCTTCGTCCAGCAGCTTGCGGAACATCTCAACACCAGTACAAGTGGTCTTCACGGTATCCTTGATACCAACGATTTCCACTTCGTCACCAGTCTTGATAACGCCACGCTCAACACGGCCGGTCACAACAGTACCACGACCAGAGATAGAGAAGACGTCCTCGATCGGCATCAGGAACGGCTGATCGATCGCACGCTCCGGCTCGGGGATGTAGTCATCCAGAGCTTCTACCAGCTTCTTAACAGCGGTAGTACCCATCTCGTTGTCGTCTTTGCCTTCCAGCGCCATCAGCGCAGAACCGGTGATGATCGGAGTGTCGTCACCCGGGAAGTCGTACTGGCTCAGCAGGTCACGAACTTCCATCTCAACCAGCTCGAGCAGCTCTTCATCGTCTACCATGTCCGCTTTGTTCAGGAACACAACGATGAAAGGTACGCCAACCTGACGGGACAGCAGGATGTGCTCACGGGTCTGCGGCATGGGGCCGTCAGCTGCGGAGCAAACCAGGATCGCGCCGTCCATCTGCGCCGCACCAGTGATCATGTTCTTCACATAGTCAGCGTGGCCCGGGCAGTCTACGTGAGCGTAGTGGCGATTCGGGGAATCGTACTCAACGTGGGAAGTCGCAATGGTAATACCACGCGCCTTCTCTTCCGGTGCGTTATCGATCTGGTCGAAGGCACTCGCAGAGCCTGTACCCCAAACTTCGTGACATACACGGGTCAGGGCAGCAGTCAAAGTGGTTTTACCATGGTCAACGTGACCAATGGTGCCTACGTTCAAGTGCGGCTTATTACGCTCAAATTTAGATTTAGACACGGTTACACCTCTTCCTGTTTCTTAAGTCCTGGGGATCAACCCTTTTTAATGATCGCTTCGGCAATGTTCGAAGGTGCCTCTGAATAACCAGAGAACTCCATCGCATAGGACGCCCGGCCTTGCGTTGCAGAACGCAGGTCGGTGGCGTAACCGAACATTTCCGACAACGGAACCTCTGCACGGATGACCTTACCGGCAGGACCTTCGTCCATGCCCTGGATAACGCCGCGACGACGGTTCAGGTCGCCTACAACATCACCCATGTAATCTTCCGGCGTCACAACTTCAACACGCATGATCGGCTCGAGCAGTGCCGGGTTCGCCTCGAGGGCACCCTTCTTCATTGCCATGGAACCAGCGACCTTGAAGGCCATCTCGTTCGAGTCGACGTCGTGGTAGGAACCGTCGTACAGGGTTGCCTTGATACGCAGCAGCGGATAACCGGCCAGACAGCCGTTCTGCATCTGCTCTTCAATACCCTGCTGAACTGCCGGGATGTATTCCTTGGGAACAACACCACCAACAATCTCATTCACGAAGATAAAGTTTTCACCATCTTCATCATCCAGCGGCAACGGCTCAAGCTTGATCTTGACGTGACCGTACTGACCACGACCACCAGACTGACGCACAAATTTGCCTTCGACGTCTACCGACTTGCGAATGCGCTCACGGTAGGCCACCTGCGGCTTGCCGATGTTCGCCTCTACCTTGAACTCGCGACGCATGCGGTCAACGATGATGTCCAGGTGAAGCTCACCCATGCCAGAGATGATGGTCTGACCGGATTCTTCGTCGGTACGAACGCGGAACGACGGATCTTCCTGAGCCAGCTTACCCAGTGCAACGCCCATCTTTTCCTGGTCCGCCTTGGACTTCGGCTCAACGGCAACAGAGATAACCGGCTCCGGGAATTCCATGCGCTCGAGAATGATCTTGTGATTCTCGTCGCACAGGGTGTCACCGGTGGTTACGCTCTTCAGGCCGATCGCAGCAGCGATGTCGCCCGCCAGTACTTCTTTGATTTCCTGGCGATCCTTGGAGTGCATCTGAACCATACGGCCGACGCGCTCTTTCTTGCCTTTGACCGAGTTGTAGACGGCATTACCGGACTCAAGCTTACCGGAGTAAACCCGGAAGAAGGTCAGCGTGCCCACAAACGGGTCTGTGGCGATTTTGAACGCCAGTGCCGCGAACGGCGCATCATCATCCGCCTCACGAAGCTCCTCGGTACCGTCTTCGTCAACTTCACCACGGATGGCCTTGACTTCGTCCGGCGCCGGCAGGAACTCGATAACGGAATCCAGAACCGCCTGGACACCCTTGTTCTTGAACGCAGAACCACAGGTAGCAACAACGATCTCGTTCGCCAGGGTACGCATACGCAGACCCTTCTTGATATCGTCGATGGAGAGCTCACCCTCTTCGAGGTACTTTTCCATCAACTCTTCGTTGGCTTCTGCAGCAGCTTCAACCATCTGCTCGCGGTACATGGCGACTTCGTCTTCCATTTCCGCGGGAACGTCTTTCTGCTCGTAAGTTGCGCCAGAGTCAGCTTCGTTCCAGTAGATGGCCTTGTTCCGGATCAGGTCAACGATACCGGCGAAGTTGTCTTCAGCACCGATCGGCAACTGGATGGGAACGCAGTTCGCACCGAGACGCTTTTTGATCTGCTCGACGACGCGCAGGAAGTTTGCACCGGCACGGTCCATCTTGTTGACGAACACCATGCGCGGAACTTCGTACTTGTTGGCCTGACGCCATACAGTCTCGGACTGCGGCTCAACACCGGAGGAACCACAGAACACGACAACCGCACCGTCGAGTACGCGCAGGGAGCGCTCTACTTCGATAGTGAAGTCAACGTGCCCCGGGGTGTCGATGATGTTGATCCGGTGCTCCGGGTACTGCTTGTCCATACCCTGCCAGAATGTCGTAGTCGCAGCAGAGGTGATGGTAATACCACGCTCCTGCTCCTGCTCCATCCAGTCCATGGTAGCTGCACCATCATGAACTTCACCGATCTTGTGGGAAATACCTGTATAGAACAGTACCCGCTCGGTGGTCGTGGTTTTGCCCGCATCAACGTGCGCACAAATACCAATGTTTCTGTAACGCTTGATAGGAGTCTTGCGTGCCACTGTATAAACCTCGGCTGATTAGAAACGGAAGTGAGAGAACGCCTTGTTGGCTTCTGCCATGCGGTGAACATCTTCACGCTTCTTAACAGCGGAGCCTTTGCTGTCAGCGGCGTCCAGGATTTCACCAGCCAGACGCTGAGCCATGGACTTCTCACCGCGCTTCCGTGAATATTCTACGAGCCAGCGCATTGCCAACGCGTTCTGACGAGAAGGCCGTACTTCGACAGGCACCTGGTAAGTAGCACCACCAACACGACGGGACTTAACCTCAACCATCGGCTGGATGTTCTCCAGGGCCTTCTCGAACATGTCGATCGGCTCTTCTTTGGATTTCTCGGCAACAATGTCCAGAGCGCCGTAAACAATGCGCTCTGCGGTAGACTTCTTGCCACTTTCCATCACGTGGTTGATGAACTTGGCAAGACGTGCACTGCCGAATTTCGGATCCGGGATAATTTCCCGTTTAGCTGCAACTCTTCTTCTAGGCATCGATAAGCCCTTATATATCTAAAAGGTCTTCAGGAACCCCTGAGATAGCAAATGCTACTCAGCCTTACTCTTACCGTTCTGACAAGCAACGATAAAAGACACCCGCTCGGGACATCAGGACTTGGGTCGTTTTGCACCGTACTTGGAGCGGCCCTGCTTACGGTTCTGTACACCCTGGGTGTCCAGCGTTCCGCGAACAGTGTGATAGCGCACACCCGGAAGGTCTTTTACTCGACCGCCACGGATAAGCACAACACTGTGCTCCTGAAGGTTGTGACCTTCACCACCAATGTATGAGGAAACCTCGTAGCCGTTGGTCAGACGAACACGGCACACTTTACGCAGTGCTGAGTTCGGCTTCTTCGGCGTTGTGGTATACACACGAGTGCACACACCACGGCGCTGAGGGCAGGCCTGGAGAGCAGGAACATCGCTCTTGGCTACCTTGCGCTTACGAGGCTTACGCACCAACTGATTAATCGTTGCCATGTAAGCAAACTCCAAAAAACCATATCAATGAAACTTACCCCCTGTGCAGGGGGTAAAATTTAAGGGACGCAAGTGTAAGCCTGCGCCCCCGGACAGTCAAGATGACTGGTCTCTTTTTGACCACCTCTCGGGTAGGTAACTACCCGGAGGCGGCGCGTCGTCCCAACTCAGCTTTCGCGGTTGAGCTCGGCACTCAGAGCTTCTTCCACGTCGGCCGCGGTTACGCCCTGCTCTTCCAGGTCACGCTTGCGACGACGCTCGTTGTGGTATGCCAGACCGGTACCGGCCGGAATCAGTCGACCAACCACAACGTTTTCCTTCAGGCCGCGCAGGTAATCACGCTTACCGGTAACCGCACCTTCGGTGAGTACCCGGGTAGTTTCCTGGAACGAAGCCGCAGAAATGAACGACTCGGTGGCCAGGGAAGCCTTGGTGATACCCAGCAGCAGACGCTCGAACCGTGCAGGCTCTTTGTCGGCGGCATCGGCCTTCTCGTTTTCTTCCAGCACCTGGGTGATTTCCACCTGGTCGCCGGAGAGCAGAGTGGTATCGCCGGGATCGGTGATTTCCACCTTCCGCAGCATCTGACGAACGATAACCTCAATGTGTTTATCGTTGATGACAACACCCTGCAGCCGGTAAACGTCCTGGATTTCGTTGGTGATGTACTTGGCCAGTTCAACCACACCCAGCAGACGCAGAATATCGTGCGGGTTGGACGGACCGTCCGAGATTACCTCACCCTTCTCAACGGTCTCGCCTTCGAAGACGTTGAGCTGACGGTGCTTCGGAATCAGAACTTCGTAAGCATCCCCATCCTTCGGTGTGATAACCAGACGCTTTTTGCCCTTGGTTTCCTTGCCGAACGAGACCATACCGCTGATTTCAGCCAGGATGGAGGATTCCTTCGGACGACGGGCCTCGAACAGGTCGGCAACCCGCGGCAGACCACCGGTGATATCCCGGGTCTTGGAGCTTTCCTGCGGGATCCGTGCTACCACGTCACCCAGTTCGATCCGCGCACCGTTGGCCATGGTGACCAGAGCGTTTGCCGGCAGGAAGAAGATCGCAGTACCGCCACCTGGCAGCTCCACTTCTTCACCCTTCTCATCAATGAGCTGGATCGCAGGACGAATGTCCTTACCAGCTGCAGGACGCTCCTTGGAGTCGATGACCTCCATGGTGGACAGGCCCGTCAATTCGTCGGTCTGGGTGCGGACAGTGATGCCCTGGTCCATGTTGACGAATTTCGCGGTACCACCAGCCTCGGCGATGATCGGGTGGGTGTGCGGATCCCACTTGGCAACCACAACGCCCGCTTCAACCGCATCACCGTGCTTGACGGATAGAACAGCACCGTATGGCAGCTTGTACCATTCACGCTCACGACCCTGGTCATCGGCAATGGCCAACGCGGAGGAACGGGAAATCACCACCAGAGTACCGTCGGCCTTCTCGATCGACTTCATATTGTGCAGACGGACGGTACCGCCATGCTTGACCTGGATATTGTCCACCGCGGACGCCCGGCTGGCCGCACCACCAATGTGGAAGGTACGCATAGTCAGCTGGGTACCCGGCTCACCGATGGACTGCGCAGCGATAACGCCCACAGCTTCACCGACGTTAACCTCGTGACCACGGGCCAGATCACGGCCGTAGCACTTGGAGCAGATACCGTGGCGGGTTTCACAGGTGATCGCAGAGCGAACCCAGACTTCATCCACACCGGCCCGCTCGAGGGTTTCAACGGCCTTCTCGTCCAGCAGAGTGCCGGCTTCGATAACGGCGTTATCCTTGTCGGTCGGAGTAAACGCATCACGGGCGGTCACACGACCCAGAACCCGGTCACCCAGCGGTACTACAACGTCGCCACCTTCGATGTGCGGCGTCATCAGCAGACCTTCGTCGGTACCACAGTCAGGCTCGGTAACGACCAGATCCTGGGAGACATCTACCAGACGACGGGTCAGGTAACCGGAGTTCGCGGTCTTCAGAGCGGTATCCGCCAGACCCTTACGGGCACCGTGAGTGGAGATGAAGTACTGGAGTACGTTCAGACCTTCACGGAAGTTCGCAGTGATCGGCGTTTCGATAATAGAGCCGTCCGGCTTGGCCATAAGGCCACGCATACCGGCCAGCTGACGGATCTGGGCCGCGGAACCCCGGGCGCCGGAATCGGCCATCATGTAAACCGAGTTGAACGACTCCTGCATCAGGTATTCGCCGTCCTCGCCCTTCACCGGTTGTCCGTCAGGCCCGATAACCTGCTCCTTCGCCAGACGCTCCATCATGGCTTTGGAAACTTTATCGTTGGCACGTGACCAGATGTCGATAACCTTGTTGTACTTCTCGCCCTGGGTCAGCAGACCGGACGCGTACTGGGTTTCGATATCCTTCACCTCAGCGGATGCGGCATCAACCAGCTCGTACTTCTCCGGCGGAATCTCGAAATCGTTGAAACCAATAGAGATACCGGAAACGGTCGCATAGTGGTAACCCATGTACATCAACTGATCCGCGAAGATGACGGTGTCTTTCAGACCGGCATCACGGTAGCAGGTGTTGATCAGGTTAGAGATTGCCTTCTTGACCATCGGCTTGTTGACCAGCTCGTAGGACAGGCCATCAGGCACGATGTCAAACAGCAGAGCACGACCAACCGTGGTATCAACAATCTTGTATTGCTCGGTACGGGAGCCATCTTCGGCAATCGCCACTTCCTTCACGCGAACCTTGACGATCGCCTGAAGGTCGACCTTGCCAGCGCCGTAGGCACGATGCGCCTCTTTGACGTCGGCAAACACCATACCCTCACCCAGGGCGCTCTTGCGCTCACGGGTCATGTAGTACAGGCCGAGTACCACGTCCTGGGACGGCACGATAATCGGCTCGCCGTTGGCCGGCGACAGCACGTTGTTGGTGGACATCATCAGCGCACGGGCTTCGAGCTGGGCTTCCAGGGTCAGCGGTACGTGAACCGCCATCTGGTCGCCGTCAAAGTCGGCGTTGTAGGCCGCACACACCAGCGGATGCAGCTGGATCGCCTTGCCTTCGATCAGAACCGGCTCGAATGCCTGGATACCCAGACGGTGCAGGGTCGGCGCACGGTTCAGCATGATCGGATGCTCACGGATGACTTCGTCCAGGATATCCCAGACCACGCCTTCCTCGCGCTCGACCATCTTCTTGGCGGCCTTGATGGTGGTCGCCAGGCCGCGGTGCTCCAACTTGGAGAAAATAAACGGCTTGAACAATTCCAGTGCCATCTTCTTTGGCAGACCACACTGGTGCAGGCGCAGGTACGGACCGACCACGATCACTGAACGACCGGAGTAGTCCACACGCTTACCAAGCAGGTTCTGACGGAAACGACCCTGCTTACCCTTGATCATGTCAGCCAGGGACTTCAGCGGGCGCTTGTTGGTGCCGGTAATGGCCCGGCCACGGCGCCCGTTGTCCAGCAGCGCGTCAACGGCTTCCTGCAGCATCCGTTTCTCGTTACGCACGATGATATCCGGAGCGTTCAGCTCCAGCAGGCGCTTGAGACGGTTGTTCCGGTTGATCACCCGACGGTAAAGATCGTTCAGATCAGAGGTCGCGAAGCGGCCACCGTCCAGCGGTACCAGCGGGCGCAGATCCGGCGGAAGCACCGGAAGCACGGTCATGACCATGTCGCCTGGCTTGTTGCCGGAATACAGGAACGCCTCAAGAATTTTCAGACGCTTGCTGAACTTCTTGATCTTGGTTTCGGAGTTGGTCTGCGGAATCTCCTCACGCAGGGCATCGACCTCTTCCTGCAGATCAATACCTTCAAGGAGCTCCTTGACCGCTTCGGCACCCATGCGGGCGTCGAACTCGTCGCCGAATTCTTCCAGGGCTTCATAGTACTGCTCATCGTTCAGCAGCTGGCCCTTCTCCAGGGTGGTCATCCCCGGATCGATAACAATAAAGGATTCGAAGTACAGGACCCGCTCGATATCGCGCAGGGTCATGTCCAGCATCAGACCGATACGGGACGGCAGTGACTTCAGGAACCAGATGTGCGCGACCGGGCTGGCCAGCTCAATATGGCCCATGCGCTCACGGCGGACACTGGCCAGCGCAACCTCAACGCCACACTTCTCGCAGATAACACCGCGATGCTTGAGGCGTTTGTATTTACCGCACAGACACTCGTAGTCCTTGATCGGGCCGAAGATCTTGGCACAGAAAAGACCGTCGCGCTCCGGCTTGAAGGTACGGTAGTTAATGGTCTCAGGCTTCTTCACTTCGCCAAAGGACCAGGAACGGATCATGTCAGGCGACGCCAGGCCAATACGGATGGCGTCGAATTCCTTGCTTTGGTTCTGGCTCTTGAGAAGATTCAGCAAATCTTTCATCAGTAAAAGCTCCGGATGGCGTTAATCTCGGGCGGGCACTGGTCGTGCCCGCTCACGCTGCCAAAAACAATTCGGCTCACTCGGATTCCAGCTCGATGTCGATACCCAGCGAGCGGATTTCCTTGACAAGAACGTTGAAGGATTCGGGCATGCCCGGCTCCATCCGATGATCGCCATCGACAATGTTCTTGTACATCTTGGTCCGACCGTTCACGTCATCAGACTTGACGGTGAGCATCTCCTGCAGCGTGTAAGCTGCACCGTAGGCCTCGAGAGCCCACACTTCCATCTCACCGAAGCGCTGGCCACCGAACTGCGCCTTACCACCCAGCGGTTGCTGGGTAACCAGGCTGTAAGAGCCGGTGGAACGAGCGTGCATCTTGTCGTCGATCAGGTGGTTCAGCTTCAGGATGTACATGTAGCCAACCGTTACCGGGCGGTCGAACATATCACCAGTACGACCGTCATACAGCATGGTCTGACCGGTAGTGCTCAGTCCCGCAAGCTCAAGCATGCGCTTGACCTCGGCTTCCTTGGCACCGTCGAATACCGGCGTTGCCATGGGCACACCGCCGCGAAGGTTGTGGCACATCTCCAGGATTTCCTTGTCGGACAGGGAATCCAGGTCCACCTTGAACACTTCGTCTGAGTGATTGTAGATCTCATCCAGCAGCTTGCGTAATTCAGCCACCTTGCGCTGCTCGTCCAGCATCTGGCTGATACGCTCACCCAGACCCTTGGCTGCAGCACCCAGATGAGTCTCAAGCACCTGACCTACGTTCATCCGCGAGGGAACACCCAGCGGGTTCAGAACCACGTCAACCGTGTTGCCGTGCTCGTCGTAAGGCATGTCTTCGATCGGCATCACCGAGGAAATAACACCCTTGTTACCGTGACGACCGGCCATCTTGTCACCCGGCTGGATACGACGCTTGATAGCCAGGTATACCTTGACGATCTTCAGTACGCCCGGTGCGAGGTCGTCGCCCTGCTGAAGCTTGCCTTTCTTGTCGTCAAAGCGCGCTTCGTGTTCCTTCTTGCGGTCTTCCAGACCCTGCTCGGATTTCTCCAGCAGCTCGTTCAGGCTCTCGTCTTTCATCCGGAGCTTGAACCAGTCAGAACGCGGCAGCTCGGCCAGGTAGCTCTCTTCGAGGGTGGCGCCTTTCTTCAGGCCCGGCCCACTGATCACTTCCTGCCCTTTCAACGCACTGTTCAGACGCTCGAATGTCGCACCTTCAACAATCCGGTACTCGTCTTTCAGATCCTTGCGATACTGGTCCAGCTGCTCTTTCTCGATGGACTGGGCACGCTGATCCTTCTCGATACCGTCGCGGGTAAAGACCTGCACGTCGATAACGGTGCCGCGGGTGCCAGTCGGCACGCGGGAGGAGGTGTCCTTAACATCGGACGCCTTCTCACCAAAGATGGCACGCAGCAGCTTCTCCTCAGGCGTCAGCTGGGTCTCACCCTTCGGTGTGACCTTGCCTACCAGAATGTCACCGGGGCCCACTTCAGCACCAATGTAAACAATACCGGACTCATCCAGCTTGGACAGCGCACTTTCACCAACGTTCGGAATATCCGCGGTGATTTCTTCGCTACCCAGCTTGGTGTCCCGAGCCACACAGGTCAGTTCCTGAATGTGGATGGTGGTCAGGCGATCTTCCTGCACCACTTTCTCGGAAATGAGGATGGAGTCCTCAAAGTTGTAACCGTTCCAGGGCATGAACGCGATGCGCATGTTCTGCCCCAGTGCCAGCTCACCCAGATCCACAGAGGGACCGTCTGCCAGCACGTCGCCACGGGCAATAATGTCGCCCTGACGCACGATGGAGCGCTGGTTGATACAGGTGTTCTGGTTCGAACGGGTGTACTTGGTCAGGTTGTAGATATCCACACCTGCATCACCCGCTTCGGTTTCCTCGTTATTGACACGAACCACGATGCGCGAAGCGTCAACGCTTTCGATCACACCGCCGCGGCGAGCCGATACACAGACGCCAGAGTCTTGGGCAACCGTACGCTCAACACCGGTTCCTACCAGGGGAACCTGGGCTTTGAGTGTCGGAACCGCCTGACGCTGCATGTTCGCACCCATCAGTGCCCGGTTGGCGTCGTCATGCTCCAGGAACGGGATCAGGGATGCCGCGACCGATACTACCTGGCGCGGAGATACATCCATGAAGTTAACGCTCTCCGGCGGAGTAACGGTAAATTCGTTCTGGTGGCGAACGGTAACCAGTTCGTCGGTCAGACGCTTGGTCTTCTCGTCCATGGCAGCACTGGCCTGGGCGATGACGTAGTTGCTCTCCTCGATAGCGGACAGGTAAACCACTTCATCGGTTACCACGCCGTTCTCAACTTTCCGGTACGGACTCTCGAGGAAACCGTAGGAGTTGGAGCGCGCGTAAGTCGCCAGCGAGTTGATAAGACCGATGTTCGGACCTTCCGGCGTCTCGATTGGGCATACGCGACCGTAGTGGGTCGGGTGTACGTCACGAACCTCAAAGCCTGCACGCTCACGGGTCAGACCACCTGGGCCCAACGCAGAGATACGACGCTTGTGCGTGACCTCGGACAACGGGTTGTTCTGGTCCATGAACTGCGACAGCTGGCTTGAGCCGAAGAATTCTTTAACCGCGGCTGCTACCGGCTTGGCGTTAATCAGGTCCTGCGGCATCAGCCCTTCGCTTTCAGCAAGGCTCAGACGCTCACGAACCGCTCGCTCAACCCGAACCAGGCCAACGCGGAACTGGTTTTCGGCCATTTCGCCAACGCAGCGAACACGACGGTTACCCAGGTTATCGATATCGTCCACATTGCCCTGGCCGTTACGTATGTCGATCAGGGTCTTGAGAACGTCGATGATGTCTTCGTGGGTCAGGGTGCCCTCACCTGTGCTTTCTTCACGGCGCAGACGGCGGTTCAGCTTCATCCGGCCAACCGCAGACAGGTCATAGCGCTCTTCAGAGAAGAACAGGTTATTAAACAGGTTCTCAGCCGACTCCTTGGTGGGCGGCTCACCCGGGCGCATCATCCGGTAGATCTCAACCAGCGCTTCGAGCGGCGTGCGAGTCGGATCGATACGCAGGGTGTCAGACATGAACGGACCACAGTCCAGATCGTTGGTGTAAAGGGTTTCGATATCCTTCACGCCAGCGTCGAGAATCTTGGTGACCAGCTCTTCTGTCAGCTCGGAGTTACACTCCACCAGGACTTCACCGGAACCCTGATCGATCATGTCTTTCGCCAGTACACGGCCGTACAGGTACTCGGTCGGCACCTCAAGCTCGTTGATGCCGGCTTTTTCCAACTGCTTGATGTGGCGGGCCGTAATCCGGCGACCTTCTTCGACAATCACGTTACCGTCATTGTCCTTGATATCGAAGGTCGCGATGTCGCCACGCAGACGGCTCGGCACCAGCTCCAGCTTGCACACTTCCGCGCCCAGGCTGAATTTACTGGTTTCGAAGAACATCTCCAGCATCTGCTCGGAGGTGTAGCCCAGGGCACGCAACAGAATGGATGCCGGAAGCTTACGACGACGGTCGATACGAACGAACACGGAGTCCTTCGGATCAAACTCGAAGTCCAGCCAGGAACCACGGTAAGGAATCACCCGGGCAGAATACAGCAGCTTGCCGGAGGAATGGGTCTTGCCCTTGTCGTGATCGAAGAACACACCCGGAGACCGGTGGAGCTGGGAAACAATAACGCGCTCGGTACCGTTGATAACGAAGGTACCGTTCTCGGTCATCAGGGGCATCTCGCCCATGTAGACTTCCTGCTCTTTAATGTCCTTGATCGCCTTGTTGGACGATTCCTTATCGTAAATGATAAGGCGGACCTTCACCCGCAGCGGCGCTGCATAGGTTACGCCCCTAAGCTGGCATTCCTTGACATCAAAAACCGGCTCGCCAATACGATAGCTCACGTATTCGAGCGCGGCATTGCCAGAGTAACTGACAATCGGGAATACGGATTTGAATGCTGCGTGAAGACCGGTTTCCCGGCGGTCTTCAGGAGCGGCTTCCATTTGGAGGAAGTCCCGGAACGAATCCAGCTGAATAGACAGCAAATAGGGGACGTCCATCACGGAAGGCAATTTACTAAAATCTTTGCGAATCCGCTTTTTCTCAGTGTAGGAGTAAGTCATCTGCATTCCCCAGCTTTAGACCTGATACCTGGTATCAAGAAGCAACCAATGTTCTGCTTCGGGGCCGAATTGCTCGGCTTATCGCGCCGTCTTGAACAAGACTCTGGCTGTAGGTTATAGATCTGACATCAACCTGCAATTGCTCACCAGACTCTATAGCATATACAACAGAAAAAGGCCGGTGGCCCAAAGCCACCAGCCTGTCCATGCTTATCGCACGGTTTCGATCAACAGCCGACTCTTACTTGAGCTCAACAGAAGCGCCTGCTTCCTCAAGCTTCTTCTTGGCTTCTTCAGCGTCGTCTTTGCTAGCTGCTTCCTTGATAACGGAAGGAGCGCTGTCGACCATTTCCTTGGCTTCTTTCAGACCCAGGCCAGTCAGTTCACGAACGGCCTTGATTACGTTTACTTTCTTCTCACCAGGACCGGTAAGTACAACGTCAAACTCGGTCTGCTCTTCAGCAGCGGCTTCGCCACCACCAGCAGCTGCCGGCGCAGCAGCAACGGCTGCAGCGGCAGAAACACCGAATTTTTCTTCCATTGCTTCAACCAGCGCAACTACGTCCATTACGCTCATTTCAGCGATTGCGTTCAAAATGTCTTCGTTAGACAGAGCCATGACTTTCTCCCAAAAATATAAAAAATGGTGTTCAACAGAATCAAGCAGCTTCTTGCTTCTGGTCGCGAACTGCCGCTACAGCACGAGTCACTTTCGAAGGAACTTCGTTCAGTGTCCGTGCCAGCTTGGTGATCGGTGCCTGTGTTACTGCGGCCAGCATTGTCAGCGCTTCGTGACGTGTTGGCAGCTTGGCAAGACGGTCGATCTGGTCTGCACCCATCAGCTCTCCGCCGACGGCCAGTGCCTTAATCTCGAACGCCTCTTTCTCTTTCGCAAAATCCTTCAACAGACGCGCTGCCGCGCCCGGATCTTCCATAGAGAATGCCAGAATGGTCGGGCCGACCAGGGCTTCGTCGATGCACTCGAACTCGGTACCGCGAATCGCGATCTTCGCCAGGTTGTTACGAACAACCTTCAGACGCACGTTTTCGGCACGAGCCTTGGCACGAAGCGCCGTCATGTCACCAGAGGTAACACCACGGTAGTCAGCCATAACCACAGACAGAGCACCACCGGCAGTCTCGTTGACTTCAGCGACGATCGCTTTCTTGTCTTCGAGTCTAATTGCCACTGGATTTCTCCTCGATTTCGCCGGGTCTTCCCGGCAAACCCACATATACCCCTCGCGGGGCTCCTAACGGTGTTTGGGTTCAGAGAGAACGTCTTCACACCGTCTGCGCAGGCGTTGCTTTAACCCTTGCAGCACTTCCAGTCAGACCGAAAGTGCTTCGGGGGCCTGCGGTCTTTGACAGCCTTGGCTTCCGCCCAGACTACAAAGTAACCACCGATCAAAGGATCAAATAGCGAGACCGCTCTGATCGATAGTCAGGCCAGGACCCATAGTCGAGGAAATGGTGATCTTTTTGAGATACACGCCTTTCGCCGACGACGGCTTGGCCTTTTTCAGATCTGCTACCAGAGCTTCAAGGTTTTCCTTGATGTTCTGCGCAGAGAATTCAACGTTACCCAGCGGAGCGTGGATAATGCCGTTCTTGTCGGTGCGGTAACGAACCTGACCGGCCTTGGCGTTCTTGACCGCAGTCTCGACGTCAGGAGTCACAGTACCCACCTTCGGGTTCGGCATCAGGCCACGGGGACCAAGAATCTGGCCCAGCTGACCAACAACACGCATGGCGTCCGGAGTGGCGATAACCACGTCGAAATCCATGTTGCCTTTCTTAACTTCGTCCGCCAGATCGTCCATGCCTACAACGTCTGCACCAGCAGCCGTTGCTTTCTCGGCATTGGCGCCCTGGGTAAATACAGCGACGCGAACGGTCTTGCCGGTGCCGTGAGGCAGAACAGTGCTGCTACGGACAACCTGGTCGGATTTACGTGCGTCAACGCCCAGATTGACGGCTACGTCGACAGACTCTTTGAACTTCACGTTCTGGCCCAGCTCAACCAGCAGTGCAACTGCTTCGTCGACAGAGTAGGAACGGGTAGAGTCTACCTTTTCACGAATAAGCTTCTGACGCTTGCTCAGCTTCGCCATGTTACAGGCCCTCCACGTTCAGGCCCATGCTGCGGGCTGTTCCTGCAATGGTACGTACCGCTGCGTCCATATCGGCTGCAGTCAGGTCCGGCTCTTTGGTCTTGGCAATTTCTTCAAGCTGCTCGCGGGTCACGGTACCGACTTTCTCGGTATTCGGACGACCGGAGCCACTCTTGATGCCAGCGGCCTTCAGGAGAAGAACCGGTGCAGGCGGAGTCTTGGTAATAAAGGTAAAGCTGCGATCACTGTAAACGGTGATCACGGTCGGAATCGGCAGACCAGGCTCCATGTCCTGAGTCTGGGCGTTGAACGCCTTGCAGAATTCCATGATGTTTACGCCGCGCTGACCCAGTGCAGGACCAACGGGGGGACTCGGGTTGGCCTTGCCGGCAGCAACCTGAAGCTTGATGTACGCTTCAATTTTCTTTGCCATGATAGATCTCCTGTGGGTTCAAACGCCTCTCGGCTCCCCGTTTTTACAACTGCTAAGAGCAGACACAAAAAGCCCGCGTCGCTTGAGCGCGCGAGCTTTCAGCTTTCCCGTTACCGGTCAGTCTTTTTCGACCTGCCCAAACTCCAGCTCTACCGGAGTTGAACGACCAAAGATCAGAACGGCAACCTTGACCCGACTCTTGTCGTAGTCAACTTCCTCAACCACACCATTGAAGTCCGCAAAAGGACCTTCAACAACGCGAACAATCTCACCCGGCTCGAACAGCGTCTTCGGCTTGGGCTTGTCTGCACCGCTTTCGACTCGACGAAGGATCGCTTCCGCTTCCTTTTCGGTGATCGGTGCAGGCTTATCCTTGGTACCACCAATAAAACCAAGAACACGCGGGGTGTTCTTCACAAGGTGCCACGTCGCATCGTCCATTTCCATCTGGACCAGTACGTACCCGGGATAGAATTTGCGCTCACTCTTGCGCTTCTTCCCTTCTCGCATTTCGACGACTTCCTCGGTCGGAACCAGGATCTCGCCGAAACGGTCTTCCATCTCGTGCAGCGCGACGCGCTCCCTGAGAGTGCGCATTACCTGCTTTTCGAAGCCAGAATACGCATGAACGACGTACCAGCGCTTAGCCATTGCCCACTCCTGTTAACCGATAAACCCGGCGACCAGCCAGCTGATCAGCGAATCCATACCCCACAACAACAGAGCCACAACGAGCACAAACACCACAACAATCGCTGTCGTCTGCACGAGCTCGGGCCTGGTGGGCCATACCACTTTCCGGATCTCTACTCTCGCTTCCTTCAGCAGCGTCGCGAAGCGACGACCACGGTCGGTCTGGAGGGCAACAAGCGCCGCCACAATTGCGAGACCTACAAGAGCCAGAACCCGATACAGCAGAGACTCGGCACTATAATACTGATTCCCCACCACACCGATGGCGATCAGAACGAAAACAACCAGCCACTTCACGAAATCGAAACGGCTGGCTGACTGAACGGCTTTTGACTCCATAGGAATCAACTTATGTATCCGGATGTTAAAAAATGGCAGGCCAGGAGGGAATCGAACCCCCAACCTGCGGTTTTGGAGACCGCTGCTCTGCCAATTGAGCTACTGGCCTGCACCGAAACAACTCAGTGCACTTACTCTCGAGTCTATTACTCGATAATCTTGGAGACTACGCCGGCACCAACGGTACGGCCGCCTTCACGAATCGCGAAGCGCAGGCCATCTTCCATGGCGATCGGAGCAATCAGGGTAACACTCATCTTGACGTTGTCACCCGGCATAACCATTTCCACACCTTCCGGCAGTTCGCAAGAACCGGTTACGTCGGTGGTACGGAAGTAGAACTGCGGACGGTAGCCCTTGAAGAACGGAGTATGACGGCCGCCTTCTTCTTTGGACAGTACGTACACTTCGCACTCGAACTTGGTGTGCGGAGTGATGGAACCCGGAACCGCCAGAACCTGACCACGCTCAACGTCGTCACGCTTGGTGCCACGCAGCAGCGCACCAATGTTCTCACCGGCACGACCTTCGTCCAGCAGCTTGCGGAACATCTCAACACCAGTACAAGTGGTCTTCACGGTATCCTTGATACCAACGATTTCCACTTCGTCACCAGTCTTGATAACGCCACGCTCAACACGGCCGGTCACAACAGTACCACGACCAGAGATAGAGAAAACGTCCTCGATCGGCATCAGGAACGGCTGATCGATCGCACGCTCCGGCTCGGGGATGTAGTCATCCAGAGCTTCTACCAGCTTCTTAACAGCGGTAGTACCCATCTCGTTGTCGTCTTTGCCTTCCAGCGCCATCAACGCAGAACCGGTGATGATCGGAGTGTCGTCACCCGGGAAGTCGTACTGGCTCAGCAGGTCACGAACTTCCATCTCAACCAGCTCGAGCAGCTCTTCATCGTCTACCATGTCCGCTTTGTTCAGGAACACAACGATGTAAGGTACGCCAACCTGACGGGACAGCAGGATGTGCTCACGGGTCTGCGGCATGGGGCCGTCAGCTGCGGAGCAAACCAGGATCGCGCCGTCCATCTGCGCTGCACCAGTGATCATGTTCTTCACATAGTCAGCGTGGCCCGGGCAGTCTACGTGAGCGTAGTGGCGATTCGGGGAATCGTACTCAACGTGGGAAGTCGCAATGGTAATACCACGCGCCTTCTCTTCCGGTGCGTTATCGATCTGGTCGAAGGCACTCGCAGAGCCTGTACCCCAAACTTCGTGACATACACGGGTCAGGGCAGCAGTCAAAGTGGTTTTACCATGGTCAACGTGACCAATGGTGCCTACGTTCAAGTGCGGCTTATTACGTTCAAACTTAGACTTAGACATTCGACCAATCTCCCTAATCAACCAGGATCGTAACGTTGACCGGATAAATAATGGAGCTCATGGGCGGATTTGAACCGCCGACCTCACCCTTACCAAGGGTGTGCTCTACCAACTGAGCTACATGAGCATTACAAAACAAATTGGAGCGGGCAGCGGGAATCGAACCCGCGTCATCAGCTTGGAAGGCTGAGGTAATAGCCACTATACGATGCCCGCGAGCAATTTAGTGGTGGAGGGGGCAGGATTCGAACCTGCGAAGGCGATGCCGTCAGATTTACAGTCTGATCCCTTTGGCCACTCGGGAACCCCTCCGAGTCGGATTCGCGTGAGCGAATCCGTCAAAACTTAAAGTGGAGCTGGCGGACGGAATCGAACCCCCGACCTGCTGATTACAAGTCAGCTGCTCTACCAACTGAGCTACGCCAGCTCACATTCGCCTCGTCAGCGAGGGCGGTATACTACGGATTTTTTTCTGGCGTTGCAACACCTTCACAAGGCCTGATTTCAACGAAATCAAAATTGCTGCCGTAATCCGCTTTCACCGCCTGAACCAGTTCTTCAGCGAGTTCTGGTTCCGCCTCAAAAGAGAGCGCGTAGCTTATCTGATTTCGGGGGAAGTTGACCAGTACCGCATTAAGATTCTGACGTTTTTTTCTTCCAGCACGGAAATTGCAGATTCGCGGGACTCGAACAGCCCCAGCGAAATGGCATTGCGGTTTTCGCCCTCGGTAACCAGATAGGAGTCGATCCCCTGCCTCTGAATGTCACGGAACTGGCTCAGGGCGACAGCCTCGGGCTGGGGTGGAATAAGAACCCAGTGCAGGGGTGCCAGCTCTCTTTCGACTTCTTCAATCCTGAAACCCGCCTCCTCCGCGAGAGGTTGACTGTCCACCAGGCTTCGGGCGCGCTCCGCGGTTTCAATCCATCCAAGGCGGGCACAGGACATTTCGGATTCGTCGGCGGGTGCACCAGGCCCGACACCGGAGTCTGCCGGCCCCGGCGATTTGAGGCTGGCCACCCTTGGCAGGCTGCCACTGGCAACATTGGCCATGCCGCCCGATGGCCCCACGAAGTCCGGCAGGTAATAAATAGCAATACTCACCAGCACCAGCACCAACGCCAACCACCTCATCCGGAGGTTTCCTCCGCATGAATTGCACGAAGTCCCGACAACACAAGATCCGGGCGAGAAATACCGGGCAGACCAAGACCGATAAGCCGGTCAGCATCGCCGCCAGTAACCAGAATTTCAGACAGTGACAGTTTTCGGGCGTCAGCGATCACCCGCTCAATCATCGCAGCAGACAGCCAGGCAAGACCATGGTTCACGCACTCTCCGGTACTCTTGCCAGGGTCCGTTGCCAGCCCCTGGTCCGGGTCGAACCAGATCCGGGCGGCATCGGTCCGGAGACTGCGCAGCATCATCTGCAGGCCAGGAAGAATATAACCACCCAGATGCTGACCATGCCGATCAACATAATCGACAGTAACGGCACTGCCTGCGTCCAAGACCGCAAAGCCCTGCCTGTGATCGAGCCAGGCACCGTACATTCCATGCCACCGATCAGCCCCCATTCTCGAGACATCCTGGTAGGCGTTCATGAGGCCATTCCGGGACTGTTCCGACCAGTAAAAGCGAACCGGCGCCTGACACAGCTTCTCGACGGAGCCCGCCAAATGAGTTCGCCTTTCTTCAGAGGCGACGGTGGATATGGCGACAGACACAACCTTTCCGATCAGTTCTCCCGACATGCCCAGGGGGTTCTCGTCTTCGAGAGAGCCGGTCCCCGAGGCCAGAACCTCATCCTGGTTTGCAAGACACCACTTCAGCCGGGTGTTACCCGCGTCAATAAACAGATTCATTTTGCCACTCGCAGACTGATTTCCCCTGCGCGCACCGGAACAAGCCCGTTTTCGGTCCGGATTTGATAGTTGCCGGCGTCATCAATGCCACAACCGACACCTTCGACATCACCGCCCCGGGCCTTGAGCGATTTTCCCATGAACACATCGCGACGCTGCCAGGACTCCCGAAAATCTGCAAACCCGATATCCGAGAACAGCGCGACAGCATCGAATACAGCATCGATGATTGCACCACCGATCTGGCTGCGCGACCACCCGACTTGAGGGCAGGCCCTGGCGAGGCTGCTCCAGGGTTGATCGACGCCATCAGCCCGGGACATATGTACATTCAGCCCGATACCCGCAATTACCTGCACCACGCCTTCCTCCAGCTCACCCTGGAGCTCCACCAGGATGCCGCCAAGCTTGCCGTCCGGCAGAAAAATATCATTTGGCCACTTGAGTCCGACCTCCGGCACTCCCAGTCGTTCCAGGGCATTGGCCACCGCAACGCCGAGCACCAGACTCAACCCATCCAGTACTCCGAAGCCGCCGTGGAAGGTGAGCCCCATGCTCAGGTACAGGTTTTCGCCCCGGGGGCTTTGCCATACACGCCCCCGTCGGCCTCGGCCGGACGTCTGACAGTCGGCGATAGCCACCGGGACACCCTTGCTTCCGGCGTTAATCTGCCTGATCACCTCGGCATTGGTCGAGTCAACCTCGTCGAGGACTGTCAGTGAAAGCTCCTGTTCCCGGCCGGCGGCAATTTCACGAAGCACCCGTGCCCTATCGAGCAGGTCGACCCGGGACACCAGCTGATATCCACGTCCGCGAATCGTGGCAATGTCAGCACCTTCCTCCATCGCGCGACGAATCTGCTTCCAGATTGCGGTACGACTAACCCCGAGCTTTTCGGCCAGCGCGGCTCCGGAGTGAACCTGACCGTCACTGAGCAGCTCTATAAGTGCTTTGGATTTCATAAGATGCATCCAGCCATGAAATTGGGTAAGGCCGGATTAAACACCAGGGAAGGGAAAAAGACAAAGTTGACGGCGTCGCTTTGCGAACCGCCTGCGGGAAGATCAGGGAATCGGGGTTGCGGTCAGATTGGCCTTGATATCAAAGTTCTGCATTTTGACGCCATAGACGGCCGTCTGAGCACCACCAACGGGATGAACCAGGTCGATATTGTTGATCGAGAGTTCCTTGAACCGGCTTCTCGCCTTCACAGCAAACCCGAGCGGTCTGTTGTCGGCCTCGGCGAGGGTTGGATTGGAGACATAGCGGTAACCGGCAGTGGACGAACCATCCATGATTTTTTCATCGCCCCGGTTGCCTGTCACTCCCATTGCATCCGGACCGTCCTCCTTCTTCACAACCCGGGTTTGATAGACATCCACGGAAAGATCGGTCCGTAGCCCAAACGAGTTGTCGTCTACGCCATCACCATCAAAGTCCCCACCATCGCTGGTATGGATATCGTTCAGAACGAGGCTCGTCCCGGTTCCGTTCATGGCCTCACCAACACCGCTGCTTTGCCGGTTGGTTTCCCAGGTCAGCGAGTTCTTCCGGGCTTCATTGATGGCCTTGGCAAGCACCTGCTTCAGGCGGACCGTCAGCCCCTCCTCACCCCGGGGTTCCCAGACGCCTCCGGAAGCCGCACAGGCGGATGGGCTATCACCCATGCCACCGGCGCAGACATCGCCGGCCCCGCCGGGGACGACGGTCATGCTGCTGCCGGTTTCGTATTTCTGAATCACGAACCTCCCGAAACTCTGACCGGATTCCTTGTCGCCGATTCTCAGATTGCCGATATCCATGGTGCTCCAGGATTCGCCCTTGATCACCGCAAGCCCCTCCTGGCTGACATCAACGGTCATGTCACGCACATGCGCGTCATAATCCAGTTCGGTAATCCAGAGACCCTTCTGGGGAATCTCACCATTACCTTCATCGTAGGGCACCGCGATAATCGCCGCCTTGCCGTTCCTGATGCTGACATCGGAATTGATGGTTATCCCCTCACCCGATGCGCCGCCTGCACCGAGCGTCACATGGCCATCAAGCTCGAATTCGTAAGCCGGATAGAACCCCAGTGCCAGCAGCAGCTCTGTGCCACCCTGCAAGGGGGCGTCATCACTTCCTACTCGCAGACCGTTGATCCGGTAGCCGGCCCTGATGTCCTCGAAACCAATCCGCAGACCATCGAAGAACTCGGTATCGTTGGTGACGCCATCGCGAGTTACATTGACCGTTACATCGCCCTGCCCCCAGGACTGCAGGCCACTGAAGATCACCCGGTTGCCGTCTTCGGTGTAGCTGAAATCAGCAAGCCGAAGACTCCATTCAGTGGCAAGTCGCAAGCCCTGCGGCCCGGCGTCAGGGTGTCCACCCCCCTGCAGATAGATCGCATTGGAATAGCTGCGGCCGTTGAACACCTGATCTTCAAGCAGAAAGCTGACATTCACCTGACCGATACTCTTGCCATTGCCACCCACCTCAATAGCGCCAATGCTGAATTCACCATCCATGGAGCCAAGGGGCAGGGCCAGGGCCGGTCTATTCTGCCAGTCGGTCGCCACATCGAGCCGGAGGTCGTTAATCCGATAGACGCCAGTGATGTCTCGAAGCGCGAGGGCCTTTCCGTCATCCCTGTACAGAAAAGAGGCCGAGTGTATAACGGTCTCATTATCGATTCGCAGGCCCTCTCCGGATCGGCCGCCGGCAGTCAGGCTGGTGCTGGAGGAAAGCTCGTAACTTCCACTCAGGCTGCCATAGCTGGGTAGAGGCTGTCCGTTGCCGGAATCGACAGATACGCCATGATTCAGGGGGTTGCTGCTGTAACGAATCGCGCCGACCTCCCAATCCCCGGTTATTCTGGGCGCATTCAGAGCCAGAGTGTCGCCGACCACATCCAGGGTTACTCCCAGTGCCTCCACATTCATGGTGATATCGTCCAGAAAAACTTCATTGCCATTGGTGCGATATCCCAGACGGCCGCCAGTCATCGTGTAGGCGGAGTCAAAGGTATATCCGGCCCCGCCAACGGAGCTGCCCTGCCTTATATTTAAATACCCTTCCAGAGAATGATCGAAAAAGATCCCCCCCATACTGACACCGGGGGCCCCGGCGAGCCGGATATCACCGAACTCGATCCGTCGGTCTTTCACCAGGTAATCGAGGTTAAGGGATGCATCCTCCTCAACATCGATGCGAATCAGGTGGAATGCCTGACCAGAAGGATCAACGGCGGACCCAATGCGAAAACCGTCCAGATGGATGCTGCTGCCATCATCAACATAGGACAGTCGATCTGCCGTCAGGCCAAGATCGAGCTCTACCGACAAACCACTCTGGCCACTGATGTTTGCCAGCGTGGAATCGTCCAGGCTTTTCATGTCGGCGACCACCGGCAAGGCGAGGACCACACAAAACAGCCCAGTGGCCATCGGGGCAAGTTGTTTGATTCTGTCTGGCGCGCCCATAACCGTTAACCTCTTCAATCTCACGGATTCCCCGCCGGAAACACGAGCAGGTTTCCTTCCATCACAACGTCCCCTCGCATATCAACAGAGAATATGTCGGTCTGCTGAAAGCCGGGGTCGGTGGGCCGGGCCGTGCTGCTGGAAGAAATCTTGAATTGAACGTCGTTGAACCGAACAGTATTGGGTAGCCCAAGCTCCAGCACATCCCGATTGAACAGTTCGCCATCACCACCGAATCCGGAATCGACTTTGCGGACCCGCAGTGTCAGGCCCTCAAACGCGAAATTGCCCCGAATATCATCAAGAACCACCCATCCCCCGTCCTCTTTCAGACGGTAGGCAAAGCGGGCACCGCACTTCTTGTCAGCATCATCACAGCGTCCGAAATAGCTGTTCTCAACCGGGCCACCCATTTCATTGATGCTGATGTCGCCGGACAGGTAGATTCCACCCTGTCCGGAGATATGCGAGAGAGCTTCATCTCCCAGGCGGGCGAGTTCGGCAAGGCTGGGGAGTGAAAACAGAAAAACAGGGAGAGCAAGTATTGTTCTGCGCAGAAAGGATTTCATTGGCTCAGATCCCTGGTCTTAATGTTCAAGTGTTGTATCAGCATTCCCTGTACACGGGCCGAACCAAAATCGCGGTCGCCAACACTGAAATTTCCGATCTTGAGATTGCTGCGAAACTCCGGGTTCGTGTAGTAGGACTCGTAGAAATCCCAGGCGTCCACATCACTGCTGCCGCGGAGACCGTCGGCACCGATCTCGCCCGGCTGAGGGCGCCGAATTGCAGCAACCTCCACTACAAAGTTTCCACTGCCATCAACGTCGAAGAATACCGGTTGAAGCTGGTTGCCAATCGCCAGTTCGAGCGCAAAATTGCTCATCAGTATTCGTGATCCGCAGGTAGAACCGTCCTGTGCGCAGGCATTGATAGAAAGTTCCGGGGAATAGAAATTCAGCTTGAACTGGCCGACCATCTGGCGCCGATCGTTATCGCCCCAAAGGCGCAGATAGCTCCCATCGATGACAGCACTCTTTGCGTGGATATTGATATTGGCAGACCGGTCGTCACCAACTGCCACGTTCATCTGCATGCCGATGTCCGCTCGTTCCCCGATGTATCCAGCGGACGCCGGGCGACTCGAGCAGGTGCCGCTGCCAGGACCGGCCCCGGAGTCCATGCAGTCATAACCCTGGTCGCTATTGACCATGGCACTGGCTGCGAACTCCAGCACCGCCTTGTTAGCGATACCAATATCATTGCCATCCACCACATCAATTTTCCACGGGTTCAGGAGTCTCCCGAGATTGACCGGGCCCAGGGTCTCTCCGTAGTTGCTATTGGCCCCGGCGATGTAGAGATGGTTTACCGTAATATCGACATCACGGCCGTCGGTGCTTTTGATCCCGCCAATCCGGAAAATGCGTGCCTGCTCTCCCGAGGCATCCGGCTCATCCGTTCCATGGGAGAATTTGAAATTCTCCAGTACAAGGCCGATCCCGGCTCCATCAATCGAGGACATTTCAGTTTCCGAAAGCCCCTGAAGTTCCGCCTCAACAGGCACTGGGGCGGGCAGAACAGCCGCCATCACCGGAAGGAGCCGCGCGAAAACAGGAAGCTGACTGAAACTCAACCATTTCATACGAAGCTCCTCAGAACAGACCTTTGCCGCGGTCGATGTATTCGGTGCGGTAACGCTGGGTGCCATAGAGCGCCTCGTTGAGATTGACCTCAGTAGCGCCGTTGGGAATATTGAAGAAGGCACCTGATGTGGCCTTGATAAAATCTTCGGGCGTGAAGTCTGTTTTCTTTACATCCTTCAGCCAATCAAGATCTTTGGTCTGGAATGAGATAAAAGCACCGTCGGCCGGCCCGGTGATACGTCGCTCGCCATTGACCTCACCAACCTCTCCTACCGGGAAGCTGTTATAGATATCCAGGTCGAAACAGGAATCTATTCCAAGGACCAGGCAGTCCTCCGCGTAAACATAAATGTCACCGCCTGAACAGCTGAAAAAGGAACAATCCGGAACCTCGATTCGGGAACTCGACCCCCAGCCGATCAGATTCTTTACCGACCAGCGGGTAAAGCCGCTTGCGCCTTCGAGAATGAACCGTTCGCCATCCGGTATACCGATGTATTCCGCTCTTACCGGGTCCAGGGAGCCAATGTTTGGATCGCCCTCCGCACCGTAAACCAGCTCTGCCTTGGTGGATAATGGACTACCGCCTTCGAGTAGAGGGGTGAGGAGCACGATGATTTGGTCAAAAAGGTTACCGCTTGAGCTGGCCTGGCTCAGCCCTTCACCGCGGTCAATGATGTCCACGTTCACATTGCCAGTCAGCGTTTCAATCTTGCCGGACAGGACACCCATGGATTCACCGAAACCCAGTCGGAAGCCGACCACCTCTTCAGTTTGTTCATCGAAGGCAAACTCCAGAAACGGATTCTGGATCAAAAAAGGAACGATTTCCCCCTCTGCATAGGCACTGCCATCGGGCTTTCGCTGTCTCGGAGCTTTGGGATTGGCGTCAAAGTAAGCCTGATTGTTAATGTAACCAAGGGCAAAATCTTCAATATAGACATCCGAAGTGCCCGGTTTCTCACCTTCCCGGTCGTAACGGCCCATTTTCAGCACATCCACATTGGTCTGGATTTCAATGTCCATTCCGAGATTGACCCGGGTATAGGCGGTGTTGTCGTTGGCATCAGGATGGTACTGGCGGTCAACCGATACAAAGGCCTGCCCTGTGACTTCAGACATCTGTCGATCTGAAATCGGGCGCAGTTCGGCGTTGACCCCCGAGGCCAGTAAAGGCAGGAGGAGAAGCGAATAAAATGGTTTACTCATAGTCACATCTCACCGCGGCCGCTTCTTGTTATTGGCGGCTGATTTAAAGATGACTGATGAGCGTCTCTGAGGCTGGCTTGGATTTTTGATGTTGTTTTAGCCAGTTCTTTTACAGAAGTGTAACCTCGGTTACATGTTGTCACTGTGCGCAGCGTCATGGTTTTGGCATTTGCCAAATTTC
>NZ_AGTR01000065.1 GCF_000235625.1 Marinobacter manganoxydans MnI7-9 | reverse complement strand
CCCACATGCCCTTACCAATCTGGGCAACGCCACGGAAACCGGTTTCCAGGCCGATGTCCACGTTCCACTGCTCGTAGGCATTGATCCAGGTCGCCTGCTTCATCGCACCCTTGCGGATAAACGGACCCAGCTCCATGGAGGTATGGATCTCATCCCCGGTGCGATCCAGGAAACCGGTGTTAATAAACACAGCCCGCTCTTTCGCGGCGTGGATACAGGCTTTCAGGTTAACTGTGGTGCGACGCTCCTCGTCCATGATGCCGACCTTCAGGCTGAAGCGCGGCAGGCTCAATGCATCCTCGACACGACCGAAAAATTCGTTGGTGAATGCAACCTCTTCCGGCCCGTGCATCTTAGGCTTCACGATATACATGGAGCCTTTGGTGCTGTTCTGGAACTTGCCATTGCCCTTCATGTCGTGAATGGCGATCAGTGAGGTGATCAGACCGTCCATCAGACCTTCCGGCACTTCGTTACCGTCTTTCAGCAGGATGGCCGGGTTGGTCATCAGGTGGCCGACGTTACGGATAAACATCAGGCTGCGGCCTTTCAGGCTCAGCTCGCTGCCATCTGCCGCGGTGTAGGTGCGATCCGCATTCATCTTGCGGGTCAACTGCTCGCCACCTTTCTCGAAGGTTTCCTGCAGATCGCCCTTCATCAGGCCCAGCCAGTTGCGGTACGCAAGTGCCTTGTCGTCGGCGTCTACGGCAGCTACCGAGTCTTCGCAATCCATGATGGTGGTCAGTGCAGACTCCATCAGCACGTCTTTGACGTGGGCACCGTCGTCTTTGCCAATCGGGTGGCTGGCGTCAATCTGGATCTCGAAGTGCATGCCGTTCTTGACCAGCAGCACGCCGGTGGGCGCATCAGCAGCACCGGTGTAGCCAACAAAGCCGGCTTCGTCTTTCAGGCCCGTGGAGTCACCGTTCTGCAGCTTGACGACCAGTTTGCCACCTTCAACTACATACTTGGCAGCATCTTTGTGACTGCCAGAGGCCAGCGGTGCCGAGCTGTCGAGCAGGTTGCGGGCCCACTCGATAACTTTGGCACCGCGAACCGGATTGTAGCCACGGCCTTTTTCAGCGCCGTCTTCCTCGGAAATCGCGTCGGTACCGTACAGCGCATCGTACAGGCTACCCCAACGCGCGTTCGCAGCGTTCAGAGCAAAACGGGCGTTCATGATCGGCACCACCAGCTGAGGGCCGGCCATGGTTGCCACTTCCGGGTCGACATTGGAGGTGGAGATCTTGAACTCGGAAGGCTCGTCAACCAGGTAACCAATGTCTTTCAGGAAAGACTTGTATTCGCCCATGTCGAGCTTCTGGCCCTTGTGATCCCGGTTCCAGCTGTCCATTTTTTCCTGGATAGCATCACGCTTGGCCAGCAATTCACGGTTGCGTGGCGCCAGCTCGTTCACGATCTTGTCAAATTCTGCCCAGAATTTATCGGCATCGATTCCGGTGCCCGGGATCGCTTCGTTGTTCACGAAATCATACAGATTCTTTGCGACCTGAATGCCGCCGACTTGTACGCGTTCTGTCATCGTTGTCTGCCTCAGTGGGTTACGTTTCCCGACTCCCCCTTCATCTTGAGGGGGCATTCTAATTTGAGCGCCGCATTGTAAGGGAAAATCCTTACAAGATCATTCCTGCAGGCGCAAAACTGGTCTGACCAACCGGCAGCTCCCGGAAATTCAGGCTTTACGCCAGGTCGTCCCCTCTCGGGAATCGTCCAGAATAATACCTTTCTCGAGGAGCTCGTCGCGGATCCGGTCGGCCTCGGCAAAATTCTTTGCCTTGCGGGCATCAGCCCTGGCCTGGATCATTGCTTCAATGTCTTCGGCGCTAAGCTCACCACCCGTGTCTGCCTGGAAGAACGCCTCGGGATCCTGCTGCAGCAGCCCCAGAACACCACCAAGCCTTACCAGAATCGCCGCACTTTGCTTGGCATCGTCTTCACGACCATCGCGACGATGCTGATTGATTTCGTTGGCAACAGCGTGCAGGACGGCAATTGCACCCGCGGTGTTGAAGTCATCGTCCATCGCCTCGGCAAACCGCTCGTCGTGCTCGGATTCCGGCACATCGGCGGCCTTGGCGGGCACGATGCCTCTGAGCGCATGGTACAAACGGGTCAGAGTTCGGCCGGCCTCAGCCAGATTTTCCTCAGAGTAATCCACCTGGCTACGATAGTGGCTGGAAACCAGGAAGTAACGGACCACTTCTGCCGGGTACTTCTCCATGATCTCGCGGATGGTGAAGAAGTTACCCAGGGACTTGGACATCTTTTCTTTGTTCACCCGGATGGCACCCGCGTGCATCCAGGTGTTCACAAAAGTGTGGCCAGTGGCACATTCTGACTGGGCAATCTCGTTCTCATGGTGCGGGAACAACAGATCCGGGCCACCGCCGTGAATATCGAATGTGTCGCCGAGACAGCAGGTGGACATCGCAGAGCACTCGATGTGCCAGCCAGGACGACCATCGCCCCAGGGCGACGGCCAGCTGACCTCCCCTGCCTTTGCCGCTTTCCACAACGCGAAATCTGCAGGGCTTCGCTTGGCTTCCTGAACATCCACCCGCGCGCCCGCCAGAAGATCCTCCAGCTTTTTCTTGCTGAGCTTGCCGTAGTCATCGAAGGAATCGACCGAAAAGTAGACGTCACCATTGTCCGCTGCGTAGGCGTGGCCGCCGGCAATCAGTTTGTGGATCATCGCGATAATTTCGTCGATATACGCGGTAGCTCGGGGCTCTTCATCCGGTGACAGCACGCCGAGACGGGCTTCGTCTTCGTGCATGGCTTTGATCATCCGGTCCGTGAGTTCGTCATAGGGCTCACCGTTTTCATCCGCACGGCGCAGGATCTTGTCGTCAATATCGGTGATATTGCGAACATAGTTCACGTCGTAACCGCGATGACGCAGGTAACGGGTAATCACATCAAAGGCTACCAGCACCCGGGCATGCCCCAGGTGGCAGTAGTCATAGACTGTCATACCGCAGACGTACATCCGGACCTTGCCAGGCTCAATTGGCCGAAACTCTTCCTTCTGTTGGGTCAGAGTATTGTAGATGCGGATCACTTGCCCCCCTTGCCCCAGGAATCCCTGAGCGTAACAGTGCGGTTGAATACCGGCCGACCGGCAGCCTCGGTATGGGCCTGATCACAGAAGAAGTAGCCTTCCCGCTCGAACTGGTATGGAAGATCCATACGGGGCGCGACAAGACTCTTTTCGACGCGCGCGCCTTTGAGAACCACCAGCGATTCCGGATTCAGGTGATCCATCAGATCGCCTTCCTTGTCACTGTCCGGCGACTCGTGGTTAAACAGGCGGTCATACAGATTGATGTCTGCCTCTACACTGTCACTCGCCGAAACCCAGTGAATCACGCCGTTCGGTTTGTAGCCCTCGGGATTGACGCCCAGGGTGTTGGGATCGTACTCACACTTGAGCTCGACAATCTGGCCACTGTCGTCACGAATCACTTCCCGGCAGGTCATCACATAGCCGCCACGGAGGCGTACTGCCTGGTCCGGGGCCAGCCGCTTCCATTTACGCGGCGGCTCCATTTCGAAATCTTCCCGGTCGATATACAGAGTCTGGGTCCAGGGCACTTCCCGCTCGCCCATATCCGGATTTTGCGGGTGCACTGGCAAGGTGAGCGTTTCGCTTTGATCCGCCGGGTAATTGGTCAGCGTGACTTTCAACGGGCGCATCACACACATGGCTCTCGGGGCCCGGGTGTTGAGGTCTTCGCGAATGGCGTGCTCAAGCATGCCCACATCCACAGTGCCGCCGGCCTTGTTCACCCCGATCATGTCGCAGAAGGTGCGGATGGACTCCGGCGTGTAGCCACGCCGGCGCATACCGGAAATGGTTGGCATACGCGGATCGTTCCAGCCATCAACTACATTCTCATCCACCAGACGCTTGAGCTTCCGCTTGGAGGTGATGGTGTAGTTCAGATTCAGCCGCGCAAACTCGATCTGGCGCGGGTGGCAGGGGCCGGAGATGTTATCCAGAACCCAGTCATACAGCGGCCGGTGGTCCTCGAATTCCAGCGTGCACAGGGAGTGGGTAATCCCCTCCAAGGCATCCGAAATGGGATGGGTGAAGTCATACATCGGGTAGATGCACCACTTGTTCCCGGTCTGGTGATGTTCGGCGTAGCGGATGCGATAAAGAATCGGATCCCGCATGTTGATGTTCGGAGAAGACATATCGATCTTGGCCCGCAGCACCAGTTCGCCGTTCTGATACTTGCCGTCCCGCATATCGCGGAACAGTTGCAGACTTTCTTCCACCGGCCGATCCCGGTAAGGGCTGTTCCTGCCCGGCTCTTTGAGACTACCGCGATACTCGGCCATTTCATCTGCCGTCAGGGCGCAGACGTAAGCCTTGTCCCGGGTAATCAGTTCCTCGGCAAATTCATAAAGCGCATCAAAGTAATCCGAGGCATAAAGCACGTCCCCGGCCCACTCGTAACCAAGCCATTCCACATCCTGCTTGATGGCGTCGATGTATTCCTGGTTTTCCTTTTCCGGGTTGGTGTCGTCAAACCGAAGGTTACAGTCGCCGGAAAAGGTCTCGGCGATGCCAAAGTTCAGGCAGATCGATTTGGCGTGACCAATATGCAGGTAGCCATTGGGCTCCGGCGGGAATCGGGTGACCACCTTGCCGGTGTGCTCTCCGCTGGCGATGGCGTCTTCGATCAGGCTCTGGATAAAGTTGTGGGCTTTCTTCGACTCGGCGCTCATACAATCTCTGTTAAAAGGGGAGTGAATCTTAAACCGCGTATTATACTCACAAATCCTTTCCGGACTCATGCATAGCGGGAAAGTCTTGAGTACAATGGGGCCGTTAACGTACCTAACCTTTCTGAACAGGAAAACCTGATGATTCTGCTGAAAACCAACTACGGTGACATCAAGCTAGAACTGGACTACGACAAGGCACCGGAAACCGCCAAAAACTTTGAACAGTACGTTCGCGACGGTTTTTACGATGGCCTGATTTTTCACCGTGTGATCAGCAATTTCATGATTCAGGGCGGCGGCTTCGAGCCGGGCATGACCCCACGTAAAACCCGCGATTCGATTCAGAACGAAGCCGATAACGGACTGAGCAACATGCAGGGAACCATTGCCATGGCACGCACCATGGACCCGCACTCTGCCACAGCCCAGTTCTTTATTAACGTTGAGAATAACGGCTTCCTGGACCACACCGCCAAAAACGCGGAAGGCTGGGGCTACTGCGTGTTCGGCAAAGTGGCCGACGGCATGGACACGGTAAACGCGATTCGAGCAGTGCGCACCACCATGCGTGCAGGCCACCAGGATGTGCCTGCCGATGACGTGGTAATCGAAAAAGCCGAGGTTCTGGAGGACGCGTGACCACGCTGTTTATTTCAGATCTTCACCTCGAGGAATCCCGTCCGGATATTACTGAGGCATTTCTGGGCTTTCTCGACGGGAAAGCCAGTGGTGTTGATCAGCTGTATATTCTCGGTGATTTCTTTGAGGCGTGGATAGGAGATGACGAACGCACGCCGCTCCAGGAGCAGATTGCGACTGCCCTTCGAAAACTGCGGGACAGCGGCACCAGGATTTTCCTGATGCACGGCAACCGGGACTTTCTGATCGGCCAGGACTTCTGCGACCGGGCCGGCGCAACGCTGCTGGACGATCCGACGGTGATTGATCTGTACGGTACCCCTACCCTGCTGATGCATGGCGACAGCCTGTGCACCGCCGATGTGGAATACCAGAAGTTCCGGGCCAACATGCGTAACCCGCAGTGGCAGCAGATGATACTCCAGCGCCCCCTGAAAGACCGCCAGCAAATGGCCCGCCAGCTACGGGAAATCAGCATGGCGAAAAATCAGGGCAAGGAGGAGTTCATCATGGACGTAACGCCCGAGGAAGTGGTCAAGGACTTGGAAACGCACGGTGTCCAGCGAATGATCCATGGCCACACCCATCGCCCCGCGGTTCATGAACTGACGGCCAACGGGTCGCCGGCAAAGCGTATTGTACTGGGAGACTGGGACAAGAACGTTTGGTGGCTTGAGGCAGAGCCAGGCAAGGAGCCCGAGCTATTCAAGGAGCCGTTGTAAAAAAGCCGGGCAAATGCCCGGCTTTTTTAGTCTTGGTTTCAGTGCGCGAGTATCTGCTGGAGGAACTTCTGAGTTCTGGCTTCCTGTGGGTTGGTAAAGAACTCGTGGGGAGGTGCCTGCTCCACAATCTCGCCACCGTCCATGAAAATCACACGGTCCGCCACCGTCTTGGCAAAACCCATCTCATGGGTTACGCAGAGCATGGTCATACCGCTTCCCGCCAATTCAATCATTACGTCCAGCACTTCCTTGATCATCTCCGGATCCAAGGCCGAGGTTGGCTCGTCGAACAGCATGATCTTGGGCTTCATGCACAGGGCCCTGGCAATCGCCACACGCTGTTGCTGGCCGCCCGAAAGCTGCCCCGGGAATTTGTTAGCCTGATCCGGGATCTTGACCCGCTCAAGGTACTCCATCGCAGATGCCTCCGCTTCCTTTCGGGGCGTTTTTCGCACCCAGATCGGCGACAGGCAGCAGTTTTCCAGGACGGTCAGGTGCGGGAAGAGGTTGAAGTGCTGAAACACCATGCCGACTTCCCGCCGAACCGTATCAATGTGGCGGACATCATCGGTCAGCTCGATACCATCAACAATGATTTTGCCCTGCTGATGCTCCTCCAGCCGGTTGATGCAACGGATGAAGGTGGATTTTCCCGAGCCGGATGGCCCACAGATGACAATTCTCTCGCCCTGATCAACGGTCAGGTTGAGATCTTTGAGAACATGGAAGTCCCCGTACCACTTGTGCATGCCCTCAACCCGGATAATCCCCGGTTTTTTTCCCGGCTGGTCCTTCGGCGGGGTCTGCATTTCTGAGGTTTGTGTTTGGTCTGTCATAGGATTACCCGTCAGGTCTTATGACCAGTGTCTAGTTTTCGTTCAAGGTTCTGGCTGTATCTGGAGATGCCGAAGCAGAAGACCCAGAAACAGAACGCCACAAATACATAGCCCTCAATGGCAACATTCTGCCAGGCCGGATCGGTAACCGTGGACTGGACTGTGCCGAGGATATCGAAGAGGCCGATAATCAACACCAGCGTGGTGTCCTTGAACAGGGAAATGAAGGTGTTCACGATACCCGGAATAACCATCTTCAGAGCCTGCGGCAGGATGACCAGCCCCATTTTGCGCCAGTATCCCAGCCCCAGAGCATCGGCAGCCTCATACTGGCCCCGGGGAATGGCCTGCAGGCCACCGCGAATCACTTCCGCCATGTAAGCGGACTGCCACAGGGTTATACCAATCAGCGCCCGGGCCAGTTTCTCGAAGTTCACACCTTCCGGGAGAAACAGCGGCAGCATCACCGAAGCCATGAACAGAACCGTGATCAACGGAACCGCCCGCCATACCTCGATAAAGACCACACAGATCCCGCGGATGATCGGCATCTCGGAGCGACGACCCAGCGCCAGCAATATGCCAATGGGCAACGACGCAATAATCCCGATGTAAGCCAGGATCAGGGTCAGCATCAGGCCGCCCCATTTCGAGCTCTGCACTTCTTCCAGGCCGAAACTGCCTCCGGGAATCAGGAAGTAGCCAACAATGGGCAAACCAAAGATACCGAACAGCCCGAGCCACTTGCGGCCGGGGAACCGCTCGATGAACTGGGGTACAAAGGAAACCGCCAGCAGCAGGAACATCACGTCGACCCGCCACTGCAGTTCATCCGGGTAGAATCCGTAGATAAAGAAATTCAGACGCTGGCTGATAAACAGCCAGCAGGCACCCACTCCCGTACAGGCGCTCGGATCACTGCCAACAAAGTTGGCGTCGAGGAAAAACCAGTTGAGCAAAGGCCCTACACTGGTCACCAGCAGATAGGCCACACCCAGCGTCAATACCGTGTTGAACCAGCCGGAGAACAGGTTCTCCCGCATCCACTTGACCGGACGGAGCGCCTTCTTGGGTGCTTTCATGGTTGACTCGGTCATCATCGCTCCTTAATGGCCACAGCTCGGTTGTAAATATTCATGAACAACGAGATCAGCAGACTGATGGTCAGATATACCGCCATGGTAATGGCGACAACCTCGACGGCCTGCCCCGTCTGATTCAGCGTGGTGCCCATGAAGACCGCCACGAGATCCGGGTAACCGATGGCCGTTGCCAGGGAGGAGTTTTTCACCAGATTCAGATACTGACTGGTGAGCGGCGGAATGATGACCCGCATGGCCTGCGGTATCACCACCAACCTGAGGGTAAGACCATTGGGCAGCCCCAAAGCCTTGGAGGCCTCGGTTTGTCCCTTGCTGACCGACAGAATACCGGAGCGCACGATTTCAGCGATGAAGCTGGCGGTGTACAGCGACAGTGCAATCCACAGAGCCGCCAACTCCGGAATGATGGTAATTCCCCCGCCAAAGTTGAAGCCCCTGAGCGCTGGCAAATCCCACTCAAGAGGCCGACCGGCCACGAGATAAGAGATTATCGGTACCAGCACCAGAATTGCCACGCCGACCTTGAAGGTCGGGAAGATCTGTCCGGTCGCCAACTGGCGTTTTTTCGCCCATATCCGAATCCCGACGACAGCAGCGATGGCAAGCAGAATACCGCCCCAGACAATTCCGAAACCCTCCTGGGTCACTGGATCTGGCAGGTAAAGGCCCCGGTTGTTCAGGAACAGCGCTCCACCGACATCAACACTCTGGCGTGGTGACGGAAGATTGCTGAGTACGGCAAAGTACCAGAAGAAAATCTGCAGAAGCAGCGGTATGTTGCGGATCACTTCGATGTAAACCAGCGCCATTTTGGCCACAAGCCAGTTACTCGAGAGTCGCGCAACACCAATGATGAAACCGAGAATGGTGGCGGCAACGACACCCATCGCGGAAACAAGCAATGTATTGGTTAGACCAACCCAGAAGGTTCGGCCATAAGACATGGTTGCATCATAAGGCACCAGATTCATGATGATGCCGAACCCGGCGGTTTCACCGAGAAAACCGAAACCGGTGCTGATGCCACGGCTTTCCATGTTGGAAAGCGTGTTATCGACGAGAATCCATCCGCCCCAGAACACGAGGGCAATGGCTATCGCCTGAAAGAAGAGTGAGCGGACCCGGGGGTCGTACCAGGGCTTGGGCCCTGCAGGTCGGGTATCGATTGTTTGTTTTTTCATGGATTGTCCTGAAGAGCTTCCCTGTGGTTTACAGCATCAGAGATAACGGCGAAGCCTCCCACAGGAGACTTCGCCGTATGCCTTCAGGTCTTAACGGACCGGCGGCGCATACATGATACCGCCTTCAGTCCAGAGCGCGTTGATTCCGCGATCCAGTCCCAGCGGGGTATCCGGTCCTACGTTGCGGTCATACATTTCACCGTAGTTGCCAACCAGTTTCACGGCCTGATAACCGAAGTCATCCGGCAGTCCAAGCTTGGCACCCATGTCGCCATCGGTACCCAGCAGGCGCTGGATATTCGGGTTGTCGGACTTCAGCATGTCGTCGGCGTTGGCGCTGGTCACGCCCAGCTCTTCGGCATTGATCTGCACGGAGAGCACCCACTTGACGATGTTGAACCACTGATCGTCACCCTGGCGAACAACCGGGCCCAGGGGCTCCTTGGAAATGGTGTTCGGCAGGATCTTGGCTGAACTCGGATCGGACAGCTTTGAGCGGAGCGCCGCCAGCTGCGAACGGTCGGAGGTCAGAACGTCGCAACGACCCGCCGCAAAGCCCTGAACGGTTTGCTCGGAGGTGTCGAACACGATCGGCTTGAATTCCATGCCCTTGGCGCGGAAGTAATCCGACAGGTTCAGCTCGGTGGTAGTACCGGCCTGGATACAGATGGTGGCACCGTCCAGCTGGGTGGCATCGTCCACACCGATACCCTTGTTGATCAAAAAGCCCTGACCATCGTAATAATTCACGCCGGCAAAGTTCAGGCCCAGGGACGCATCGCGGGTCAGTGTCCAGGTGGTGTTACGGGAGAGCATGTCGATTTCACCCGACTGCAGGGCGGTGAAACGCTCCTTTGCAGTCAGTGGAGTAAACTCAACCGCGTTTGCGTCACCGAAGATGGCTGCAGCAACCGCGCGGCAGGTATCCACGTCGATACCGGTCCAGTTACCTTTTTCATCAGGCTGCGAGAAGCCAGGCAAACCGCTGGTCACGCCGCACTGGAGGTGACCTTTCTCCTTGACGTTCTCCAGAGTTGTAGCTGCCATGGCACCAGTGGCCGAGAACGTACCTACGGCCAGAGCAATCCCCAGGGCAATCGATTTCGTCTTTCTCATTGTCTTTTCTCCGAACATCAGTTGGTTTTATCGCGACGAGTGTAATCAGCAATTTGCAAGCCACTCGGCGTAAGCCGATGATTTATATTATTTTTATCAATCACCGGTGCGTTTCAGGCGAATCTGGAACGAAGTAATACCATTTCATGCACCAGTTCGGCGCTTTCGCTCCAACCCCATGCGCCAAAAAAAGGCAGACCAAGGGCCGCGCCTATTAAAAGTAGAACAAGGTTCGGGAAATGAACTAGTTTTTATGCAAAATTATTTCGAAATTTTGAAGACTGGGGGCTCTGCGTAGGTCTCGAGGCGCTTCCGCCACCCCGGCAGCCAGCGCTCCCGCTCGATGGGATTCTCCGCGTTTGCTGCCCGTCGCGTCAGAACGGTGTCAGCTGCTTCCCTGAATTTAACAAGGGCGCTCTGATCTGGTGATTCAGACATTTCCAAAAGCACCTGCAGCAGCCCCCAGCCCTGGCCCTCATAGCGCTCCGTAGGCGAAAGCCCCTCGCCCTTGAAATTCACATAGTCGATGATGGCGTAAACGCCACCGGGCGTCTGGCTCAAGGACTCCAGCCTGGCAGCGATCTCTGGCTTTTGATCATCCGGGGCTGCCTCAATAATCTTTCCAAGCGATTTCCTGGCGCGACGGAATATGAATTCAGCCTGGATCCCCTGGGTACCCGCCAGAAACTCTCGCAGCTCTGCTACTCGTGGTGAATCGTCTACAGCCAGAAAGTCTGCTTTTTCGCGCCAGGGAGCGTCAAAAGGCTCGAGCGCTCTCAACCATTCGGGAATATTGACCTGACGCTGTTCCATGTATTCCATAAGGGCCGGAAAACTTTCCACGAATCGCCCTTCAACGCCCTCCGGATACCAGATGAAGTGACCGATACCCAATGACGGAAACGCCTCGCCGTCGTTCCAGTGGACCAGACACTGAAAACGCCCTGCGCACTCGTTCCGGAAAATCTGTTGGCCTACCCAGTCCAGCTGAGCGGAGGTCAGTGCCAGCGAGACATCGACATCCGGGCCAGTCGGTGAAGTAAGTTGTTGGCCATCGGATTCGGGCGCGTTATCCACATTAGTGGAATCACAACCAGTTACCACCAAAACACTCATCAGAGAGATCAATACAAGGTATTTACCAAACACCAGCGCCTCCGGGAAAGTCAGAATTGTGCGCGATCACGCTACCGCATGTTCTGCCAGCCTGGCTTTTATGTCATCCGGAATCGGCAGTGCCTTCTCGATTTCGTAATCAAAGTGAATTAACACTGCAACACCCCGGGCAATCTGCTTGTCGCCCTGCCAGGCTTCCTGAATCACATGAAACGAGGAATTGCCGATCTTACCGATGCCTGTTTTGATCTTGACCGGAATATGCCAGTAGCTCTGTGCCATCAGATCAATCTCAAGTCGTGCAATGATCAGCGGCCAGGTCTCGGCTTCAAGGGTCGGGTGAAAAATACGGAAAACCGGCGTCCTGGCCTGCTCGAACCAGACCGGTAGAGTGGTATTGCTGATATGCCCGAGGGCATCGGTATCGCTGAAACGTGGTTCCAGTTCCAGATAAAACATAGCGGCTTCCCTCTTTCTGAAAACCGCCTACTATACACCGGCCGGGCCTAAAGACCCCAGAGCCGAGACTAAGGCAGGATACGCAGAATCCGTCCATCCGCACTGTCAGTGAGCAGATACACCGCCCCATCAGGCCCGGTAGCCACGTCCCGGATCCGTTCGCCCATTGCTTCGAACAGACTCTCTACGTCGCTTGCATGGCCAGCTTCCAGCGTGACGCGGTGAACGCTTTTATCAGCAAGGGCGCCGACCAGGAGGTTTCCCTGCCAGTCCGGAAACAGCTCACCCCGATAGCGGGTCATGCCTGAAGGGGCAATTGAAGGGGTCCAGTGCAACAACGGTTGCTCCATACCTTCCCGCTCAACAAAGGGCGTGATCATGGCGCCGGTGTAATCGATGCCGTGCGTGATCACGGGCCAGCCATAGTTGTGTCCCGGCTCGATAATATTTATCTCATCACCGCCGCGGGGGCCATGTTCATGAGCAATCAAGACGTTTTCGACGGAATCAAACACCAGCCCCTGAACGTTCCGGTGCCCGTAACTGTATATTTCCGGCAGAGCGCCTTCCCTGCCAACGAAGGGGTTGTCGGCGGGAACACTGCCATCCGGGTTCAGCCTCACGATCTTGCCCAGATGACTGGACAGGTTCTGCGCCTGCTCCCGATAGTCAAATCCGTCTCCCAGCGTCACGATCAGCGTACCATCCGGAAGCCAGGCCATTCGGCCACCGTAGTGGGCGCTGCCTTCCTTGGCCGGCTTGGCACGGAATATCTCGACAACCTCCGTCAAGGCCTCCGCCTGCAACTGACCACGGGCCACGCACAGGTGATTCGCAGAGGCCGTCCCGCAAGCGTAGGCGAGAAAGACCAGTTGGTTATTCTCAAAGTCCGGCGACAACAGCACACCGAACAGACCTGCCTGAGCATCATTGAAAACCGGCGGAACTCCGGTAATCGGCGCCTGGCCGAGCTCCCACTCCTCTGAAATCATCCGCAACCGCCCTGCCCGCTCCGTCACAAGGGCGCCACCACCGGGAAGAAACGCCAGGGACCAGGGATGCTCCAGCCCGGAAGTCAACGTCTCGACGGTGTAGTCGCTCAAGGACTGGGCCTGTGTCGGACCTGGCAGCGCCCCGAGGCCAACCGCCAGGCAAATGGCCAGCAGGGTTCCTGAGGCGTGGCTACTGACCCCGGTGGCAGGCCTGGCAGTAAGTCTGGCGAACAGGGCTCCGGCAAATGCGGCGGTTAACAGCATGGCAAGCAGACCTCCCCCGGTTCGGGTCGCCGCAATCAGGGTTGGCATGGGAGCCAGGGCATTAACCAACACTAGTGCAACCCACAGCCCGGATGCCCCGGCCAGGGCGAACAGTGGCACCCGAAGTCCGCGCCCCACGAAACGGGAAACGACCGCCGCAGCGCCCTGGGAAATAAGGAAACTGAGTCCAAAGAGGAGCAGGTAGAGCGGCGCAAAAGAGACCAGATCATGCCCGGTGGCAGAAATGCGAGCTTCAAGCCCAACCGCTACACCCATAGCCTGAAGGGCCCACAGATTTAGCTGGGTCTGAACTACGGTGCCAAGAATTACCCCGACCGCCAGTGCCACCAAAAAGCTGATGACGTTTCTCTTCGTTAACTGCCGTCCTGCCATTGCTCCGCCTCCAAAGCCCTTTGCCGTTTATACGACCCATTCTGTCAGATACAAACACAAAAAAGCCGGAGCATCACGCTCCGGCTTTTTTCGAGGCGGATTCAGCCCGCGAGCTCACTGCTCCACGAACGCCCGCTCAATCACGTAATGACCCATATCGCCGCCCCGGGCTTCCTTGAAGCCCATGTTGTTCAGGATGGCGCAGGTGTCCTTCAGCATGCTTGGGCTGCCGCAGATCATGAACCGGTCATTCTCCGGGTCAAAATCCGGCAGGTCCAGATCACGGGTGATTTTGCCGGTCTCCATGGCATCGGTCAGCCTCCCCTGGTTGCGGAAGTCTTCCCGCGTCACAGTCGGATAGTAAACCAGCTTGCCCTGGACCATTTCGCCGAAGTATTCGTTCTCCGGCAGCTCTTCGATCTCCTTCTGATAAGCCAGCTCGGAGACGTAACGCACGCCATGGGTCAGAATAACCTTGTCGAACGCTTCGTAAACTTCCGGATCCTTGATGATGCTCATGAAGGGCGCCAAACCGGTGCCGGTGCTGATCAGCCACAGATTCTTTCCGGGCAGAAGGTTGTCCAGAATCAGCGTCCCTGTCGGCTTGCGGCTCACCAGAATTTCGTCACCTACCTGGATTTTCTGAAGGCGGGAGGTCAGTGGGCCGTCCTGGACCTTGATCGAGAAGAACTCAAGCTCTTCCTCGTAATTGGCACTGGCGATACTGTAAGCGCGCATCAAAGGCTTACCCTCGGTCTCCAGGCCGATCATGACAAAGTGCCCGTTCTTGAAACGGAAGCCCGGATCACGGCTTGTGGTAAAGCTGAACAGGGTATCGTTCCAGTGATGGACGCTGGTAACTTTCTCTTTAATCAGGTTGCTCATGTAAACCTCTTGCCTGTTCGTTACGCTTTCTTACGGCGAATGATTCAATTTTGGATTGCGCTAAGTCTAACCCGACACTAACCTATCGGGAAAATGGGATATTCTCATAACCTTATTCGAGTGAGCCGATTAAGAGCGAAAAGTTATGAAGTACAGTTTTCGACAGCTGGAAGTTTTCCTGGCAGCCGCCCATTTCCAGAACATTACCCGTGCTGCCGAATCGCTGGCCATGTCGCAATCGGCAGCCAGCAGTGCGCTGAAAGAACTGGAAAACCAGTTCGACATCCAGCTGTTCGACCGCGTTGGCAAACGGCTCCAGTTAAACGAGCTGGGGCGGCTTTACCGCCCCAAGGTGGAGGCCGTCCTTGCCCAGGCCAATGAGCTGGAACAGGCCTTCAGCAAACACACGGAGGTGGGCGCCCTGAAAGTCGGGGCCACCCTGACTATCGGGAACTATTTGGCCGTGGGGGTCATGGCCCAATACATGAATACCCCTACCCATCCCAGAGTCTCCCTCGAAGTCGCCAATACCAGCACCATCGCAAGACGAGTGAGGGACTTCGAGCTGGATATTGGTTTGATCGAGGGGGAATTGCAGTCTTCAGAACTGGATGTATTGCCCTGGCGGGGAGATGAGTTGGTGGTGTTCTGTTCACCCACCCATCCACTGGCCCAAAAAACATCACTGACGGATGAAGACCTGCGCACCGCCACCTGGATCATGCGTGAGCAGGGGTCAGGAACCCGCCAGAGTTTTGAGCGGGGCATGCACGGCCTGTTGCCGGATCTGAATGTGCTGCTGGAGCTGGAACACACCGAGGCCATAAAACGGGCAGTGGAAGCCGACCTGGGCATTGGCTGCCTTTCGGAAGTGGTGCTGGCCGACGCGTTCAAGCGCGGAAGTCTGGTGCCACTGACGGTACCGGAACACCGTCAGTTTGATCGGCAGTTCTATTTCATCCTGCACAAGCAGAAATACCGTAGCGCCGGAATTGATGCCTGGATAGAGCTTTGTCGGCAGTTACGCTGAGATGGGCCCGCTGTGAAAGCGAAACTCCTGATCCGGATCTTCAATCAACGCCCGCTCCAGGGCCAGAAAATCCTCCGCACGGGCCGCGATCGGTTCACCAGCGGCCTGCTCGGCCAGAGTCAAGTAGTCCTGGTAATGCCGGGCTTCGGACTTCAGCAAACTGGTGTAGAAATCCGCCAGCTTCTCATCCAGGAACGGAGCGAGCGCGGCAAACCGTTCACAGGAGCGCGCCTCGATAATGGCGCCCACAATCAACACATCCACCAGGCGGCCAGGATCTTCTGACCGGACTTCCTGTCTTAATCCTGCCGCGTATCGGGCCGGGGTAAGATGGCAATAGTCCACGCCGCGCTTTTTCATAATCGCGAGCACCTGCTCGAAATGCCGGAGCTCCTCACGGGCCAGCCGGGACATCTTGTTCAGCAGGTCGGTGTTGTCAACGTACCGGTACATCAGGCTGAGCGCGGTGGAGGCGGCCTTCTTTTCGCAATGGGCGTGATCGATCAGCATCAGGTCCTGGTTCGCCAGGGCATTGTCGATCCATTGCTGAGGGGTCCGGCACGGCAGGAAGTTGTGAATCTCTTGCAGGGCGTCGTTCATGGTTGAATACAGTTGTTGATTTGCGGGCGGCGAGTATAGCGCACTTAACAGATTCCTCCGACCTCTGTCCAACTTAACTTTATAAGGGGTTTCCTATAGAATGCAGCGCCAGATAAAGGAGTCTCTGAATAAACCCTGAAACCCCATCGGTGATTTGAGGCATTATTCAGAGGCTCCTGCGGCCTTTCCGCCAAAACCTCCCGCCAAGGCATGAAGCCAACGGCGCGGGACATTCCAACTGATGAGGGTCCATATCGTGTTAGAAGCCTATCGTGAACACGTTGCCGAACGTGAAGCCCTGGGTATTCCTCCCAAGCCCCTGAACGCCGAGCAGACTGCTGCTCTGGTCGATCTGCTGAAAAACCCGCCGGCCGGCGAGGAAGACACCCTGGTGTATCTCCTGGAAAACCGCGTACCGCCGGGTGTCGACGAAGCCGCCTACGTAAAGGCCGCGTTCCTGACTGCTATCGTAAAAGGCGAAGCCTCCTCTCCGCTGCTGGACAAGCCGACAGCAGTCAAGCTGCTGGGCATGATGCAGGGTGGCTATAACATTGCGACCCTGGTTGATCTTCTGGACGACTCCGAGCTGGCTGAGCTGGCCGGTGAGCAGCTGAAGCGCACCCTGCTGATGTTCGACGCCTTCAACGACGTGAAGGAAAAGATGGACGCTGGCAATCCGGTTGCCAAGGCAGTTATCGAATCCTGGGCCAACGGCGAGTGGTTCACCAATAAGAAGAAGGTACCAGAGAGCACCAAGATGGTGGTGTTCAAGGTCACTGGCGAAACCAACACCGACGACCTGTCTCCGGCTCCGGATGCCTGGTCCCGTCCGGACATCCCGCTGCATGCCCGCGCTGCCTACAAAATGGAACGCGACGGCCTGAAGCCGGAAGAGCCCGGCGTTACCGGTCCCATGAGCCAGATCGACGAGATCAAGTCCAAAGGCCTGCCTGTAGCCTTCGTAGGTGATGTTGTCGGTACCGGTTCCTCCCGTAAGTCGGCCACCAACTCCGTTCTGTGGTTCTTCGGTGACGACATTCCGGGCGTGCCGAACAAGCGTGCCGGCGGTGTCTGCATCGGTAACAAGGTCGCTCCCATCTTCTTCAACACCATGGAAGATGCCGGTGCCCTGGTGTTCGAAGCCCCCGTCGACGACATGAACATGGGCGATGTTATCGAGATCCGCCCGTATGACGGCAAGATCCTGAACGAGGCCGGCGAGACTATCTCCGAGTTCAAGTTCAAGTCTGATGTGATCCTGGACGAAGTTCAGGCCGGCGGCCGTATCCCGCTGATCATCGGCCGTGGCCTGACTGCCAAGGCCCGCACAGCACTGGGCATGGGCGCGACCGACCTGTTCCGCTTGCCAAAAGATCCCGAAGCCGGCACCAAAGGCTTCACCCTGGCCCAGAAGATGGTTGGCAAGGCCTGTGGCCTGGAAGAAGGCAAAGGCGTTCGTCCGAACACCTACTGCGAGCCGCACATGACCACCGTAGGCTCCCAGGACACCACCGGTCCGATGACCCGGGACGAACTCAAAGACTTGGCGTGTCTTGGCTTCCAGGCTGACCTGGTTATGCAGTCTTTCTGCCACACCGCTGCCTACCCGAAGCCGGTTGACGTGGAAATGCAGCACACCATGCCGGACTTTATCCGTACCCGCGGCGGTGTTTCACTGCGCCCGGGCGACGGCATCATCCACTCCTGGCTGAACCGCATGCTGCTGCCGGACACCGTGGGCACCGGTGGTGACTCCCACACCCGTTTCCCGATGGGCATCTCCTTCCCGGCCGGTTCCGGTCTGGTAGCGTTTGCCGCGGCGACCGGCGTTATGCCTCTGGACATGCCGGAATCCGTTCTGGTTCGCTTCAAGGGCGAAATGCAGCCCGGCATCACCCTGCGCGATCTGGTACACGCCATCCCGCTGTACGGCATCAAGCAAGGCATGCTGACCGTTGAGAAGAAAGGCAAGATCAACGAATTCTCCGGCCGCATCCTGGAAATTGAAGGCCTTGAGCACCTGACCGTTGAGCAGGCGTTCGAGTTGTCTGACGCTTCCGCCGAGCGTTCCGCCGCGGGTTGTACCATCAACCTGTCTGAAGACTCCGTGGCCGAGTACCTGCGTTCCAACATCACCATGTTGCGCTGGATGATTGCCGAGGGTTACGGCGATCCGCGTACCCTGGAGCGTCGTGCCCAGCAGATGGAAGAGTGGCTGGCTGATCCGAAGCTCATGCGTGCCGACAAAGATGCCGAGTATGCACACGTCATCGAAATCGATCTGGCTGACATCAAAGAGCCGATCGTATGCTGCCCGAATGATCCGGACGATGCCAAGTTCCTGTCCGAAGTGGCTGGCGACAAGGTTGACGAAGTATTCATTGGCTCCTGCATGACCAACATCGGTCACTTCCGCGCCGCCGGCAAACTGCTTGAGCAGCACAAAGGCCCGCTGAGCACGCGTCTGTGGATGTCGCCGCCGACCAAGATGGATCAGGCGCAGCTGATGGAAGAAGGTTACTTCAACACCTACGGCACCGCCGGTGTTCGCACCGAGATGCCGGGCTGCTCCCTGTGCATGGGTAACCAGGCACGCGTAGCTCCGAAGTCGACGGTACTGTCCACTTCCACCCGTAACTTCCCGAACCGCCTCGGCGATGGTGCCAACGTGTACCTGACGTCTGCGGAACTGGCGGCTGTGGGTGCGGTTCTGGGCAAACTCCCCTCCCCTGCGGAGTACATGGAGTACGCGAAGGACCTGAACAGCATGTCGAAAGAGATCTACAAGTATCTCAACTTCGACCAGATGGAGAACTACACCAAGAAGGCTGCTGAGGCGAATGTCGCCTGAGCATCAAGCCTTTACGGTAATCTCCACGAAAAACGCCAGCCCTCGGGCTGGCGTTTTTTTATGCCCCGAAAAGCTTATCGCTCAAGCAGGATTTTGCCGACAGCCTCACCCGACTCAATACGACGATGCGCGTCACTGATCTGGGTGAACTTGTAGCGTTGAGTATCCAGCAACGGTTTGACCTTGCCCTGCTCCAGCATGTCACACAATGCCTTCACCAATCGTGGCTGATCGTCCATGCCGATCCCGTGTAATAGCGAAATCGAACGGAAGATCACGTGCAGGGTCAGACTCTTGGCGTGCATCTGACTGAGATCATGGGTTGACCGGGTATTGATTGAGCACAGGCGACCATTCACTGCCGCGGCCTCAATGGACTTGTCCACGTTTCCACCACCGACGGTATCGAACACCAGGCTGAAGCCCTTGCCGTTTGTCAGGCGCTGCTTGTAGTCCTCTACCGACTCATCCCGGTAAAAGATAATGTCGTCGGCACCCAGTGCCCGCGCCTGCTCCGCTTTCGCTTCGTTTGAGACGGTGGTGGCGACCCGGGCACCCAGGTATTTGGCAATCTGGATGGCAACGTGGCCGACGCCACCGGTGCCGGCATGAATCAGCACATGCTCACCGGGCTGAATCCCCGCCCGATCGACCAGGGCGCTCCAGGCAGTCAGGAACACCAGCGGCAATGCCGCACAATCAGCCAGAGGCAATTCCATGGCCGGAGTACGCTTACCCAGCAATCGAACATCGGCGATCATGAAATCTGCCAGCGCGCCCTGCCAGCCCCCGACGCCACCGGCGCATCCAAACACTTCATCGCCTTCGGCAAAGCCGGCCACACCGGGGCCAACCTTATCCACCACTCCCGAGACGTCACCATTCAGGATCGCGGGCATTGCCGGGCCGGTTTTCACCAGCCCTGAACGAATTTTGGTTTCGAGCGGGTTCACACTGGAAGCCACCACCCTGATGCGAACCTGACCTTCATCAGGCTCTGGTGTGTCCACTTCCCGCTCAACGAACACATCCGGCCCGCCAAACTCTTCAATGACCATTGCTTTCATTTTTTCTATACCTCCTCAAATCATGATCAGTACAGGATCAGTCGAACCAGAATAGCCGCCACCATTATCAGGGTTATTCCCTTGACCCAGCGCGCGCCCTGCTTGCTCATGTTTACCCGGGTTGCTATAAAGGCACCGGTGACATTGCCAAGAGCCAGGGTCAGCCCGACACTCCAGCGCACCTGATCGTTGATAGCGAATACCACCAGCGCGGCAAAGGTAAAGGGCAGCACGATGGAAACCTTGAGCACGTTCACCTGCCTCAGGTCGATTTTCAGCATGTGGTAAAGCACCACGATGAACAGCACACCAACGCCGACCTGTATAAACCCGCCGTACATGCCAACCACAAACATCGCCAGGTAGATGCCCGGACTCAGCCGGTCTGTGGTCAGGGGGCGGGTATTCAGTGAGGGCTGAGGTAACAGCATGAATACCGAGGCACCGATCATGGCCGACACCAGGACGACCTCGAACACCGCGTCTGACACCCAGGTCGCAACCCAGGCGCCCAGGAGCGAACCGAGAATTGCCGGCACAGCAAGGTGCAGACTGACCATCAGGTTGCCATGCCCCATGCGGTAGAAACTGCCCACCGCAGTGATGCTCTGCAACGTAATGGCCACCCGATTGGTACCGTTGGCCACCTGCGGCGGCAACCCCAGGAACATAAGCAACGGGAGGGTCAGCATGGACCCTCCCGCGGACAACACGTTAATGAAGCCGGCAATGCCACCCAGCGCTAACAGAGCCAGGATCTCAAACAGTGTCATCGTCAGGGTCCTGTCATGCAGCTGCTGGCGTGGCCATCCGGCGGCCCTGGCGGCTACTCCACACGAACGCAAAGACAAAGATCACCAGGCCAGCGCCATCCAGCAGCACCTGGCCATGGGGCCAGAGCATCAACAAACCGATGGGGAACATCAGCAGACGCACCACTGGATTCAGCGGATGCTCAAGGTATCCTTCAAGCCCCGCTACGATGGCGTAAACGCCGAATAACGCGAAGCAGAACACCTGAATCATTTCGGTGAAGTTCCCGGTAATCAACGGTGAGTAGGCGAACAGTAGCGGCACTATGTAAAGGCCCTTGGCCAACTTCCAGGCGGTAAAGCCGGTCCGCATCTGTGGTGTGCCGGCAATCGCCGCCGCGGCGAAGGCCGTGAGACAGACCGGCGGTGTCACGTTGGAGTCCTGGGATAACCAGAAGATCACCATATGCGCCGCCACCAGGGTTATCGACAGGGTTGCCGGTGACAGTGCCTGCTCAAGCAGCTGACTGCTGAAGGTGTCCGGAACGGAGGCCAGCAGTTGCTGCGCCGTAGCCGTGTCCATGGGCGCATTCAGCAACTCCATTTTATCGGGTGCTACCAGCATGAAGATGGACTTGGCCTGCTCCGGGAGGTTGCCACTCACAAGCAGGTCCAGCAGCTGACTCTGTGCAATCAGGTTGTAGATAGCCGGCGCGGAGAGTGTGGCGAGCACGATATAAGCTGCCGTTACCGGCAGGCCCATACCAAGGATGAGCGACGCCAGGGCGACCAGCAGGATGGTGATCAACAGGCTGCCACCGGCCCAGTCAGTAATCATTATTGAAAAAGTATTGCCGATCCCGGTAGTGGACACCACCATCACTATCAGCCCCACAGTGATCAGCAGAATCGCTGTTGTGGTGATATTGCGGGCACCCATCACCAGGGCGTCCAGAATGTCCCGAGGCCCCATGGGATGCTTCGACAGCCACGAGGCGACGATCACGGAGAGGATGGCTATTCCGGCCGCGTAGGTAGGCGTGAATCCATAAACCAGCGCTGCAACCAACACCACCAAGGGCATCAGAAAATGCCAGCCATCTTTCAGCACCTCTTTCAACGTAGGCGCTTCAGCATCCTCCAGCCGGGTGGCGTGGCTGCGTTTGGCTTCAATACGGACAAACATGGCCACCGAAAGGAAGTAGAGCAGCGCCGGCAATGCGGCGACAGAAATGATCGTGAGATAGGACACCTGCGTATAAGAGGCCATAATAAAGGCCCCCGCGCCCATCACCGGTGGCATCAGCTGACCACCCGTCGAGGCCGCTGCCTCAACCCCTGCAGCAAAACGGGCAGGGAAACCGGCCTTACGCATCAGCGGAATCGTGATCACACCGGTAGATACAGTATTAGCGACACTTGAGCCAGACACCGAACCCATCAGTCCTGAAGAAAATACGGCAACGAATCCCGGGCCGCCAACGAAGCGCCCCGCAGCGCAGCGAGCAAGCTCAATGATAAAGTCTCCGGCACCGGACTTTACCAGGAAGGCCCCAAACAGAATAAACATGAAGACATAGGTCCAGGAGATCCGGGCAATCGACCCAAGCATACCCTGCCCGCCAATGTAGGAGCGAAACAGCACAGTCTCCCAGGTGAGCCCCGGGAAATTAAAAATGCCGTCAACATACTGGCCCCACCAGGCGACATAGGATAACGCCAGAATGCACAGTACCGGGATAAACCAACCCACTGTTCTGCGGCCAAATTCAAGGATCAGCAATACCGCTGCAATCGAGACGATCCAGTCACCGGTACTGAAATTAACGCCTCGCTCATAGAGCGCGTTCTCGAACAGAATCAGGTAAGCGGCACAGGCCATCGCCGCCAGACCAAGAAAAACATCGATGCCAAGCACAGCCCGCTTACCAGCCACTGAGCGAGCCTTGAACATGGGGGTGGTCAACGCACAGATCAGTCCGAAAAGACCAAAGTGCAAAGCTGAGGTCCAGAGCTCTGACAGCGTAGAAACCGTGTTGAAATAGAGGTGTATCAGTGAGGTGAGAATCGCGAGGCCAAAAATCACCGGCCCGAAGAGCCGGTGATCAAGGCGTTCGCCAGCTTCGCTGGCACTTTCATCACGGACCTCGCTGAGAGGCCCGCCTGTTGATTGGTCTGCCACAACTACTCCGCAATCAGCCGTTCTGGAATCTCAATTCCCTGCTCACGGTAAAAACGCGCAGCCCCGGGATGCAGCGGCATCGGCAGACCGGCAATCGCTTTCTCCAGCGCCATGGCCTTGGTTGCCGGATGAATGTTATTCAGAAACGCCAGGTTGGCATAAATTGTCTTGGTGATTTGATACACGTCCTCTTCCGGGACATCCGCTCGGGCCGCCATGATGTTCGGCTGGGCGATAGTATTGATGTCCTTGTCCTGGTTCGGATAGGTACCAGCCGGGATCAGGTAGGGCGTCCAGAGCTCAAAATCACTGTTCACCTCGGCCAGCTGCGCCTCGGTAAAGTCCAGTGTTGTTATTTCGCCACCGAGGTTGGCGTAGGCACGGGTAACCGCAGATGCGGGGACACCGGCCGGAATGTTCATACCATCGATGTTTCCATTCTGCATGGCGTCAGCGCTGGGACCATAGCCGAGATAGGCGATGTCCACCTGCTCCAGATCAATTCCGACCTTGCCCAGGATAAAACGACCGGAACCTTCAGTACCGGAATTCCGGGCTCCAATAGAGAAGCTCTCATCGTAAAGGTTGGTCATATCCGAAATAGTACCGGTCTCAACCACGTTGTTACGGACCACAAAATGCTCAACGTTCTGCCAAAGCATGGAAACCGAGCGCAGATTTTTATAGGCCTGTGGTACTGGCCCTGTGCCGTTCCAGGCGTAGGCGCCGTATAGCCCCTGCAAAATACCGAACTGGATCTGCCCCTCGTCCATCAACTTCAGATTTTCGCCTGATCCGGCTGAACTGATGGCGGACACGGAAATATTGGTCGTTGGTTCCAGTTTTACCTTAACCAACGTGGAAATAGCGACGCCAACCGGATAGTAGGTGCCACCCGTAGTCGCAGTGCCCATTACATAATTACCCTCGGCGTGCACCCCCGAGGAAAAAGAAACCATAGCCGCCGCAAGCAGGCTCAGTGTTGATTTCAGATATCGATTGTTTCTCATAACCCTTTGTCCTTTCGCGATTATTGTTTTCTCAAGCTGGAATCTGACCTTAATTAATGTAGCGGCTCGGACAGAGATCTACCAGCTCAAATCATGAACCATCGCCTATGGTCTAAGTCATTCCAGCTTCCACCAACAGGCCTCCGGCGTCAGATACAACAAACCCCCGCCCTTGAGGCGAGGGTTTGTTGACATCAGCACGACTCGCATAAGCGCCAAACCTGAAGTTCCGGCGCCCAGCTGCTAGCGCCCTAGCGTGTAATGTGCTGATACTCGTTTGCGTCTTCGGTAGCCATACTCACCGCAACAATGGCGATGAAAGCAGCAATAAAGCCAGGAATGATCTCATAAACACCAGGACCACCCATAAACTCACCGTTCCAACCCAGAGAAATCCAGATCATAACCGTAGCTGCACCCACTACCATGCCAGCAATGGCACCGGCACCATTCGTGCGCGGCCACATCAGCGACAGGATAATCAGCGGACCAAAAGCTGCACCGAAGCCGGCCCAGGCATTACTGACAAGGGCCAGAACCTGTGAATTCGGATCGGATGCAATGACCGCGGCAACCAGGCCAACCAGCACCACACACACCCGGCCAATATTGACGCACTCCTTATCGGTTGCTTCCTTGCGCAGGAACAGTCGATAGAAATCTTCAGTCAAAGAAGATGAAGACACCAGCAACTGACTCGAGATGGTGCTCATAACTGCCGCAAGCAGAGCTGCATACAGGAAACCGGTGATCAGCGGATGGAACAGCAGATCGGACAGAATGATGAAGATCGTTTCCGGATCCGCAATATCCATACCGTTACGAACGGCATACGCCCGGCCGAAAACACCCAGCGAGATCGCACCAATCAGGGAGATACCCATCCAGCCCATGCCAATATTACGGGCAATCGGAACATCCTTCAGGGTACGGATGGCCATAAAGCGCACGATAATGTGAGGCTGACCGAAATACCCCAGGCCCCAGGTAACCGCAGACAACCAACCGATGAAGGTCAGGCCTTCCGTCCATGACAGAAGCGTGGGATCGACCGAGTTCAGAGTTTCAGCAGCCTGGCCAAAACCGCCACCGCCTTCTCCGAATAGCACAACCGCGGGCATGATCACCAGTGCCAGCATCATGATGCAGCCCTGCACGAAGTCCGTCATGCTTACTGCCAGGAAACCACCCACAACGGTGTAGGCCAGCACCACGCCCAGCGTAATGACAATACCCACCGCGTAATCACTCAAGCCACCAAAGTTGAAAATACCGGAAAACGCACTTTCAAACAGTTTGCCGCCAGCAACCAGACCGGACGCAGTGTAAACCGCAAAAAAGATGACGATAACGATAGCGGATACCGTTCTCAGCGATAACGCCTGAGTCGGGAAGCGGTTAGCAAGGAAAGACGGAATGGTAATGGCATTCCCATAGTGAACCGTCTGTTCCCGAAGGCGCGGTGCAACCAGCGTCCAGTTGAAAAACGCACCGACAAAGAGGCCAATACCGATCCACGCGGAACCCAGGCCAGATACATACAAAGCTCCGGGAAGACCCAGAAGCAGCCAACCACTCATATCCGAGGCACCCGCCGAAAGGGCGGCCACTTTCGGACTGAGCGCCCGTCCGCCTAGCATGTAATCCTCAGATGATGAGGTAGATCTGCGCATCGCGAATATGCCAATGGCAATCATGAGCGCAAAATATGCAAAGAGACTTATCCAAACACCAATAGCCATAGGGCTCCTCCGGTTTAATGAGTCGGAATCAGGTTCGCTCGCGAAGCACAGAACTGACCTGCCGACAACGCGCTGCACTGTTCTTCTTGTTCACACGAAAATTGTTCCTTATCGGAACGGGATTGTTCAGTGACTCACCTGCGCGGCGTGATCCTCATCTCGGGTTCTTGACGCCAATGCAGTCAGCCATTCAAGCCAGGCTCCCAACCGCTATAAGTTAGTATTACTACGGACGCCAGGCTTACGAAATCCTACGATTCTTTTGCACAATCCTACGGTTGTAGGGCTCAGAACACGGAATCAGGCAGCGTAAGCACCCGCCTGTAGCCTGGACGGCGTGGTTCCCTTGTATTTTCGTAACGCGTTGGTCAAAGCGCTCTGAGATGAGAAGCCGGTTCTGTAACTGATTTCAGATACCGAGAGTGACGTTGAGACAAGAAGTTCAGAGGCCTGCTCCAGACGCGTCTGAAGAAGGAATTGATGGGGCGTTATACCAGCGGCATCCCTGAATACCTCGTGAAAGCGGCTGACACTGAGACAGGCCTTCCCCGCCATTTCCTCAACGGTGATTTTTCGGTGCAGGTTATTGAGGATGTACGATCGAACGACTTCCGGGCTTACGGGGTTCCGATCGGGAGATTGCGTCTGCCCGCCGGCTATCCTGTCGGCCATGCAGTAGAGAATACTGGTAGCCAGGTGCTGCTGGAGCGTTGCGTTCTCTGGCGCGCGATCAAATTCGGTAGCGGTGAACTGGACAAAGCCCTGCAAACGACTGTCCATTTGCAGGGTGCGCGGCTTCTCAAAGACTCGCATCATCCGCTCGTAATCCGCATGGGCCGGAGTGTTAAACGCGGGAGTCAGTGGATCAAGATTAATGACCAGAACATGGTTGGAGTGACTGCCACAAAAATCGTGCTGGGCTTCCGTGGGCACGAAACAGGCTCTCCAGGTATCCAGACGAGCCCCTGTCCCGTCGACACTCAGTTCGGCTTCCCCTCTGACACCGATCACGATCTGATGATGTTCGTGGCGGTGCTGATGCGCTGCGCTGGGGAGTTTTAGAAGTTTTGCGTCGACCATCAAGACTGCCAGTCTTTAATTGAGAATGTACATCAATTAAAGCAGAACCTTACAAAAAGTGCACGAATGAAGGCTAAACCTCCAAAACTACCAAGCTGGCCTCAGCCATGACCAGTCGGGCTCAATAAACCGGTAAGCAGCTGGACAACCTCCTCGGAAACCTGATTCAGTGGGCGCGCCGCGTTGATAATATGATATCTATCCGGGGCCTCATTGGCACGGTCGAGGTAGGTATTTCTGATTCGCTGAAAAAACTCCAGATCTTCCTGCTCAAACCGGTCCAGTTCACCCCGACGCCTTGCTCTGGCCATTCCGGTTTCCACTGGCGCATCGAACAATATCACGTGATCAGGACGGACGTTACCCTGAACCAGGTTTTCCAGCAATGCAATCCGCTCCTGCGACACACCGCGCCCACCTCCCTGATAGGCAAATGTGGCATCGGTGAACCGGTCGCACAGCACCCACTGACCAGCGTCGAGTGCCGGCAGGATTCTCGTATGTAAGTGCTGGGCGCGGGCTGCAAACATCAACAGCAGTTCCGTGGTTTCGTGAACCACCTCATCCCGGGTTGCCAGCAGCAGCTCGCGAATGTGCTCGGCCATGGGGGTGCCGCCAGGCTCACGGGTTACCAACACATCCACACCGAGGTTCTCGAGGGTACTGGCGGCATTCGCCAACTGAGTGGACTTGCCAACGCCTTCTGTACCTTCAAACGTAATGAATTGCCCTCTCATGCTCATTCTCCACCCTGCTTAACCGAGGAGCGGTAATCCTCACGTCGGTTAAGCTGAAACTCACGCACAGCCTTCTGGTGTTCCGCCAGTGTGCGTGAAAATTTGTGGGTACCATCGCCACGGGCAACGAAATAGAGCGCATCTCCATCATCCGGATGCAGGGTCGCGTGAATGGATTCACGGCCAGGCAGGGCGATGGGCGTTGGGGGCAGTCCATTGATTCTGTATGTGTTGTAGGGCGTGTAGGTGCGCAGATCCTTACGGCCGATACGGCCCTGATAACTATCGCCCATACCATAAATAACCGTGGGATCGGTTTGCAGGCGCATTCCCTTCTGGAGGCGGCGAACAAATACCCCTGCAACCTGGTCGCGCTCTTCCGGGGCGCCAGTTTCGCGCTCCACAATAGAGGCCATGATCAGAGCTTCATAGGGGTTTTCATAGGGCAACCCATCTTCCCGTGCTGCCCACTCCTCAGCCAGCACTGATTCCATACGGCTGAAGGCACGCCTCAGAAGATCCAGATCGGACTCGGTGCTGGTAAAGGCGTAGGTATCCGGGAAAAACCGCCCCTCAGGATGCTCCCCTTCCGCACCGACAGCCGCCATGATCTTTTCACTGGACCACTCGCCTGTGAGCTTTTGCAATCGCTCGGCGTTTGCCAGTGCTGCCCTCATATCCTGAAAAGTCCATCCCTCGATAAATTGCACATACCAGTGCTTGGTATCGCCGGAGACCATGATGCCAATCATGTCGACGGGACTCATGCCATCAAGGAATTCATACTCGCCAGCCTTGATCCGGGTCTGCCCAGGGTCAAGGCGACCATATAGCCTGAGCCACAGCCGGTCCGAGACCAATCCTTCATCTTCAAGGCGACCCGCCACTTCCGTGAAAGACGCACCCTGGGGAACCTGAAAAAGCAGCGGCTCTTCGAACTCGACTGGCTTTTCAAGGCCTTTCAAGCCTTGCCACACCCACAGACCGGTTCCCGCTGAGATCAGGACAGCAGCACAAACACACGCAAGCAATAACTTCTTGAACAAACGATTTATTCCAGTGTTTCGAGAGGATTGAAGATTGTCGCAAGTCCACCATCGACAGGCAAATCATGACCGGCAATAGTGCGAACCGGAACAAACCCAAGAACGCTATTCAGAAGAAATAGCCCATGGCAATCCGGACCGAGGACATCGTCTACAGCAACCGGACGCTCCGACACCCTTTCCCCCTGTTGCCTCAGCCGTTCAAGCACCCATTGCCTGAGAACGCCGGCAACCGCAAGGCTGGATGCCGGCGGTGTCACCCAGCCATCGCTTTGCCGGAGCAGAAGATTGGTGCGGGTACCCTCCACCAGATTGCCGCCGTGATCAGCCATGATGACCTCGAAAAGGGATGGCCCCAGTTCAGCGGCGGCCAATACCTGCTCGATCCGGTTCAGAGACTTGATACCTGCCAAGACAGGATTAACAGACAGGGGGACTTTCGAGAAGTCAACGGCCTCTCCGGCAATATCCGGCATCGGAGGCAACGGTGAAGCCGACACCAGCAGGTTTGGCTCCATCCCGGGAGCAGGCCGGTAACCCCGCCCACCGCTGCCCCTGGTCAGGGTCAGTTTGAGAATCCAGCCTTCCCCCCTGAATCGACCGGCAAAGCGCTGCGCCGCCTGGACACAAACGTTCGCCAGATCCCTTCGCGAAACCTCGATGCCCAACCGACCGGCATCACGAACCATGCGCTCAAGGTGTCGCGAAAGCAGGACTCCTTTCTGCTCAACCATGCGGATCGTTTCAAACAGCCCGTCGCCGTAGGCCAAACCGCGGTCATTGGCGGGCAAGCCACCGTCGTCAGCCCAGAAAAGACGAAACACGGCGGGGGTCAGCCTTCGTAGCGACGGAAAATCAGGGTGCCGTTGGTACCACCGAACCCGAAGGAGTTGGATAGGGCTACCCGCACATCCGCCTTACGGCTCGTGTGTGCCACAAGGTCCAGATCGCAACCCTCATCCGGATTGTCCAGATTGATGGTGGGCGGCAGGACCCCATCCCGAATGGCCAGAACCGAGAAGATCGCTTCCACAGCACCAGCAGCTCCAAGCAGGTGACCTGTCATGGACTTGGTGCTGCTCATGGCCAGCTTTTCGGCATGCGCGCCGAACACCCGACGAACTGCAGCCACTTCGGCCACGTCACCAACCTGGGTGGAGGTTCCATGGGCGTTGATGTAGTCGATTTCTTCCAGATCAAGGCCAGCATCACGAACTGCGTTCGCCATGGATCGGGCGGCGCCCTCGCCATCTTCGGGCGGCGCTGTAATGTGGTGGGCGTCGTCGCTCATACCAAAACCGACAACTTCACCGTATATGGTGGCGCCCCGCTCCTTTGCGTGTTCAAGCTCTTCAAGCACAACGACACCGGCGCCATCGCTGAGCACAAAGCCGTCCCGGTCTTTATCCCAGGGGCGGCTGGCCTTTTCCGGTTCATCGTTACGGGTAGACAGAGCCCGCGCAGCCGAAAACGCAGCCATACCGGTACGCGTCGTCGCCATTTCCGAGCCACCTGCCAGCATGACATCGGCGTCGCCATAGGCAATCGTGCGGGCCGCGTAACCAATGTTGTGGGTGCCGGTAGTGCAGGCTGTCACGATCGCAATGTTGGGGCCACGGTATCCGAAACGGATCGCGGCATTGCCGGAGATCATGTTGATGACAGAAGCAGGCACGAAAAACGGGGAAACCTTTCGGGGCCCCGACTTGTCCATGGTCAGGACGCTCTTCTCTATGTACTCAAGGCCGCCAATCCCGGAGCCGATTGCAATACCTACTCGCTCCCGATCAAGCTTCTCAAACGACTCCAGCCCACTGCTGTCAACTGCCTGCTGCGCAGCAATCAGGCCATAATGGATAAAGGCATCAAGCTTTCTGGCATCCTTCGGGGACAGGTAGGACTCCATGTCCAGATCCCGAATGGCCCCACCAATTCTGGTGTTATAGGCAGACGCGTCAAAGCGGTCGATCATACCGATCCCGCTGCGCCCGGCCTGAATCGCTTCCCAGGACGACTCCACGCTATTGCCGACTGGCGACAGCATGCCCATACCTGTGATGACAACTCGCCGTTTAGTCATAACCTGTTGCACCTGATCTTGTCCGAATGAATCTGAACGCCGATTGAACCTGATTTTCGGCCAATAAAAAAGCCGTCCCTCGCTATTTCACAAGGACGGCTTTTTGCCTGGCTTTCTTAAATGCAGAGTATCAGGTGTGCGCGACGATGTAGTCGATCGCGTCCTGAACACTTGTCAGCTTCTCGGCTTCCTCGTCAGGAATCTCGGTTTCAAACTCCTCTTCAAGTGCCATAACCAGCTCAACGGTGTCCAGTGAGTCAGCGCCAAGATCCTCTACAAAAGAAGATGAGTTCTGAACTTCGGACTCTTTAACGCCCAACTGTTCACAAACGATCTTCTTCACGCGCTCTTCAACTGTACTCATAATGTCCTCACTTTGTGTGTCAACCAAGCAACTCTAGTGCTGCCAGTTTAGTTTAAACCCTACCTGCAAACAAGCAGGGATTCTGATAAACATGTTGTGCGACAAGGGGTTGCGCACAGACCCCGAAAGGGGCTTATCCCATGTACATTCCGCCGTTCACGTTGATGGTTTCACCCGTCACGTATCCGGCTGCATCTGATGCCAGGAAGGCAACCACGGCTGCCACTTCTTCCGGCTCACCCAGACGACCCGCGGGTATGATTTCCAGCATAGCCCCACGCTGCTTGTCGTCCAGTTTTTTTGTCATATCCGTGTCAATAAATCCGGGAGCCACGCAATTTGCAGTGATACCGCGGTTCGACATTTCCTTGGCCAGGCTTCGGGTAAACCCTTCAACCCCGGCCTTGGCGGCGCAGTAATTGCCCTGCCCCGCATTGCCCATACCGGCAACCACGGAGCTGATATTGATAATCCGGCCCCATTTGGCCTTGGCCATGCCACGAAGCACGGCCTTGCTGGTCCGATAGACGCTGGACAGATTGGTTTCCAGAACCGAGGCCCAGTCATCATCTTTCAACCGCATCAGGAGGTTATCACGGGTAATGCCGGCATTGTTGACCAGAATCAGGGGAGCCCCCGATTTCTCCGTCAGCTCCTTCAAACCGGCTTCAATGCTGGCAGGGTCTGCAACGTTCATGACCATGCCGTAACCCTTGTAACCGGCCGACTGGAGATCGTTGGTGATGGATTCTGCACCGGCTTCACTGGTTGCTGTTCCGACAACTTCGGCACCCTGCGCGGCCAGCGCACGGGCAATGGCCTGACCAATACCGCGGGTAGCACCGGTGACCAGTGCGGTTTTACCTTCCAGAGACATGAATAACTCCCTTTCGTTTCAGGACTGACCGAAAGCGTCCAGCGCCTTCGCCAGCGAATCCGGGTCTTCGATACTGTGAACGGCCAAAGCCCGGTCGATACGTTTGGCCAGCCCTGCCAACACTTTTCCAGTGCCGCACTCGACTGCAACTTCGACATCATTGGAAACGAGGGCACGCACAGAGTCCGTCCAGAGCACCGGAGAATAAAGCTGCTTGAGAAGGTTGGCCTTCAGTGTAGCGGATTCGGTCTCGGCGGCAGCGTTAACATTTTGTATAACCGGGATGACAGCATCATTAAAGCGAACATCCTCCAACGCTTTCGCCAGCTCCTCCGCGGCGCCTTTCATAAGTGCGCAATGCGATGGCACGCTTACAGGCAATGGCATGGCCTTCTTCGCGCCTTTTTCCTTGCAGGCTTCAATAGCCCGTTCAACTGCGGCTGCCGAGCCAGCAATAACCACCTGACCAGGGGCATTGAAGTTTACCGCAGATACCACATCGCCCTGTGCCGCATCCTGACAGGCTGCCACAACGGCATCATCCTCAAGACCAAGGATGGCTGCCATCTTCCCTTCTCCAGCCGGCACAGCGTCCTGCATGAGCTCACCACGCAGGCGAACCAGCTTGACCGCTTCAACAAAATCGAGGCTCTCTGCCGCCACCAGGGCGCTGTACTCTCCCAGACTGTGACCGGCGAGAAAATCGGGAGAAGAACCGCCGGCAACAAACCACTGCCGCCAGAGGGCAATACTGGCCGTCAGGAGCGCAGGCTGCGTCACCATGGTTTTATTCAATTCCTCCGCCGGCCCCTTCTGGCAGAGATCCCAGAGGTCATAGCCGAGAACATTGGAGGCTTCGGAAAAGGTTCTGTCGATGATGGGCCAGGCTTCAGCGGCAGCCGAAAGCATGCCCACCGATTGCGACCCTTGTCCTGGAAAAATAAAGGCTGATTTCATAAGCGGGATCTTATCGTCATTGGGTGGTTACGTGAGATTAGCCAATAGTACAAGTTAGGCCAATTATCCGCGAATGCGTGGCCAAACCGGGACAGACTTTAGTCTCAGGCACTCAAAGCATGAGATCGTCGAGACGCTCGTTGATACGGCGGGGTACTTCCAGCTCAACTTCCCGAACGGCCTGTCGAATGGCCGACAACATGGCCCGCTCATTGGCGTTGCCATGACTTTTGATCACCACGCCCTGGAGACCGAGCAAACTGGCACCGTTGTGTCGGGAAGGATCCATCAATTGCAGAAGCCGACCGATAATCGGACGGGCCAGCAGGCCGACCAGTCGGCCGTAGAGATTTCGTGTGAAGGCCTGTTCCATCAGCTCTATGAGGAGACCGGCAACACCCTCGCCGGTTTTCAGGGCTATATTGCCGACAAAGCCATCACAGACGACCACATCTGCGACGTCCCGGAACAGATCGCTACCTTCCACATAACCGATGTAGTTGATGGTATCGCACTGGGCCAGCATATGAGACGCCAGCCGGACCTGTTCATTGCCCTTTATCTCTTCCTCACCGACGTTCAGAAGAGCGACCCTTGGTTCCGCCTGGCTGCAGATCGCAGAGGCCATCAGGGACCCCATCAGGGCATACTGATAGAGATTTTCGGCGGTTGAGTCGACATTGGCGCCGAGATCAAGGACGTGACAGCGCCCCCTGAGCGAGGGAATCAGTTTGGCAATAGCCGGGCGCTCGATACCCGGATACATGCGGATAATGGTGCGCCCAAATGCCATCAATGCACCGGTGTTACCGGCACTGACACAGCCCTGGGCCTCGCCATCGCGAACAAGACTCAGGGCGATGGCCATGGAAGAGTTTTTCTTGTGGCGGAGAGCGTGGGAGGGGCGCTCGTTCATCCGAACAACGTCTGCCGCCTCGACAATGCGAATTCGGGCGTGCCCCTCACGCAACAAAGCCTCGAGCTCGCTCCGGATTCCCACCAGAACGATGCTCAAGGCTTCGTTTTCACGCACCGCCCGCAGCGATGCGGCAACCACGACGGCAGCCCCGCGGTCGCCACTCATTGCATCAATCGTGATGGTGACCGGCTTCACCGTTCTGCCATCCGATTCGGGACGGTGCATAGCGGCAACGAGATTACTCGTCGCGTGCTTCGATTACCTGCTTGCCGCGGTAGAAGCCGTCCGGAGACACGTGGTGACGACGATGAACTTCACCAGTAGTCGCATCGGTGCTCAGAGCAGCGGCGCTCAGGGCGTCGTGTGAACGGCGCATGCCACGCTTGGAACGGGTCTTACGGTTTTGCTGTACAGCCATGATTATGCTCCTGACCTGTTAACGTAAACTTGAATTGCTGAATAAGTAACGTCTGTTCGTTAAATGTGCGCCGGTCTCCCGAGGGACGACCCACGCCCGGTTAATGCTTTGTCTTCTTGAGATCCGCCAGGACACTGAACGGATTCTCACCCGACTTTCTCACCGGCTCTGCCCCGGAGCTGTCAGGCTCGTAGGCTTCCAGATCTTCCCGGGCAGGACACTGGTCCCGTTCGTGAAGCGGAAAAGGTGGCAAAACCAGCAACAGCTCGTCTTCCACCATCGACCAGAGGTCCGCCGTAAAATCATCGGTCAAAAACGGCTCGAGTTCTTTCGGCAGCTGTTGCGCCTGCTCGTCACTGGTAACAAGACCCAGCTTGAACTCGGAGACCAGAGTCACGCTCATGGCGCCCATGCACCGCTGACACTCCAGATCAACCGGGGCCGCCAGCTCGCCCGAAACAACTCGACGACGCTCACCATCCATAAAAAAAGACAGTTTGACCCGGCACGCAGCGCCTTCCGAAAACCCGAGAACGGATTCCCGAAAACGGCCAAGCCCGCTGATGGGAATCACTCCCTCCAGTGTGCTGTTATGTTCCGCTAACCGGTAAGGATCAACAGATTTGGGCAACTCGGCGTTGGACGCGTTTGACATAGGCGCGCAATTTTAGGGGCGCAGCCGGCCGCTGTCAAAGACTTCGTTGCTTTTTCACGGGGGTTCCAGTGCAGATAGGTGTAATTTACGATAATCGCACAGCAGATGCACCGGCCAGGTACTTAAAGGACTCGATCAATGCCCCCAAAACCGCTTTTACTGGCGTCTTCATCACCGTACCGGAGAGAGCTCCTGGAGCGGCTTGGCTTGCCGTTCACCTGCGCAAGCCCGGATATCGACGAATCACCCCATGAAGGCGAGACCGGCGAGGCCCTGGCGACACGTCTGGCCGAGAGCAAGGCCCGCGAATTGGCGGACCGGTTCCCCGGCCACTGGATCATCGGCTCGGACCAGGTCGCCTGCCTGCCCGACGGCTCGGTACTGAGCAAGCCCGGCAACCACGAAATGGCGACAGAGCAGTTACGCCAGAGCAGTGGTCACAGGGTACTGTTTCTTACAGGCCTGGCGCTGCTCGACTCCGATTCCGGCAAAATCGACAGCCTTTGCGAGCCGTTTAACGTCAGGTTCCGGGAACTGGCTGATGAGGAGATAGAGGCCTACCTATTGCGGGAGAAACCTTACGACTGCGCCGGCAGCTTCAAGATGGAAGGCCTCGGCATTACTCTGTTCGAGGCCCTTGAGGGCCGGGACCCGAACAGCCTGGTGGGCCTCCCCCTTATTGCCCTGAACGCTCTGCTGAGGCAATGGGGCCGGAATCCCCTGCTGGAAAACCGGCCTGCCTCATAAGGCATTACCGAAGCTCGAGCCGGGACTCGACCAGTTGACTGGCGAAACCCTCGCCAAAGGCGACACCAAGCTGATCAACAATATCCTGGAACGGTGATTTGCGACGGCTGTAGTCCACCAGTTCCTCCTGACCTATGATCTGCCGAGCAACGTGTGATGCGCTGCCGAGCCCATCAGCCAGGCCAAGCTCAACGGCCTGCTCGCCACTCCAGACCAGCCCGCTGAACAGGCGCTCATCATCCGCCAGGCGATCACCACGCCCTTGCTTGACCGCTTCGATAAACTGTTGGTGGGTGTTTTCCAGGACACTCTGCCAGAAAGTGACTTCCTCTTCCTGCTCCGGCGAAAACGGATCAAGGAACGCCTTGTTCTCACCGGCCGTGTAGAGACGGCGATCCACGCCGATCTTCTCCATAACCTCGGTAAAGCCGAACCCGCCAGCCACCACCCCAATCGAGCCGACAAGGCTGGCCCGGTTGGCATAGATCTCATCCGCGGCCGCCGCAATGTAATAGGCTCCGGAAGCGCCGATGTCCGAGATCACGGCGTAGACCTTTTTCTCGGGATATTCCTCCCGCAGGCGCTTGATCTCATCGTAGACATACCCGGACTGCACCGGGCTGCCACCCGGGCTGTTGATGCGCAGAATCACAGCTACCGAGTTTGGCTCTTCGAAGGCTGTTCGCAGAGAACCTACAATATTGTCTGCACTGGCCAGTTCGTCGGCAGCGATCGGACCGTTTATTTCTACCAGAGCCGTGTGCTTGCCGGTTACACCCTCCAGTGAATCGCCCAGGGGAAACTTGATCAAAAACAGCAAGGCAATCAGATAACCAAACGTCAGGAACTTGAAAAAGATACCCCAGCGCCGGCTCTTGCGCTGCTCAGACTGCAGTGACATGACGAGTTTTTCGATGAGCTTCCAGTCACGTCCGGACTCGGGCGGAAGCTTCGGCGACTTTCGCCCGAAAAACGGCTTACTTTCTTTTTCAGGCTCCACCGGTTGGTCACCCCAATCGGCAGACTTGTCAGATTCCCAGTCACTCATGTGCGCATCCTGTCAGCAACGTCAATGAATTCGGTCTGTTTACAGCCCCAGCACCCGCCGGAGGTCTGGCACGGATTCAACAATGGCATGGGGCGAATAATCACCCAACACATCCCGCTTGTGCACACCCCATTCAACGCCGATGGAGGGCATGCCGATACGCCGGGCCATATCAAGATCGTATCGGGTATCGCCAATCATCACCGCCTCTTCGGGCTCAATGCGATAGAAACGAAGAATCTCCTCAAGCATGGCCGGGTCGGGCTTGGAGCGCGTCTCATCGGCACAACGGGTGATCTCGAAGTGGTCGCCAAGACCGCTGGAAGCCAGCGCAAAGTCCAGGCCGCGCCGACTCTTGCCGGTTGCCACAGAACAACTGCGACCGGATCCTCGCAGATCTGCGACCACATCGGCCATACCGTCAAACACGTTTTGCGGCGTTGTCACCTTGCTGAAGAAATAGCGCCCGTACCCGTCGCGAATCCTGTTCATTTCTTCCCGACTGATACCGGGATAAAGCTTCTCCAACGCCTCGACCATGCCAAGCCCGATAATATCCCGGTACGCCTCACGCTCCAGGGCCGGAAAGCCCAGCTCGGTTGCCGCCTGATGCAGGCTGTCAGCAATATGCTCAACCGAGTCCACCAGGGTCCCGTCCCAGTCAAAAATTACTACTCTGACGTTCATTGATCGTTTCCTTTAAGACGCCCGGAAAGTTTCCTGAGCACGTCATTGAATGCATCGTCGTAAGGCGCCTCAAGGCGCATAGCCTCACCCGAGACCGGCAAGGTAAACTCCAGGGCCCGCGCATGCAGCATCAGCCGTTGCCCGCCAATGGACCGGAACGCCTTGAGGCTGACATCATCCATATACTTGTCGTCACCCGCAATCGGATGACCGGCCCAGGCGCTGTGCACGCGGATCTGGTGCGTACGACCGGTAATTGGCGACGCCTCGACAAGGCTGTAGCCCGCGTAATGCTCGAGGCAGCGGAATGTCGTCAGCGAGGCCTTGCCGGCAGCGTCAACCTTCACCCGACGCTCGCCATTGGGCATCTCGTAGCGCAGCAGAGGCACATCCACCCGGTCAACGCTGGCCGGCCAGTCGCCGGCGACCAGCGCATGGTAATGCTTGCGGATTCGTTTCTGGCGCAGCTCATCCTGCAGGTACCGAAGCGCCGACCGCTTCTTGGCCACCATGATCAGTCCGGACGTATCCCGATCCAGACGGTGAACGAGCTCCAGAAACTTTGCCGCCGGGCGTGCGGAACGAAGCACCTCGATCAACCCGAAACTCAGGCCGCTGCCGCCGTGTACGGCGATACCGGACGGTTTGTTGACCACCAGCATCTGCTCGTTCTCGAAAACAACCGCGGATTCCATCACGCCCTGCACCCGGGAGCCGGGCGCCACCTGATCAGGCTTTTCCTTTCGGGTGATCGGTGGGATACGCACCTGATCACCGGTTCTCACCCGGGAATCCGGCTTGACCCGCCCTTTATTGACCCGAACCTCGCCCTTGCGGATGACACGATAAATAATGCTCTTGGGCACACCGCGAAGCTGGGCAAGAAGGAAGTTGTCCACCCTCTGACCATCGTTGTCTTCGTCCACGGTAACCCACTGGACGCCCTGACGGACTTCTCCACGAACAGCCTGACTCTCACTGCCGGCCCTGCTGGTTTTTTTTGCCCTCTCGGGCCGCGGTTGGGCTGGCTTTCTGCTCGCAGACTTTCGAGACATGAAGTTCCTTGGCTACTGGAGTGACTGCAGGATTGAACGGCTGCATGAATACTGTTATATTCCGGCGTGCTTTGCCGTTTGTCTACGGCCTGACCAACTCAAGTCAGAAGCCGGAGCGGCAGAAGTATACCGACACTATTCGAGAGTTTGAACGCCGTGCACCCAATCACTACCGGGAACGGCGAGAGAAATGCTCCCGGAGGACCAGGACAGATCTTCGAAAGGCTGCATCCTGTACCCGGGAGAGAGAAAAACCGCGCGGAAAACCGCGGGCGACATCGCGAAGAATCACTGCCACCCAGGGCCGGGCCGTCCAGCATACGAATACGACGTGAGACCCAGGCACCTGAGTGAACCTGAAAACGGATAACATGCGTCAACAGACACGAACCTTACACGACCTCTCCCTGCCCACAGGCAGCCGGATCGTCGGCGTTGGTCTCAGACCGAAAGGATCAAACCCCAGAAGGGTCTGATTCGTCTGGCCGCCGGTCCGCCCTTGATGTAACAGGGCCCGCGGCACGCACATCCTGCTTCGCTGATGCGATCCCCTCCGGTTTTCTGTCAAATTAAACGACAGGAACTCTTTCTTTCCATGAAAAGAATGCTTATCAATGCAACTCATCCCGAAGAGTTGCGCGTCGCCCTGGTTGACGGCCAGCGTCTATTCGACCTTGATATCGAATCCAGCTCCCGCGAGCAGAAGAAAGCCAATATCTACAAGGGCCGCATTACCCGGGTCGAGCCCAGTCTCGAGGCCGCATTTGTGGATTTCGGCGCCGAGCGACACGGCTTTCTGCCGTTGAAGGAAATTTCCAAGGAATACTTCAAGAAGTCGCCCGGCCAGATCGAAGGCAAAATCAACATCAAGGACGTTGTTTCCGAAGGCCAGGAAGTCATCGTGCAGGTCGATAAGGAAGAGCGTGGCAATAAGGGCGCAGCCCTGACCACGTTTATCTCCCTGGCAGGTCGCTATCTGGTACTCATGCCCAACAACCCCCGTGCTGGCGGCATCTCCCGTCGCATTGAGGGCGATGAGCGGGCGCAGCTCAAAGAAGCGATGAACGATGTTCAGGTGCCGAAATCCATGGGCATCATCGTTCGTACCGCCGGCATCGGCCGTACCACTGAAGAACTCCAGTGGGATCTGGACTACCTGGTGCAATTCTGGGAGGCCATCACTCAGGCCGCCGGCGAGCGCAAGGCCCCCTTCCTGATTCACCAGGAAAGCAACGTTATCATCCGTGCGGTCCGTGACTACCTTCGCCAGGACATCGGCGAGGTTCTGATTGACGCTAATGGCGTCTATGAGGACGTCCTGAATTTCGTTCGTGCGGTCATGCCCACCTTCGAAAACAAGATCAAGCTGTACAAGGATGAAATCCCGCTGTTCAGCCGGTACCAGATCGAAGGCCAGATCGAGACCGCCTTCCAGCGGGAAGTGAAACTGCCCTCCGGCGGCTCCATCGTGATTGACCCGACCGAGGCCCTGGTTTCCATCGACATCAACTCTTCCCGCGCCACGAAAGGCCAGGATATCGAGGAAACCGCGCTCCAGACCAACCTGGAAGCGGCAGAGGAAATCGCCCGCCAGCTGCGCCTGCGTGACATGGGCGGTCTGATTGTCATCGACTTTATCGACATGACGCCTGCGAAGCATCAGCGGGAAGTTGAACAGAAGATTCGTGAGGCCCTGGAAATCGACCGGGCCCGGGTTCAGGTGGGCAAAATCTCCCGCTTCGGCCTGCTGGAAATGTCCCGTCAGCGCCTGCGCCCCTCCCTGGGAGAGACACGCAGCGAAGTGTGCCCCCGATGTGAAGGTCAGGGCACTATTCGTGGCATCGAGTCCCTCGCCCTGAGCATCATGCGCCTGATCTACGAGGAATCGTCAAAGGATAAGACCGGCGAAGTACGAGCCGTTGTGCCGGTTTCCGTCGCCACTTTCCTGCTCAACGAGAAGCGCAAGCAGCTGGCCGACATTGAAGCCCGCCAGGAAGTGAGCGTTGTCGTGGTGCCGGTTCCGCATATGGAGACACCGCATTTCGAAATCATCCGGATGCGTCAGGATGAAACAACGCCCGAGCACATTTCCAGCCATCAGGTGGCCCAGGAGTACAGCGAGCGTGAAGAAGAAATCTTCGAGGCGCCGACCCCTGAGAAGCCGGTACGCGAACAGGCTGCGGTAAAAGCAATCCGGCCGAGCGCACCCGCACCCGCGCCTGCCCCGGCCGCACCGAAGGCTGATGAAACCACTGAGCAGGAAGAAGGCCTCTTCCGCCGGCTGGGACGCAAGATCGCTGGCTTCTTTAGTGGCGAGGAAGAACAGAAAGTCGAGAATCGCGAGCAGAGCCAGAGCCAGCGCGAAGATCGTCGCAACCAGGGCCGTCAGGACCGTCGCAAATCCCGGGTGGCCCGCAGCGATGACCAGCGTGCAGGTGGCAACGAACGTCGCCAGGGGGGCCAGCAGGGCCGTGGTGACGACAACCGTGGCCGCGGCCGCAACCGCAACGACGACCAGAACCGTGGCAACCAGAATCGCCAGGCATCCGAAAACAAAGGCCAGGATAATCGCGGAGGCGACAACAAGAGCGCCGACAACAAAGGCTCTGAAAATCGTCGTGACAACCGTCGCGACAACCAGGGCCGCGGCCGCAACAGGCCCCAGCGCGACCCGAAGGATAATCGCGAGCAGAAGGACCAGAAGGATCAGGGCCAGCAGGATAATGCAGCCAAGTCCGGTCCAGCGGACAAGACCGGTTCAGAAGAGAAACGCAGAAAGCCACGTCGCCAGCGCAACCGCGACGGCTCTCCGTCTGAAGCACCGGCCTCTGCTCCGGCTGATCGAAAAGCCGCTCGTAGCGAGAAGCATCAGAAGGACACGCAGCCCGAAAACGGTCGTGACGATGCCAAGCCCGAGGTGAAAACCGAGCAGGTAAAGGAAACCGTCAACAAAGCGTCTGACAAGCCTGAAACAAGGGCCGAGACTGCGCCGGCGGCCAGCGAAACACCGAAACCGGAAGCTGCTCAGAAAGAGCCAGTGAAAGAGCAGAAGCCCGAGAAGGCATCCGCAGACAAAGCGCCGTCGGAGAGCAAGCCGGAAGCGAAACCGGCAGCGGAAACAAAACCCGTTGCAGAGAGCCCGGTTGAAAAGCAGGAAGCTGTTCAAGCGAAACCTGAAAAAGCCGAGCCCGCCAAGGCTGAACAAAGCTCCGAACCCCTTGAGAAGCCTGAGGAAAAGAGCGAAAACGTTACCGAGCAGGCGCAAGGCGCAGCCACAGACAAAGAGCCTGCCAAGAGCACCGCGGCCACTGATGAGCCAAAGCCGGTGACTGACCAGGCTACCGAGAAAAAAGAGGCAGCTCCGAGGTCAAAGCCGGAGTCCAGGGCCACGGCCGACGGTGAACAAGCGCCGCGGGCGAAGAAGCAGCCGGCGAAGCCCAAGGAAGCGCCAGCCGCCAAGGCAGAACCGGAGGAGGCACCACAACCCGAGAAGGCTGAAAAGCCAGCGGAGGAGAAGGTAGCACCAGAGCGTAAGGCTCCCGAGGCTCAACCGGAGCCAAAGCAGCCTGAAGCAGCGCAGGCCAGCCCCGAAAAGGCCGAGCCCAAGAAAGCCGAGCCCGAAAAAGTTGAGCCCAAAACCGCAGAGCCAGTGAAGGAAGAGACGCCTTCCGCTCCGGAGGCAACAGCCAAGGACACGCCTGCCGATGCCCCGGCAGTCGACGTTCCTGTAACACCGGGCCGCGCTTACAATGATCCAAGAGAAGTCCGCAAGCGCCAGAAGGCCGCGGAAGAGGCCAAAAAGGCCGGGAGTAACTAACTGATGCTATCGAACTCCGACATAGAAGCGCTGGAAGACATCCTCTTTGCCGAGCCCTGGGGCGATGAAGCCCTGGATTTCTTCGGTTTCCATGGGGTGGTCTGCGCCAGCGTCGTCGGCCCGGCTGAACTGAGCGCGGAAGAAATCTTCCGCCTCGCCACGGGCACCGATCAGGTGCCCGACACCGGGATTCCCGAGGTGTTCAGGCGCTGCTCGACCCAGCTGGCCAATGACATGGCCCACTCCCTGGACATGGGGCAGTCTCTGGAACTGCCGGAGCCGGAGGATGGCGACCCCATGAACGCGCTGGAAAACTGGTGCGCCGGGTTCGTGGACACCTTTCTGGAACACGAAGAAGAGTGGCTCGAAGCAGCCAGCGAAGAAGAAGCGGCGGACCTGATGGTGCCTATGCTGACACTCTCAGGACTGTTCGATGACGAGGACTTCCAGAAGGTTCGCAACAGTGAAAAGCTATCCCGGCAGATGGCCGACGCCATCCCGGACTCACTGACGGATCTGTACCTGCTGTTCCATGCGCCGGATTAAGGCGGCGCCGCACCCGGAACAGGTTGTCTGAACGAATGCCAGACCGGCTCAAGCCCGTCTGGCATTTTCATGATGCGGCCAAGCTCACACCAGGGAGCGCCGGGAAAGTGAAAATCACTGCCCTGGGATGCCAGCAATTTCTCTTTCCGACAAAGCTCTGCAAGAAACCCCAGATCACCACTGGATTGACCTGAAGTGGACACTTCAATTGCCTGCCCCCCTGCCCTTCGGAAATCCGCGGTCAGCTCCCTGAGTTTGGTTGCCGTAAGCTGGTATTTTCGGGGATGGGCAAGAACCGCAACGCCACCTGCCTCGGTGATCCAGCGCACGACTTCTGGAAGCTCCGGCCAGAAAGCTTTTACATCACCGGGCTTACCGTTACCCAGATATCGCTTGAATGCCTGGGCAGCATTACGAACAACGCCAGCCTCTGTCAGAACCTGTGCAAAATGTGGCCGTCCAGGCACGTCGCCACCGGCAGCCTCGGAGGCCTTATCGAGAAGGCCATCAACACCAAGCTTACCCAGGCGGTCCGCGATCATGCGGGCACGAGCCCAGCGATTCTCGTTCTGCTGCTCCAGCGCCTGCCTGAAACCGGCCTGCCCGGGATCAAAATCCAGACCGACGATGTGGATGGTCCGGCTTTTCCAGAGGCAGGAAAGCTCAACCCCGGGAATCAGGATGATACCCTGCGCCTGCGCAGCCGCCTCGGCTTCGGCAAGGCCAGCGATCGTGTCGTGGTCAGTAAGGGCCAGGTGGGTAACCCCCCGACCGGCAGCGCGCTCGACCAGTGCCGCCGGTGATAGCGCGCCATCGGAAGCCGTGCTGTGGCAATGCAGATCAATGCACAAATGCGGGTCTTGCGGTATAGTCACAAAATATCCTGAATCTTCAGATAACTGGCGGCTTGCCAGGGTTTAACAGTGTACCAGCCAACCCTTGCACGACACGACCGCTGATTGTCTGATCAACTATCCTGTCTTTGAAAACCTGTTCGGAGAGCTGAATGTACTACGCCATTATCAGTGAAGATGTCGAGAACAGCCTGCCGTTGCGCCAGTCTGCGCGTCCGGCTCACATCGACCGGCTTCAGGCCCTGAAAGCCGAGGGCCGATTACTTGTCGCTGGCCCTCATCCGGCGCTGGATACTCCAGAGCCCGGCGATGCCGGCTTTACCGGTAGTCTGGTAATCGCGGAATTTGACTCTCTGGAAGCGGCCCAGGCCTGGGCGGATGCCGACCCTTATGTGGAGGCAGGCGTTTATGACAAGGTTGTGGTAAAGCCTTTCAAAGCCGTCCTCCCGTGAGCGGGCCTTGGGGGCCCATGAGTTTATTGTAATGATGGCACGCTTGCACGGCGGGGCATCTGTGACAAAATTGCGCTTTTAATCAGACTCAGATTTCAACCGCAGAATTTCAGGGAACGTAACCAGTGACGCTTTTTCGTCTAGCAATCAGTGTGTTGTTCGCAGTGTCCTCCATTGCTGTTGCCCAGGCAAAGACTGTCTGGGTTGACGACCAGTTGTACCTGCCAGTGAGGTCAGGCGCAGGTTCCCAGTTCCGCATCATTGAAAACGCGGTTCCCAGTGGCACGCCGCTGGAAGTCATCGAGGCCTCCGATTCCGGATACACCCTCGTTCGCACTCCCAAGGGCACCGAGGGCTGGGTTTCCAGTCAATACCTGAGCGAGACACCCATTGCTGCAGATCGCCTGCGTACGGCCAACCGTCAGTTGGAAGAAACGCGCGCTGAACTCGCCCAGGTAAAAGAGCAGCTGTCTAACGTCGTCACTGAGCGCAACGCGCTGGAAAGCTCCGAAGCCTCGCTTTCTGACCGTTCACAGGAGCTCCAGGAAGAGCTTCAGCGGATCAAGAGTATCGCCGCCGATTCCATCAATCTGGAACGTCGAAACCGCGAGCTGCGGGAAGAGAACCAGAAGATTCGCAACGACCTTGAAGTGCTCACGGCTGAAAACGAACGTCTGGAAGCCAGCAAGGAATACGATTTCATGTTGCTGGGCGCGGGCCTCGTTCTCGGTGGCGTTTTGCTGGCACTGATCATTCCAATGCTCAAACCAACAAGAAAAACCGACAACTGGGCCTGATGCCATGAAGGATTATTCGGAGAAACGCGATTTCCACCGTATGCAGGTGAACTCGGAGATTGAGATCAGCGACAGCCAGGGCAACCGCTTCAAAGGGATCTGCCGTGATCTGAGCGCGACCGGCATGCAACTCTACGTTGAGCAGGCCGTGAACGTTGGCGAGGAACTTCACACGGTTCTTCACTCCAGCAGTGATCAGTTTCCGCCGCTGGAGACTGTCTGCGAAGTCATTCGCTGCGAACCGGAAGGAGACGGGTTCCTCCTTGGAACGAATATCAGCGAAGTCACTCGCTGAACGAAAAACGGCGGCCATTGGCCGCCGTTTTTGTCTCTGCCTCGAAAAGCCTCAAACCAGAGGCTTCTCAGAAACAATGATGCCGTTGTTGTCGGCGTAGACGTAGTGTCCGGGATGGAAGGTAACGCCGTGGAAGGTGACCGGCACATTCAGGTCGCCCAGGCCACGCTTTTCACTCTTTCTCGGATGGGTGCCAAGGGCCTGCACACCCAGGGCGGTGTTGCCAATCTCATCCACGTCGCGCACGCAACCATAGATGATCAGGCCCGCCCAGCCGTTGCTCGCAGCCTTCTCCGCGAGCATGTCGCCCAATAGCGCATGGCGCTTTGAAGCGCCACCATCCACGACCATCACGCGACCGTTCCCGGGCTGGCCAACCTGCTCTTTCACCACAGAGTTATCTTCAAAACACTTCACGGTCACAATCTCACCGCCAAATGCCTTGTTGCCACCGTAGTTATTGAAGCCGGGCTCTACAACCAGCACTTCCGGAAATTCGTCACACAGGTCCGGGGTAATTATCGTCGTCACGTTGTCGCTCTCCTTATCCTGGAAATAAACTCAGTCGATTTTTTCGTCGGCCAGGAAGAACCAGGTGTCCAGTACCGAATCGGGGTTCAGTGACACCGTATCAATGCCCTGATCCATCAGCCACTTGGCGAGATCCGGATGATCCGATGGCCCCTGCCCACAGATACCGATGTATTTGCCGGCCTTCTTGCACGCCTGAATGGCGTTGGAAAGCAGCGCCTTGACCGCATCGTTCCGCTCATCGAAGAGGTGCGCGATGATGCCCGAATCCCGGTCCAGACCCAGGGTCAGCTGAGTCAGATCGTTGGAGCCGATGGAGAAGCCGTCAAAGTGCTCCAGGAACTGATCCGCCAGCAGGGCATTGGCCGGCAACTCACACATCATGATGACCCGAAGACCGTTGTCACCACGCTTGAGCCCGTTCTCCGCCAGCAGGTTCACTACCTGTTCCGCTTCACCCACGGTACGCACGAACGGGACCATCACTTCCACATTGGTCAGCCCCATCTCGTTACGCACCTTTTTCAGGGCACGGCATTCCAGCTCGAAGCAGTCCCGGAAGGTATCGGAGATATAGCGCGATGCACCCCGGAAACCGAGCATCGGGTTTTCTTCATCCGGCTCGTACAGAGTGCCGCCGATCAGGTTGGCGTATTCGTTGGATTTGAAGTCCGACAACCGCACGATCACTTTCTTGGGCGCGAACGCCGCTGCCAGGGTAGAGATGCCCTCAACCAGCTTGTCGACATAGAAATCCACCGGCGAGCTGTAACCGGAGATGCGTTTCTCAACGGTCTGCTTGATATCCCGGGGCAGTCCATCAAAGTTCAGCAGTGCCTTGGGATGAACACCGATCATCCGGTTAATAATGAACTCAAGCCGTGCCAAACCAACACCTTCATTCGGCAACGCCTGGAAATCAAAAGCCCGGTCTGGGTTGCCGACGTTCATCATGATCTTGAACGGGATGTTCGGCATGGAGTCCACGGTATTTTCCCGCAGCTCGAAATCCAGGGAGCCCTCGTAGATCATGCCGGTATCGCCCTCGGCGCAGGAGACGGTCACTTCCTGTGCGTCGGTCAGCAACTCCGTGGCATCGCCGCATCCGACCACGGCCGGAATGCCCAGCTCGCGGGCAATAATGGCCGCGTGGCAGGTACGACCACCGCGGTCGGTAACAATGGCGGAAGCCCTTTTCATCACCGGCTCCCAATCCGGGTCGGTCATGTCGGTAACCAACACATCGCCGGCCTGCACCCGGTCCATTTCCTTGATGCTGGTGATGATCTTCACCGGGCCACTGCCGATCTTGTGGCCGATGCTCCGGCCTTCCACCAGCACCTTGCCGGTTTCTTTAAGCAGGTAGCGCTCCATCACATTGGCAGACGCACGGCTTTTCACCGTCTCAGGGCGCGCCTGAACGATGTAGATCTTGCCGTCGTCGCCGTCCTTCGCCCACTCGATGTCCATCGGTCGCTGGTAGTGCTTCTCGATAATCATCGCCTGACGTGCCAGGTCTTCCACCTCGGCGTCAGTGATGCAGAAGCGGTTGCGGTCTTCCTGCTCCACCTTCACTGTTTCAACGAATTCACCTTCACCGGGCTTGGTGTGGTAGACCATCTTGATGGCCTTGCTGCCCAGATTGCGACGCAGGACGGCCGGCCGACTGGCTTCGAGAGTAGGCTTGTGTACGTAGAATTCATCAGGGTTTACAGCACCCTGAACGACGGTCTCACCCAGACCGTAAGAGGCAGTTACAAATACCACGTCACGGAAGCCGGATTCTGTGTCGAGGGTGAACATAACGCCACTGGCCGCCGTCTCACTGCGCACCATTTTCTGGATACCAGCTGAGAGCGCGACCATCTTGTGGTCAAAGCCGTGGTGGACGCGGTAGGAAATAGCGCGGTCATTGAACAGCGACGCAAACACTTCCTTGACCGAGGTGCGCACCTGTTGCAGCCCCACCACGTTCAGGAAGGTTTCCTGCTGGCCTGCAAAGGAGGCATCCGGGAGATCTTCCGCCGTTGCAGAGGAACGTACCGCAACCGCCATGTGTTCGTTGCCATCCTGCAGGGTGGCGAACGATTCCTTCAAGGCGTTCTCCAGGACATCCGGAAATGGCGTTTCAATGATCCATTGACGGATCTGGGCACCAACCCGGGCCAGTTCGTTGACGTCGTTGATGTCCAGAGCATCGAGAGCGTTGTCGATACGCTCTTTCAGTCCGTCAGTAGCGAGGAATTCGCGATAGGCGTGCGCTGTTGTGGCAAAGCCACCTGGAACGGTAACACCTGCGTTGGCGAGATTACTGATCATTTCGCCGAGTGAGGCGTTCTTGCCGCCTACCCGATCGACATCGGACATTCCCAGGTGATCAAACCAGATAATGTAATCTTCCAAAGCATGTCTCCCTTGAGTCTGTGAAGCTAAGAGCAAAATCGGGCCAGCGGTATCAAGCGGTAAAAGCAGACAATATCCACTGCGGAGTCTCGAACTTGGCGTGTATGATACTGTAACCTGCGGAAATTACCTAGGCCACCGAGCCAGGAATCAAGAACCAAGGAACCGGACAATACAGCATGAAACGCACTGCTTTTTTCATTTCTGATGGCACCGGCCTGACAGCCGAGGCTCTCGGGCACAGCCTTCTGGCCCAGTTCGAAAAGATCGAGTTTGAACGGGTTACTGTTCCCTACATTGCGGACGAAGAAAAAGCCCGGGAAATGGTCAAACGGATCAACAAGGCGGCCGAGACAGACGGCGCACGGCCGCTGGTGTTCGACACCATTGTAAACAGCGATATCCGGGAAATCATCGCCACCGCCGAGGGTTTCATGGTGGACATCTTCGGTACGTTTCTCAGCCCCCTGGAACAGGAACTCCAGTCTTCCTCTTCCTATACCGTCGGTAAATCCCATGCCATCAACAATGAAGGCAGCTATGAACGCCGGATCAATGCCGTCAATTTCGCGCTGGATAATGACGATGGCGCACGCACCCGGCATTACGACGAAGCAGACCTGATCCTCGTTGGCGCCTCCCGAAGCGGGAAAACCCCCACCTGTCTCTATCTGGCGCTGCAGTATGGCGTGAAAGCGGCAAACTATCCGATTACCGAAGAAGACCTGGCAGACCAGCAGATCCCGAAAGCCCTGAAACCCTATAAAGAGAAAATTTTCGGGCTGACTATCGAGCCGGAGCGGCTGGCAACCATCCGCAACGAACGCAAGCCAAACTCTCGCTACTCATCCATCAAGCAGTGCATGCACGAGATCGAGGAAATCGAGTTGATGTATCGGCGTGAGCGGATTCCGTACCTGAATACCACCGCCTATTCGGTTGAGGAGATCTCCACCCGAATCATGGTGACAACCGGTCTGAAGCGCCAACGCTAGGGGTCTGCGCGGCAGAAGTATTTTGAGCAAGTGACCCCGCCGCGTCGAATCACAGTTCGGCCCGAGAACGTATCCACAATATCCAGCCGAATAGAGTCTCGATTCTCTCTATTCAGTCAGTCAAGACGGTTATCAGCGAATGCGTTATCGTAGTCCGATCACTCAGTACGCCCAAGGATCCCTCGGACCCTCTATTTCAGCCTCATCAGTGAACTCATCCGCCTGAGATTAAGCGACAGACAGACCAGATCCCATTCACCCTGCACGGCGTGAAGGCCCCGCAGACTGAACTGTCGGAAGCCCAGAACATGCTTGATCCAGCCGTTGACCGCCTCAACCAGATGCTTGCGCTGAGCGTAAACCGATCGCCCGGTTGCCGTGGCCAGCTTCCCGGCCATCCGGGCGCTGGCCGGATAACGGCTCGCGTCTATCTCTGAACTCTTCTTGCCCTCCCGGCGCAGCGAGACATAGCCGTCGATGCTTTTGTCTTCCAGGGTCTGTAGATCTTCTTCTTTACGGTAACCCGCGTCAGCCAGACACTGATCCGGATAGGTTTCCAGAGTGTCTTTTGCCTGATCCAGCAGTGGTATCAGACAGCCATTGTCACTGGGATTATTGCCCAGGTGGTTGGCGACAATCAGCTGGAATTCACCATCCACGGCCAACTGGCCGTTGTAGCATTGCTGGAACCCGTCCGCCATTTTCATAATCCGGCTTTGCGGATCGGTAAAATTGCTCTGATCCTTGTCATCCGGAACCCCATAATCCCGCTTGAAGTTCGGGCCCCCGCGAGGTGAGCGCCGATCATCGTCCGGGGACCGACCCCGGGCCTTGTCCCGCTCTTTCTGGTCTGCTTCCAATTTCTCTTTGGCGGCACGAATCTTGTCCAGCCGCGCCTGCCGGTACTGAAGCTCTTCAGGCAGTTCATCACCCCGGTTATCCGGGCCGAACTGTCGGTCTTCCGACTGGTCTGTCTGACGCGCCTGACGACAAAGTGCATCGATCTCTTTCGATAAACGATCGTCTTCCTCGCCCATGCGGCCATAGCTCATGGCCTTGTGCTTGCTGGCATTAGCCCGAACCTTGGTGCCATCAATCGCCAGTGTTCCCAGCGTGATCAGCTCCGCTTCCCGGGCAATCCGGACCACCTGAATAAACACGGCCTTGAAGGCAACCAAATGGTGTTTGCGGAAATCACAGATCGTGCGATGCCTGGGGAAGTTGCCTGCCGCCAGAACCCGGAAGGCCACGTCTTCTTCCAGCTTCCGGGCGATCTTGCGTGAAGAGAAAACGCCGGTGGCGTAGGCGTAGATCAGAACCTTCAGCATCATTCGTGGATCGAAGGGCGAGTTGCGTCGGCCGTTGCCTTCGTAGCGGGCATAAAACGCGCTTAAATCCAGCTCCTCGACGACATCACTGACAAAATAGGCCAGATGCCCCTCAGGCAGCCACTCGTTCAGGCTCGGGGGAAGAAGCAGTTCCTGGCCAGGCGAATACGGGCGGAAAGTGGTTCCCATCAGTCATCCTGTTGCTGAAGAATTTTGATCTATTGTGCCAGAATGTAGCTTCTGCCGCGCAGACTCCTA
>NZ_AGTR01000066.1 GCF_000235625.1 Marinobacter manganoxydans MnI7-9 | reverse complement strand
CACTGCTCGTCGTTGTCAAAGCACTTGCATAGCAGGCTATGCGGCGCACTTTGACGCCTAGATCAGCAAAATCCTGGTCTTGGAGACGATAGCAGAGCGCAGGACAGATTGCGTTAATCTAGGCGCAGCTTGAATGAGTGAAGGAGTGACCCTCGATGGGTCAAGACTGAAGCGAATGAATGCTGCAACGACGAGTAACGGAAGCTGGACAAGTTCTGGGGCTATAGCTCAGCTGGGAGAGCGCCTGCCTTGCACGCAGGAGGTCGGCAGTTCGATCCTGCCTAGCTCCACCAAATTACTGGCTAACTTCGGTTAGCAGTGTACAGAAACGAATGTTTCACAACGATGAAGCCTTCCTTTCTGATCACTGGGTCAGATTTGCTCTTTAACAAATTGGACGAGATAGAACACGATTGATGGATTCCATTATCTCCGGAATTCATTGATCAGAGTGATAACGATTTCAAGCGTTATCCGGTGTTGTCGTTGAAGTGGTTGTTCTATTGCTTCAAGTGGCTGTCTCGAAGAAACCTCTGAATCAGGCTTGCCTGGTGAT
>NZ_AGTR01000067.1 GCF_000235625.1 Marinobacter manganoxydans MnI7-9 | reverse complement strand
CCTATCCGGTTTCCACCGGCCTGAACGGGCCGGGAGAGAGCGATGGCAGTGGCTGCACTCCGCGTGGTGAGCACTATGTCCGGGCCAGTATTGGCGCCGGTCTTCCTGTTGGGGCAGTATTCCGTGCCCGGCGCCCCACCGGCGAAACCTACAGCGTGGATCTCGCCCGGCTTCATCCCGAACGCGACTGGATACTGAGCCGGATTCTCTGGCTATGCGGTCGCGAGTGGGGCAAAAACAGGGGCCCGGGTGTCGATACTTTCCGCCGCTTCATATACATTCACGGCACACCGGACAGCGAGCCCATGGGCGTGCCGTTGTCCCATGGCTGCGTGCGGATGCGCAACGCAGACATTATTGATCTGTTTGATCGCGTCAGGCCGGGAACGGCCGTTTCTATTCGATAAAACTGTCTAGACCAGAGGAATCCGATGATCGGGGATGTTATGGCCATGGTGAATGGCTGGATCGAGAATTTCGGGCTGCTGTCTGAAGCCTGGCGTGTCGGAATTGTTGTCTTTGCGCTGGTTTTTGGAACGGCCACGGTCGCCTACATTGCCAGCCATATAATTGCGGCTCTTGAGCGCAAATTCAGCCAGACCAAAAACCTGTTCGACGATGCCTTGCTGCATGCGGCTCGCAAGCCGGTGGTCGCCTTTGTCTGGCTGCAGGGGGTCTATTGGGCTGCCGAAGTGGCTCACAAATACTCGGAAGCGGAGATCTTCAAGGCCAATGAGTCGGTGCTGCAGATTGGTTTCATCTTCGTACTGGTCTGGGCGATTCTGCGATTGATCAAAGAAGCGGAGGGGATTCTCGTATCTCCTCTGAAAATGAAACAGCCCATGGACTACACCACCGTCAACGCGGTGAGCAAACTGTCCCGGGCCGTTGTCCTCATTACGGCCGTGCTCATTGCCATGCAGTCCATGGGCTACAGCATTTCGGGGGTACTGGCCTTCGGCGGCGTGGGCGGTATTGCGGTTGGTTTTGCCGCCAAGGACCTGCTGGCGAACTTTTTCGGCGGTTTTATCATCCACCTGGATCGACCCTTCAAGGTCGGGGACTGGGTGCGATCGCCCGATCGGAACATCGAGGGTACGGTTGAGCATATCGGCTGGCGTCTGACGACCATCCGTACCTTCGATAAGCGTCCTCTTTACGTGCCGAATGCGGCGTTTACCACCATTGCGGTAGAAAACCCCTCGCGCATGAGCAATCGTCGGATCTACGAGACCATTGGCATCCGCTATGCGGATGTCGCACAGATGGCAACGATCGTTGACGATATCAGAGCCATGCTTCAGCAGCATGAGGATATCGAGAGCGATGAGACCCTGATTGTGAATTTCCTGGCCTTCAATGCCTCGTCACTGGACATCATGGTGTATTGCTTTACCAAGACCACCCAGTGGGTGCAGTTCCACGAGGTGAAGCAGGATGTATTGCTGAAAATCAGCGACATTATCGAGGGTTACGGTGCCGAAGTGGCCTTCCCGACCCGGACTCTGCACTTGCCCGAAGGGGTTCGGCTGTCCGGATCGCAATCGGACGACTCGGCAGATAAGCGTGGGGAAGCCTCCTCCGGGAAAAGTGCGCAGAAATCGCAGAATCGCCAGACCACCGGAGATGTAGAAGATTCAGGAGAGTCAGAATGACGTCACCGGAGAAAATGCACCCTGTCGGGATTATCGGGGGTACAGGCCTGACCACATTGTCTGGCCTGGAAATCACCGGCGAGAATAAAGCCGGAACGCCCTGGGGCATGCCTTCAGCGCCCTTGGTAGAGGGGCGCTTGGGTGATCAGCCGGTGATGTTCCTGTCGCGCCATGGTAACCCACACCGTATTCCACCCCATCAGGTGAATTACCGGGCGAACCTCAAGGCCCTTTACGATGCCGGTGTGCGAACGGTCGTTGGTGTCAACGCCGTGGGCGGTATTCATGCAGATATGGGACCTGCCCATGTGGTTATTCCCGACCAGATTATTGACTACACATGGGGGCGTGCCAGCACCTTTTTCGGGGGCAGTCTGGACTCGGTGACCCACATTGATTTCACCTGGCCCTACGACGAGAGCGCGCGGCAGATCCTGATTGATGCCGCCGGAGCAGAAAACGTCCCGTTTTCCGGTTTCGGAGTGTATGGCGCAACCCAGGGCCCGAGGCTGGAAACCGCGGCTGAAATCATCCGGATGGAGCGGGACGGCTGCGACCTGGTAGGAATGACCGGTATGCCGGAAGCCGCGCTGGCGGCGGAACTTGGAATGCGTTACGTCTGTCTGGGTTTGGTGGTGAACTGGGCGGCTGGAAAATCCGACCATATCATCACCATGGAAGAAATTGAGGCGGCCATCGAGCAGGGAATGTCCGGGGTCAAGCGGATCCTCGAAGTCTCGATGGCTGGCCTTGGGGTGCTTACTCCGTTGCCTCAATCTTCTTGAAAAACACCAGCACGCCGATCGTGGGGGAATCGAGGAAGTGGATTTCCTCACTGCGCATCCGGCGGGTTTCCCGAATCCAGGTCAACAATTCCAGGGGCGCGGGTTCAGCCAGAACAGGTAGTTGCTGACCGGCTGTTTCTCCGGTTGCTGCTGACATTGGGGCGGAGTCACTTGCTCCGGATGCGTCCGGAGCGGGGGGTGTTTCTTCAGAGAGCTCGGTCGCAGCCTCTACAGGCGGCTCCGATGTCTCTTCTGCCAGTTGCCAGTGGTTCAGATGCACATTGACGTGCAAATAGCGTTGCCGGTCGATGGTGATGTGTCCCTCAACCTCCCGGGTGCGAGCCTCATTCAGCCAGTCACCTGCTTCAACCCGCAAGGGTGTCCCCTCGTAATCTGGTGGAAACGCCTCGTACCAACCGGCAGCCACAAGCACACGGTAACGGCCACTGCGTTCGAGTCTGGCGGCGGCACTGGCAAGATGGAGATCCTTTCGGGGCGCCAATTCCAGTGTGGTTTCCGTGGTGCCATTCTCCAGCGATGACCAGAGAACCTCTTCGGTCTCAAGGGGCGGCTCTACCGAGCGATCAGACATCCGTTCGTTCACAGCTTCCGGCTCTACGATCCGCTCAAGAATGACAAACTCCGCCCGGTAGTAGTCATCCGGAACCGGCGTGCCGGGCTCAAGAGGCAAGGTTGCCCTGTCAAGCTGCTGTGCGGCGCCTGTTAGAGAAAAGCTCAGAAGCAGAGCTGCCAGGATGGCCCGGGTCGGGTATCGGCACCAGCGAATTCCATCAATTTGCAAGGGTCGTACTCCACTTGTTGGTCGGCCGTTCATGAGCCGGACGCGTCATTTTTTGCTGGCTCCAGCTCGCCAAGCATCCGGGAAATGCCGTCGAGTTTACCACCGGTTGTGGCATCCTTCAGCCGAAAACGGAAGCTGTTGGCGCCTTCGAGCCGGTACTGGTCAGGTGCGGATTGCACTTTTTTAACCAGAACCAGCGGATCCACCGGTGTCGAGCTGCCAAACTCGATCCGCGCCCACTCCTTGCCGGCATCGACTTTCACGATGCCCAGGGCTTCTGCACGCAATCGAAGCTCGGTCTGGCGGATCAGGTTTTTGGCCGGATCCGGTAATAATCCGAACCGATCGATCATTTCAACCTGAAGTTCTTTTAATGCTTCCGGGCTGTCCACGCTGGCAATCCGTTTGTAGAGCATCAGGCGGTTATGGACATCCGGCAGATAATCCTCGGGGATCAGAGCCGGGATTCTCAGGTTCATTTCGGTGCCGTGGCTAAGTGGCAGGTCGGCATTCGGGGTTCGGCCCTCGCGAATGGCCTTGACGGCCTCGTCCAGCAGCTGCATGTAAAGGGTGAAGCCGATGCTTTCGATCTGCCCGCTCTGTTCTTCCCCCAATAACTCCCCGGCACCGCGGATTTCCAGGTCGTGAGTGGCCAGCATGAAGCCGGCACCCAGGTCCTGCGCCTCCGAAATCGCATCCAGACGCTTTTTGGCGTCCGCCGTGATGGATTTCGGCGGTGGCGTGAGCAGGTAGGCATAGGCCTGGTGGTGCGAACGGCCGACCCGGCCCCGAAGCTGATGCAGTTGCGCCAGGCCGAACTTGTCTGCCCGCTCGATAATAATGGTGTTGGCGCTGGGAACGTCGATGCCGGTCTCAATGATGGTTGTGCACACCAGCACGTTGAAGCGTTTGTGGTAGAAGTCGGACATGATCTTTTCCAGATCACGCTCTCTCATCTGCCCGTGGGCGACGCCCACCCGCGCTTCCGGAATCAGCGAACGTAGATCCTCTGCCGTCTTCTCGATGGTGGCCACGTCGTTGTGGAGGAAGTAGACCTGACCGCCCCGGAGAATCTCCCGCAGTATGGCTTCCTTGACCATGGCGTTGTCTTTCTGGCGCACAAAAGTTTTCACCGAGAGCCGCCGGGCCGGAGGAGTGGCGATAATCGAGAGATCCCGCAGATGCCCCATGGCCATGTTCAGCGTCCGCGGAATCGGGGTGGCGGTCAGGTTGAGCATGTCCACTTCGGCCCGCAGTGCTTTTAGTCTTTCCTTCTGCTGAACGCCAAAGCGATGCTCTTCGTCGATGATAACCAGGCCAAGATTCTTGAATTTGATGTCGCCCTGTAGCAGTTTGTGGGTGCCGATGACGATGTCGGCCCGGCCGTTCTCCACCGCCTCCAACGCCTTGCTGGTCTGGCCAGCCGTGCGGAACCGGCTGAGCAGCTCGACCTGCACAGGGGTATCCGAGAAACGGTCCCGGAAGGATTCATAATGCTGCTGGGCGAGCAGGGTAGTGGGGACCAGAACCGCCACCTGCTTGCCCGACCAAGTAGCCAGGAACGCCGCGCGCATGGCAACCTCGGTTTTCCCGAAACCGACATCGCCACACACCAGGCGATCCATGGGCTGCTCGCTGGTCATGTCCTCGAACACCGACTGGATAGCAACCTGCTGGTCTGGTGTCTCCTCGAACGGAAAGCCGGCAGCAAAGGCACGATAGGCTTCCTTGGGATCCTCGAAGCTGAAGCCTTTGCGCGCCTCCCGGCGGGCGTACACATCCAGCAGCTCGGCGGCAGTGTCCCGGATCTTCTCAAGGGCTTTCTGTTTCGCTGTGCTCCAGCGGTCCGTCCCGAGTTTGTGCAGCGGCGCGTGTTCGGTGTCATTGCCGGCATAGCGGGAAATCAGGTGCAGGCTGGAGACCGGAACATACAGCTTTGAGCCCCCGGCGTACTCAAGCATCAGGAATTCGCTCGCTTCGCCCTCTACGGTGATGGTCTCCAGGCCCAGGTAACGGCCAACACCGTGGTCGATATGAACCACCGGCGCACCAATCCGCAATTCGGACAGATCCCGGAAGCCGGCATCGTCCGTTTCCGTAGGCTTCTCGCGGCGCCGCCGCTGTAGTACCCGCTCGCCGAACAGGGCGGTCTCGGTGATCAGGGCAACGGAATGCTCGGGCAGAACCAGGCCTTGCTCCATCGGGGCAATGGTGATGGCGACCGAGCTTTCCTTATCGTCGAGAAAAGCCTGCCAGCCGGACAGGGTTTTCAATTCAACACCCTGTTCGCCAAGATTCTCCATCAGCGCCTCGCGCCGACCGGACGATTCGGCGCATATCAGCACGTGGCCGTCGAACTCTCCCAGAAACCGCTTGAGGCGACCGGCAGGGTCTGCGGCCCGACCGTCCATGGCGATATCCGGCAAGGTTGTCGTGGGGCAGTTAACTGATCCCGCGGCATCCTTTGTCTCCGCGGAGACGGTTACCCTCGGGAAGGCCTTCAGTTGTCCGAACAGCTCTTCCTGCTGCAGGAAGAGGAGCTTGGGCGGCAGAATCGGCCGCAGGCGATCGTGACGACGATCTTCGTACCGGTTGCGGGTTTCACTGTCAAAGTGGCTGACCGCATCGTTCAGTCCGTCCGCAGTAAAAACGTGAGTGGCGCCTGGCAGATAGTCAAACAGGGTTGCCGTCTCGTCGAAGAACAGCGGCAGGTAGTACTCAATGCCCGGCGGGGTAATGCCGTGAGTCACGTCCTGGTAGATGGGGGTGTCTTTGTCGGCATCCGGGAACTGCTCGAACCAGCGGCTGCGGAATCCGGAGCGCGCCTCTTTGTGCCAGGGGAATTCAAAGGCGGGCAGCAGTTCGATGCGTTCGATCCGGTCGATTGAGCGCTGAGTCTCGGGGTCGAAAGTCCGGAGCGTTTCGATCTCATCATCGAATAGGTCAATCCGATAGGGCTGGCTGGCGCCCATGGGGAAAATGTCCAGTATGGCGCCCCGGACCGCGTATTCGCCGTGCTCGTAGACGTTCTCGGCATGCCGGTAGCCTGCCGCCTCAAGCTGCATTCGCCAGCTCTTGATATCCAGGGACTGTCCCACTTCCAGAAGCAGGGTGTTGCCCTGGAGGTAATTTACTGGCGGCAGCCTGTGCATCAGCGTGCGTGCAGGAACCACGAGAACCCCATGGCTGGTTGCGGGCAGGCGGTGCAGGGTCCGGATTCGCCGGGAAATAATGTCCTGGTGGGGCGAAAACAGATCGTAGGGCAGGGTTTCCCAGTCGGGCAGCGACAGCAGTTCCAGCCCGTCGTCGCTGACCGCCGGGCCGTCTTCTTCCGGGGGTAGCCCCAGGAAGAAGCGCATGGCCTGCTCAAGCCGGATGGCATCGGCGGTGCTGCGGGTAATGACCAGGGTCAGACCCTTGTGCGCGCGCGCACTTTCGCAGATGGCCAGCGCCTCACTGCTGCCGTGCAGTTGACCCCATGTTCGGTGATCGGCCGGCCGAGACGGAAATTCGGGGGCAATCAGGGGGAGGGGTGACGGGCGTGTGCTGGCACCTTGGCTCATGGGCGGTCAGGTTCTCCTGCTGTGGATGTCCGGGAGCGGTGAGGCGCGTATTCTAACGCTCGCGCCCCTCACTGTCATGGCGCCGGCGCCATGGTCGGCGTTTGCGTTATTAGCCGGCGCGACCTATACGAAGGTCATGGCCCGCCGTATTTGCGGTCGACCGGATTAAATTGGATAATGTGCGCCCCAATTTCCAAGTGCCAATTGCAGAGGTCCAAGCGTGAGTCACGAACAGATCAATCAGCACCTGTCCAACTGGACAGAAAGAGAATCCACCGCGGAAGCCATGATTCCGCTGATCGGCCGCCTCTACCGCAAAAACAATGTGGTTACTTCTGTATACGGCCGCGCCATCATCAACCAGTCGGTTATCGATATCATCCGTGCCCACCGATTTGTGCGCCAGGTTGAAGACAGCGAGCTTTCTGTTCACGACACCCTGCCGATCCTCCAGGCCATGGACAAACTTGAACTCGGTCGTGCCCACGTGGATATCGGCAAGCTGGCGGTCAAGTTCAAAGAGGAAGGCGGCGACCTGACCGAATTCCTGAAGCGTGAAATCGGCCCGGTTGTGGGGCAGTACGCTGCCCAGTCCGAGGAAGATGCCAACAATGACACCAAAGACGTCGTTCTGTACGGTTTTGGCCGGATTGGTCGTCTGCTGGCTCGTATCCTGATCGAGAAGGCCGGGGGTGGCAACAACCTGCGTCTGCGTGCGATTGTGGTTCGCCAGGGCGGTGCGGAAAATGATCTCGAGAAGCGCGCCAGTCTGCTTCGCCGTGATTCCGTGCACGGTCCGTTCGATGGCACCATTACCGTTGATGAGAAGGAATCCGCCCTGATTGCCAACGGCAACTATATCAAGGTTATCTACTCTGATGGGCCGGACAAGGTGGATTACACGGATTACGGCATCAACAACGCCATCGTGATCGACAACACCGGTAAGTGGCGTGATGAAGCCGGTCTTGGCCTGCACCTGAAATCAAAAGGCGTCAGCCGCGTTATCCTGACGGCGCCGGGTAAGGGCGATATCAAGAACATCGTTTATGGTATCAACAACGACTGGATTACTGACGAAGACAGGATCCTGTCAGCCGCCTCCTGTACCACCAATGCCATCACACCGGTATTGAAGGCGATTGAAGACGAATACGGCATCGAAGATGGTCACGTGGAGACGGTGCACTCCTACACCAACGACCAGAACCTGATCGATAACTACCACAAGGGCAGCCGCCGCGGGCGCAGCGCCGCCCTGAACATGGTAATTACCGAGACGGGGGCCGCCAAGGCTGTCTCCAAGGCGCTGCCGGTTCTGAAGGGCAAGCTGACCGGTAATGCGATCCGGGTGCCAACGCCGAACGTGTCCATGGCGATCCTGAATCTCAACCTCAAGAAAGACGTTGATGTGGAAGGTGTTAACGAATACCTGCGGGATATGGCGCTGCACTCGGAGCTGCAGAAGCAGATCGACTTCGTGAACTCTCCGGAAGTGGTTTCCACCGACTTTGTCGGTTCCCGCCATGCCGGCATCGTTGATGCCCAGGCAACCATCACCAGTGGCAAGCGTCTGATCCTGTATGTTTGGTACGACAACGAGTTCGGCTACAGCGCGCAGGTGATTCGTGTGGTCAACCAGATGGCCGGCGTAAATTACCCGATCTTCCCCAAACGTGCGAGAGACTGAGCGAATCGCGCCGATCTGGTGAAGTAATGGTGTTCAGAACCCCGATAGCGATTGCTGTCGGGGTTTTTTGTTTTTACGGTCAGCTAAACGACTGGTTTGGCTGTCGACGCACAACCGGTTCCGGTTTCTGGTGGAAATAGGATTCCTTAATCTCTATAATTGGCGCGATTTTGGGTACGTCTGGCACTCCGTTTCTCATGGTTTTTCTGGGCCGCAGGTGTCGGGCGTTACGAATCCATTGAAAAGTTTCTGATGATTGGATGAGGCTAATGATCAAGATCAAAAAAGGCCTGGATCTTCCCATCAGCGGCGCTCCCGAACAGACCATTACAGACGGCAAACCCGTTCGCCACGTTGCGTTGATCGGTTTTGACTATATCGGCATGAAGCCGACGATGGCTGTGAAAGAGGGGGACCGTGTCAAGCGCGGTACGCTGCTGTTCACGGACAAGAAGACCGAGGGCGTTCGTTATACTTCACCCGCCGCGGGCGTTGTGAAAGAGATCAACCGTGGTGAGCGTCGGGTATTCCAGTCGATCGTTATCGAAGTCGATGGCGATGAGGCTGAGACCTTTGCGCGCTACAGCGAAGCGGATCTTGCCGGCCTGGAACGCCAGCAGGTAGTCGATAATCTGGTGGAATCCGGGCTCTGGACTGCGTTCAAGACGCGTCCGTACAGCAAGGTTCCGGAGATTGATTCCGCTCCCCACTCAATTTTCGTGTCGGTCATGGATACCAACCCGCTGGCAGCGGACCCGACGGTCATCATTGGCGAAAACAGCCAGGCGTTCGAGAAAGGCCTTGAGATCCTTACCAAACTGACCACCGGCAAGGTGTTTGTCACTGGCAAGCCAGGATCCAACGTCGCTGTTCCCAGGTCCGACGCCGTTGAGGTGCACCAGTTCGATGGCAAGCATCCGGCCGGCAACGTGGGAACCCATATCCATCACCTGGATCCGGTTTCTGGCAGCAAGACGGTCTGGAGTATCAATTATCAGGACGTTATCGACATTGCCAAGCTGTTTGAATCCGGTGAAGTCCCTGTTGAGCGTGTCGTGGCGATCGGTGGCCCCAAGGCCCTGAAACCCCGTCTCGTGCGTACTCGTCTGGGTGCCAGTCTTGAGGAGCTTCTCGACGGTGAAGTTGCCACAGATTGCGAGATCCGGGCGATTTCCGGCTCCGTGTTCGGCGGTCGCCGTGGCGATGGTCCCTGCGCCTATCTTGGCCGGTTTGCCAATCAGGTGTCCGTGCTTGAGGAAGGTAACAAGCGCGAGTTCATGGGCTGGCTGTCGCCGGGTGCGAACAAGTTCTCCGTCATGAATATTTACCTGTCCAAGCTGGTCGGTGGCAAACGGTTCGATATGACCACCACCACCAATGGCAGCGAGCGGGCGATGGTGCCGGTGGGTGTTTACGAAAAGATCATGCCGCTGGACATTCTGCCCACGCAGTTGCTGCGTTCCCTGATTGTCGGCGACACAGAGATGGCACAGAAGCTTGGCGCACTGGAGTTGGATGAAGAAGATCTGGCGCTGTGCACCTTTGTGTGCCCCGGCAAATATGAATATGGTCCGATTCTCCGCGAGAACCTGACCCGAATCGAGATCGAGGGCTAATACGATGGCTATCAGACAGTTTCTCGATGGAATCGAGCATCACTTTGAAAAGGGTGGCAAGTACGAGCGCTGGTATGCGCTTTACGAGGCGGTGGATACTATTTTCTACTCGCCGGCGAGTGTCACCTCCACCACCGCCCATGTGCGTGACGGGATTGACCTCAAGCGCATCATGATCACGGTTTGGTTGTGCACCTTCCCGGCAATGTTCTTCGGAATGTGGAACATCGGCTACCAGGCCAACAGTTTCCTGGCGTCCAACCCGGATGCCATGATTGCTGACGGCGGCCTGCGGACTGCCTTTATCCAGGCACTTGCCATCACCGGTTCCGGTGCGGGCGTATGGGACAACTTCGTTTACGGCATGGCGTACTTCGTGCCCATTTACTTCGTGACCTTCGTGGTCGGTGGTTTCTGGGAAGTGCTGTTTGCCACCGTGCGCCGTCACGAAGTGAACGAGGGTTTCTTTGTCACATCGGTCCTGTTTGCACTGATCTGCCCGCCCACCATTCCTCTCTGGCAGGTGGCCCTGGGCATCACCTTCGGCGTCGTGATCGGCAAGGAAGTGTTCGGCGGTACCGGCAAGAACTTCCTGAACCCGGCCCTGACCGGTCGTGCCTTCCTGTACTTCGCCTATCCGGCGCAGATTTCCGGCGACACCGTCTGGACTGCGGTTGACGGCTTCAGTGGCGCCACGGCGCTGAGCTGGGCCGCCAGTGGTGGTCTGGAAGCTCTGGAAGCTCAAATTGGCTGGATGAGCGCCTTCATGGGCACCATTCAGGGCTCGATGGGTGAGACCTCGACACTGGCCATTCTGATTGGTGGCCTGATCCTGTTGGGGATGAAGATTGCCTCCTATCGCATCGTCGGAGGTGTGTTGATCGGTATGATCGGCATGTCGCTGCTGCTAAACATCATAGGTTCCGAGACCAATCCGATGTTCGCGGTTCCGGCGCATTGGCATCTGGTCATGGGCGGGTTTGCCTTTGGCATGATGTTCATGGCGACGGATCCGGTGTCCGCCGCGATGACTGACACGGGTCGCTGGTGTTTCGGTATTCTGGTAGGCGTGATGACTGTGCTGATCCGCGTGATCAATCCGGCGTTCCCGGAAGGCATCATGCTTGCCATCCTGTTCGCAAACCTGTTCGCGCCATTGATGGACCATTACGTGGTTCAGGCCAACATCAAACGGAGGCTTGCTCGTGGCTAAAGCTAAAGAAACCGTCTCCCGCACGCTGATCGTTGCGCTGGTGCTGAGTATCGTGTTCTCTGTCGTGGTATCCACCGCGGCGGTCATGCTCAGACCTGCCCAGGTCAAGAATCAGCATCTTGATATGACAACGAACATTCTCTCTGCCGCAGGTATGCTGGATCAAGGCGATACTGCAGAGCAGATTTTGCAGAAATTCGAGAGTTTCGATGTTCGCCTGGTGGATTTGGATACTGGTAAATTTGTAAAGCCTTCCGCCGTTGGTGTTGCTGAGCCCATGAAATATGATATGTACAAGGCTGCCTCGGACCCTCAGTTGTCTACGGATATTCCTTCCTCGGAAGACAAGGCTGGCATCAAGCGCCGGCCGAATGTTGCCAGGGTGTATACGCTGAGCGAGAACGGAGAGCTAGTGCGTGTGGTACTGCCAATTCATGGTTATGGCCTCTGGTCTACATTGTATGGCTTCATTTCGCTGGAAGGTGATTTGAACACCATTGAAGGGCTTGGCTTTTACTCCCACGCCGAAACTCCGGGCCTCGGTGGGGAGGTAGACAATCCACGCTGGAAGTCGCAGTGGGTGGGGAAGAAAGTTTATGATGGTGATCGCACTGAACCGCAGATCAAACTGGTTAAAGGTGGCGTAAACGTTGATGCAAAAAAAGGCAGCATAAAGTGGATGCTCTGTCCGGGGCAACGTTGACCAGTCGCGGCGTTGAGCAACTGGTTAACTACTGGATGGGCGACCGCGGATACGCGCCGTTCCTGCAAAAACTTCGTGAAGGGGAGGTCTGATCATGGCAGATGCATCAGCCAAACAGGTTCTCTTCGAACCGATCTTCAGCAATAACCCGATTGCCCTGCAGATCCTGGGCATCTGTTCAGCGCTGGCGGTTACCACCAGCATGAACGTTACACTTGTTATGTGCGCGGCGGTTATTGCCGTTACCGCATTTTCCAACCTGGCCGTGTCCCTGGTACGCACCCAGATTCCGGGCAGTATCCGGATCATCGTGCAGATGACCATTATCGCCTCCCTGGTAATCGTGGTTGACCAGGTGCTCAAGGCCTATGCCTACGAGATTTCCAAGCAGCTCTCAGTGTTCGTTGGTCTGATTATCACCAACTGCATCGTTATGGGCCGCGCGGAAGGCTTTGCCATGAAGAACGGCCCCTGGCTGAGCTTCCTGGACGGCGTTGGTAACGGTCTGGGCTACTCGGTACTCCTGATCTTCGTTGCCTTCTTCCGTGAATTGCTGGGCGCCGGCTCACTGTTCGGTGTCTCCCTGATGCCGGTGGTGAACGAAGGTGGCTGGTACATTCCTAACGGCTTGTTGCTGCTGCCGCCGAGTGCGTTCTTTATTATCGGCCTGGCGATCTGGGGTCTGCGGACCTGGAAGCCGGAGCAGGTTGAAGAGCCGGACTATAAAATGTCTCGCCATGTCGCCAAGGAGGCCTTCTGATGGAGCATTATATCAGCTTGATTCTGAAGGCTGTTTTTGTTGAAAACATGGCGCTGGCGTTCTTCCTGGGGATGTGTACCTTCCTGGCCATCTCCAAGAAGATCGAGGCCGCAACCGGTCTTGGCATTGCCGTGGTGGTCGTGCTGACGGTCACCGTTCCGGTGAACAACCTGCTGTACAACAGCGTTCTGCGCGAAGGCGCCCTGGATTGGGCTGGCCTGCCGAACGTAGACCTGAGCTTTCTCGGATTGCTGACGTATATCGGGGTAATCGCGGCGATTGTTCAGATCATGGAAATGGTACTGGACAAGTATATCCCGGCACTCTACGCCGCTCTGGGTGTGTTCCTGCCACTGATTACAGTGAACTGCGCCATTCTGGGTGCCTCGCTGTTCATGGTGGAGCGTGACTACACCTTCGGCGAGAGTGTGGTGTATGGCTTCGGCGCCGGCCTTGGCTGGGCCCTGGCGATCATCGCCCTGGCGGGTATTCGCGAGAAGCTGAAGTACAGTGACGTTCCGGAAGGCCTGCGTGGTCTGGGTATCACCTTCATTACCGTTGGTCTGATGTCCCTGGGCTTCATGTCCTTCTCCGGTATCTCACTGTAATTCACCCGGTGATTCGGTTTAACGAAAAGGCGAGACCATGAATACAGAAATTATTCTCGGCGTGGTCATGTTCACCGTTATCGTTCTGGCCCTGGTCGCAGTGATTCTTGCGGCCCGGTCCAGGCTGGTAAGCACCGGTGATGTGACCATTGAGATCAACGATGATCCCGAACACACGCTGAAGACCGAAGCCGGCGGCAAGCTGCTCGGTACTCTGGCTAACAGTGGTATTTTCCTGTCCTCTGCCTGCGGTGGCGGCGGTACCTGCGCCCAGTGCAAGTGCAAGGTTCTCGAGGGCGGCGGTGCCATGCTGCCAACAGAGAAGACCCACTTCACCAATCGTGAAGAGAAAGAGGGCTGGCGCCTGTCCTGCCAGGTTCCTGTAAAACAGGATATGAAGGTGGAAGTGCCGGAGGAGTTCTTCGGCGTGAAGAAGTGGGAATGTGAGGTTGTCTCCAACCACAACGTGGCTACCTTCATCAAAGAACTCGTACTCAAGCTGCCTGAAGGTGAGGAAGTGGACTTCCGTGCCGGCGGCTATGTTCAGCTTGAGTGCCCTCCCTACGAAATCGACTTCAAGGATTTCGACATCGAGGAAGAGTTCCACGAGGACTGGGACAAGCACAACATCTGGCGCTACAAGGCGGTCAACAAGGAAGAGACCATCCGGGCCTATTCCATGGCGAACTATCCGGAAGAAAAGGGTGTTCTCAAGTTCAATATTCGTATCGCTACGCCGCCTCCGGGCACTGACCACAATCCGGGCATCATGTCGAGCTACGTGTTCAACCTGAAGCCGGGCGACAAGGTCACCGTTATGGGGCCGTTCGGTGAGTTCTTCGCCAAGAAGACCGATGCCGAAATGGTATTCATTGGTGGCGGTGCCGGCATGGCGCCTATGCGTTCCCACATCTTCGATCAGCTCAAGCGTCTGAACTCCAAGCGCAAGATCAGCTTCTGGTATGGCGCACGAAGTGTTCGCGAGATGTTCTATGTGGAAGATTTCGACGGGCTTCAGGAAGAAAACGACAACTTCGAGTGGCATGTCGCACTTTCCGATGCGTTGCCCGAGGACAATTGGCAGGGCCCGACCGGGTTTATTCATAACGTGTTGTATGAAAACTATCTGAAGGACCACCCGGCTCCGGAAGACTGTGAATACTACATGTGTGGGCCCCCAATCATGAACGCGTCCTGCATCAAGATGCTGAAAGATCTGGGTGTAGAGGATGAAAACATCATGCTGGATGACTTTGGAGGCTAAGCAGTTCTGATGACATTCAGCATTGTACGACCCGCCAGGGTGGCCCTGGCCAGCGCTTTTACAGCGCTGGCCTTTGCCGTTCTGGCGGGTTGTTCGTTTGAGCCAGAGGAAAAAATCTGGGAAATCTCCGGACCTGTCTTCGGCACCAGCTACCACATCAATGTCGTATTGACCGAGGATCAGGAGAGGCTTGAAACTCTGGCCAGCGGTATCGATGAGGTGCTCGAAGGGGTTGATGCGTCAATGTCGACCTGGCGCGAGGATTCGGAGCTGTCCCGTTTCAATCAACGATCCGATCAATCCGAGTGGGTTCCGGTGTCAGCGGACTTGCTCCGTGTTCTTCAGAAGGCTGAAGAGATCTCAACGATGACCGCTGGTGCCTTTGATGTGACCATCGGCCCGGTGGTAAATCTTTGGGGGTTCGGCCCCGAGGCGCGCCCGGAGCAGATTCCGTCAGAAGAATCTCTCTCCAGGGCTCTTGCCGCCACTGGCTTCGAGAAGCTCGAGCTGCGGGTCGATCCGCCCGCCGTGCGTGCGACACCACCGCAATATGTGGATCTGTCGGCTATCGCCAAGGGATACGGTGTAGATGCGGTTGCCCGTTTTCTTGAGAGCGAAGGCGTGGAGGCGTACCTGGTGGAGATTGGCGGAGAGGTTAGCGTCAATGGCCGTAAACCTGATGGCAGCACCTGGCGACTGGCCATAGAACAGCCGATGGCGGAAGGGCGCGCGGTAAACCGCGTGGTGGCGCTGGAATCACGTGCTATGGCAACATCAGGTGATTATCGTAATTATTACGAATCGGAAGGGCGTCGGTATTCCCATACAATAGATCCTGAAACGGGTGAGCCAATTGCTCACAAGCTGGCATCAGTAACCGTTATCGCGGACGATTGTATGACGGCAGATGCTCTGGCAACCGGTTTTAATGTGATGGGCTACGAGCGGGCAAATGAGCTCGCGGTAAGGGAAAATATCCCGGCCTATTTTATTGTCAGGACGGATGAAGGCTTCGAGACGCACCAGACGCCGGCCTTTTCGTCCTACGTGACTCAATGAGGGGAGGGCAACATGGGTACCTTTCTTTTGGTTCTTTTCATCGTGGTTTTGCTGGTTGCAGCCATGTCTATTGGCGTGATCCTCGGGCGCAAGCCCATCAGCGGAACCTGCGGCGGTATTGGCGCGCTTGGTATCAGCCAGTCCTGTGATATCTGCGGTGGTAATACCCAGAAGTGCGAAGAAGAAAACGAACGGTTGGCCAACGAGGGTAAAGAGCCCGAGGCTCTGGCTTACGACGCTAGCAAGGCCAGCAAGCACTGATCTGTTTTTGACAATTACAACCATCTTTTCACGACGTAGATAAGGAGTCACTGCGCGCATGGCAGAACATCATTACGACGTCGTCGTTATCGGCGCCGGTCCGTCCGGCGAAGGCGCGGCGATGAATGCGACGAAACACGGCAAACGTGTCGCGATCATCGAAGACAAGCCTACCGTTGGCGGGAACTGCACCCACTGGGGCACCATTCCTTCCAAGGCGCTGCGCCACTCCGTCAAACAGATCATTACGTTCAACACCAACCAGATGTTCCGGGATATCGGGGAGCCTCGCTGGTTCTCTTTCCCGCGAGTGCTTCAGAATGCCCAGAAGGTCATCGGCAAGCAGGTCAAGCTCCGGACGCAGTTCTACTCTCGCAATCGCGTGGATTTGATAAACGGCCGGGCCTTTTTTGTCGACCAGAACCGCATAGAAGTCCGGGGTAGCAAGTCCTCCGAGACGCTGCACTTCAAGCAGGCGATCATCGCCACCGGTTCCAGGCCCTACCTGCCACCCGATGTGGACTTCCGTCATCACCGTATCTATAACTCCGACACCATTCTGAACCTGTCTCACACGCCTCGCACACTGATTATTTATGGCGCTGGCGTCATAGGGTCAGAGTACGCCTCGATCTTTGCGGGCCTGGGTGTAAAAGTCGACCTGATCAACCCGGGTAGCCGGCTGTTGTCCTTCCTGGATGACGAGATCTCCGACGCCCTGAGTTACCACCTGCGGAATAATGGCGTTCTGGTTCGCCACAACGAGCAGTACGAGTCGGTTGTGGGCGACGACCACGGTGTGGTGTTGTCGCTTCAATCGGGCAAGAAAATCCGTGCGGATGCATTCCTGTGGTGCAATGGTCGCAGCGGGAACACCGAGAAGCTGGGCCTCGAAAATATCGGTCTGGAACCCAATGGCCGTGGGCAACTGGCCGTTGACGAGCACTATCGCACCGAAGTGGACAACATCTACGCGGCGGGCGACGTGATCGGCTGGCCAAGTCTGGCAAGCGCCGCTTATGACCAGGGCCGCTCTGCATCCTCGGATATTGTGGATGACGCATACTTCCGCTTTGTGTCGGATGTGCCGACCGGGATCTACACCATTCCGGAAATCAGTTCCGTTGGTAAAACCGAGCGCGAACTGACGGAAGCCAAGGTGCCCTACGAGGTTGGACAGGCGTTCTTCAAGGATCTTGCCCGTGCCCAGATTACCGGAGAAGCGGTAGGAATGCTGAAAATTCTGTTTCACCGGGAAACCCGTCAGATTCTGGGTATCCACTGTTTCGGTGACCAGGCGGCGGAAATCGTCCACATCGGCCAGGCGATCATGAATCAGGAAGGAGAGGCCAACTCCCTGAACTACTTCATCAATACCACGTTCAACTATCCGACCATGGCGGAAGCCTACCGTGTCGCGGCGTTGAACGGTCTGAACCGGATCTTTTAACGGGGCAGGCCACACCAGGGGTCAGAAGAAAGCCTACGACTGACCCCGGCTTAACCTTCCATATCCCGAATTCAGCCCGCTGACAGGGCCTCTTTACTGGCCGACACCCCGGCGTGACTCTGTGGCAATGACAGGGCTGACCTGGCCCTGTTGTCGAAGAATATGCGGGTGCTGGTGGGATAGTCAGTGATGATGCTGTCCACGCCCATTTCTTCCAGTTGCAACATGTCGTGAATCCGGTTCACCGTCCAGGTGGACACGTGCATGCCCTTTCGATGGGCTTTTTCAACCAGCGCTTTCGAGCAAAGCTTCCAGTTGATGCAGAGATACTCACAGCCGAGTTGGCCCGCAATGCTCAAGGGGCGCGGGAATTTGCGCTCTGCGACCAGGCCGATGCGGATGTTCTTGTTCCGCCGCCGGATCTGTTTCAGAAACCAGGTGTCGGAAGAGGTTATGGCCACCGTCTGATACAGATTGCGTCGCTGTATAACCTCTGTCAGGCGATTGCTGAGAATGTTCAGGCGCTGACGCGTGTCTTTTTTGACTTCCAGTTGCAGGTGTTCGAGGTCGTCGAACCGGTCCAGAAGGTCTTCCAGCGCGGGAATTCCCGTGGGTGTGGGCCAGGAGCTGGTGTTTCTTCGCGCATCCATGGCAGCCAGTTCGGCGGCCGTGTACTGACTGATACTGCCTTTCTGGCTGGTCGTGCGGTCAACCGAAAGATCGTGCACCAATACCGGCTTGCCGTCCTTTGACAATACGAGATCCAGTTCAAAATGCCGGATACCGTGCCGGTAAGCATGCGTAAATCCCGGAAGGGTGTTTTCGGGAGCTTCTCCCTTGGCGCCTCTGTGTCCGTAGACAATCATTCCGCTGCATCATCCTTCAGGCGTTGGTAAATGGCCTGGCGCTTCTTCCAGGTGTCGTGGCAAAGGCGTATGTCTTCGAGGTACGCCGGCAGCTCGTTCATCAGCAGGGCCTGGGGGCCGTCCACCAGGGCTCTTTCCGGCTTGGGGTGGAAATCCACGAGCACCATGTTGGCACCGGCGACGACGCCCTGGGCGGTCGCGTGCATGACATCAAGGATGCCGTCCGGAGACTGCTCGCGGCTGCCCACCGAATGGGAAGGATCCACACAGACTGGCATACGGGTAAGGCGCTTGACCGCCGGCACATGGGCGAAATCCACCATGTTCCGATGGGGCTGGCCGGCTTCGGTTTTCATGCCCCTCAGGCAGAAGATGACATTAGCGTTGCCTTCGCTGGCCAGATACTCGGCAGCGTTGAGGGATTCATTCAGGGTAATCCCGAACCCGCGTTTGAGCAGTACCGGATAGGTACTCTGGCGGCCAATGGCCTTGAGCAGCTCGAAGTTCTGGGTATTGCGGGTGCCCACCTGCAGCATTACACCGGTGGGACGGCCGAGCTTTTCGAGGCAGTTGTCGATTTCCTCAATGTGGCTCTCATGAGTGATCTCCATGGCGATCACCTTGATGCCGTGCTTACCCGCCTTTTCAAACACCCAGGGGAGGCAGCCCTTGCCGTGGCCCTGGAATGAATAGGGGTTGGTGCGCGGCTTGTAGGCGCCCATTCGTGTGCAGACTTCCCCATGGTCTTCCAGGGCCTGCATCATCATGTCGACGTGTTCGGGCACATCAACCGCGCATAGCCCGGCAAAGATGTTCAGATTGGATTGACTGAACTCGACGCCGTTGTAGTTGAAGCCGCTTTGCCGTCGATCGTCCCGGTGGCGTCCAAGAATACGGTAGTCGTCCGAAATGCGTATGGCCCGTTCGACCGCAGGCAGGGCTTCGATCTCTTCCTTGTTCAGGGGCTTGGTGTCCCCGAGAAGATAGATTTCGGTCAGCCTCTGGGTGGCGCCCTGAACCTCATGAACCCGAACCGACACGTTCGGGAGATTCTCGAGGTAGTGCATGGTCTGTCGGTATTCTTCGCTGTCCAGAGCGGTATTCGGATGAAGAATCGCTAGCATGCTGTCTCCTTTTAAGAACCGGCGTCTTGCGCCCGGTGCCGCGCCTGCATGAACTCCCGATGATTAAGATGCAGCAGGTCTGCCATGCGGCGAATAAGGTGTTCTTCGTACTTGTCGATGCGGCCATCCGCAAAGGCCACGCGCCAGATGCTTTCGAGCAGGGCCTGTTTTCCTTCCTGGTCCAGGTACTCGTTGATCTGGCCGGTAAATTCATAGAGCGACGTGGCATCGTCTGCGTGGCTAAGGGCGTCTTCCAGAATTTCCTCGGCTTCGGCCTGGGTTACCTGATGTGCTTTTACTGCGCCATCAACAATGGCCTGCAGTTCGCGCTCGTCTTCATCCTGGTCGACACGGGAAAGCTGAACCATCAATGCCGTGGCAGCCACTGCGAGCTGATGGTTATCGGGCTTCTCGCGTTCAGCTTCCGGTGCCGCAAACAATTTTTTCAGGCGCTCGATCATGATCGGACAGTCCCACTTCTGTGTTTGGTTTGAGGCGCCGCGTCAGGCCGCCCTGGCCAGCTGCCGGACCCGGTTCTCCAGTTCAATCTGGTCGGCTGTGAACCGGCGGATACCATCGGCCAGCTTCTCGGTAGCCATAGCGTCCTCGTTGGATTCCCAGCGGAACAGTTTCTCGTCGATGGTGCCAAACTGATCCGGTGAGCTGGCGGTGTCGGCGACCAGTCGACGCGGCAGATCGCCCAGGTCGTCCTGCAACTCCTGCAGCAGGGTAGGGCTTATGGTCAGGCGGTCACAGCCAGCCAGCATTTCAATTTCGCCGGTGTTCCGGAAACTGGCGCCCATCACCACCGTTTTAAAGCCGTTGGCCTTGTAGTAATTGTAGATACGGGATACCGAAAGCACCCCCGGATCCTCTGCAGCCGGGTAGCTGTCCCGGCCAGTGCTGGCCAGGTGCCAGTCCAGAATTCGACCAACAAAGGGCGAGATCAGGAATGCACCGGCCTGGGCACAGGCGGCGGCCTGAATGAAAGAAAACAGCAACGTCAGGTTGCAGTGAATGCCTTCTTTCTCCAGTTGCTCGGCCGCCCGGATGCCTTCCCAGGTAGAAGCAATCTTGATCAGTACGCGACTGGTGTCGACGCCCTGCTTGTCGTACAGCTCAACCAGGCGGCGGGCGCGCTCAAGCGTACCGGCGGTATCAAAGGACAAACGGGCATCCACCTCCGTCGAAACCACACCGGGAATCAGGTTCAGGATTTCTCGGCCGGCGAGTACGGCCAGCATATCAGTGGCCATGGTCAGCTGCTCGGCGTCTGAGCCGCCATGCCGCCGGGCTTCTGCCACAGCCTTGTCCAGCATCGGCCGGTAAGCGTCAGAAGCGGCAGCTTTGAGTAGCAGGGATGGATTAGTGGTGGCATCTTCCGGCCGCCACTTCGCAATGGCTTCGATATCGCCGGTATCCGCTACCACCGTGGTCATGGTCTTCAGTTGGTCGAGCTTGCTGGTCATTCGTCCTGTCGTCCCGGTTGATCTGTTATTGGTGCGCCCGAATCCCGGGCGCTGGCTATATGCCTACAATAACGGGCCGCTCTGACAGGAACAAGACAACAAAAGGTATGGTGGCAATTGCCTGCGATTAAGCTTCGGCAATCTCCGGCGCCGCCGGTTCACGAACCTTTTCCAGAGCGGTTTCGATCACTTCCAGGCCAGCACCGGATTTATGGGCGTTCTCGCTGATATAGCGACGGAACTGCCGACCGCCAGGTTGGCCGTGGAACAGGCCGAGAAGGTGCCTGGACATGTGAGTCAGGAATACGCCGCGCTCAAGTTCGCTCCCTATGAACGGAAGCATGGCCCGAAGTGCCTGATGCCGGGTTTCTACCGGCGCTGCCTCCCCGAAGAACTCCGGATCGACGCCTGCCAGCAGCCAGGGATTGTGGTACGCCTCCCGACCCAGCATCACGCCGTCGGTATGCCGGAGATGCTCGTGGCACTCATCGAAGGTCTTGATGCCGCCGTTGATGATGATTTCCAGGTGCGGGTATTTCGCTTTCAGCCGGTAGACCCAGTCGTATTTAAGCGGAGGGACTTCCCGGTTTTCCTTGGGGCTCAGGCCTTCAAGAATCGCGATCCGGGCGTGTACGATAAAGGTCCGGCAGCCAGCTTCCGACACTTTTTCCACGAATTCGCAGAGATCGTCCCAGGACTCCCGCCCATCAATACCGATTCGATGCTTCACGGTGACTGGCAGCTCGGTTGCTTCAATCATGGCGCGCACGCCCTCTGCCACCTTGTCCGGATGGCCCATCAGGCAGGCACCGATCATGTTGTTCTGAACACGATCGCTGGGGCAACCGACGTTCAGGTTAACCTCATCGAAGCCGTATTGCTGTGCCAGCCTGGCACAGTGGGCAAGTTCGCCGGCATCGCTGCCACCCAGCTGAAGGGCCAGTGGGTACTCGGCCTCATCGTGGCGCAGAAAGCGCGCGGTGTCGCCATGAATCAGTGCGCCGGTGGTGACCATCTCGGTGTAGAGCAGGGTATGCCGGCTAAGCTGGCGCGCCAGATAACGGTAGTGACTGGTGGTCCAGTCCATCATCGGGGCCACGCAGAAGCGGCGGGAGGGGCCGGAGTTGTGCAGCAGGGTGTCCTCAGATGGTATTCCAGACATTGCGATACCTGTTGTCGACGAAAAACGGGTGACGAAAAGAACTACGTTGAAACCAAGAGTCGTAGTTTAACAGGCATTGGTTTCCGATTTCCGTAAGGCTTTGGCGAAATCCATAACAGGCTTCAGGCTGCTCGTTTCAAATAGTTGCGGAGAAAATTGAAGTAGATTAGAGCGTCTCGAGTGGAGAACAGCTGGGGCTTGAATCCACCATAGAGTTTGTTGATGTAATTGCCCGGAACCTCGGGAAGCTTCGCCAGAGCCATTGCCCAATCGTCAAACTGGCGATGATCGATTTGCTCGTACTGAATCAGGCGAACATCCTGGTGGCGAGGATCGGCAGTGATGCCAAGGTAAAGTCTGTTGACAGCCTCTTCCTCACCTTCCAAAACCTGCATGAAATTGAACTGATCATAAGCCAGCAGGCCGGTGATGCCGTCCCGCTCGTTTCTTTTGATGGATTCCGCGAGGATGTCGTCTAAATCGGATTCCTGCAGATGCGAAGAAACGCTGCTGAAATAGATAAGCCTGCAAAGTCTGGGCTTCGATGCGTCCATAGCAAAAAACCTCCCTGAAGGAGAAGCACTCCTTCTGCTATGATCTCATGCTTGTTTAACTGTACTCCCATAAAACCCAAGTAAACAACCTTGCCCTGGAGTTTGAACGTATGCCCCTGATGGTGCAGGCTCTGCTGCCGGTATTTGTCCTGATCATGCTGGGGCATGTGTTCCGCCGCATTGACTTTCCGGGCGGCGATTTCTGGCCCCAGGCGGAGCGGTTTACCTACTACGTGCTGTTTCCGGCCATGTTGGTCTTCAAGCTGGGGCAGGCCAGGCTGCCGGCTTCCGCTTATGGTGACATTGCATTGCTCATTGGCGCCATGCTGATCGCGATGACGCTGATCCTGGCGATTGCCCAATGGTTCTGGCGCTGGTCCGGCCCGGTTTTTTCTTCGGTTTACCAGGGGGCTATCCGGTTCAATTCCTACGTGGGCCTGGCGGCTGGCGGCATGCTGCTCGGCGATCAGGGCCTGTCCCTCTCGGCGATCGCAGTTGCCATCATGGTGCCGTTGCTGAATCTGCTGTGCATACTGATGTTTTCACTGGTGGCCACGGAAGGGCCGGTGAGGCTGGTGCCAGTATTCAAGGCGATTGTGACCAATCCTCTTATAGTGGGCTCGGTGATTGGCGTGGTCTGGAGTTTCTTCGAAATCGGATTTCATCCGCTGATCGGCGGCATTCTCGAGCCGCTAAGCAATCTGGCGTTGCCGATGGGTTTGATGACGGTTGGCGCCGGGCTTCAGCTCAAGGCCCTCAGAGGCGCTTCACTGCCGTTTATTGTGTCATCGGCGCTGAAGTTGGTCGGATTTCCGCTGATGACTGCGGGGCTGGCCTCGTTGCTGGGTCTTGAGGGAATGATGGTTCAGGTGGTCGTGCTGTTGTCGGCGCTCCCCACGGCCACCTCTGCCTACATTCTGGCTCGACAGCTTGGTGGCGATGCCCCCCTGATGGCGGGCATCATCAGTGGTCAGACCTTGCTGGCCATCGTCACCATACCTTTAATGCTCAGTATTCTCTGGTAGGCACTTGAGCACCGCGTCGACAATGCTGTGCTGGAAGTTGTTGTAACCTTCTGGCGTTGCCGCGATGTCAGTGGCCAGAGGGTCCCAGGTGCTGAAGGTCACGTCCAGGCTCTCGGTGATCGAGCGCCACCACTGCCGGTTGAACTGCGGTTCGGTCAGGAGGCAGGGATGGTTTGCGTTGCGCAGTTTTTCCTGCACTTCCGCGATATGCCGGGCCCCTGGCGACAGCTCCGGGTTCAGTGTCAGAACGCCCTCGAGTTTCAGTTCATAGTGTTCGGCAAATCGGGTAAAGGCGTCGTGATAGGCGAACAGGCTGATTTCGTGCGCCGGTGCAAGGCGGTCCCGGATAGTGGCATCGGTTTCTCGAACGCTGGCTTTGAACTGCTCGAAATTCTCGTTTAACGCGCCAGCGTCAACACCTTTCAGTCCTGAGAGAGCATCCCGGATCGTCCCGGCCATTTCGATGGCCAGTTCGGGATCCAGCCAGATGTGCGGGTCTTCGCCGTCTCCGTGATCATGGCCGTGTCCGTGCCCCTCGTTGTGGTGTTCTTCCTCCTTGGCCTCCTCTTCGTGGGCATGGCCATGGTGATCGTCCGCGTGGTCGTCGTGCGCGTGTTCATCGTGGGTAACGTCCCCGGGTTCGTGCTCGGCATCCATGAGCGCGACCGTTCGACCGCTGAATTCCTGCCCTGCCAGAAGGCGATTAAGGAAGGTTTCCATGTCGGGCCCGACCCAGAAAATCACGTCGGCGTTTTCCAGGGCCCGGCGCTGGGATGGCTTCATGGTGTAATTGTGGGGGCTGGAGCCGGGCGGGACGAGACTCGTTGTCTGCATGTCTTCCGTGGCGATCGCACTGACGATCAGCTCAACCGGTTTGATGGAAGTAACAATGCGGGTCTCGGCCTGCAGGGCACTGTGAAACAAAAGGGTGCCGGCTCCGAGTGCAATAGAAAGTGCTTTTCCGGTAACGCGCATGATAAAAGAGATCCTGCGATGCTGATGTGTAATGTTATAATATAACAAACTCGGCCGGGGCCGGCAAAAGAAACTTCTTACTTAGTATTTCTGGTGTGCTCGTTAACTTCCTGATCATGCGAAACCTGCCGTTGGCCGGTATAATGCCCGCTTTATCAAACGGCCACCGATTTTTCAGGAAGGTTTCATGACTGTACGTACCCGAATTGCTCCGTCACCCACGGGAGACCCTCACGTTGGTACCGCCTACGTGGCCCTGTTCAACCTGTGCTTTGCCCGTCAGCACGGCGGCCAGTTTATCCTGCGTATCGAAGACACCGACCAGGCCCGCAGTACCGCAGAATCCGAGCAGGACATTCTCAAGGCGCTGCGCTGGCTCGGTCTGAACTGGGACGAAGGCCCCGACGTGGGTGGTCCTCACGGCCCCTATCGCCAGTCCGAGCGCAAGCACTCGTACCGGCAGTATGCCGAGGATCTGGTGACGGCCGGCCACGCATTTTATTGCTTCCGCACACCGGATGAGCTGGAAGCCATTCGGGAAGAACGCAAGGCCCAGGGCCTGAACCCGGGTATCAAGGGCGATCTGGAGCTGCCCGAGGACGAAGTGAAGCGCCGCCTCGATGCAGGTGAACCATACGTGATTCGTATGAAAGTGCCCGATGAGGGCGTCTGCGAGATCGACGACATGCTTCGGGGCACCATTGAGATCGACTGGGCTCAGGTGGACTGCCAGATTCTGCTCAAGTCCGATGGCATGCCCACTTATCACCTGGCGAATGTGGTTGATGATCACCTTATGGAAATCACCCACGTTCTGCGTGGTGAGGAGTGGATCAACTCGGCGCCCAAGCACAAGCTGCTGTATCAGTATTTTGGCTGGGATATGCCGGTGCTGTGTCACCTTCCGCTGCTGCGCAACCCGGACAAGAGCAAACTGTCCAAGCGCAAGAACCCGACCAGCATCAATTTCTATGAGCGCATGGGCTTTCTGCCGGAGGCCGTCACCAACTATCTGGGGCGCATGGGCTGGTCCATGCCGGACGAGCGGGAAAAGTTCACCCTGGATGAGATGATCGAGAACTTCGACATCCAGCGAGTTTCCCTTGGTGGTCCGGTGTTTGACGTGGAGAAGCTCCGATGGCTGAACGGCCAGTGGCTGCGCGAAGAGCTGACTGAAGAGCAGTTCATGGAGCGCATGCGCCAGTGGTGGTTCAATGAGGATGCCCTGCGTGCTCTGGTGCCCCACATCAAGGGCAGGGCAGAGGTGTTTTCGGATGTGGCGCCCATGGCCCAGTTCATGTTCTCCGGCATGCTCAACCTGAGGCCGGAAGACTTTGCCCACAACAAGCTGGAGGAAGCCCAGATCAAGCGGGTTCTTCAGTTCACGCTCTGGAAGCTTGAAGCGCAGCGACACTGGAGCAAGGAGACCATCTTCGCGGATATCAAGGCGTTGGCCAAAGCCATGGACCTGAAGATGGGTGACTTCATGTTCTCCATTTTTGTGGCGGTTGCTGGCACCCCGAATTCCTGGTCTGTCATGGATTCCATGGCGCTGCTGGGCCCGGACATGACCCGTTCAAGGCTCAGGCATGCGCTGGAAGTGATGGGTGGTTTCTCCAAGAAGGAAACCAAGAAGGTGGAAAAAGAATACGCGGCTCTGGGTATTCATTAACCGCTTTGGTGAATTAATAAACGGCTTGAACAGGGATGTTCAGAAAACTGAAAAAAAGTGTGTTTCAGAGGTTGACGCCCATAGGGCGGATCCTTAATATACGCAGCCGTTGAGGGGCCATAGCTCAGCTGGGAGAGCGCAACACTGGCAGTGTTGAGGTCGGCGGTTCGATCCCGCCTGGCTCCACCAATTTCTAGTCCCCTTCGTCTAGTGGCCTAGGACTCCGCCCTTTCACGGCGGCAACAGGGGTTCGAACCCCCTAGGGGACGCCAATACGGCTTGACGGTTTAGTCCACCGGATAGCCATCAAAAAAACCGCCTTTTGGCGGTTTTTTTGTGCCTGAATGTCAGGCCAGGCAAAACCGGGGCCCGATGACATTTTCATCGGACCCTGCTTTCACGATTTCAATCAGCGCTCGGCAATGGCCCCTTTGCCAACACCTTCATAAGCCTTCACCCGGATGGTGTCCGTCGCAAACTCCACCTTGAGCTTGTCGGCCATGTGGGCGGCAATCAGTTCCACCGTGGTGTCTGTATCCAGCATGTATACGCGTTCCTCCGGCAGGGTCAGCGCAAACTCCCCCTGGTTGGCCTCGTATTCGAAGGTTACGTAGCGAACGCCGTCTTCGTCCACATGGCGCCGCACCACATCCTCCTCGGACCCCACGTAGATATCCCGCCAGAGCTTCGCCCAGCGGCATTCCAGATCGTAATCGCGGTGGCCGTTACGATCGATACGAATCGGCGAGCGATGGCCGTGGGCAATGCGCTGGCAGTTGCCCAGGTGTTTCTTCAGGCCGTGCACGTAGTGATAGTAGGCACCGTCGATTTCCTCTTCCCGCAGATTGATCTCCACGGAAATCACGTTGGCCGGAAGTACCGCCTTGATTTCCTGTTCCAGCAAAGAGGCCACGGCCGAGGGCACAACCCGGTCGGCGGACAACCAGACAATGGCCTCGTCCGGTGAGCGGTGAATGATCTGGCTGCCGTCCGTGAGAGCCCAGGTAAAAGTGTCTGGCTGCTCCTCACTCCAGGACAGCCCCTGGTAGCCGCGGGGAATCACCAGACGATGGTCAACACGCTCATCGATCACCCGCTTGATGGTGCGTTTTACGTTACTGAAGTCGAACACCATGCCCTGTTCGTCCAGCTCCCCGCCAAGCACCACATCCGCAATCCAGCTTTCACCCACCAGCCCACGGGTCGGGTCCAGGTAGGCAAAATCGATAACGGTCAGGTTGTCTACAAACAGATGGTTCATCAAATTTCCAGGCGGGTGTGGTTGATTGATGGCCGAATTCTAGCAAAAATCACCGAATACAGCAGTCTGGCGGTTGGCCACTGCTTCATTTCTTTTTGCTATCGGACTCATCATTTTAAACCTCGACTCGCACATTGATCAGCAATTTCCGGTACTGATACTGGCGGCCGGTGCCTCGAGCCGCCTCGGTCGGCCGAAAGCCCTCCTGCCGCTGGCTTCTGGTGACGGGACAGACACGGACTGCCGTAACCGCACATTGTTGGACGCCGCCATTGCCCAAGGCCGAATCCTCAGCCCGGAAGTTCGAGTGGTGTGTGGGGCCTGGTACCCGCTCATACGCTTTCGTTGTCGGAGGCAACCTTCTTCCTGGTTGCGGGCGCCGGATTGGCAGGAGGGCATCTCGGCATCTCTGTCAGCGGGACTTCGCAGCCTGGGGCCAGCGGTAAAGGGCGTATTTGTTCTGGTGGCGGACCAGCCGTTACTGGATCTGAACGCCCTCGAGGCCTTTGGCAAGGCGGCCCGCTGTGTACCGGAACAGCCCATCGCTGCAGATTACGGTGGCCGGCCGGGTGTGCCCGCCTATTTACCCAGATGGCTCTGGCCGCTGGTGTTGGATCTGGAGGGGGATAGGGGCGCCGGGCGACTGCTCGCAGAGGTGCGTGCAACCCGGGTAGATATTCCGGGGATCCACGATGATGTGGACACCCCGGCAGACTGGCACAGGATCAGGACCCTGCTCAACCGAACAGGCCAGACAGCCAGGCAATCCCGACGCTGAAGATGCCGAGACTTATGGCAAGACCAATGGTGTAGACCCGGGACGATGCCGAGCGCTGCTGCGCAACAAAAAGGTCGATTGTGCGCTGGGCTATGTCTTCAGCGGTTTCCCTCGAGATCTCGTGGGCTTGCTGAATAGCCTCGGACTGAAGGGTTTGCCAGAACTCGGTATCAATCGTCTGCACACTCGTGATGTGATCTTTCAGCTCGGCCATATGCTCGCTCGTGAAGCCGGAATTCTTTTTCAGCTCCTTCTTGAGCACGGCAAGTTCGCTGCCAAGGTTCAGGTTGACCTCCGCGGCAACCTCGTCCCGCAGATTTTTGGTCCGTTCGTCGACCATTTCGGTGACGGCGTTCAGGCGTTCCTCAATCACCGCGTCCTGTTTGCTTCGGGATTCATCCAGAGCCCGCTTCAGGTGATCGAACTGCTCGTCAAAGAGGGAACTGAGCAGTTCGTGGAGGCGGTTGTTGATGTGAGTTTTGACTGCGGAACGGGCGATCTGCTCAATCAACTCGCTGGTCAAGGGCACCACATTGGCTTGCGGGTTGCTCCGGCTGGCTGAATCGCCCGTCTTGGGCGACAGTTCCACCGACGCATCTGCAGGTACGTTCAGCAGTTCGTCCTCTTCCGCGGCAGCCGGCTCAGATTGCAGCGGTGGCTCCGGCAAGTTTCCGCCTGTGACGTCACTGGCCAGCTGGTCCAAAACCTCTTTGAGGCCCTCCGTTTGCGGCGGTTTAGTGAGGATGTTGTAAACACCGAAGTTCCTGGCCTCCTCCATGAATGATGACGATTTTTTGGATGTGCACATGATGATGGGGATGCCGGCGGTCTCCGGGTTGCCCTTGATGGCTTTGGTCGCCTCTACGCCATTCATCCCCGGCATTAGATGGTCCATGAAGATGACATCCGGACGCCCCTGGCTGTTCAGGAAATCGAGGGCCTCCTCGGCCGAGCCAGCCATATTGACTTCCATATCGCGACTTTCCAGCAGTTTGCTCAGGGCAAATCGGGCCACCTTGGAGTCATCTACCAGCAGAGCGTTCTTGATCGCCATGTCACTACCTCAATCGTTTACTGCAAACGCGTTTGTTATCGGGCCGTTATGATTACCAGCCTTCCAGTTTCGGGCACTCTGTGGCCCGGTAGCTCTTGTCCCGATAACAGACACCGGGTTCAGTGGTTCGGGCAGTGAAAATTTCCCCTGCCGCTGTGGTCAGGCGTACCTGTCCGTAGGGCTCGCCATGACGGAATGTCGCTTCGATCGAGCTGCCGTTGGGATTCTTCAGCAAGCCCTTACCGTGGAACTTTCCTTCAATGTATTCGCCCTCGTATTTCTTGCCGCTGGCGAAGACCTCTGCCCCGGTGCCATGGAAGGCGCCGTTGGAAAATTCGCCTTCGTAATGGCGACCGTCGGGGTAGGTGAGTGTGCCGGTGCCATGAAATTCGTCGTTCCGGAAGCCGCCGACGTAGAGCATGCCATCCGCGGTGGTCAGGGAACCGTGGCCATTAAGCTGTCCGTCCTTCCAGTGGCCGGTCAGTATGTCGCCGTTTGCCAGTGTAAGCGTGCCTTTGCCGTTAAACTGGTTGTCCCGGAATTCGCCGGAATAGCGCGAGCCGTCGGCACTGCGCCATTCACCGTCGCCCTCGCGGTTGCCTGCAGACCAGCCTCCCTCGTAACGGCCACCGTCGGGATACCACGCGGTGCCCTGGCCGTGGAATTCACCATCCACGAAATGCCCCTCGTAGCGCAGTCCATCGTTGTCCTGGTAGGTGCCATCACCGGTCTTCACGCCACCGATCCAGATCCCGTCACGGAAATTCACCGTGGTCAGAGCCTCCAGTTCGCCCACCAGAGTCACCTCATTGCCGGCTTTCAGGGCAATGGAGCGGTTCCAGGGTTTGAAACCTGGCTTGGTGATGGTGACCTCGTAGCGGCCCGGGTCCAGCTCAAGATCCAGGCGGGTCGCGCCATATTCCTTGCCGTTGATGGTGACCTGATCGCCGACAACGTTTGAGCGTAGTACCAGCAGCGCCTGCGTCGGTGGCTGGGGTTCCTGCTGTTTTTCCGGTTGTTGCGGATTTGCCGGGGCGGTGTCTGTTCTCGTTGCCAATACCGATGGCGGTTCAGCTACCGCCAGAACCTCCGGGTTCTCCGGCATGGATGGCACGGTAAACGGAGTGGCTTCCACCACGGGTGGGCGCGACTCCCGGGCAGCCTGTTTGGTTCTGGCGGATGCCTCCGGAACAGGCTCTGGGGCCGGCTCGGGCTCGGTAGTAATAGAGGCAACAGCTTGATCCGTCGAGGGTGGTTCGAAGGCTTCTGTTATCTGAAGGTCATCCCGAACCGAGGCAAACCCGGCGGTTACCAGCAGCATGAGCGCCAGGGCATTGACGAACAGAAGCGGTCTGAAATCGACCATGACGGAACCTCTTGATCCTGCATTCTTGGAATTCTGTCTACCGGTTCATCTTACCCAGTGAGTGCAACGCTATGTAACAGAAAGTGACGGGGAGTTACCGAGAATGCAGGCCAAATCACACTTTATCCGGAAGCTGATCATGGTTGAGCTGCTCCCATGATCTCATGTACACGTCGGCTTCGTATTGATAAGGCGATTTGAAAGGGGTTAGCACGAAATCGAAGACGAGAAAGAAAAACCCGATAGAAGCCCACGCGATGGCCAGGGTGCTAATGGTCGTTGCCTGTACCTCCGGGTTCGAGTCGACGAAATTCTGTAACACCGGAATCAGATCCGATGCCATCGCAACCGGGTTGAAGCTGGCCATCACCAGTGGCACCCAGAAGGCGATGAAGATCGGGAAGAATCCGAATGACCAGAGCAATCGGCGGAGCAGATAAAGGGCAACTTCCCGCCAGAAGCGCTGTCTGACTTCCGGTACTTTCCGGATCCGCTCGAGGTACCGCCGACGTTCTGCCCAGTAGGCGGCTACTTCCGGGGCCTCAACGGCCTTTGATTGAGGTGCAGGTGTTGTCATGTACGGCGCGGTACCCTATAGCTTCTGGAGTGATGCATGATAAGCGATACTACGTGTTACCCTACAATTCTCCAATTGTTTAAAGACAGGATAGTTTGAATGGCTGCAGTGATCGACAACGCAACTCATCCGGCCTTTGAGAAACTTCGCAGTCACCGGATCGATACACTCAATCTCGAGGTCGAGGAGTATCGTCACAAGAAGACTGGCGCCCGCCATCTGCATCTGGCAGCCGACAACGACGAAAACGTGTTTTTCGTTGCCCTGCGTACCTTCCCGATGGATTCCACCGGGGTGGCGCATATTCTGGAACACACGGCATTGTGTGGCAGCGAGCGTTTCCCGGTTCGTGATCCGTTCTTCATGATGATTCGGCGGTCACTGAACACGTTCATGAACGCTTTCACCAGCAGCGACTGGACGGCCTATCCCTTCGCCAGCATAAACCGAAAGGATTTCGACAACCTTCTGTCGGTTTACCTGGATTGTGTATTTTTCTCCAAGCTCGATCCGCTGGATTTTGCGCAGGAAGGTCATCGCCTTGAGTTCGATAAGCCGGAAGATCCGTCCACCGACCTGGTTTATCGGGGTGTTGTCTACAACGAGATGAAAGGCGCCATGAGTTCGCCCACGTCCCAGCTGTGGCAGAACCTCAGCAGCCACCTTTTCCCGACCACGACCTATCACTACAACAGCGGTGGCGAGCCCGACCACATCGTGGATCTGAGCTACGACGACCTGCTGCAGTTCTACCGCCACCACTATCACCCCAGCAACGCGATATTTGCCACCTACGGCGATATCCCGGCTCATGAGCATCATGAGAAGTTTGAAGAGCTGGCGCTGAAACGGTTCGACCGGCTGGACATCGATCTTCCGGTTCGCGACGAGAAGCGCATGTTCGCCCCGGTCAGGGTAGAGCAGGGCTATGCGGTCAACGAAGGCGAGGGGACCGACAACAAGACTCACATCGTTGTGGGCTGGTTGCTGGGCCACAGTTTTGATTTGCAGGAGAACCTGGAGGGTCAACTGCTCTCTGCGGTACTGCTGGAAAACAGTGCCTCACCACTGATGCGAGCCCTGGAAACCACGGATCTTGGTCATGCACCTTCGCCCATGTGTGGTCTGGAAGACTCCAACCGTGAAATGACCTTTGTTTGCGGCATCGAAGGCAGCGAGCCGGACAAGCACAAGGATCTGGAAGCCCTGCTCGAGTCCACGCTGCTCAAGGTCGTGGAGGAGGGCGTCAGCCAGGAACGTCTGGAAGCCATCCTGCATCAGCTCGAACTGCACCAGCGGGAAATTGCTGGTGACCAGTTCCCGTACGGCCTGCAGCTGATCATGAGTGCCATTGCACCCATGGTGCACGGCGGTGATCCGGTTGAATTGCTGGATCTGGAGCCGGTCCTGGCAACGCTCCGGGAGAAAATCCGGGACCCGCAATACGTGCCGGATCTGATCCGCCGCAAGCTTCTTGAGAACCCGCACCGGGTCACCCTGACCCTGCGGCCGGATGAAAAGCTCGAGTCCCGCCGGCAGGAAGCCATCCGTGAAGCGCTGGCCCGTCGCAAGGCCGAGCTTACCGATGACGAGGTCCGGATGATTGTCGACCGGGCCAGGGCGCTGGAAGAACGCCAGATGCAGAAGGACGATGACTCCATTCTGCCAAAGGTGGATCTGTCAGACGTGCCTCTGCAGATGCCAGAGCCGGAAGGGCGTTATGACGGCGACATTTCGGCAACCGTTTATGCCCGTGGTACCAACGGTCTGGTTTACGAGCAGATTGTTGTCCCGGTGCCGGCGCTGACCGAAGAGGAGCTGCTTCTGGTGCCTTACTACACCACGCTGATTTCCGAAGTGGGTTGTGGTGATCTGGACTACCTGCAAATGCAGGATCGTATCTCTGCGGAGTCTGGTGGTATCGGCGCAGCGTTCAGCGCCAAAGGCCGGATTGATGACGTTCAGGCGCTGTCCGGTTACATCATCTTCAACGGCAAGGCTCTGGCCCGTAATCGCAGTGAGTTGACCCGTCTTCTACGGGATGTCTACACCAGTGCCCGCTTCGATGAGAAAGAGCGAATCCGGGAGATCATTGCGCAGATCCGGGCCCGTCGCGAGCAGGCCGTAACCGGCAGTGGCCATGCACTGGCCATGGGCGCGGCTTCACAGGGTATGAGTCCGGGTGCCTGGCTTTCTTTCCGGCTGGGTGGTCTTGCCGGTATTCGCGGCACCAAGCAGCTCGATCAGGCCCTGAAGGATCCAGAGGAATTGACGGCGCTCTGTGACAAGCTTTCTGCATTGCACGAGAAAATCGGCAAGCAGGGTCGGGAGTTCCTGGTGATTGGTGAAGAGGATCAGCTCCCGGCGATGGTTGATGATCTGAAATCCTGCTGGCGTGATGCCTCTGGAGCGGGCATTGCAGGCTGGAAAATGGAACCGGTCAATTACACTACCCGTGAGGCGTGGCTGACTTCTACCCAGGTTAACTTCTGCTCCAAGGCCTACAGCACTGTCGCTGTGGATCATCCCGATGCGGCGGCACTGACCGTGCTGGGTGGTTTCTTGCGTAACGGTTATCTGCACCGAGCCATTCGGGAGAAGGGTGGCGCTTACGGTGGCGGCGCCGGGCAGGACAGCGTGAATGGCACGTTCCGGTTCTTCTCCTACCGTGATCCGCGCCTGGAGGAAACGCTGGACGATTTCGACGCGGCCCTTGCGTGGCTTCAGGACAATGACCACGACTATCAGGAGCTTGAAGAGTCGATTCTTGGTGTAATTGGTCAACTCGACAGGCCCAGATCGCCTGCGGGCGCTGCTCGCCATGCTTTTCACAACAAGCTGTTTGGGCGAAGTCCGGAGCAGCGTGCCAGGTTCCGGGAGCGGGTGCTGTCCGTCACCCTGGACGACCTGAAGCGTGTGGCCAGAACCTGGCTGGTGCCGGAGAAAGCCAGTACGGCCGTGGTAACCAGTCCGGAAAACCGGGCCAGGGCCGAGAAGCTTGGCCTGAACATTCAGGAACTGTAAAGCCAAAACAAAAGAGGCCAGATGAAGTGTTCATCTGGCCTCTTTTTGGTCTGGCCCCTTTCTTATTCTGCCCCGATGACGCCCTCCAGCCGTCTGTACCCC
>NZ_AGTR01000068.1 GCF_000235625.1 Marinobacter manganoxydans MnI7-9 | reverse complement strand
TCCCTATGTGAAACAGATTCAGGCTGCCTACCCGGACAACGTGCGTCTGGTACTGCGCTACGTATTGTTTCACAAAGGCTCGGAAGAGGCCGTCAGAATCCTGGAAACCGCCCGTGAACAGGGGGTCTATGAGCCGGTACTGGACGCTGTTATGGAAGCACAACCGAAATGGCACGATGATCCAAAGGTCGCCGCAGCATGGGATGCGGCGGAGTCAGCCGGACTTGATGTCGAAGCCGCTCGGGCCGGTATGAACTCACCCGAGATTGACGGCATTATTCAACAGGATGCTGCGGACGTTAAGGCGGTTGGAATTTCCGGAACCCCAACATTCTACGTTAACGGAGACACCTTGAGCCGCCTGGGGCCTCAGGAACTGTACGACCTGGTGACATCCAAGGTAGGGTCACTGAAATAACAACAAAACAACCGGCAACGCTATGTCACTGCTTGACTACCTTTTACCCTACGATTTCTCGCCGCTGACCATACTCAGCTACATGCTCGTGATGGGATTCTATGGCGTCGGGCTAATTCGGATGCCGGAACAGGACCGGCCAGGCTCACTGCGGATCTTTGCGTTCACCCTGGGGGTACTGATCTGTTATGCGGTGATGCAGACCCGCTTCGATTACTACGCACAATACATGTTCTTCGTCCA
>NZ_AGTR01000069.1 GCF_000235625.1 Marinobacter manganoxydans MnI7-9 | reverse complement strand
CGGAGTCTGTCAACGTAGATGTCGCGTTTAAGTCATCAGCTCTTTAACAATTGGCCGCCTTTTCCGGGTTCAGAGTGACTGATTCCGGCAAGCTGAAGTTTCGGATATCACCAGACCAGCGACGCGGGTTCTCGGCTTTCGCCGCTTCGATAATCTGTTTTCGCTGGGCCAGGATCTGATCAGCTTCGCCCGTATGGCGTTGCTGAGGTGTTACGTAGTTCAAGGCGCTGTGTCGGTGCTCGGTGTTGTACCAGCGCACGAACGCCAGTACCCATTTGCGGGCCTCCTCGATCGTTCTGAAGCCGTTTACCGGGAACCCCGGGCGGAACTTCAGGGTTTTGAACAACGACTCCGAGTAGGCATTGTCGTTACTGACCCGGGGGCGACTGTTCGAGGGCGTAATACCCAGATCGTACAGTTTCTCCAAGAAGGTCGAGGCCTTCATGGGGCTGCCATTGTCGGAGTGCAGCACTAGAGGCTTGTCCTTCGTCGCCAGGTGTTCACGCCAGTAGGCCTTCTCGATGAACTCGCTGGCAAGCTCGCCGGTCTCACTGTGATAGACCTCGTGACCGACGATCTTGCGGCTGTATACGTCCAGCATCAGATACAGGTAGAACCAGGTGCCTTTTGCTGGCCCCGGCAGCCATGAGATATCCCACGACCACAGCTGGTTCGGTTCTGTGGCCTTGTGTGTAGTTGCCCTGCGCTTGCTCTGGGGCGCTTTTTGCCGACCTCTGGGGTGTACTTGATCCTTCTCCCGCAGAACCCGATAGAAGGTGGATTCCGAGGCCAGGTAGCGACCCTGATCCAGTTGATCCGCAACGATGAAGGCCGGCGGACAGCTTCGATATTCCTTCTGGTTGCACAGTGAGACCACGGCCTGACGCTCCGCCTCCGAGAGTTTATTGGTGGGTGCTGGTCTGGGCACCACCGGTCGTTGATCGGCGCTGACGGCCTTATCTGCCGTCCAGCGCTGATAAGTGCGTATACTCAGGTTCAGCAAGGCGCAGGCCTTGACCAGCCGGGCTCCGTTACCCTGAGCCTCTTGGATCAGGGTAACCGCCTGCTGGCGATCCGGGAGGCTGGTCATTCGTCCTCGTCTTTGGGGCCCCAGATCGCCTCGGCTTTTTTTGACAGCGTCAGCAGTGCAGCCGTTTCTGCCAGAGCTTTTTCCTTGCGTCGCAACTCGGCTTCGAGTTTTTTGACTCGTTTTTTCTCAGCCCTGGCCGCTTGCCGATTCTGCTTGGCCTGTTCATCCGACAGGGCATTGGCTCCCATGCAGGCGGCTTTCCAGGTTTCGATTTGTTCCGGGTAAAGGCCGTTCCTACGGCAATATTCACTAACTTCCGCCTCCGTCATCGGGGCGGTTTCCAGAACAATGCGGAACTTCTCTTCGCTACTCCACTTGTCTGGATGAGCTGAATTCGATGGCAAAACGGCACCTCGTCCTCTGGCGGCTTTACGCCAATTGTACAAGGTTGCGGTACTGATGCCTTCCTGGCTGGCCAACTCGGCAACAGTCAGACTGTGAGGTGGGGCCATCTTCTGGAGAATGGCTTCTTTACGTTCCGGTGAATAATGGGGCATGGTTGTCCTCTGAAATATTCAGGCGACAACTACGC
>NZ_AGTR01000070.1 GCF_000235625.1 Marinobacter manganoxydans MnI7-9 | reverse complement strand
TCGGGGCCAGCACCTGATTCTTCATCACATCGGGCCTATCCTGATCGCGCTTTCCAATCCCTTGCCAGTCATGCGGTTCTGGTTTGAAAAAATCAGCCCAGGCTGGAGGCGCACGCTCCGGCCTCTGAGTTGGGTTTATCAAGTCCTGCAACAACCCTTCATCGCCCTATTCCTGTTTGTCGGGCTCATTTATTTCTGGCTGTGGCCATCAATCCATTTCGACGCCATGCTCAGTCGAGATCTGTACTGGGTCATGAACTGGAGCATGTTACTGGATGGCCTGCTGTTCTGGTGGTTGATCTTCGACCCGCGACCGCCTGCGATCACCTCATCGTTGGGGTATGGCAGACGCATGTTGGTTCTGGCTGCCGCAGGTGTGCTTCAGATGTTTCTTGGGGCGTGGATCGTGTTCTCACGTGACATGGTCTATGACGTTTACGAAGTCTGTGGCAGGGCCTGGCCGCTGGACCCGGAAGTCGACCAGCTTCTGGGCGGCATGCTGACCTATATTCCTCCAGCCATGATGAGCATCCTTGGTATTCTTCTGATGCTCCGGCGAGCCATGCATCAGGACGGAAAATATACCAACCAATCCAAACAACTTGAGGAAACAGCGTCATGAGAACTCGCTTCTGGCGACAGCGCACCAACATCATATCGGCGACCTTAACGCTGATAGCATCCCTATTGCTGACTGGTTGCCTTGGAAATGACGAGGAAGACTGGAACGGTAAAAACATTAGTGGGCTGATGCCCGAGCTGGAATTCGATCTGATTAACAGCCAGGGCGAGCTAGTGTCTGGCA
>NZ_AGTR01000071.1 GCF_000235625.1 Marinobacter manganoxydans MnI7-9 | reverse complement strand
GTGCTTCTGGTATTGCTGATGCCCTGTACCGACTGGTTTGTCACCTTCACTCACCTAGGCAAGGGGGACAGCACCCGAGCCATTGCGGCAACACCGGTTCTGCTGATTGCTCAACTGGGTCTTCTTCCACTTTACCTCTGGCTTTTCATGGGTAATCAGTTCGACGTGAATCTTGAGCTTGGGCGGCACCTCCTGCCGGCCTTTGGCGGGCTGATTATTGTCCCGCTTATCCTGGCATTTCTGACTGAAAAATGGGCCGAAAACTCCAGAAAAGCCATCGGGTTCATTCGCTTCATGGGTCTGATGCCGGTCCCTCTGCTGACAGTCGTACTGTTCATCATCTCAATGACACAGGTCAGCCAGATCGACAGTACCGGCTCACTTATCTGGCCCTTGATGATTCTGTTTCCGGCCTATCTTCTAGCTGCGGCTCTGGTTGGAAAGGCTCTGCGCCGGGTCTTTCGATTACCGGTAGAAACCGGTCGCACCGTCATCTTCAG
>NZ_AGTR01000072.1 GCF_000235625.1 Marinobacter manganoxydans MnI7-9 | reverse complement strand
GACGAGATGAGTATGAAGTCAGAGGACAGACTGGTTTTCCGCTTAAAGGGTCGATTTGGCTACGTAGATGGCTCCTGGTTCAGCGATGCGGACCTTGCCTCTGTGCCAGCAGACACGGTCTTTCTGAATCTGGAAAATTCAGGGGTATCCGATTTCGGGATTGCCAGCTTGCCTGAAATGCCCGCATTACGCTGTATTGATCTTGATGGAACGCGGGTAACTGATGCGGCGATGGAGCGCCTTGCAACATTCAAGAGTCTTGAGGAAATCTGGCTTGAAAGTACTGTAGTTTCAGATAGCGGGCTCGGTTTTCTCCAGTCACTCAAGGGGCTTAAATTCATATCGGTATTGGATTGCGAACACATATCGAATGAGGCGATATCGAGCTTGCAGGCAGCGAATCCAGGGATTGAAGTACATTGAGAGCCGGTACCGCGTCTAACCATGACAGTCACGGCGACGGCTACTACATTGCGGCTTCGCCTCCATTCCGCAGCCGCGCGTGCTGTTTGCGTTAGGACTTCCAAGCATGAAATTGTCGTTTCAAGGAAACCAAGTCATCCATCCAGGCGGTGAGCTAGAGGCTCAATACCCTGTGCAGGAAGCTCGATTTCTCGACGGCAAAATCGTGGTTATTTATGACTACATGGCGTTCCCGCAGGATGCCCCTGCGCGCAATCTATTTGCATACGATCAGAGCGGTGGGCTCATTTGGCGCGCCGAGGATATCGGTCAAGGTCGCACGGATGCCTACGTCAATATTCTCAGCGAAGCGCCGCTCAAAGTGGGTAATTTCTCGGGCTTTGAGGTCGAGTTAGATGCATCAACTGGTAAGGTTCTGAATAAGGTCTTCACCAAGTGAGTCCTAACCAATCATTCCAGTTCGTTCCGGCCC
>NZ_AGTR01000073.1 GCF_000235625.1 Marinobacter manganoxydans MnI7-9 | reverse complement strand
GAGTTATGGTGATTTCTGGTGTATGGAAGCAGGTTGAAGGGGTGGCGTATCCTGTTGGTTGATCTCCGCCAAGATCACAACCAACAGAGGAATGATACGCCATGTCCAAGTCTAACCTGCACGCTCTTTCACAACCAGAGGTAGTCAGCAACGACCCGTTGCACGAGCTGATCCGACAGGGTGCCCGGGACCTGATCGCACATGCCGTCGAGACAGAGTTGGAGAGCCTGTTGAAGCAGTACGCGGACGTCAAGACGCCGGATGGCCGCCGTGCTGTGGTGCGAAATGGACACCTGCCCAAGCGCACGATCCAGACAGGCGTTGGGGATGTTGAGGTTCAGGTACCCAAGGTCAGGGACCGCAATAGCTCCGGGATTCGCTTTAACAGTCAGTTGCTGCCGCCGTACCTGAAGCGTGCCCAGAGTCTGGATGAACTGATCCCCTGGCTCTACCTGCGCGGCGTCTCATCAGGTGACTTCCAGGAGGCCCTGAGCGCGCTGGTCGGCGAGCAGGCCAATGGCCTGTCGGCTAACACGGTATCCCGGCTCAAGGCGAATTGGCTTGATGAGCATAAGGACTGGCGGCGGCGAGACCTGAGCCAGAAGCGTTACGTCTACTGGTGGGCTGACGGCGTGTACAGCAATGTCCGCCTGGATGACCGGCTCTGCCTGCTGGTGGTCATCGGCGTGACTGAACATGGTCACAAGGAGCTGGTTGCTGTCGAGGACGGCCACCGGGAGTCCGAAGCCAGCTGGCGAGAGCTGCTTACGGACTTACGGGAAAGAGGCCTGGAACCTTCGCCCAAGCTGGCTGTTGGCGACGGCGCACTGGGCTTCTGGAAGGCCCTGAGCAAGGTGTTTCCGGACACCCGGCACCAACGATGCTGGGTACACAAGACGGCCAACGTGCTGGATAAGCTGCCCAAGTCGGTGCAACCGAAGGTCAAGTCGGCACTGCACGAGATCTATCTGGCCGAGACACGGGACAGCGCCCACAAGGCGTTCGACAGCACCCTGCGGCGGTTCCGGGACAAGTACCCCAAGGCCATGGAAAACCTGGAGAAGGATCGGGATGAATTGTTGGCCTTCTATGATTTCCCGGCGATTCACTGGATTCACTTGCGGACCACCAATCCGATTGAATCCACCTTCGCTACAGTAAGGCTGAGAACCAAGCGGAGCCGCTCCTGCGGCAACCGTGACACGACACTATCAATGGTGTTCAAGCTGCTCCAGTCCGCCCAGAAACGCTGGAAGCGGATCAAGGGGTTCGACCAACTGAAGCTGGTCGTGGACAACGTACAGTTTCAGGATGGAATAGAGGTGGAAGACCAATCTGACAGGAACGCTGCCTGATGGTCATACACCAGATTTGACAATAACTC
>NZ_AGTR01000074.1 GCF_000235625.1 Marinobacter manganoxydans MnI7-9 | reverse complement strand
TGGGCGAGCCCAGATGATCGTTGTGGTAGTAAGTCACCACCTCAGCGGCACTGAGGGGCAAGGCGGTGAAGATGAGCACGGCCAGGATGGCCAGCGTGTTCCAGATAGTGCGTGTCATAGTTATGTCCTCCCTAACCGTTACTGGCCAACTACAGTGGTGTCATCCACCGCCTTGGCGGCGGTTTTCGAATCCACGTAGATGTATTCCTTGAAACCGCCTGACGGATCGTATTCACCCAGCAGATCCCCCATCAGGCTGTACAACACATGGGTGGTGTCTGTGGGAGTACTCCGGCTGATGCGGGTGTTAGCGCCGTCGTAAGTGTAATCGATCACCTTGGCACCGTTATCAATGGAAGCGAGGTTGTTCGCGCCGTCATAGACCATGATGTTTGGGCCATCGCTGGTCATGTTGCCCCGTAGGTCATGAGTGATAGTGTAAAAAAAGGTTGGAAAGACGCGGTACGTCAACCTGTCAGAATTGTAGTAGTAGTCCTGCAGGCTTCCATTGCGCTCCCGGGTATCAATGTTGCCTCGGCCGTCATAGGTGATTGTCTCGGTACCCCAGGACCCAGTTGCGGACGTCATTCGGTTCACATCGTCATAGCCAATCGTGCGGTTGTGGAGTGACCCAGCGTTATCCACGATGTTGGTGACGTTGCCGACGTTGTCATAGCCCATGCCCAGGTCGACAAAATCCACCTGGCCGTTATTGGATACCAACGTATCAGGCCGCAATCGGCTATCCAGGGTCTGGGTGGTCACAACGCCGTTACCGAAGGTCATGGTGTCGATCGCTCCAGAGGGGTGACGATCCACCGACGACACATAGGGCGTTGCCTGGGTTTGCCAGCCCAGGGCGTTGGTGCCAAAGTTCACTGTGCGTCCACTGGGGTAAGTCACTGAAGCCAGATGGTCCAGATTATCAATGCCGTAAGTCACGTTGTAGGTGGCGCTTCCAACAGTCAATGATTCGTTTTCCAGATTGTCATTCTGATCGTAGGTATAGCTACGGCTGGCCGCCGAACTGGTCACCGATTTCAGGTTACTGTTGTCGTCGTAGGTGAAGGTGGCTGTTGGCGTGCCATCTGAGTAGGAAATGGAGGTCAGGCGGTTCAGGTCGTCGTAGGTCCGCGTTTCAACAATGCCACTGGTACCGATTTCCTTGCTCGTCATATTTCCGACGTTGTCGCGACCATAGACCGTGGTTCCTGTCTCCTGATGGATTTCCTGCATCAGGAAACCCCGTGCATCATGAATGTACTGGCGAGCGTAGCCAAAAAGACCCTGGTCCTGAACTTCACCCTGAAAGACGCGGTAAACCTGGCCCAGACCATTTCTGGAAATGCTGGTCGCGAGGCTTTCGGGCGACGAGATGTAGATCAGCCAACTGCCGTCCATGGTGCCATGGCTGGCGATGGTCTTCGTGGTTACATAGCCGTTTTCATCCACCTCTTGAATTTCAAACCCGCTTGGGTAGGAATAGGTTTTCGAGGTCTGATCGGGAAAGTCGATGCTCGTCACTCGCTGCAGAGCATCGTAGGCGATAGTTCTGCCCTGAGCGCTGTTGGGGTAGCTCTCAAAGGTCATATTACCCACCGCGTCCCAGGCCTTGGTGACTTCGGTCATCGTATTGGAGCTGGTGTCTTCACGCTTGATACCACGGTCGCGCCAGAAGCCGTCGAAGAAACGGGTTTCCTTGTAGTTTCCCCGGGTCAATACGGCCGACTGGTCATCGTAGCTGATCAAAACATCTGCGTGTATGGGGAAGTCGATACCGGTCAGGCGGTTCAGGTCGTCCCAGGTGTAGGAGGTAATGTGTCCTTCACCATTTGTGGACGAGGCCAAGGTACCGTCCGCATTGACAATCCGCGTCTCGGAGATGGCTTCGGGCCGGTTGATAACCTGAGGTGCGCCCCGGTAATAATTTGAAAAGGTAGTTACATGGTTGTTGGCATCGGTGATCGAGGCAATGTCGCCCTCAGGGGTGTACGTGTAGGCGGTCAAAACGCCCGACTTGTCTTCCGTCAGCATATTCCCGGCCGAGTCGTAAGTTCTGTCGGTGACCCACTGGGTGACCGGCGCACCGTTGGGATAGTCAATCGTTTCCTGAGTCACCAGACCGAGGATCCAGTCGCTGGCTGAATGGCTGTAGGTACGAGTGCGAGTCCGATCAGAAGTGGCGGTGGTATTGGTGGTTTCAACGATGGTTTGCGGCTTGGCGTACGCATCGAAATTGGAGTATTGGGTTTGTACGGAGGTGCCTTGTCGCCAATGGGTCACATTGGTCAGTAGGGGAACCTGCGTATCGTTATCAATTCTGGTCGTGTCCCGCCCGTGCCAGAAATTTTCATTGGATAGCAATGCGCTGCTGTACTGGTAGGCGTACTGTTCAAGCATCGTTCCTTGAAGGTCGTACACTTCCTCGTAACGCTTGGTACCAATTTCCCAGACATTGGCGCTGGTGGTGTAGCCGATGTGATAGAAAGTGCGCTGATGGTCCGGTGCCACCATGTGGGTTTCGTCATAACCATACTGCCCGTTGTAGGCCGGTGTGTAAGCGTAGGACCAAGTGCCCGGCGTTATGTCGCGGCCGCTGTTTTGCTTGCCAGTCACAACCGTTGTTGCCTTCTGGGCACCGAAGTTGAAGTAAACATAGTCATAGTCGTAGTCGATGATGCCGCCAGAGGGGTAGGTCACGGTATCGATCGCGAGGCTGCCGGCATCACCGTTGGTGGTGATTGGGTAATAAGTGTAGTTCCAGCTCTCACCGTCTGGACGGGTCACTGTGGTTAGCTGCGCAAAGTCCGGCGTAGTGTTGTTGGTATAGGTGTGGCTATAACTCCAAGTCTGTCCATTGGCGGTAATGGATGTCAGTCGAGT
>NZ_AGTR01000075.1 GCF_000235625.1 Marinobacter manganoxydans MnI7-9 | reverse complement strand
CGGGTTCTACCCCGTTTCCACGGACGGTTTTAAAACGGCGAACAGTTTTCTGTCCTGAGCAGCAACTCTACGTCGCATCCTAGGATTATGGAACCGCTCAATGTAATCGAAGACATCAGCTCGTGCTTCATTTTGGGTTCGGTAGCGCCGGTGGTGAATTCGCTCACGCTTGAGCATGCCGAAGAACCCCTCGCAGGCCGCATTATCACCACAATGACCGACCGCGCTCATGCTGCTCACCAGTCGGTTGCTGCCGAGATAGCGCTGGTAATCACCGCTGGTGAATTGACTGCCTCGATCTGAATGCAATATCACCGGAACTTTCCCCTGGCGCTGCCAAACGGCCATCTCAACCGCTCTGATTACCATATGCCGATCCTGTCGGTGATGCATCGACCAGCCAACGATCAGCTTGCTGAACAGGTCGAGAACCACGCAGAGAAAGAGCTTTCCTTCCTGCGTCGGGATCTCTGTTATATCCGTCACCCATTTGGTGTCTGGCTCCAGAGCGGAGAAATCCCGTTCCAGATGATTCCGGATTCCCGGTGGTCGATAAGATTGACGTCCCAAGCGTCCGCGCTTCTTGCGTGGCCACCCCTGAATGCCGTGTTTGGCCATCAATCGCGCGACGCGGTTCAGGCTGGTTGAGGCTCCCTCAGCAACCAGATCCTCATGCATACGGGGTGAGCCAATCATGCCCCCGCTATCGTCATGAATCTCTCTGATGCGTGACAGCAAGTGCTGATTCGCCTTTGACCTGGCGGACTCAGGGCGAGAGACCCAAGCGTAATAACCGCTGGCCGACACCTTCAGGCATCGGCACATAAGACGTATTGGGAAAGTATTGCGACAACGTTGAATCGCCTGATACCTCAGGACGACTCCTTTGCGAAGAACACTGCCGCTTCGCGCAAAAAATCACGCTCCTTCTTCACGCGGGCCAATTCTCGCTTGAGGCGGGCAACCTCTTCGTCTCTGGGGGAACCAGAGCCTTTAAAGGCCTTATCCGTTTCCTCATCCGCTTCTCTGCGCCACCGGGATAACAGGTTGGGATTGATGCCGATCTCTAAGGCTACCTGGCGACAACTCACACCGGGTTGCCGGGTTAAGGCGATGGCTTCGCGTTTGAACTCTGGGCTATATTTTCTGCGTCTGGACATGAACACTCCTTTGGCACAGTGTGCCTCTTTTTAGGAATGTCCGCAGTAACGGGGTAGAACCCCA
>NZ_AGTR01000076.1 GCF_000235625.1 Marinobacter manganoxydans MnI7-9 | reverse complement strand
CCAACGTCATTGAATTAGTGACGTTTGTCCAGAGATATCATATAATTACGGTTCACAAACACACGAGGAATACGCCTCATGAAACTTCCGCCAAAACTAACGGTTGACACGCCCAGCGAGATCCTGACTGAAAATTGTACATAAAATAACCAGTCTACTGGATGACCCCGCCTTTATCGCCGAACACCGCCAACGTCCCCAGGATTTCACCCGCCGCTGCCACCTGAACTTCAAACACCTGGCCCTGTTCCTGCTCAATCAGCCCCAGTCTGCCTTGCAAACCGAATTGAACGGCTTTTTCCAGCAGGTCACCGGCGCGGCCCTGGAATCCTGTCAGGTGACCGCCTCGGCCTTCTGCAAGGCCCGCCAAAAGCTGGATCCGACCGTGTTCGAGGCCCTGAACCAGGTGGTTCAGGCACAACTGGATGCGCAGGGTCTGCGATACCGCTGGCGCGGCCTGCGCCTGCTGGGCATCGACGGCTCCAGTGTCCATCTCCCCCTGGAAGACAGACAGGCCAGCCATTTCGGCACCCACCAGGGCCTGCCGGTGGCCCGCTTGTCCCAGTTGATCGACCTGGGCGACGGCCAGACCCTGCACAGCCTGCTCGTCTCCCCGACGATCTGTGAGCGCGGCTGTGCCCAAAGCCATCTCGATCACGCCCCCTCAGGCAGCCTGATCCTGTTTGATCGCGGCTATCCCGCCCACTGGCTGTTCGCCGATCTGGCGCAACGCCGAATTCCGTTCGTGATGCGCCTGCGCCTGAACTTCAATCGCGCCGTGCGGGACTTTGTCCAGTCCGGCGACCGGGAAACCCAACACACCTTCACCTGCACCAACTGGCTCTCGCGCCAGGTGTGCCAGCAGTCCGGGACGGATCTAGACGGCCCGGTGACCCTGCGCCTGGTGCGGGTGGACCTGCCGGGGGGCACCACGGAAGTGCTCGCCACCTCCCTGCTGGATGCGCAGGCGTTTCCTGCGGCAGACTTTGCCGACCTGTATCACCGCCGCTGGGGCATCGAAACCGACTACCGGCGCCTCAAGCAAACCCTGAACCTGGAGAACTTCAGTGGCCGTTCCCCCCAGGCCGTCCAGCAGGACCTGCACGCCCGCATCCTGCTCAAGAACCTGGCACTGCTGATGCAAACCCTGCAGCAACCCGAGATCGACCGGCGTCACGCCCAGCGCAAACACCGTTGGCAGCCCAACTTCACCCAGGGGCTGTCCTGCCTCAAGAACAGCCTCGTCCGGCTACTGCTCAACCCCACCCGCGCGCTGCTCTCAGGCCTGCTGGAACTGATGGCCAGCGCCCTGGGCGCCATCCGCCCCGGCCGCTCCAGCTCGCGAAAACGCCGGCGGTGCGCCACCAAAGGCTGCGAGGGGTATAAGCCCACCCGCTAAGTTGCGTTAACAACCCGGACCCCACCACTCACCCAACCAACAGGCTGCTTCCGGAGCGGTCGGCTTCCGCTCGCCCTGAAAACGCGCCTCCCCACCTGTACAGGTCACGACCCGCCTGAAATCCGGTCCATCCCCCAAAAAATCGCTTCAGCTGGCGCTCATTGTCGCGATATCGTTACGATGATGCCACCAAACCCCGCCCATGGCTTCGGCTGGAACTGGATTTTGGACTCTGCGGGGCTTAAGTTGATGACGTT
>NZ_AGTR01000077.1 GCF_000235625.1 Marinobacter manganoxydans MnI7-9 | reverse complement strand
CCTAGGCAAGGATTTTTCGGCTTACTTGAGTTACAAGCGCGCGCTGGGCCGAAAATTTGATACTGAAGAGCTCGCCTTGCAATTATTCGATCGCTTTTTGGTCGAGGAACGGGTGAGTAATGCGGCGTTAGTGCAACCGGCGTTGATTGAGGCCTTTCTCGCTTCGCGGCCACGCACTCGCCCACGCAGCTATAACCACCTCTTGGGGGTGCTCCGCTGCTTTTTTGCCTGGCAGGTGGCCCAGGAGCGGCTAGCGCATTCTCCGGTTCGTGCTCACCCTCAGCCGGTGACTTCCCAGCTTAAACCCTTCCTGTTCGAACCGGCTCAGGTGGAAGACATCCTGACGTTGGCGTCACAGCTTCCGGACAATTCCCGGGCACCCTGTCGTGGCATGGTCTACCGAACAATCTTCTCGCTGATGTACGGTTTGGGCCTGCGTGTCGGCGAGATTGTGCATCTTCGGTATCGCGACGTCGATTGCCAGCGCAGCCTTCTGGTGATCGACAAGAGCAAGTTTGGCAAGACGCGTTTGGTCCCCTTTGGCCCGCGCATGGCGCAACAGATCGCTGTCTATCTGCAGTTTGGCGTTGATCGGTATGGGTCATGGCAGCCGGATGATCCGGTATTTTCTTTCAGCTTTTTCCCAGAGCGCAAGCCAATGCGTATTGAGACGGTCAGTCAGACATTTCACCACTTGATACTGAAGATGGATCCGTACGTGCCACCTGGCGTACGCCAACCTCATCTGCACTGCCTGCGCCATTCCTTCGCGGTCGCAACTCTGCTCCGCTGGTATCGCACCGGCGTGGATCCCAATCAACGGCTCTTTCATCTATCAACCTTCATGGGCCATGCCGACCCGGCATCGACTGCCTGGTATCTGACCATCACCGAAGCACTGCTCCGGGAGGCGAGCCAACGGTTCGAGCGATTCGCCGATCCCCGCAGAGAGGAGGAGCTATCATGACGGATCAATTGGGGCGTCTCGTCTTTGCCTTCGTAGAAGATCACCTTAAATGCCAACGGGGGCTGCGCCCGGCCAGTATCCGAAGTTATAAGGAGAGCCTGCGCCTGTTCTTGCAATTCGCTGCAAAGGATAAGCATTGCCGGATCACCCGCTTGGAACTGGCTGATCTCACTGGCGAGCGAGTGCGCCATTTTTTGCAACACCTTGAACAGGAACGTGGTAATGGGGTTAGAACCCGAAACCAGCGCCTGGCGGCGCTGCATACCTTCTTCGAGTATCTTGCCGGCCGTGAGCCCTGCGTGCTCGGGGAAGCACAGCAAATTGCTTCCATTCCCGTCAAACGCTGGCAACCGGGCGAGACTCTGTATCTCGAACGCGACGAGATTAATGCTCTGTTCGCTGCCTTGCCCACCGACCACCCTCAGGCTCTGCGCGACCAAGCCTTGCTTCGCTTCCTTTATAACACCGGAGCACGCGTACAGGAGGTAGCGGATCTGCGCGCAACGCACCTGGAACTCGGTTCTGAGCCCCGAGTACGGCTGCATGGTAAAGGTGACAAATGGCGTACCTGTCCTTTGTGGACGCGAACAGCGGGTCTGATGCAGGACTTACTGGAGCAAAATCGGCAACGACGCCACTCCAATGACGCTGTCTTCCTAGCCCGCAACAGTGCGCCGCTGACCAGATTTGGTATCTACAAGATCGTGCGGCGTCATACCGTCAAGGTGGTGAAGAAAAGCGCAGATGGCACAGTGCGGCACATCTCACCCCATGTCTTACGCCACACGACGGCCGTGCATTTGCTTGAAGCAGGTGTCGAGGTCAACGTCATCCGCGCCTGGCTTGGACACGTCAGTTTGGAGACCACCAACCGATACGCCGAGATCACCCTCCGAATGAAAGTGGACGCGCTGCGCACCTGTGAGCCTATTTGGGATTCTCCGGCGGAGTCCCACCGAAAGCCAGTATGGCGATCCAATTCCGAGCTGCTGCAATGGCTGGAACCCCTGTGATCGTTATGTGCCCCAGTGCAAGGGGGCCTCCCTATGGTTTCAAGGTCTTCTAAAGTGAACGGAACATAATGGGATTGGGAACATAATCCGGATTATGTGTCCCGGCACATAATCCGGAACCACCAGTTCCGGCACGCCGCCCAGGAACTCGAAGGCTCGGATGTGGGAGCCGATCCAGTCCGGCAGGGTCTGGCTCCAGGTGGCCTCGGCGTAGGTGTAATTGGACGCACCCATCACCGCCACAAAGACTTGCGCCTCATGGATCTCACCGGTGGTGCGGTCAATGACGGGCACCGTGTGCCCAGCATAGTCCACGAACAGCTTTTCACCGGCTCGGTGGTCCTGACGCATCACCAGATCCAGCTTGCCCTGCCAGGCCCGGTAGTGCTCGCAGAACCAGCTGTACTGGTAGCCATCCGGATTGGCTTCCCGGTACTCCTGCCAGAGCAGGAACAGGGTGACGTTCTTGCCCCGGAGTTCATCGTGGATTCGCTTCCAATCCGGAATGCCTCGGGCCTGTGCCGGCAGATCCGGTGGTGGCGGGAACAGCCGTTGCTCCAGCTGGGCTTCACTCAGATCCTCTGGCAGCGGCCAGCCAAGCTCCGCCTCAGCAGCACGCCGCAGATACTCGCTCACAGTGGGGCGACTGATGCCGCAGGCTGCGGCAACCTGCCGGTTACTCAGCCCTCGCTCCCACTTGAGGCGAAGGACTTCTTTGATTTTACGCATGGATAACCTCTTCGCTGGCATCTGGCCCTCTCCGGATGAAAAGGAGCAGAGTACCGTTAGTTATCCCGCGCCGGACGTTTTGATGGGGAAATCAGGCAGCCTGCCAGGGTGGCAGCTTTGCCGTGGAATCAGTGGCAGCTTTCGCGTGGAATGGGTGGCAGGCTTCGTCTGGAATCAGTGGCAACCTTGGTCTGGAATACGCACACTCGGGGCGATTAGTGTAGAGTTCAGACTACCAATAGCTAAAGAGCCAGTATCTGTCAGGTCGATTGACTACAGCTGAACTTTTCCAAGTAATCGGGTGTTCTTATCTCGTCCGGCGGTACGTTAATCCGGAGAGCTGACTGCGTCGATGGGAGGGAGCTAGAAAAGCGAGGGAAAGCGACTTAGTCTGCACATCTGATTGAGTGGCCGTTGTAACAGGTCTGACCCGACATTAGGCCATACTCGTTACTTTTTGTTTCAACCGGAGAGACTGGATTTGAGTCGTCGCTGCGAATGTTGCCACCGAGACATTGAAGACCTG
>NZ_AGTR01000078.1 GCF_000235625.1 Marinobacter manganoxydans MnI7-9 | reverse complement strand
TTCAGGCCGAACCGGACTGGACGCTGCCGATACACGACAACCAGGTGTTTGGCCAGGTTCTGTTTGACCGGATGGAATACCAGCGTGACGGCGACAACGAATTGGCCCTGTGGGACGCCCAGGCCTGGATTGGTAAAGATCGCAATCGGCTCTGGGTCGAAACGGAAGGTGAGACTGATCTATCCAGCGACAGCGGCGACATCGAAAATTTTGATGTGCAGTACAGCTATCGCTTCGATCGCTTCTGGGATATACAGACAGGATTGGGTGCCCAGACAACGTTTGGCCCCAGCCCTAATAAGGAGCGCTATTCGGCCATTGTTGGATTGCAGGGACTTGCCCCCTACTGGTTTGAGGTAGACACAAATCTCCGAGTCACCGACGACGGTGACGTGTCATACGATCTTGAAGCCGAGTACGACTGGCTGCTGACCCAAAGGCTCATTTTGCAGGGCCGCGGCGAAACGCTCGTTGCCTTCAGCGATGTTGAGGAGTGGGGCGTCGGTAGTGGCATCAATAATGTGGGCCTGGGGCTCCGTCTGAGATACCACTTTTCGAGGGAGTTTGCGCCCTACGTGGGTGTTTCTTACACCCGCTTTCTGGGCAACACAGAGGACCTTCGTGAGCGCGAGGGGGAAGACGTCGAGTCCTCCAGCTTCGTGGCGGGCGTCCGGTGGTGGTTTTAGTACGATAATGCCCAGTAGAAAAGGCTGGCCCCTTTGCGTGGGTCAGCTAGTGTCCTCATTTGGAGGATTTCGTCAAAATCATTGCCGACCTTCCGCATGTTCGGCTCAATGACAAACGGCCGGACTAAGGCCCGGCCGTTGTATCAGATCATGAAATTACACGTTGATCAGTAACTGATATTGACCATAGCTACGACCTTATAGGTATCCTCCGGGTCATCTCCGTAGAAGTCTCCCATGAAACCGTAAGAACCGCGGAGGCTGATGTCATACACGCCGGCAAACTTTTTACCAAGCTGAGCAGCGACTTCAGTACCAAGGGTTGAGCCGTTGGCCTGAGCAGCGCTGTCGGGCGCGTCGTCGGCAACGCGGAAGTAACCGGTGCCGTACTTCAGGTAGTAGTCGTTGGAAAGTTCCTGATCACCCGAGACTATCAGCCCCATCAGACCGTATCCCTGGTAAGCTGCGTCAGAAACTGACTTGGCCCCCTGGGAACCATTGTTGTAGTAGTAGTCTGTTCCGAAGATTTGCAGATTGCTGCTATTCAGCTCCCAGCCTGACTGGTTTGCCGCGAAGCGATCTGCACCATTGCTGCTGTCATCAGCCGGAATGTAGATGCCGTGAATCTTGAGGCTTGCATTGCCCCAATGCCTCTGGGCATACAGATTCAACATGTACGTGTCGCCATCTGTTGCGTCAGAGTCACGCCCGGACGACTTTTTGTAAAGTACCGAGCCGCTATAGCCCATTTTGTTAAAGGTAAAATCGGCGTAGGCACCGAAATAGTTGTCATCCGTTCGAGCCGCCGTACCATTCAGAGCATCCGGACTGCTGTTGCTGATCTGAGCTCCGGTAAGGCCGTAGTGGAAAACCTCGCTGGGATGAAGTTCGGCACTCAACATGTAGAAGTCCACGTCGTCCGCAGAATCTCTATCGTTTTCTTCCCACTTGAACCAGCCACCTGTCAGCGTGGCCATACCAACATTGCCCGCAAAGGAGACGCCATTCATGTCGTCGTTGGTAACAAGGCTCTCGTACTTGCCGAAGCCATACCCCTGGACGCCCGCTCGCACCTTCCAGTCGCTGTTCGGCACCTTCAGTTCAGCGTAGACATTTTTGGTCTCAACGCCAACGCCGTCGGCGCTGAGTTTGCCGCAATTGTCACCCTGGCAGCTTCCCTTCTCACCCCAGGGAGAATCGAGCTCACCGTACCAAACCAGGCTCACGTTATCGTTGAGGTCGCCGGTGATCTTTGCACGCAGGCGCTGGTCAACAAATGAACTGCTGTTCTCGTTGGTTTCATCCAGGCTTTCTGAGGTCGCCTGCAGGCGGTAATAACCGTTCACCGTGAAGGGGGAATCGCCTTTCTTGAGCTCTTCCACTTCAGCCGTCAGTTGATTTATTTCAACCTTCAGGTCTTCTACGG
>NZ_AGTR01000079.1 GCF_000235625.1 Marinobacter manganoxydans MnI7-9 | reverse complement strand
GCCAGATACAGACTTGCCCTGGCTATTGATCAGGTCGAATTCCAGCTCAGGCATCAAGCCACTGATGTTTTTACCGTTCCAGTCTTCCTCGTCATTGCCAAAGCAACCAGTCAGCAATAGGGCTGCTATCAGCGTTAAGGTCGCCGATATGATGTTGGTGCGCTGTCGCCAGAAGCGAGTTCTCATGACGCTGTTTCCTCAAGTTGTTTGGATTGGTTGGTATATTTTCCGTCCTGATGCATGGCTCGCCGGAGCATCAGAAGAATGCCAAGAATGCTCATCATGGCCGGAGGAATATAGGTCAGCATGCCTCCCAGTAGCTGGTCGACTTCCGGGTCCAGCGGCCAGGCCCTGCCACAGACTTCGTAAACGTCATAGACCATGTCACGTGAAAACACGATCCACGCCCCAAGAAACATCTGAAGCACACCTGCGGCGGCCAGAACCAACATGCGTCTGCCATACCCCAGCGATGAGGTGATCGCCGGCGGTCTTGGATCAAAGATCAACCACCAGAACAGCAGGCCATCCAGCAACATGCTCCAGTTCATGACCCAATACAGATCCCGGCTGAGCATGGCGTCAAAATGGATTGATGGCCACAGCCAGAAATAGATAAGCCCGACAAACAGGAAAAGGGCGATAAAAGGCTGTTGCAGAACGTTATAGACCCAGCCCAGAGGCCTCAATGTATGCCTCCAGCCCGGGCTGATTTTTGCGAACCAGAACCGCATGACCGGTAAAGGGTTGGACAGGGCGATCAGGATCGGACCGATATGATGAAGAATCAGGTGCTGACCCCGA